>CACIKS010000039.1 GCA_902587295.1 uncultured Pelagibacteraceae bacterium | reverse complement strand
TTAACTACTTTGTAGGTACAATGATAGAGCTGCCTAGAGCTGCATTAAGAGCGGCCCCGATATCAAAATATGCAGATTTTTTTAGCTTTGGAACAAATGATTTAACCCAAACAACCTTTGGTATAAGCCGTGATGACTCAGGAAAGTTTCTTAACGATTATATAGATCACAAAATTTTTGAAAACGATCCTTTTGTTAGTATCGACACAGATGGTGTTGGTGAGCTTGTTAAAATTGCATCTCAAAGAGGAAAAAAACAGAACAAAAAACTTAAACTAGGAATTTGTGGTGAACACGGTGGAGATCCTAAAAGTATTGATTTTTGTTGCAAAGTCGGATTAGACTATGTTTCATGTTCACCTTTTAGGGTTCCGATTGCAAGATTAGCAGCAGCTCAAGCAGTGCTTAGGAGATAAAATCTAATCTAAAGTTTATAGCTGAAGGGCTGTGGGTTAGATGACCTATAGAAATTCTTTTGACGCCAGTACTTGCGATTTTTCTTACATTATTTAGCGTTATTCCTCCCGATGCTTCTGTTTCATAAAATCCTTTTGAAATTTTAACTGCTTTTCGTAATTTTTTAGGACTCATATTATCTAATAATACTCTATTAAACTTTAAACCTAAGATTTTTTTTAATTGGGCCAAATTGTCTATTTCTACTGTTATTTTTTTTCCTTTTCTATTTTTTATTGCTTTTATAACTAAATCACGAATATTTTTATCAACAGAAATATGATTATCTTTTATAAGAATTTCATCGCTGAGGTTATACCTATGATTAATTCCTTTTCCAAGCCTAACTCCATATTTTTGTATCAATCTTAAATTAGGCAATGTTTTTCTCGTGCAACATATTTTACAAGATTTACCTTTTACTCTTTTAACAAATTTATTTGTGTTTGTTGCTACACCCGATACTAGTCCCAGGAAATTAAGCGCAACCCTTTCACTTTTGAGAATACTTGTAGCCTTACCTTTTATTATAGCAATAATTTTACCTCTATTTATTTTTTTTCCATCTTTTGTATTAGCCTTGAAGTTAATTTTTTTATCCGCAGCTTTAAAAGCTTCTTTTGCAAAATCTAATCCTCCCACAATGCAGCTTTCGCCTACAACTATTTTAGCAGTAATTTTTTTATTTTTTATAAATTTAGACGTTATATCACCTGAAGGCATTAAATCTTCTCGAAGTGCGTGATTAACTATTGCTTTAATATATTTTTGATTTATTTTTTGCACTCAAAACTATCTACCAATTTCAGCCATTCTTAATACAGATTTTCTTGCCATTTCAGCTATATTGTGACTTATTTTAATTTCATTAGACTCATTTTTTAGGCAGCTATAAACTTTATTGAGCGTAATCTTTTTCATATGTGGGCAAAGGTTGCAAGGTTTAATAAATTGTACATTTGGATTTTCAACTTGAACGTTGTCACTCATAGTACACTCAGTAACTAACAAAACCTTTTTTGGTTGATTTTTTTTTACATATTTTACCATACTAGAAGTTGATCCTGCAAAATCTGAAGCGCTAATAACATCAGGTGGACATTCTGGATGTGCTATAATTTCAATTCCTGGATTTTCTTTCTTGATATCTTCAATTTCCTTTCCTGTAAACTTTTCATGAACCATACAAGTACCCTGCCAAGAGATTATTTTCACTTTTGTATTTTTTTGAACATAATTTGCCAAATAATGGTCTGGTAGAAAAATAACCTTATCACTACCTAGAGACTCAACAACCTTGACCGCATTCGCAGAAGTGCAGCATACATCAGACTCTGCCTTAACCTCTGCAGATGTATTGACGTATGATACGACAGGAATACCTGGATATTTTTCTTTTAACATTCTAACGTCCTCACCTGTTATTGACTCGGCTAAAGAACAACCAGCATACATATCTGGAATCAAAACTTTTTTATTTGGATTCATTAATTTTGCTGTTTCGGCCATAAAATGCACACCACATAGAACAATAATTCCAGCTTTTGTTTTGGCAGCCTCTAATGCAAGAGCAAGAGAATCTGCAGATATATCTGCTACACCATGATATATTTCTGGAGTTTGATAATTATGAGCCAATATAACAGCATCTTTTTCTTTTTTTAATTTATTGATTTTATCAATTAATGGAGCATGAAATTTCCATTCAATTTCAGGAACAACAGAAGAAATTTTTTTATATATTTGATCTAAAGATTTATTGCTTAAGTTTTGTGTAGTCATACCAATAATTTATCAACTTGCAGATAAAAAGTCATTCATTTATTGTCGCATACCTGAGCGGTCGTGCTGAAATTGGTAGACAGGCACGGTTGAGGGCCGTGTGGGATTCCCATGAGAGTTCGAGTCTCTCCGACCGCACCAAAAACATTAAGAAATCAGCATTTAAATTTAAAAAAAAAGTATTTTTGTAAACTTACTTTGCTGGAATTGTGTTAACGAATGTGTTCAAATTAGGCTTATGTTTTTTAATAACAAAACTTTAGC
>CACIKS010000038.1 GCA_902587295.1 uncultured Pelagibacteraceae bacterium | reverse complement strand
TAGATAATTCATATAGTATCAATAAAGGTATTGCCAAACCAATTTGTGTTATTGGATCAGGTGGCGTGAGTATAGCTGCAGCTGCAAAGATAATAACAATAAAATATTTTCTTCTTATTTTTAAATATTCTGAGTCAATAACTCCAATTCTTGCAAGTAAATTTAGTAAAACTGGTAATTGAAAACTCAAACCAAATGCAAAAATTAATCTCATAATTAATGACAAATATTCATTAACTTTCGCTTCAAGCTGTATTGGCAATGTATTTGATTGACCTACTGTTTCAAATGATAAGAAAAATTTTATAGCCAAAGGCATAACAAGATAATATATAAGCATTCCTCCTAACAAAAATAATATTGGTGTAGCAATCAAATAAGGTAGTAAGGCTTTTTTTTCATTTTTATATAGACCTGGAGCAACAAATTTCCATATTTGAACTAAAAATATAGGACTTCCTAAAAAAATTGCTGTAAAAAAAGCAACCTTTAAATAAGTAATAAAAGTTTCGTGTAAAGCGGTAAAAATTAGTCTTCTATCAACTCCATCACCTTCTACAGCTTTAGCAAAAGGATTTACTAAAAAATTATATATACTCTCAGCAAATATATAGCCTAAAATAAAAATTCCACATATAAAAATTAAAGAGTGGATTAATCTTTTTCTCAATTCAGTTAGGTGACTTACAAAAGAACCTTCTTGTGTTTGATCATTCATTTTTATTATCTTTATCTATTTCTGAATATTTTTTTTCTGGATTATCCTCCTCAACATCGTCTGTTAATTTAGTTACTTGACGTTGTACATCACTAAAGTATCTTTTTGTTGATCCTATCCAGTTGCCAATTTTTTTTAGTACAATCGGAAAATCTTTAGGTCCAATAACTAAAATAGCTATTACTACAACTATTAGTATCTCAAACCATCCAATTTGAGGCATTAGTATATATTAATTTTGAGAATTTGAGTCTTTGTCGGAATCCGATTTTGTTTGGTCTTTTTCATCTGATGACATCCCTTTTTTAAAACTCTTTATACCTTTAGCAACGTCACCCATTAGACTCGAGATCTTCCCTCGTCCAAATAACAAAACGACAAGAACTACAACTATTGCAATTTGCCAAAAACTTATACCCATACTCAAAACTATATACAATTATATGACTTAAATAAATATATTTTATTCTTCTGATTTAGGAGGGTCTTTAATAACCTGATCAATATCTGAATAAATATTGTCTTTTTTTTCTTCTGATTGCTCTTTAAAAAATTTACTTGTACCAAAAATTGATGAATCTATCGAAGCATCATCTATTAAACCGGCAGAGCTTAATTCTTCAACGCTAGGTAAATCAGATAACTTTTCAATATTAAAATGATCTAAAAATTTTTCTGTCGTAATATATTGAATAGGTTTACCTGGAACATCTTTTCTTCCAGAGGGTCTAACCCAATCAAGCTCAAATAAAATCTCAAGAGTATTAGAGGCAAAAGCTACTCCCCTAATTGACTCTATTTCTGATCTCGTCACAGGTTGATGATAAACAATTATTGCCAAGGTTTCAATTGTAGCCTTAGATAATTTCCTTTGAGTTGATTTTTGCAAAGACATAAGACTAGATAAATCTTGCGATGTTCTAAATGACCACTTGTTTGATTTATTAATTAAATTAATGCCACGAGATGAATATTCAGCTTGTAGATTTTCTAAAATTTTCTTTATATTTAAATTTGATCCAATTCTCTTTTCAATTGTGTCTATATCCAGGGGTTCTTCTGCAGCAAAAATAATTGCTTCTATTTCTCTTTCGATTTTAGATTTTTTTTTTGGAAAGTTTATAATATTATTTTTTTTCTTATCTTTATTCATTTGATATTATTTTTCTTTAAGAGTTAAAGGTGTGTGTTTTGCAGTTCTAATTAAAATATCTTCAAATAATCCTTTTTGCATCATATTTATTACACCATCTTTTGTTAATTCAAGACTGGCCGAAAAAATTGCTGCCAAACCAGTTTTTTTAAATTTTTTGGACGAAAATGAATCAGGAATTAATTCTTCTATCTTTTTCCATTCATTAATTAAAGTCATATTTTCTTTAATTTGTTTGATACCTTCTTGTGTTGTCATAACGGGAAGTTTTGGAATACTAATTTTTTGATACAAGGATTGCACTTTAATACCTGAGTATGCTTTTAATAATTCATAAAGAGTTACTTTATAAATTGGATTCTTAATTGATCTTATACCACCTTTCATTCCTCTATAATAAATTGTCTTTCCAATTCTATCCCTTTTTAATAATTGATCAGATAGCAATCTGATTAATTCGAGTTTTTTAAGTTGTAACTTTAATTGTGCAGCTATCTCTGATGCTTTAAAATTATCTTCCTCATCATCAGGTAAAAGTAATTTAGACTTAAGATATGCAAGCCAAGTTGCCATTATTAAATACTCAAATGCATCATCTAAATTCTTAGTATCTTTGATATAACTTAAAAAATGGTCAGCAAGAGTTGTTATCGATATTTGTGTTAAATCTACTTTTTGATTTTTTGCTAAATCAAGCAATGTCTCTAAAGGTCCCGTATAGTTAGGAATGTCTATAGATATATTTGTCTTATTTTTTGATTCCATTTATTAATATTATCTTAAATATCGATATAATTGACGTGTTTTTTTTACTGTAAAGCTATCAATTGTATTTAATTCTTTTAATATATCCGGTATGATCAGCTCCAAGAATATTTAC
>CACIKS010000037.1 GCA_902587295.1 uncultured Pelagibacteraceae bacterium | reverse complement strand
ACACCCAAAAATAATTGTAATTTTTTTTTGGAAATGTTCTTGCAAGGATAATATTGCATTTCTTAGCGCATCAGGAGTATGTGCGTAATCTAAAAATATTTTAGATTGATTGGGCAAAGTTCTTATTAATTGTAATCGACCATCAACGCTTTTAATTCTATGGATTTTTTTAAAAATTTTTTCAACTTTTAAACCGCACACTTTTGAGGCTAAAATTGCCATCAATAAATTTTTTATTTGGACAGAACCATACAAATTAATTTTTAACTTATATATTTTATGATTATATTTAATCTCTAAAGATTGAAAATTTTTGAAAACTTTGTGATTTATAATTTTGAATGTATTACTATTTGAGCCAATTGTATCAATTTTTAATTTTTTTTTAATTTTAATTTGTCGAATATTTTTATATTGTTTAATATCAGTATCAGTAATTATTGTTCCATTTTTTTTTAAAAGATTTTTAAATAATAAAAGTTTTGAATTTAAATAATCCGACATATTTTTATGATAATCTAAATGATCATGGCTTAAATTCGTAAAGATACCTGCTTTAATTTTTATAAAATTTAATCTTTTCTGTTTTAATCCATGGCTTGAGGCTTCGACTATTACATTGTTTATTCCATCTTTTTTCATTTCGGCTAAATCTCTATTTAATGTCAACGAGTCCAAGGTAGTTAATTTTCTCGTTTTCAAATTATTATTTTTTCTAAAACCTAAAGTTCCAATAAAACCTACATTTTTATTTTGTAAATTAAATATTTGGTAAAAAAAATCTGACACAGAGGTTTTGCCATTCGTACCTGTTACCGCAACAATATTTTTTGGTTTTTCCTTAAAAAATCTCGAAGCTATTTCAGCTAACATCTTTCTGGTATCTGTTGTCTTAATAAATATTACTTTTTTTTTGTTTTTTATTTTTTGTGAAGAAATAATTACTTTAGCACCCTTAGAAATGGCCTGATCAATATATTCATCGCCATTATGTTTGGTTCCTTTAATTGAAACAAATAAATTACCTTTTTTTATATCTCTGCTGTCAAAAGAAATGCCATTAATTTTTATTGCAGCATTTTCAGGGTTTAAATTACTAATTAGATTTTTTAACAACATAGTTGTCATCAAAATCGATTTTCTTTATGGCTAAAATAGGTCCAATTTTTTCTATAATTTTGCCAGCAATTTCAACTGCTGTCCAACCAGCGGTATTAAAGGGGGTTCCTTTGTATTTCCAGCCACTTCCGTCTTTGTAATGGTAAATATAGTCTTTGCTTGGTTTTGGTTCATCTAATAATACTAATAAAATATATTTGGGTTTCGAGATTGGGAAAACAGCCACAAATGTATTAATTTTATTTTTTGAATAAATTCCATTAGATGATTTTTGTGCTGTTCCTGTTTTGCCACCAACTTCATAACCTTCTATATTAGCAAAATTTGCTGTACCCTCTTTAGTTGATACAATTTTTCTCAAAATTGGATTAATTTTTTTTGAGATATCTTCTTTTAAAATTCTAATTTTTTTCTGCTCTCTCTTAGTTTTTTTAATCAATGTTGGCTCAATGTTAAAGCCACCATTTGATATAATCGAATATCCTTTTACAAGTTGTAAAGGAGTTGTGGTGATACCATGTCCGAAAGACGCGGTTGCTAATTTACACTTTCCCCATCTAAAAGATATTGGAACTCCGACTTCCTCAATATCAAATTTTATTTTGCTTAGGACACCTATATTTTTTAGAAAATTTTTCATACCATCGCTCCCAACTCTCTGACCAATTCTTACTGAGCCTATATTCCCTGATCTAATTAAAATTTGTTCAGCGGTAAGATCAGATGGAATTTTATCATCATATTCTCCGATCGGTCTACCTGCACAAGTTATTTTTTTTGGTAAATTTTTAAATAAGGTGTCGGTCTCAACTACTCCTTCGTTCAATGCCCCAGCTAGTGTAAAAGTTTTAAAAACTGACCCAAGTTCGTACACTCCCTTTGATGCTCTATTTATAAAATTTACATCATCTATTGTTTTTCTTTTATTGATATCAAAATCGGGTAGGGAAACCATAGAGAGTACTTCACCATTATTAATGTCCATTAAAATAGACGTACTACCGATACTATTAAAAACTTTTTGAAATTTAATTAATTCCTCTCTAATTAAAAACTGTAAATTGGTGTCTAAAGTGCTAAGTACTGGTTTTTCACTTGATTTCAATTGTCCATCGAAAGATTTTTCTATTCCAGATATCCCGTTATTATCTTCATCAATTTGTCCAAGAATATGACTGAATAAATTTTTGTGAGGATATATTCTTGTTTGAGAGGTCTCAAACAATATGCCTTTCTCTCCTAACGACCACAGCTCCAATCTTTCGTTCTCACTTATATTTTTTTTTAAATAAAAATACTTATTTTTTTCTAATTTTTTTTTAATACTTAAAGCATCAAATTCGGGATACAGTAATTTAAGTTTCAAGATAAATTTTTTTTTACTCTTAATTAGATTTGGCTTAATTGCTGCGTGGTAGACCCTCACATTTTTAGCAAGTGGTATCCCATTTCTATCAACTATATCCGATCTTAAAGGATTAAAAATTGAATTGTAATAATTATGGGAATTTTTAAGGTTAGAATCTTTTAAAGAGGTTGTAAAAATCTTAATTGCAAAAATTAATACCAAGGAGAAAAAAACAAAAAAAAGTAAATATATTCTATCTTCTCCAACTATAAGTCTTTTTTTTTTAAAACTATTATATGAAAAATAATCATAATCTTCAAAATAAAAACTTTTTTGATTAGCTTTTTTAATATTTTTTTCTTTTTTCATATTACTTT
>CACIKS010000036.1 GCA_902587295.1 uncultured Pelagibacteraceae bacterium | reverse complement strand
TCTTCTCACTGAATTTACTAATGATTTTAAATTATCATTTCTTAAATGATAACATTTTGCTTTTGAGCTATATGAAATTTTGTACCCTTTTTTTAAAATTTTTTGACAAAATGTAGTGTCTTCACCATTTGTCTTATATTGAATTTCATAACCATTTACCTTTTCCCACGCCGATTTCGATATTAATGTGTTTGACCCAGCAAGTGGTTTATTAAGGTCTCCCACATCGTCATTACCATAATTATTCTGTGTTGCGTGTATGTGTCTCCAAAAATTATATATATTTTCATTTTTATATTTTTCAATTAATGTTCCTCCACAAACCGTACTTTTATATGTATTTCTCACTTCTAGTAAATCATTTAACCATAATGAATCTACCTCAACATCTGCATCTAAAGAAGCTACCATTTCATTTTTAGATCTCTCAAACCCAATATTTCTTGAGTATGCAAGCCCCATATTATTTGGATTTTTTACAACGATAATATATTTTTTATATTTTTCTAAAATTTTTACCGTATTATCTGTAGAACCATCATCAATAACTATGATTTCATTTGGATAAGGATTTAATTTTAATACACTTTTTATTACACTTTCAATAGTTGACCCACCATTGTATACAGGTATATATAAAGAAACATTCAATTTCATATAAGAATAGTTAAATGATACAATATATTTCAAAGCCATTTAAGTGGTTTTTTAAATTAGAAGCAGCCTCAGGTCTTGTGCTTTTATTTGCTGCAATAATTGCGTTAATAATTAGTAATTCAGATTTAAGCAATGCCTATTTTGACATTTTAAACTCCTACTTAAAATTAGGTATTGGAATTTTCAGTCTAAAATTAAGTGTACTGCACTGGATAAACGACGTTTTGATGGCAATATTCTTTTTTTTAGTTTCACTTGAAATCAAAAGAGAATTCATACAAGGTGAACTATCAAATCCAAAACAAGCTCTACTTCCGATAATTGCTGCAGTAGGAGGAATGGTTGTACCTGCTTTAATTTATGTTGCTATAAATTTTAAAGATCCAATTACACTTAAGGGTTGGGCAATACCATCAGCAACTGATATAGCTTTTTCTTTAGGTGTACTGTCTTTATTAGGAAAAAGAGTACCCTTGTCGCTTAAAGTATTTCTTACAGCTTTAGCTATAATTGACGATCTTGGTGCAATAATAATAATTGCATTTTTTTATTCTGGTGATGTTCAATACTTTTATTTGTTGATGATGTTAGGTTGTCTGATCATTTTATTAATATTGAATTGGTTTAATGTCAGAAACTTTATTCCATATTTAATAGTAGGAATATTTCTTTGGGAATTTACCCATATTTCAGGGATACACGCTACAATAGCTGGAGTTCTTTTGGCTTTAACAATACCTCACAAAACTAGTAAAAATAAACATACTGGCTCCCTTTTATTAAAACTTGAACACTCCATTTCTCCTTATGTAGCATTTGGAATAATGCCAATTTTTGCTTTTGCTAATGCAGGAGTTTCTTTGGATGGATTAACTTTTGCGAGTTTAATGAACCCCGTGCCTCTAGGAATATTATGTGGTTTATTTTTTGGTAAACAAATTGGTGTATTTATTTTTTCATATATGTCTATAAAATTAAATTTTGCAGAGATGCCAAATAATTCAGATCTGTTAAAGCTTTATGGCGTAGGAGTTTTGACGGGTATTGGATTTACTATGAGTTTATTTGTGGGAAATTTGGCTTTCGCAGATGCAACATCACATATGGACGGGGTTAAAATAGGTGTGCTACTTGGCTCGTTGCTATCCACTGTTTTTGGTTATAGTTTAATTTTCTTTGGATCAAAAAAGTGATGAAGAAAGTTTTTGTAATATTTATTATGATAAGTTTATTTGGAATTAATAATTTAAATGCCAATATCAATATTGCATATGATTATTCTTTTAAAGATTTAGATGGACAAGAACTAAAATTATCCGAATTTAAAAATAAAGTTATTGTAGTAACAAACGTTGCTAGTAAATGTGGTTTCACTTCACAATACGAGGATTTACAAACAATTTGGGAGAAATACCAAAATAAAGGTTTGGTAGTAATAGGTGTTCCCTCAAATAGCTTCAATCAAGAATTGGAGACAAATGAAGAGGTAAAAAATTTTTGCGAAGCTAAATTTGGAATTAGCTTTCCAATGACACAAAAAGAAATTGTTAAAGGTGAAAATGCTCACCCATTCTACAAATGGGCAAAAGATACTTATGGTGGTGGGTCGGTTCCTAAATGGAATTTTCATAAAATAATTATTGATAAAAATGGAAAAGTTTTTGATACTTTTGCATCAATGACAAACCCAACCTCTAAAAAATTTATCAAATCAATAGAAAAAGCTCTCAGTCAATAAACTAAATATAAAGTTTAATACCGTCATAGGCAGGTATAATATTACTCGGTAGTTTTTTTTTCAGAAAATTATAATCTAGATCTGTATGTAAATTAGTAAGAATAGTTTTTTTAGGATCTAACATTTTACTAATTTTAATAGCTTGATCTAAATTAAAATGTGAAGGATGTTCATTCATTTTTAAACTATCAATTATTAAAAATTTTAAATTACGAAGATTTTTATAATATTTTTTATCAATACCATTGCAATCACTTAAATATGCAATTTTTTCAAATACATAGGCTGATGCTTTTATATGGCCATGGTCTATTAAAAAAGATTTGAATTTTATTTTAGTATTTTTCTTTTTAATCAAAAAATTATTTTTCGTGATATTTCCTTTAATTATTGGTACATAACCACCACCACCATAAAAACAATAATCATATTTATCTTTTATAATTTTCAAACATCGTTTATTTGCATAAATATTAATTGGTTTTTTGTTTTTCCAAAAAAAAGGTCTTAACTCAAATA
>CACIKS010000035.1 GCA_902587295.1 uncultured Pelagibacteraceae bacterium | reverse complement strand
AGTTCGAATATTAAACTTATTTCTTTTATTTAATTTACCCCAATAATTTGTGATCCAGGGAGAGCCCAGGGAACTTCCACATCCAAGGATAGTAATTTTGGTCATTAAATATTTATTTTGAATAACTTTCTGAAATTATTAGTTGTAAAATTTTCAACATCATCTTTAGTTGTATTTTTTAAAACGGATATAAATTTAATTGTATGAATAATATTACAAGGTTCATTTATTTTTCCTCTTAAAGGTTCAGGAGAAAGATAGGGTGAGTCAGTTTCAACTAAAATTTTGTTATTTGGTATTGATTTAAATGTATTAGCTAATTCTTCACTTTTTTTAAATGTAATTACTCCGCTTGCAGAAAAAAAACAATCAATATCTAATAAGCTATGAGCAAAGTCTTTACTACCAGTAAAACAGTGCATTAAAATGTTAAAATCTTTATTCTTTTTTTCAGAAACCAAAATTTCTAAAGTTTCTTTCTCAGCATTACGTGAGTGAACTATTAAAGGTTTAGAAGTTTCTTGACATGATTGAATATGTTTTAAAAAAACAGACTTTTGTGAATTTTTATCTGAATGATTATAAAAAAAATCTAATCCACTTTCCCCTATTCCAATAATTCTTTTATGTTGTAATACTTTATCTTTAATTATTTCAACTGTTAAATCTTTATACTTATTTGTCTCGTGGGGATGTATACCGTATGTACCATAAACATTTTTATATGTATTTAAAATCTTAATAATTTTCTCAAAACTATCATTATCAGTACAAATGGTAAGCATATACTTAACATTTGAGTTGTCTGCGCTATTTATAATTTCTTGAATTCTAGCTTGGAGCTTTTCGTTATCTAAGTGGCAATGTGAATCAATTATCATTATCAATTTTTTTAAATAGAATATTACTTTTTTTAATTATTTTACCAGGTACTATCAGATTTAAGTTTTTAATTTGCTCAATATTTAATTCTTCTTTTTTTAAATTTAATGTATCAAATATTTTTTCTATTGAAGAAGGAATTATCGGATAAAGTAAAATACTAATAGATTTAATCTGATTTAAAATACAATAAAGAACTGTATTCATTCTTACTTTATTGGTCTTCTTTAATTTCCATGGTTCTAAATCATTAAAATATTTATTAGAATTAAATGAAAAGTTTATAACTTCTTTAATATAGGAATTTAATTCTTGATTATCAATCATATATTTTAAATCAGATATTTTTTTAATAATTTCGTCAGATAATTCTTTGTCTCTTGTATTAAATTTATCAGGGGATGGAATTTTGGAATCACAATTTTTATCAATGAAAGAGAAAACACGTTGGCAAAGGTTACCAAAATTATTGGCTAGATCATTATTTATACAATTTTTTAGATTTTCTAGCGAAATACTACCATCATTTCCTAACGAAACCTCTTTTATCAAATAATATCTAAGTTGATCTACACCATAGTCTTTAATTATTTCTAATGGATCAAGTATGTTTCCTAAAGATTTTGACATTTTTTTTTCATCTGAAAGTATCCAGCCATGACCATAAACTCTTTTAGGTGGTTTAATTTTTGCTGCCAATAAAAATGCTGGCCAATAAATTGCATGAAACCTTAATATATCTTTTCCAATTATATGAAGGTCCGCGGGCCAGAAATCTCTATATAGTTTATTTTCCGTATCTGGAAATTTAAGTGCACTTATATAATTTGTTAATGCGTCCAACCAAACATAGATTATATGTTTTTTGTTTGATGGGACTGGTATACCCCAAGAAAAAGATGTTCTACTTACAGACAAATCCTTTAATCCTTTTTTAACAAAATTAACAACTTCATTTCTTCGTGACACTGGAAGTATAAATTTTGGATTTTCCTGATAAAACTTTAGTAACTTATTGCTCCATGCTGAGAGTTTAAAAAAATACGATTCTTCCTCAACCCATTCTACTTTAGAACCTGATGTTTTTGATTTTTTTGAGCCATTTTCATCAATAATTTCTTCTTCATCGTAATAAGCTTCATCAGATACAGAATACCATCCACTATATTTACCTAAGTAAATGTCGCCAGATTTTTCAAGTCTTTCCCAAATTTCTTTAACAGAGTCATAATGTCTTTTTTCAGTGGTTCTGATAAAATCATTATTAGATAGATTTAGAGTTTTAGTGAGGTTCTTAAAAGTAATAGATAATTCGTCACAAAATTTTTTAGGATCTTTATTATTTTTTTTTGCTTCTCTTTGAATTTTAAGTCCGTGCTCATCTGTTCCAGTTAAAAAATAAGCTTTATAACCATCAATTTTTTTAAATCTAGCAAATACATCGGCGATAATACTTGAGTAAGCATGACCCATATGAGGTTTCCCTGAGGGATAATAAATTGGTGTCGTAATGTAAAAATTTTTTTCAGGCATATAAATCTTTAGAATTTTTAATATATTCAAGAATTGTATTATTAGATAAATTAAAAGTTCTATAATTGTAAAGCAATCTCATTAAATATTTTTTTTTGTCGATTAATGCAATAAAGTTCGCATTATTATTTTTAATGGTTTTAGAAAATATAATTTCTAAAATAAATTCAATACAATCTAAGTAAATTTTATTTTTACTTTTTTTGAAATTATCCAATAGATTTGTTGTTGTTTCGTAAAAGGATTTGCTAATATCTAAATCAAGACTACGTAAAATTTCTGAATATTGAATTAACATTCCAGGGCTAATTATGTTTATATAAGTATGTGTAGCGTGATTATCTAAGTTATATTTTAAAATTAATTTTTTAAATATTTCATTCTTTTTTGATTGATTAAGAAATATTTTAGTTTCTAATGATCTAGATTTTACAGTTTCAATAATGTCTTGTTGTTTATTATTTATTAGAATAAAATAATTTACATTACTTGGCTCTTCTATAAATTTTAATAATGAATTTGCAGAATTTATATTTAAAAGCTCTACAT
>CACIKS010000034.1 GCA_902587295.1 uncultured Pelagibacteraceae bacterium | reverse complement strand
TTACAATTGGATCAACACTCAACGAATTCAAAACTAAAATAAATTCTATTTCAGACCGCAACCAAAGAGATATTTATAAAGAAAAAATTAAAGATGAGATGAGAAAAGGAATTCAAAAAGAAAATTATTTTAGTGAAGAAGAGAAAGTTTTAATTTCAGGTTTTTTAAAAAAAATTTTAAAAGAACTTGATTTGATAGAATCTGCCAAATAATTGTGGTGCCCTCACACGGACTCGAACCGCGAACCTACTGATTACAAATCAGTTGCTCTACCAATTGAGCTATGAGGGCCAGTAATTTTATTTATATTCAAAAGCAAATAAATTCAACCTTATATTAAGTTTTTTGTTTTGTTACGTTTATATAATGAAAAACCACTGAAGCACTATTAGCAATATTCAAACTTTCTACATTTTTATTGATATTGATTCGAAACATAAAATCTGAGTTTTTTTTGGTTTGATAATTTAAACCATATCCCTCTGATCCAAAAAGCAATACGTTATTACCTTCCCAATTATGTTCCGTAAAATCTTTTTTTGCGTTTCCATCAAAACCACTTATCCAAAAGTTTTTTGATTTAAGATATTTTAGAGTGGTATTAATATTTGATACTTCAAAAATATTGAGTATTTCAGTACAACCACTTGCACTTTTGTATAAAAGTTTACTCTCTCTTGGATATGATCTCTCTTTAACTATTATACCATCAATATTAAATGATGCTGCACTTCTGATTATTGAACCAATATTTCTTGGATCCGTTACGTCCTCTAATGCAACTAAATTAATATTTTTTTTCTCATTATTATCTTTTAAGAAATCTTTAATTGAAAAGTTCACTAAATGCTCTATTTCAGCTACAAGTCCTTGATGTGATATCTGATCCTTTGTGCAGTATCTATCTAACTCTTTCTTAGTTTTATAAAAAATCTTTATATTTTTAAGTAAATTCAAATGTTGATTTTCTTTATTGATTTTTTTCTTTGAGTCTTCGGTTAGGAACACTCTTAAAACCTTTCTTTTTGGGTTTTTTAGAGCTTCAGTAACTGCGTGTTTCCCGACAATGTAAAAAGTAGATTTTTGCATGAATTTTTTTAAATTTTGTTAAATAAATAGCATATTTAAAAGCAAAATGATTTATTGCATTTATTACACAAGATGCTTATAAAACCCTTGTTGTTGAATACTTTTTGAGTTATTGGGTATCCCTTAACGATGTTTTGGAGGGGTACCAAAGCGGTCAAATGGGGCGGGCTGTAAACCCGTTGACTTCGGTCTTCGAAAGTTCGAATCTTTCCCCCTCCACCAAACTTAAGAAGTGTTTTATAATAAAGAGCGAAAAAGTTTGGATAGCGCGGGTGTCGTATAATGGTAATACCTCAGATTTCCAATCTGATGCTAGGAGTTCGATTCTCCTCATCCGCTCCAAATAAAGTTTAAAATTATATATAAAGAAGAGGAAAAAATGGCGGACAAGAAAAAATTTGAAAGAAAGAAACCTCATTGTAACATTGGTACAATAGGACACGTGGATCATGGAAAAACAACTTTGACAGCTGCTATAACAAAAGTGCTAGCTGAAAAAGGTGGTGCAGAATTCATAGCTTATGATCAAATTGATAAAGCACCCGAAGAAAAAGAAAGAGGAATTACAATTTCAACAGCTCACGTTGAGTATGAAACTGATAAAAGACATTATGCCCACGTAGATTGTCCAGGTCACGCCGACTATGTGAAAAATATGATCACAGGTGCAGCACAAATGGATGGTGCAATATTAGTAGTTAACGCAGCCGACGGTCCAATGCCTCAAACGCGAGAACATATACTTTTAGCAAGACAAGTTGGAGTTCCTGCAATTGTAGTTTTTTTAAATAAAATTGATCAGGTTAAAGACAAAGAACTTGTTGAGTTAGTTGAGACAGAAATTAGAGAGCTCTTAACATCATATAAGTTTCCAGGAGATAAAATTCCAATAGTAAAAGGTTCAGCATTAAATGCAGTTGAAGGAAAAGACGAAGCAACTGGAAAAAATGCAATTATGGAACTTATGAAGGCAGTCGATGATACGATTCCACAACCTTCAAGACCAAAAGATAAACCTTTCTTAATGCCAGTAGAAGATGTTTTTTCAATTTCTGGAAGAGGAACAGTTGCTACAGGTAGAGTAGAGCAAGGAGTTGTAAAAACAGGAGAAGAACTGGAAATAGTTGGAATAAAAGACACTAAAAAAACCGTCATCACCGGTGTAGAAATGTTTAGAAAAATATTAGATACAGGTGAAGCCGGAGACAACATTGGTGCTTTGCTAAGAGGTGTAGAAAGAACAGATATTGAAAGAGGACAAGTTTTAGCAAAACCTGGTTCAGTAACTCCTCATACCGAATTTGAATGCCAAGCATATGTTTTGAAAAAAGAAGAAGGTGGAAGACATACCCCTTTTTTTACAAAATATAGACCACAATTTTATTTTAGAACTACTGATGTAACTGGAGAAGTTACTCTTCCATCTGGAACTGAAATGATAATGCCAGGTGATGATGCAAAGTTTACTGTTAAACTTATTACTCCTATAGCTATGAGTGAAAAACTTAACTTTGCTATTAGAGAAGGTGGTAAAACAGTTGGAGCAGGAGTGGTAACAAAAATTTTAAAATAAGCTACTAGGAGTGTAGCTCAATTGGTAGAGCGCCGGTCTCCAAAACCGGAGGTTGGGGGTTCGATTCCCTCCGCTCCTGCCAAAAAAAAAAGAATATGAGAAACCCATTGAGATTTTTTCAGGAAGTAAAACAAGAGGCTTTTAAAGTAACTTGGCCAACAAAAAAAGATACTTTAACCGGAACCTTAATGGTTTTTGTTTTGGCAAGCTTAGCTGCCGTATTTTTTTTATTACTTGATCAAATTTTAAAGTTTCTTTTGGATTTAATTTTAACGATAAATTTTTAAATTATGAATTGGTACA
>CACIKS010000033.1 GCA_902587295.1 uncultured Pelagibacteraceae bacterium | reverse complement strand
TTGAAAGAGGAATTACAAAAGAAAATTAAAGATATTTTAAAAGAATTTAATATTACAACAATAATAGTAACTCATGATTCATATGAAGCATTTTTTATGGGTGATAAATGCGGAATATTATTAGATCAATCACTCAAACAATATGACGAACCATATAATATACATCACGAACCAAATTCTCTTGAGGTAGCAAGATTTTTGAATAGGGGAGTATTTGTTGATGTAAAAGTAGTTGAGACTGATTGCGCTGTTCATAGTTTAAGTCACCCTGCACTTGGTGAAATAAAGGGTAAACTTGTTAATAATTTTCCTGTAGGCACAACCGTAAAACTTTTACTTCAACCTGAAGACTTGATTCATGACGATCAAAGTAAACTTAAATTAGAAGTTGTTGATAGAAAATTTAGGGGAACAAATTTTATTTATACCTTAAAAACAAAAAGTGATGAAAAAATACCAGTATTTGTACATTCTCACCATATCCACCAGCATGAAAAAAAAGAAAAATTTGGAATAAAAACACCAATTTTCATTGACCACCTAGTATGTTTTTAGGTAAGAATGTATAATCTTTCTAGAGCGCCCTTAGCTCAGTTGGATAGAGCATCGGTTTTCTAAACCGAGGGTCGTAGGTTCGAATCCTTCAGGGCGCGCCATTATTTTTTATTTTTACTTTTCCTCTATATTTTTTTACACTTTAAAATTGAAAATTTCATTATTTAGATTAAAAAATATTACAACCTCTATATAATGTATTTCTAACTGTTCAATCTTGGCGCGCGTCGCTCAATAATCTTGAACATAGACTTCTAATCCATAATAATAATTAAAATTACATTAAATTGTAATTTATTGTTAACAATAATAAAGGGGATAAATAATGCTAAAAACATTAAAACGTTTTGTTTATTTGCTTACATCAATTGCATTACTAGTAAGTTTCGAAACTGGTGCATTTGCAGCAAAGAAATCAAAAACTCTTAAAAAGACTCAAAAAATGGGTTACGTAAGATGTGGAGTCTCTCAAGGTCTTCCAGGATTTTCAAACGCTGATGCAGCAGGAAATTGGACTGGAGTAGACGTTGATTTATGCAGAGCAGTTGCGGCTGCTACACTAGGGGATGCTGGAAAAGTTAAATTCTATCCTTTAAGTGCTAAAGAAAGATTTACTGCATTAACTTCTGGAGAGATAGATGTCTTATCAAGAAATACTACTTGGACATTATCTAGGGATGCTGACATTGGTTTAACTTTTGTCGGTGTAAACTTTTATGATGGACAAGGTTTCATGGTTAGAAAAAGTTCTGGAATAACATCTACAAGTCAATTCAAAAGTGGTATCTCTGCTTGTACAAACATTGGTACAACAACAGAACTTAATATGAGAGACTTTTTTAATTCTAAAGGAATTAAATATGAACCAGTTGCTTTTGAAAAAGCTGACGAAGTCGTAGCTGCATATGATGCAGGAAGATGTGATACTTACACTACTGATAAATCAGGTTTAGCAGCTCAAAGAACAAAATTGAGCAAACCGGATGATCATATAGTATTACCAGAAACTATATCAAAAGAACCATTAGGACCTGTGGTAAGACAAGGTGATTCAGTATGGGAAGATATAGTAAGATGGTCACTAAACGTTATGATCGAAGCAGAAGAGTACGGTATTAATTCAGCTAATGCTGACAGTATGAAATCTTCAGAAAATCCAGCAATTAAAAGATTAGTTGGTGCTGAGGGTGAATTGGGTGCAGCATTCGGTCTAGACAATGACTGGAGCTTAAGAATTATCAAGCAAGTTGGTAATTATGGTGAAAGCTATAAAAGAAACATAGCTGACACTGGTATTTTACCAGATAGAGGTCCAAATCAACTTTGGACTAAAGGTGGTATACTTTACGTTCCACCAGCAAGATAATTGTTAATTATTAATATTAAAAAGAAAGGGCTAGATTTATCTGGCCCTTTTTTTTATACATAGAAATCGATGAGTCACAAACTTAAAAGTATTATTCCTCAATTATTAACACTGTTATTTGTAGTAGCTGTTATTGGTTTTTTTACCATTAATGCCCAGCTTAATATGGATGAGAGGGGTATTGATTTTGGTTATGGTTTTTTAGGGCAAGAGTCTTCTTTTGATGTACAGTTTTCACTTATTGAATATGACGGTTCACATTCATATGCTCGAGCATATTTAGTTGGTCTTTTAAATACAATTTTAGTTTCAGTTTTAGGTATTATCTTTTGTACTATAATCGGGGTTATTATTGGTATTGCAAGGTTATCGCCAAATTATTTAATAAGAAATACAGCGGCTTGGTACGTTGAATTTTTTAGAAATGTTCCCTTATTATTGCAAATTTTTTTCTGGTATTATGCTGCTCTAAGAGCCTTACCTTTGCCAGAAAATACAGAAGCTCTTTTTGGCGTAACTTATTTAACGGTTAAAGGTTATTATATACCACGTCTTATTTGGGGAAATTTCGATATTTTATTTTATTCAATTTTAGCAGCAATAATTTCTATTGTGGTTATAAAAAATTATGCAAAAAAATTACAAGAGGAAAAAGGTCAACAACTTCCTGTTTTTTCAATTTCAGTTGCGTTATTAGTAATATTTCCAGGATTAACATTTGTAACCGGAATGGTTCAATTGGAAGTTGCATTACCAGTTTTAAAACAATTGTCGAAAACATCTTTTATATACGCTGAAGGTATAAGTGTTCCTCCAGAACTATTAGCATTGGTACTAGCACTATCTTTGTATACCGCTACTTTTGTTGCCGAATGTGTGAGGGCTGGTATTCAAGGAATAAGCAAAGGCCAGAAAGAAGCTGCTGCTTCAGTAGGCCTAAACCCCAGTCAAATACTAAAACTTGTTATAATGCCTCAAGCTCTAAGAATTATTATTCCGCCAACTACTAATCAATATTTAAACTTAACAAAAAATTCGTCATTAGCGGCTGCTATAGCGTATCCTGATTTAGTTCTGGTTTTTGCCGGAACTGCTTTGATGCAGACAGGTAGAGCAATTGAGATAGTTTCAATTACAATGTTAACTTATTTATCATT
>CACIKS010000032.1 GCA_902587295.1 uncultured Pelagibacteraceae bacterium | reverse complement strand
TACATCTTCCGACACAAGAGGATTTTTAATTTTAGATATATCGTTACTTATTGCACTGATCAAAAACGATCTGATAGATATAGACTTATCGGAAGGTACATTTATTACCTTTTTGAATTTTTTGATTCTATTTTTTATTAATACAGAATAACTACCATTTGACATACTTTTCAATTTTCATAAGAACCAAAATACAATTCTCTGGCTTTACTAGAACGTAGCACCTCTTCCTTTTTGCCGCTCGCAATAATAGTGTTTTCACCGATTACATATAATTTATCGCAAATTTGAAGCAAATTTTGAATGTTGTGATCTGTTACTATAACCCCAGTTCTCATTGCTTGAAGTTTCATAATATATTTTTGAATGTCCTGCACAACAATTGGATCTAACGCAGCCATAGGTTCATCAAGCAGTATAACTTTTGGATTATTAATTAAAGTTCTCGCAATTTGTAACCTTCGCACTTCCCCACCGCTAAGAGAATTAGCATCTATGTTGCGCAGGTGTTGTAAATTAAATTCCGTTAATAATTTTTCTACCATCAAACGTTGTTTGTCTGTCCCCTTAATTGAAATTTGACAGATTGCTAACAAATTATCGAACGTAGTCATATTAAACACGCTTCTATACTGACTTAAATATGCGATACCAAGTTTCGCTCTTTCATGAATAGGTATCGAGGTTATATCTTTTTGGTTCAAAATTATTGCACCATTATCAACTTTATATTGACCTATGATTGCTCCATACAAAGTAGATTTTCCAGAACCGTTTGGACCAATAAGCCCACAAATTTCACCAGCGTGAACATCCAAATTGATTTTTTTTAAAATCGGTCTTCCATCAAAAGATTTACTAACATTTTTTACCTGTAAGATGGGTTTGCTTTTCTTAAATTTAATTATTCTAAATTTTTTTCTCATTTAGTAATTTACTCTTATATTAACTTTGTCTTCGTTGTACATAGAAATTTTCATTTTTTTATCCAATAAGTCGATATTAAGCTTATCAGCAGCTAAATTTCCTTGTGGCCCTTCTCCAACAACATTGTCTTGAATTAATAGATAATTTTCTGAGTTTACAAACGTTGCTCTCTCTGAAAACAATCTGTTTTCAAGATAGTACATCTTAACGTTTTCTTCAAACTCCATATCATTTGAAATATTATCAAATATTCCTTTGTTACTTGTTATTCTCAAAGTCGTGTTATCTTGAAAGAAAAATCTACAAACAATATTTTTCATATAAATTATATTTGGTTTTTGATTTTCAAACTCTGCATTTGTAGAATTAATTATAAATTTATTCCCGTTTCCATCGACTCCTTCATATTGAATATTTTCAAAGGTACTAATATTTTCAATATCCTGATCTATTCTTTCCGGTTGCTTTTTAGTTTCCATAGGAACTGGCTTTTGTTTTTGGTTATAAAAATATGTAAAAAAGATTATTAAAACTCCCAAAAAAATCAGAGTTATTTGAAATAAAGTTTTCTTTTTTAATTTAAAATTATTTGATGCCATGAGACAAAAGATGGTGAATGTGACAGATTCCTTTTATTTTTCCAGACTTTGAAGAAACTACAAGCGATGTAATTTTTTTTTGCACCATTATTTGCATTGCTTTTTGAGCAGTTATTTCTTCACTAATTTTTAAGGGATTCCTTGTTGCAATTTTTTCAATTTTATCTTTTCTAGTAAAACGACCAAGACCCCTTCTGCAATCGCCATCTGTGACGATTGAAGATAATTTTCTTTTTTTAGTTATCAATACCATTCCAAGTTTTTTAGCATTAATTACTTTTACTGCTTCTGCAATGGTTTTATTTCTATCAATAATAGGAATGTTGTTTCCAGTAGCCATAACCGAAGAGACGTCTAAAAGACTTTTTCCAATGTTACCCCCAGAATGTAAAACTCTGAATTTTCTTTTGTCAAATTTCATTTTATTCATTAATGCTATTGCTAAACAATTAAAGTACAAAAGCGTTAATGTTGTTGAAGTCGTTGGAACCATACCTATTGGGTCAGCCTCTCGAACTTTTGGTAAAATAATTTTAATATCACTAGCTTTTGAGAGCATACTATTTTTATTTGATGAACAACCAATTATTTTAATTCCAAACCTGTTGGCATACTGAATTACATTTTTTAACTCTGGAGTGTTTCCAGAATAAGAGATTATAACAAGCACATCTTTTCTCTGTATTGCTCCGCTGTCTCCGTGTGAGGTTTCAGATGGATGCACAAAAAAAGATGGAATTCCAACAGAACTCATAGTGGATGACACAGACGATGCTTGCTTACCAGATTTCCCCTGCCCCGTAAAAATAATTTTTCCTTTACAATTAGCTATAGTATCAACCGCTTTTAAAAAAGTTTTGTTAAAGACCTTGTTGATTTTTTTTAATTCGGAGATTTGAATCCCGGCTGATTTTTTTGCAATTCTTAAATAATTTGTCTTTACCATTTTAATGTTCGTAAATATTTGGATCTTGAAATCCAGCTTTATCTAATGCAATCCTACTTTCCAAACCTTTCATAGTAATTAAAAATAAATCAAATCTCTTTTCACGTTCCAACATTAGTTGTAATTTTTCTTTAATCGTTCTTAAATACCTTACATCGTTAGCAGCATAAGTAGCTTCCTTATCAGAAATTTCTGCCTTGTTCCAATCTGTTGAACTTCCAACTTTTTTATCCAATTTTACCTTACAAAGACTTTCACAAAGATCTTTTAAACCATGGTTTGGGGAAAAAGTACGCGCCAAACGACTCATAAGTTTGGTACACCAGTAGTTCTTTACTTTGGCTTTAAGGTAAAACTCTAAAAAATGCACATCTATTCTTGCATAGTGAAAAATTTTCATAAGCTTATTATTTTCTAAAACAGAAATTAAATTTGGCGCTTTGTAAGTTTTTCTATCCGGTTGAATGATATAAATATTTTCATCGTCGCTTGTAAGAGTTATCAGTGAAAGCTTGTCCCTACTGGGCACTAAACCTTGCATTTCACAATCAATGGACACTGAAATCTTGAATGATTCTGCAACTTCCTTTGTTAAGTCACCTTGAATTTTATG
>CACIKS010000031.1 GCA_902587295.1 uncultured Pelagibacteraceae bacterium | reverse complement strand
CAAAAAAGTGAACCCGGAAACTGATTATTTTCCTTTATCTGTTAATTACCAAGAAAAATATTATGCAGCAGGAAAAATTCCTGGAGGTTATTTTAAGAGAGAGGCAAGACCAACTGAGTCAGAAACTTTAATATCAAGATTGATCGATAGACCAATCAGACCTTTATTCCCAGAAGATTTCAGGAACGAAGTTCAAGTTTTACCTACAGTTCTCTCTTATGATAATGAAAATGAGGCAGATATATTATCAATTATAGCTTCTTCAGCCGCAATATCTATTTCGGGTTTACCCTTTAAGGGACCTGTGGGTGCCGCTAGAGTTGGTTTTATTAGTGGAAAATTAATTTTAAATCCAACTAAAAAAGAATTAGAAAATTCCAAATTAGATTTAGTTGTTGCTGGAACTAAAGACGCAGTTTTAATGGTTGAGTCAGAAGCCTCAGGGTTAACTGAAAAAGAAATGCTTGACGCAGTCAAGTTTGGTCATGAAAGTTTTGTTACAGTAATAAAAGGTATAGAAAAATTAGCAAAAAAATGTTCAAAAAAGGATTGGAAAATTGAAAAGAAAGATCATAGTAAAGTTGCTAAGAAAATTGAAAAGGAACTGACTAAAGATTTAGAAAAAGCATTTTCTGAAAAAGATAAAAAGAAAAGATCTGAATTGATAAGTTTAGCCGGAGATAAATGCAAAACTTTATTCGAAGGTGACGAAACTCTTTTAGAACACGAAATAATGCTACAGCTTAAAAATCTAGAAAAAGATATCGTTAGAAGTAGAATTTTAAAAAGTAAAAAAAGGATTGATGGAAGAGGTCTTTCAGATGTTAGACCGATAAAGTGTGAGGTGGGAATTTTACCTAGGGTTCATGGTTCAGCTCTATTTACCAGAGGAGAAACGCAAGCTTTGGTAACAACTACTTTAGGAACAACAGATGATGAACAAAGAATTGAAAGTTTAGAAGGTTTAAGAAGAGAAAGATTTATGTTGCATTATAATTTCCCTCCGTTCTCTGTTGGAGAAACTGGAAGAATTGGCACAGGAAGAAGAGAAGTCGGACATGGAAAATTAGCTTGGAGAGCTTTAAATTCATCACTCCCAAAAAAAGAAAATTTCCCCTATACGCTAAGAATTGTTTCTGAGATTACTGAGTCCAACGGATCTTCTTCAATGGCAACGGTATGTGGATCTTCTTTAGCATTAATGGATGCAGCCGTTCCTATTGCTGAGCCTGTAGCAGGAATAGCAATGGGATTAATTAAGGAAAAAGATAAATTTTCTATTTTATCAGACATTTTAGGAGATGAAGATCACTTAGGAGATATGGATTTTAAAGTTGCTGGAACTAAAGATGGAATTACTTCTTTGCAAATGGACATAAAAATAACAGGAATTACTTTTGATATTATGGAGCAGGCTCTTGCTCAAGCAAAAGAAGGTAGAGTTCACATTTTAAGCGAAATGAATAAAACTCTTAAATCATCAAGGAAAGAAGTTGGAAAGCACACTCCAAAAATGCAAACTGTAAAAGTTGATAAAAAAGATATAGCAACAGTTATAGGTAAGGGTGGTGCTACAATAAGAGAAATAGTTGAAAAATCTGGTGCAAAAGTTGATGTTAAAGATACAGGTGAAGTTACTGTAGCAGCAGCAAACGAGGAAACGAGAAAGATAGCCGTTCAAATGATAAACGATCTTGTAGCCAAACCTGAAGTTGGAAAAACATATAAAGGCAAAGTTGTAAAAATTATGGAATTCGGGGCTTTTGTAAATTTTTTAGGAAAACAAGATGGTCTTGTTCATATCTCTCAGTTAGCAGCAAAAAGAGTACAAAAAGTTACAGACGTTGTTAAAGAAGGAGACGAGGTGTCTGTTAAAGTAATTGGCTTTGACAGGGGAAAAGTTAAACTTTCTATCAAAGAAGCTGTTTAAATTTTATATTCAAAATTTTGAGACTCCTCATTTACTTGGAGCTCCTTCGCACCATTACGTAAGTGAAAATTTCTAGCCATTTCTGTTAAAGGGGATAAAGTAACTAGTCTGTTTAAATGATTTGATTTTTTAATTTTTTTAAAAACTTCCTTAACTATTAATTTTCCACCACCTTTTTTTTTAGACCAAACAGTATATGCAATAGCTATTTTCCCAATATTTTTACTTCTCCAAGATGCACTTTGTAAGTGGGCATCTCGTGTCATTAAGTCAAACTCACTAATTGTTTTAGGTATTTGATTTGCAAAGCCAAAACACATTATAGCATAAATTTCTTTTTTATATTTAACTCCGAAAATTTTACGACCATAGCTTGTTCTAAATTTAATATCAAGTTCAGGCCTTATAGGATCTTCATTAATATCACATGTATCAAGCTCAACTAACTCAGCCCCTTTTACCCAGTCAAAAAAGTTTTCAAATTTTTCTTTTACTGTTTTATTAAATTTTTTCATTTTATTTTAATTATGAGTTTTAGACTTTAAAAGTTTTCTTTTATTATGCTATAATTGAAAATTAGTCATGCGTTATTTGCAAATTAGGATATGTTTTTTGGATCAGGCATACCCACTTTATTGTAACCCGCATCGACATAATGAATCTCCCCAGTGACACCTCCAGCAAGATCGCTTAATAAATACACAGCAGATTTACCAACATCATTTATATCTATATTCCTTTTTAAAAAAGAATGATCAGCACTCCATTTGTATAAAAATTTTGCATCTCCAATAGCCGAAGCAGCCAATGTTTTAATTGGACCTGCACTAATTGCATTTACTCTTATTCCTTTTGAACCTAAGTCTCGAGCTATATACTTTACACTAGACTCTAATGCTGCTTTACAAACTCCCATCACATTATAGTTTGGTATAGCCTTTGTTGACTCGTATGATAGCGTCAACATACTTGCACCATCTTTCATTATTTTGGATGCTTCTTTTGCAATTTCAGTGAATGAGAAACAAGAAACTAACATACTTTTTAAAAAATTTTCCCGTGAAGTATTTATGTATTCACCAGATAATTCAGATCTATCAGAAAAAGCTATAGCATGAACTACAAAATCTAGGTGACCCCATTTGTTTTTGATTTCATCAAATGTTTTTTTAATGTCATCTTTATTTTCGACATTACAATCTAACAGAAACTTTGAATTTACAGACTCCGCTAGAGGTGTTACCCTTTTTTTAAGAGCATCTCCTAAATAAGTGAAAGCTAATTCAGCTCCGTTTTCTGAAAGCTTTTTAGCTATACC
>CACIKS010000030.1 GCA_902587295.1 uncultured Pelagibacteraceae bacterium | reverse complement strand
ATAGAGCATCATATAGAGGCACTAAAGAAATGGATATTTTAATGATAGGTTTCGTAAAGTCAATTATTGATAAACTTGATATGGATCATTTAAATGCTTTAAATGAATTTATAAGTATGGATGATGAAACATTGATTTCTATTAAAAAAAAAGAATCATTATTAAATCATAAGAATAGTATTATTTTAAAAATAGTTGATGACTTTCAAAAATATTAATGGCGGAGAGGGTGGGATTCGAACCCACGAATGAGTAAACCCATTGCTAGTTTTCAAGACTAGTGCTTTCAACCGCTCAGCCACCTCTCCATTAAAAATCTAGTAATAATCTTTATATATCAAAGATTTAAAAAATACATCATTACAATAATTTTCTAGAATGTAAAAAAATATTGGAATATAAGCTTAAAATGAAAAAGATAACTGTTTTTTTTCTCATTATTTTTGCTTTTAAAGGAAAGGTTCTATACGCGACTGATGAATTTAACATTTGGTTAAAAAATTTTAAAAGGGTTGCTGTTGAAAAAGGTATTTCTGAAAGAACAGTGAACGATGCTATGTCAAATGCAAGATTTTTACCAAAAGTTATTGAGTATGACAGGTATCAACCAGAATTTTATGAGGATACATTTACTTATATTAGAAAAAGAACTGGTCAGAATAAATTAAAACAAGGTCTATCGTTATATAAAAAAGAAAAAAATATAATTAATAAAATTGAAAATAAGTTCTTAGTTGAAAAAGAACTTTTATTAGCTTTGATGGGTATAGAAACAAATTTCGGTAAATATCTTGGAAAGATGGATATAATATCCTCTTTAGCAACTTTAAGTTTTGACAAAAGAAGAAGCTCTTTTTTTACAAATGAATTAATAATATTGCTTAGTTTATTAGATAATGATGTAATCGATAAAAATATTCTTTATGGTTCTTGGGCTGGAGCTTTCGGAAATTTTCAATTTATGCCGTCTACAATTAAAAATTATGCCCTTGATTATAATAATAATGAAAATATTGAGTTAAAAAAAATCGAGGATTCATTTGCATCTGCAGCAAACTATATTAAAAAAATAGGATGGAAAAAAAACGATCATTGTTTTTATAAAATTAATTTAAAGGAAAATATACCATCTAAATATTTAAATAGTTCAGCAAAAAAAATTCGCAACAAAAGAACAGTTAAATTTTTTAAAAAATATCTTCAAAATCCAGATGCATATGACCTAAATGATAATACAATGTCGGCTATAATTACTCCTGATAAAGATATAATCCCTGGTGCAAAAAATTTAAAACCAGCTTATATAGTATTTGGAAATTATGAGCGTATTTTAAAATGGAACAGGTCTTTGAGATTTGCCCTTGCTGTATGTACTTTAAAAGATAAATTTAAAAATGAAATATAAATTTTTAATAATTTTATTTATAATTACATCTTGCACATCAAATTCAGTGCAAAAGGCAAATATAGAGCTATATAGATCTTCAGGTTTTGCTTTAATCTATGATGAAAATGATTATGTAAACAAAATTATTTCTCGTAGATTAAATTCAAATGAGATGGAAATTGGTCATAATAAAATAAAAAAAAATTCAATTATAAGACTTACTAATCCAGAAAATAATAAATCTTTGCAATTAAAAAACACAAAAAAAATTGATTATCCAGGTTTTTTTAACATTGTGATAACAAAAAAAATTGCTGATAAACTTTCATTGGACACAAATATGCCTTTTGTAGAAATTGAAGAAAAAATTAAAAACCAATCATTTGTTGCTAAAAAAGCTGTTACATTTGAAGAGGAACAACAAGTTTCAAATACGGCTCCTGTTACAGAAGTTAATATCAAAAATATTTCTATTGATAAAAATATTAAATCAAAAAAAAATAAAAAATTTTCTATTATTATTGGCGAATTCTATTCAAAAAAATCCGCTCAAGATCTAGTTAAAACACTGGAGAATAATTATGTTAAAAAAGGCAGTCTAAAAGTAAAAAAACTTAGTAAAAATAAATTTGAATTATTATCTGGTCCATATAGTTCAATTATTACTTTAAAAGAACGCTACTTTGAGTTAAATAAGTATGGATTTGAAGATCTAGATATTAAACAAAATGAATAAAATAAAAATTCTTATCTTTTTAACTATTCTTGCTTTCAGCACGAATTCTATTTCTGCACCTAAAATTGATATTAAAACAGGTATATTGGTTGATTATAATTCTGGTGAGATTTTATTTGAGTTAGAGCCTGATATGTCTATTTATCCAGCATCTATGACAAAAATTATGACATCAATAATAGCTTTTGATTTGTTAAAAAAAAATCAATTAAAATTAGATGACGAGTTTGTAATTTCTGAAAATGCTTGGAGAATGTCTAGGAGTGGATATTCATCGATGTTTATTATGCTTAATGATAAAGTTTCAGTTGAAGATTTACTTAAAGGAATAATCATAGTGTCGGGTAACGATGCTTGTGTTGCTCTTGCCGAAGGTATCGCTGGTACTGAGGAAAATTTTGCTGAAATGATGAATGAAAAGGCAGAAGAATTGGGATTGGAAAATACAAATTTTTCAAATTCATCAGGAATCAACGATCCAGATAATTACTCAACCGTAAGAGATATAGCAATTATGTCAGATTATTTAATAAGAAATTATCCTAAATACTACGAATATTTTAAAGATACAGAATTTACTTGGGATAGAACTGGAGGAGATCCAATTACGCAAGGAAATAGAAATCCATTGTTATATAAAAAATTTGGAGCAGATGGTATTAAAACTGGTTATTTGGCTGTCGAAAAATATTCTTTAGCGAGTTCAGTAGTTGGAGAGAAAAGAAGGCTAATTGCTGTAGCAAGTGGATTTCAAACAAAGAATAAAAGGTCTTCAGATTCTATTAAATTAATTTCTTGGGGTTTAAGAAATACTAATACTTATGAAGTCTCCGAAAAAGATATTTCTAATTTTAAATTTAAAACCTGGTTAGGAAAAAAAGATTTTGTTAATGTTACAACAAAAGAGGATTTATATATAACAATTAATAAAAAAGAAGTGAGAGATTTTAAAGTTTACACTAAGTATAACGGTCCTATAAAAGCTCCGATAAAAAAAGGCGAGGAACTTGGAGAATTGATTATTAATAAGAATGAAGACGAAACTCTTACAATCCCTCTTTATGCAAATGAAGATATTAAAAAGGTTAATGTTTTTAAAAGTCTTTTAATGTCATTCAACTATATGATTTGGGGAGATGTTTAAAAATAAGTTTTTTTTTATTGTATTTGAGGGTATTGAAGGTTCTGGAAAATCATACCAAAGTAAAAAATTGTATCAGAGCTTAAAAAAAAAAGGTTTGAATGTTTTACTTACAAGAGAACCCGGTGGATCACCCTCTGCAGAAAAAATTAGGAATTTAATATTAACTGACTATTTTAGTAAAAATATTAAACAACAATTTGATAAATATACTGATACACTTCTTTATTTAGCTGCAAGAAATGAACATATAATAAATAAAATATTACCAGCAAAAAAAAATAAAAAAATTGTAATATGTGACAGATTTATAG
>CACIKS010000029.1 GCA_902587295.1 uncultured Pelagibacteraceae bacterium | reverse complement strand
ATTCTAAGCAATTTAAAATACCCAATCTTAAAGAAACAACTAAAGTGTATTTTTTTCTAGGTTCATCTATTGGTAATTTTTACAATAAAGAGGAAATTAAATTTTTAAAAAAGTTGAGAAAAAGTATAAGTAAAAACAACTATTTGTTCATTGGTGTTGATCTTATTAAAAACAAAAATACCCTTGATAAAGCCTATAATGACAAAAAAGGGTATACGGCTAAATTTAGCTTAAATTTGATCAATATTATTAACAGAACACAACAAGCTAATTTAAATATTAATGATTTTTACTATCATGGTTATTATAATACTAAATTAAAATGTATTCACGGTTTTTTAGTAAGCAAAATTAATCAAAATTTTAAAATTGGTAATAAGAAATTTTTTTTAAAAAAGAGTGAGAGAATCTTAGTCGAAATTTCAAATAAATTTACTATACAATCATTTAAAAGATTAGCTTTAAATACTGGTTGGACCACAGAGCAAGTTTGGCTAGATAATCAAAAATATTATTCTCTATTCCTACTAAAATAGTCAGGTATGCGACGTTTTCGCCATTGATAATCATTATCACATATGTGATAACAATTCTCAAAGGAGAAAGATTATGAATAAGTTAATTAAAATAATTGGACTAGCCATTGTTGGTTTGTTTTCAACATTGTTAGTTGCAAATTCAGTTTTTGCAAATGAAGTGAATGTTTTTAGTGCAAGACATTACGATTCTGATGTTCAGCTTTATAAAAAATTTACATCAAAAACTGGAATAAAAGTAAATGTAGTATCTGGAAAAGATAAAGCATTACAAAAAAGAATAAAAGAAGAAGGGAAGGACAGTAAAGCAGATATTTATATAACTGCTGATGCTGGAAGATTAGGGGCTTTTCAAGCTGAAGGGATGTTTCAAAAGGGAGCAAGTTCTGCAGCTATAAAAAAAGTTGTACCTGCTAATTTTAGATCGCCTTATTGGGTTGGAATTGCTAAGAGAGCAAGAATAATTTATTACAATCCAAAAACTGTTAATCCGTCGTGGAATATGAGTTACGAAGATTTAGCAGACCCAAAATACAAAGGTAGAGTAGTAATAAGAAAATCAAGCAATATTTATAATCAGTCTCTAGTTGCATCACTTATTAAAAATAATGGTGAAAAAAAAGCTGCATCTTGGGCTAAAGGAATGGTAAATAATTTTGCTAGAAAACCAACTGGAAATGATAGAGCACAGATACTAGCTGTAGCTGCTGGAGAAGCAGATTGGGCTGTAGCAAATACTTATTACTTAGCATTAATGTTATCTGGTAAAAAAGGAGCTGAACAACAAGCAGCAGCAAAAAAAGTAATGCCTTTCTTTCCAAACCAGGATGGACGAGGTACTCATATGAACATTAGTGGTGGAGGCATATTAAAATATGCGCCAAATAAAGCTAATGCAATTAAATTGTTAGAGTTTTTATTAACCCCTGAAGCTCAACAGCATATTGTTAACAATACCTTTGAGTATCCAATGATACCTGGTGTTAAAGCAAATAAATTAATTGCGCAATTTGGTTTAGATTTTAAACAAGATCTAAAAACAAAAGTTTCTAATTATGGAAAACTCCAAGCTAAAGCTTTGAAAGTAATGAACGAAGCTGGCTGGTAATTTTATAATAGAATAATTTAGTCCCTGGACTCCTCCGGGGACTAAATCTAGGAGGAGAATTGATAAAGAGAATAAATTTCTGGTTTATTTTTGCGTTTTTAGTACCTTTAATGGTAGCCATACCTATATTTACAGTTTTTTTGAGTTTTTTCGATACAACAGGAAATTATCTAGATCTTTTACAAGATACTTTTCTTTTAAAATATTTAAGTAATTCATTTTTAGTCTTATTAGGTGTTTTATCACTAACTTTTATATTTGGTGTGACCTCAGCTTATTTTGTATCTTTTTACAAATTCCCTGGAGTTAATTTTTTTAAATGGGCGTTGATATTATCTTTTGCGGTTCCAGCTTACATTTTTGCTTATTCTCTAGTTGCTTTTTTTGAAAATTACGGAACTGCATTTAGTATATTAACTTTTTTATTTGGAGAAGGAGAATATAATAAAAATATACCTAAATTCGATGGATTAATTGGCTCTATATTTTCAATTTCTTTCTCTTTATTTGGTTATGTTTATGTTTTAACAAGAGCTTCTTTTATATTTCAATCCCATAATCTTATAGAAGTGGGAAAAAATTTAGGTTTATCATCATATGAAAGTTTTTTTAAAATTATTTTACCTTCGGCACGACCTGCAATAGTAGTCGGGTTATCTCTTGTTGCAATGGAAACTTTATCAGATTTTGGTACCGTAGATTTTTTTAGTATTTCAACATTAACAACCGCAATTTATAATGCCTGGATCTCTTTTGATGATTTAACAACAGCAAACCAATTATCTTTTGTTTTATTATTTTTCATACTTTTATTATTTGTTCTTGAAAACCTATCAAGAAAAGGAGCAAAATATCACCAAAATTCGAAAGGCAATAAGCCTATTCCAAAAATTCAATTAACAGGTGGTAAATCTATTTTAGCTACATGTTTTTGCTCAATTTTATTTTTCTGCAGTTTTGTTTTTCCGGTTTCTCAAATGACATACTGGACAATAAAATTTCCAAAATATTTTCAGGATGTAGATTTTTGGTCACTAAATATCAATACACTGTTATTAGTATTTTTATCTAGTTTATTCTTGATCACATTTTCATTTATGACTAATTACGGAAATAGAGTATCTAAAAATAAACTAATTAGTTATTTATCCATTTTCTCAGTATCAGGATATGCACTACCAGGAATAATTTTAGCAGTTGCATTCATAACATTTATTTCTTGGTTCAGCGATTTGTTAAGTTCAATTTTTGGATTCAATAGTTTTAAGAATGTATTTATTGGGTCTGTAGTTGGCCTTGTGATTGCATATTTCGTAAGATTTTTTTCACTTTCTTACAATGGAATAAGATCTGGATACTCTAAAATAAATAATTCAATTGATGAAAATGCGTACCTTCTTGGATACTCTAAACTTAAAACATTCTCAACTATCCACTTGCCTTATTTAAAGACCAATATTTTGCTTGTTGGTGTTTTAATAGCCTTGGAAATTATTAAAGAACTTCCAATCACTTTAATACTGAGACCTTTTAATTTTGAGACGTTTGCAACAAAAGCCTATTCATATGCTGCACAGGATTTACTTGAAGCAGCTGCTTTTCCATCTTTATGTCTAATTATATGGGCTAGTATATTTATATTATTTATTTCTAAATATATACTTTCTGAAAAATAAAGTTATATTACTTGAAAATGAACTCAAATTTTCTTGAGATTAAAAATGCAACTTTTGTTGCAAGTGAAAAAAATAAAATTAACAATGTTTCACTAACTATAAAAGAAAAAGGTGAAATTGTGTGTTTGTTAGGACCATCTGGAGTTGGAAAAACTACAATTTTAAGAACAATTGCAGGTTTACAAGATTTAAAGTTTGGAGAGATAAGACTAAAAGACAAAACAATATCTTCTGAAAATTTTAACTTAGAACCCGAGAAAAGAAATATTGCAATGTGCTTTCAAGATAATTCTTTGTTTCCGCATTTCAATGTTTTGGAAAATATTAATATTGGGGCCAAAAGAAAAAATGGTTCAAAATTTAATTATTCAGATAAAGATTTAATTAA
>CACIKS010000028.1 GCA_902587295.1 uncultured Pelagibacteraceae bacterium | reverse complement strand
TTTCGGTTAGTATAGTTTCATATTTATTTACGTTTATTTTTTTATTATTAATTTCACTATTTTCAATTTTTTTATTAGGTTCCCCATATAAACTTATAGCTTGACTTAAAAGTCTATTAAACTCCATATCTCTGAGGAAATTATAAAGTTTATCTTTTTCAATATCTTTTATACTAAAATTTTCGATTTTATCTTTTACTGGTACATCATCTTTTAAAGTTACGAGTTTTTTACTAATCAATGCAGATTTTTTGTTTTGCACAATCGTTTCTTTTCTTTTCTTTTGTGGAATTTGATCTGCTCTCTCAAGTAAATTTTCTAAATTTTTATATTTATTAATTAATTCAGCCGCCGTTTTGATTCCAATACCTGGCACACCTGGAATATTATCCGATGAGTCTCCGGCTAATGATTGAACATCAATGACTTGGTTTGGCTTAACTCCAAATTTTTCAAATACTTCTTTATCTCCAATAATTTTACTTTTCATAGGATCAAAAAGTCTTATATTTTTTGAAACCAACTGCATAAGGTCTTTGTCTGAAGAAATTATTGTTACTTTAGCACCGGTAGCAATGATTTGCTTTGCATAAGTTGCTATTAAATCATCTGCTTCGTAATTTATTTGTTCAATGGAAGGCACATTAAATGCCGCTACTGCTTTTCGTATATACTCAAATTGTGGAGCAAGATCATCTGGTGGATCTGATCTATTTGCTTTATAATCTTTATAGATTTCATTTCTGAAATTTTTTCTTGCAGAGTCAAATATAACTGCAAAATGTGTTGGTTTATTTTTTGAGTCATCACTTCTGCTGTCCTCTAATAATTTGAAAAGCATATTGCTGAAACCACTTACTGCCCCAGTCGGTAAACCGTCGCTTTTACGTGATAATGGAGGTAAAGCATAATAGGCTCTAAATATATAGCCTGATCCGTCTACTAAATAAAAATGATCTGTTTTTTTTATCGCATTCATAGATTAATGATACCTTAATTTTTTTAATGATATAATAATATTAAATTATGAACAAAATTGCATTATCTGCTGAGAAATTGACAAAAATTTATTCAAAAAATAATAGCTCGGATAACTCTATTTTAGCTTTAAACAAACTGAATCTAGAAGTTAAACAAGGCGAAGTTTTTGGTCTTTTAGGTCCTAATGGCGCAGGCAAAACTACATTTATAAATATTTTAGGAGGAACTGTTATGAAAACCTCAGGCAAGATAAATCTATGGGGTTTTGATCTGGATACCAATCCAAGACAGGTAAGAGCATCAATAGGAATTGTGCCACAAGAAATAAATTTAGATGCTTTCTTTAGTCCAAGAAAATTACTTGAGCTTCAAGCAGGTTTATATGGAGTTAAAAAGAGTGAGAGAATCACTAATCTAATTTTGAAGATGGTTTCTTTAGAAAAACAAGCTAACTCTTATGCAAGGAGCTTGTCTGGCGGTATGAAAAGACGACTGTTAATTGCTAAAGCGATGGTTCATAAACCTCCGGTACTTGTTTTAGATGAACCCTCAGCTGGAGTTGATGTTGAATTGAAACAAAATTTATGGAGTAATATTAAGGAACTAAATAAAATTGGAGTAACAATTTTGCTAACAACACATAATTTAAATGAAGCTCAAGAAATGTGCGATCGAATCGCTATTATAAATAAAGGAAATTTAGTAAAATTAGATACAACTAAAAAACTGTTAGAACAGATCGAGAGTAAAAAAATTAAATTTAATGTAAAAAATCTTAATAATTTTAAAAAAATTATATTAAATGGTGTAAAATTTTCAAAAACCGATACGCAAATTATTGCTACTTATGATAAAAATAAATTCAAATTTGACCAAATCATAGATGTTGTGAAAAATAATGCTGAAATACTTGATATTTCTACTGATGATGGTGATTTAGAGGATATTTTTTTACAGGTAACAAATAAGTAGATTTTTCTAAAAATAAAAGTAAGAATCGGTTAATGGAACTAATTAAAAATTTAAAAGAAGTATCTTTATTAAAAAACTTATTTCTAGCAGTTTTGGGTACAATTTTATTAACCTTATCAGCAAAAATAAAGATACCTTTTTGGCCAGTTCCTATGACTATGCAGACTTTTATGGTTCTTCTAATTGGTATTCTATATGGATGGAAACTTGGTTTATTTACTGTATCATTATATCTTGTTGAGGGTTTAAGTGGTTTACCAGTTTTTGCAGGAACCCCAGAAAAAGGAATTGGATTGGTTTATTTTACTGGTCCAACAATGGGTTATTTGATTGGTTTTTTAATAGCTGTTTTATTAACTGGGGTATTTAACTTTAATAATAATTTTTTAAAAAACTTTTTTAAATTAGTTATTTCTGTAAGCTTTATATATTTGCTTGGAATGATCTGGTTAGGATCTTTGATTGGCTGGGAAAAACCCATATTTAAATTAGGCGCGCAACCATTCCTTTTGGCTGAATTATTTAAAATTCTAATATTAACCTTTTTAATTCCTAAAATTTTAAAATTTAAGGTTTAACGCGGCGATCTTTTAGACAGGATCCTTTGAAGAGTTCTACGATGCATTTTAAGCCTTCTTGCTGTTTCAGACACATTTCTGTTACAAAGCTCAAATACTCTGTGAATGTGTTCCCATTTGACTCTATCTGCTGACATCGGATTTTCCGGGGGTTTTGCCTTTGCATTTTTTGGAGCTAATAGAGCATATTCTACATCATCTGCGTCGACTGGCTTAGATAAGTAGTCTATAGCCCCCGCTTTCACAGCTGCTACGGCTGTGGGCAGATTTCCGTATCCAGTAAGCATTACTATCCTACTGTCCTTATTATAGCTGTTAATTTGCTCTACGACGTCTAAACCATTGCCATCCTCTAATCTGAGATCAACCAAAGCAAATTTTGGAGGTGTTGATTTAACTATTTTTATAGCATTTTCAACGGTTTTTGCATCTCTGACTTGAAAACCCTTCTTTTCCATAGCACGTGCTAATCTTAACCTAAAAGGATCGTCATCATCGACTATTAAGAGAGATTTGTCCTCAAAGTCGGAAATTTTTAAACCTGGAGATGTTTCAGTGGTTCTAGTCATATGTTGTCATATAGTCACTATGGTGTTAATTACAATGCGACATTCGTGAATTATTTACTTTACATAAACTGCAAAAACCATTAATTCGAAAAAATACTAAGCTTTTTTAATAAATTTTTATAAGCTTAATTGTGTAATAAAATGGGGGACACACAAGAAATGCGAAAATTTGGTAGCGTTGACAATTTAGTTAACACTATAAGGCCTGAAAATCCGATTTACTGCTTGAGACCTAATTCTATAAAGAAGGCTGTAGAATTCTTCAATAATAACTTTCCTGGTAGAGTTCTCTATGCCGTAAAGACTAATCCCAACGAAAAAATCATCAAAATTATAATTAGTAATGGAATTAAAAATTTTGATGTAGCTTCAATTAATGAAATAAAATTAATTAGAAAAATTGATAATAAAGTAAAAATATACTTTATGCATACAGTTAAAAGTAGAGAAAGTATTAAAGAAGCATATTTTAAATATGATGTGCGAGATTTTGCATTAGACACTAAAGAAGAACTTCTTAAAATTCTTGAGGCAACTAACAATGCAAAGGATTTAAACTTATACGTAAGAATAGCAATTTCTAATGAGCACGCTGAAATAGATCTTTCCAGAAAGTTTG
>CACIKS010000027.1 GCA_902587295.1 uncultured Pelagibacteraceae bacterium | reverse complement strand
ACCAGTTTTGACAGGTATGCCTAAAGCAGAGCTTATAAAAAGTGATAAGCCGTATGTATAGAAACCTGACAAAAATTGTTCTATTTCTTTTTTTTTCATTCATAAATTATTCCATCGCTGAAGACATAAAGATACCAAAACAAAATTGGAGTTTTAAAGGGGTTACAGGAAAGTTTGACCGAGCATCTTTACAAAGAGGGTACCAAGTCTACACGGAAGTTTGCTCTTCTTGTCATTCGATGAGTCTTTTAAGTTACAGAAATCTAGGAGAAACGGGTGGGCCAGAATTTTCAGTTGAACAGGTAAAGGCCATAGCAGCTAATTTTGAAGTCACAGATGGTCCAAATTCTGATGGAGAAATGTTTACTAGACCCGGAAGACCCTCTGACAAATTTGTTTCACCTTACCCTAACGCTCAAGCAGCAATGGCGGCTAATGGCGGAGCTTATCCACCTGATATGTCGGTATTAGTGAAAGCAAGGAAAGGTGGAGCAGATTATATTTACGCAGTTCTGACAGGTTATTCAGAGCCACCTGCAAACTTTGAATTAGAAGATGGTGTTTATTACAATAAATATATGGATGGAAATAAAATTAAAATGTCAAATCCATTAGCAGATGATTTAGTTTCATATGCTGATGGAACCAATGCTACAGAAGCTCAAATGGCAAAAGATGTAACCACGTTTCTAACTTGGGCAGCAGAACCTCACCTAGAGAGTAGACACAGAATGGGTTTCAAAGTTATAATTTTCTTAATTATATTAACAACACTCGTTTATTTTAGTATGAGGAAGTTATGGTCACGGATTGACCCTAAAGAATAAAACATCTCCATCTCTTACATTATAATTTTTACCCTCTACTCTTAATTTTCCGTTTTCTTTTGCTTTCTCGAAGCTACCGTATTTCTCAAAATCATTGTAAGAAACTACCTCAGCCCTTATAAATTTTTTTTCAAAATCACTATGTATAACACCTGCAGCTTTTTGTGCTTCTGTATTTTTTTTAATAGTCCAAGCCCTTGACTCTTGTGCTCCAGAGGTAAAAAAAGTGTTTAAATTTAAAATTTCATAACCAGCGGTTATCAATTTATCTAAACCAGATTTCTCTAAGCCTATATTCTTCATATAATTTTCCCTTTCATCTGGTTTTAAATCTGTAATTTGACTTTCTATATCCGCACAAATAAAAATATATTTTTGATTTGGATATTTTTCCTGAACTAATTTGGTATATTTATTGCCACTTTTTAAGCTTTGTTCATCTACATTGCATACAATTATATATGGTTTTGATGAAATCAAGCCTGCTTCCTTTAAAAATTTGACATTTTCATCGTCATTGTTTTCTTCTACCATTTCATTTTTATTTAACTTATCAAGAGTATTTTCAAATAGTTTAATTTGTTTATCAGATAATTTTTTTTTCAAATTTTTTTGAAGTTTTTTTTCTATCTGATTTATATCTGCTAATAATATTTCGGTTTTAATAGTCTCGAGATCATTTATAGGATCAATACTCTTATTGATATGCTGTATATTTTCGGAATCAAAACATCTAACCAGATGTATTATTGCATCAACTTCTCTGATGTGTGATAAAAATTTATTTCCCAGACCTTCACCTTTTGAGGCTCCTTTTACTAATCCAGCAATATCTACAAAAGTTATGTTCGTGTTTATTTTTTTTTTAGATTTTGATAAAGCAGCTAATTTTTCAATTCTCTTATCCGGAACATCAACTATTCCTATATTTGGGTCTATAGTGCAAAAAGGAAAATTAGCAGCTTGTGCGTTTTTAGATGAGGTTAGTGCATTAAAAAGTGTCGACTTACCAACATTTGGCAAACCAACTATACCACACTTAAATCCCATTCAAATTTTGATTCACCTTGCTTGAAAAAAGGTCAATTTCTTTTTTTATCAACGTAGGAACTAATTTAACTATATTGTTTGTAATATCCTTAATTCTGTCTTCTTCATTATCACTAAAGTCTTCTAGCACATGATTATTTACCTTGCCCTTTTGTTTAGGCCTACCAATTCCTATTCTTACTCTTGAGTAATCTTTTCCTATAAATTTATCAATTGACTCGATACCATTATGTCCCGCACTACTCCCACCGAATTTTGCTTTAATTTTTCCTAAATCAATATCTAGATCATCATGAAATACAATTACATCTTTTGCGTCTATTTTGAAATATTCAATTAGTTCCTTAATACATACTCCAGAATTATTCATAAAAGTTAATGGTTTAATTGCATACACCTTTTCATTTTCTATATTTCCCGTGGTCAAAAGTCCTTTAAATTTTGGTTTTTGTTTCGACAGACTGAATTGTTGATTTATTGCATCAATAATTTTGAAACCTATATTGTGCCTATTATTTGTATTATTTGGACCAGGATTTCCTAAACCTACTAGCAAAAGCATATGATTTTATTTTTTCTCAGGAGTCTTTTTTTCAGTTGTGGCCTTTTTATCTCCAGCTTGTTTTTTATCCGTAACAGCCTCTTTACCTTTCTCATCTTTTTTAGAAGCCTCTCCTTCTTTAGCGGGAGCTGCAGCCTCACCACCTTCAGTTGGTGTAGTACCTTCGCCTTCAGCACCTTCCGCAGCAGCTTCCTCAGCTGGTTTTTCGGGTTCTTTCACAATAGTTGGAGCAGCAATTGTCGCTACAACAAAGTCTCTATCAGTTATTGTCAGTTCAGCACTTTGAGGAAGCTGTACAGAAGAAATTCTTATACTTGCACCAATATCTAATCCTTTCAAATCAACCTCAATATCTTCAGGAATATTTTCTGCTTCACATTTTAATTGAATTTTTCTTCTAACAATATTTAAAACTCCGCCTTTTTTTAATCCATCACATTCATTATTATTTTTAAATTTCACAGGGATTTCTAAAATTATTTTTGAACCCTTTACAACCCTCATAAAATCAATATGAGTTGGTTTTTCCGTGGTTACATGATAAGTAACATCTCTAGGAATTACTTTTTCTTTCTGCCCATCAATATCGAGATCAAATACGGTCGAAAGAAAGTTTTCAGAATTTAAAACATCTTTTACAAATTTTTCCTCAATACTTAATTTTAAATTTGGACTTTTACCCCCATAAAGAACTGCCGGTATCATACCTTTAGTTCTTAGGATATTTAACTGACCTTTAGTTGTAGTTTCTCTTTTAGCTGCCTTTAAATTATTTATCATTTGAATGAGCCAATTTACCCCAACTTTGAAATAAAACAAGGGCTAATTAAACAGATCTGACACCGATGTTGAATTTGAAATCCTTTTTATAGCTTCTGCCATTAGTGAGGCAATAGACAGCACTTGAATTTTATTAATATTTTTAACTCTTTTTGAATTATCAATACTATCAGTAATTACTAATTTTTTTATTTTTGAATTTTGAATCTTCTTTATAGCTTCACCGCTTAATACTGCATGAGTTACAAATACAAAAACATCTTTTGCTCCATTCTTTCTTAAAGCTTCTGCTGCGTTAACTATAGTGCCACCACTGTCAATTATATCATCAACAATCACACAACTTTTATTTTTCACATTTCCGATAATATTCATTACTTGAGATTTTCCAGCTTGCGGTCTTCTTTTATCAATTATTGCTAAATCAGCATTTATTTTTTTTGCCAGCCCTCTTGTTCTTTCTATTCCACCTGCATCAGGTGAAACACAAATTAAATTTTTATTTTTAATATTTTTTTTAATATATCTTGCAAATAATGGAGTTGTGAAAAGATTGTCTACTGGCATATCAAAAAAACCTTGAATTTGACCAGCATGCAGATCGACAGTAACAATTCTATTAGCACCAGCATTTGTTATCAAATTTGAAACTAGTTTAGCCGAAATAGATGTTCTTGGTACTACTTTTCTGTCTTGTCTTGCATATCCAAAATATGGAATAACTGCTGTTATATTTTTTGCAGAAGATCTTCTTAAAGCATCAATACATAATAAAAGTTCCATCAAATTATCATTTGCTGGTGTAGCTGTAGATTGAATAACAAAAACGCTATTACCTCTTATATTCTCGTTTATTTCAACATAAATTTCTCCATCCGCAAAATTTTTAATATTAGTATTAACTAATTTCAATTTTAGATGCTTTGATATACTTTTGCTTAGAGAGGGGTTGCTTGTTCCTGATAAAATTTTCATTAGGACATAATCTTTATACAGCTATTGTATTTTATTTTCAATTAATTTTGTAAGTTAATTTTCTTAATAACCGATATACATCTTCCGTAG
>CACIKS010000026.1 GCA_902587295.1 uncultured Pelagibacteraceae bacterium | reverse complement strand
GTACAGGTTCATCAAATTTACCTGATCTAAAAGCTGAGTTCAGCAATATTCCACATGAAAGAGGAACTTTATCAATGGCAAGATCATCGGACCCAAATAGTGCAAATAGTCAATTTTTTATTTGCTTTCAAGCAGCACCGCATTTAGACCGAAGCTATACCGTATTTGGAAAAGTTATTGATGGAATGGACTTTGTAGATAAAATAAAAAAAGGTAGCGGACCAAATGGATCTGTTGAAAATCCTGACAAGATACTAAGTATAACATTAAAATAAATTAATGAATTCAAAAAAAGATTTTTTTGAATTAATAAAAACTGAAAATCAAGCCAGATTAGGAAAAATCACTACATCAAGAGGTATTATTGATACTCCAACCTTTATGCCTGTTGGTACCCAAGGTACGGTTAAAAGTATTTTTGTAGATGATATTTTAAAAACAAATACACAAATAATTTTAGGTAATACCTATCACTTATTTTTAAGGCCTGGTTTAGATATTTTAAAAAACATTGGGGGTTTGCATCAATTTATGAATTGGCATAAACCAATATTAACAGACTCAGGTGGTTTTCAAATAATGTCTCTTTCAAAATTTAGAAAGATTGATAAAAAAGAAGGTGCAATTTTTACATCTCATTTAGATGGAAAAAAAATAGTTTTAAGTCCTGAAAAAAGTATTCAAATACAAAAAACAATTAACTCAGATATCCTTATGGTTTTAGATGAGTGTCCTACTTTAACCAATGATAAGAAAATTATAGCTAATGCAATTGATGTTTCTACAGAATGGGCAGAAAGATCAAAAAAAGAGTTTAACAGCGCAGATAAAAAATTTTTGTTTGGAATTGTTCAGGGAGGTTTATTTAGCGATTTAAGAGTCGAAAGTCTTGAAAAATTATTAGAAATTGGTTTCGACGGCTATGCTATTGGTGGACTTGCTGTAGGAGAAAAGCAAGATGAAATGTTTAATGTTTTAGATGTTATTACAAAAAAGCTGCCAAATGATAAACCAAGATATTTGATGGGAGTGGGCACGCCTGCCGATATTTTAGGGGCTGTGAAATTTGGTATAGATATGTTTGATTGTGTAATGCCAACCAGATCAGGGAGAACAGGTCTTGCCTTTACTTGGGAAGGTAAAATTAATTTAAGAAATTCCAAATATAAAAAAGACAAATCTCCCTTAGATGAAAATACTAATCTTAGAGATTTAAAAAAATATTCAAAAAGCTATTTAAATCATTTAATTACTACTAATGAAATTTTGGCCTCAATGCTAATTTCCTTGCATAACATAAATTTTTATCAAGAATTTATGAAAAAAATAAGAGATGAAATAAAAGAGGGGACATTTAGCGCTTTTTACAAAAAGTATATAGGTATGTATAAGTAGTTAATAATTGAAATTTTCGAATAGTTGTATATAAGAGAATTTCTTTAACGGGCCCTTAGCTCAGTTGGTAGAGCACTTCCCTTTTAAGGAAGGTGTCGATGGTTCGAGTCCATCAGGGCTCACCAAAATTATGTTATAATTGGTGGGTATTCGATCATTATTTTATTAACCCAGTTTTTTAAATTTTGAATTCTGTTTGTGCTGGAAGGGTGGGTACTTAAAAATTGAGGAGGCTCTTTTCCTTTGTTTGCTTCTTTCATTCTTTCCCACAAACTAACAGACTCTTTAATATTGTATCCGGACAAAGATGCAAATATTAGACCTAAATAATCAGCTTCTGTTTCTTGTTTTCTTCCAAAGGGATTCATTATACCTAACTGTAAAACATCCATACCAGTGGCTCTACCAATGGTATTTCTTGTTTGAGAAATTTTTCCTCCAGTAAAAATATCAGATATTTGTAAAGTAACGTTAACAGCCATTGCTTGACTCATTCTCTCAACAGAATGCTTTGCGACAGCATGCGCAATTTCATGACCCATAATAGTAGCTAAACCGTGTTTATTTTTTGCTACATCGAGTATGCCTGTATAAACTGCAATTTTACCGCCAGGCATACACCAAGCGTTCTTCATCTTTTTATTATCAATTAAAATGTATTCCCAATCAAAATTTTCTGTTGGATCTACTGTCTGTTTATTTTTAAAAAAAATTGATACCGATTTTGCAATTTTTTCTCCAATATTTACAATATCATCTAAATCATCACCTTTTGTTATAAGTTTAATTTTTTTAGAATTTTTTAAATTTTCATATGCTTTAGCTGCCTGTCTATTAATGACACTTTCAGGGTAAATAATTAATTGTTTTCTTTCAGTAATTGGAGTTGTTCCACAGGATGAAGTAATAAATCCACAGCAAGAGCATCCAAATAGCTCGAGAAATTTTCTTCTATTTATGTTATAAGAATTTTTCACTATCGAATCTTAACATAAAAAAAGAAAAAAGTTATATTTGAAAGAGTAGTTTAAATGTCGAAAAAAAAGGGTAAAAGATCATTTTTTACTTCACTTCGTAATAATTTCATAGCCGGGGTAGTGGTTCTTATACCTATTGGTATAACCTTATATCTAACTCTATTTATTATTAAAGTGTCTTCTGGTTTAATACCAAAAGAAATTAATCCTAATCATTATCTTCCATACAACATTCCTGGTTTAGAAATATTAATCGCCGTTCTTCTAATTACAATTATTGGATGGATATCATTATCGTTTATTGGAAAAAGATTATTTAATTTATTTGAGAGCATACTTAATAAAATACCAATTATTAGAACAATTTATTCAGCTGTTGAACAATTAATTGAAACATTTACAAAAAGTAAATCTGACAAAAAAACTGTGGTACTAATTGAATATCCAAGAAAGGGTGTGTATGCCGTAGGTTTTGCTACAAAAGAAAATACAGGGGAAATTAAAAAAAAAGCTGGAAAAGAATTAATTAATGTTTTTGTTCCAACAACACCAAATCCCACAAGTGGTTTTCTTCTAATGTTTCCTAAAGACGAAGTTATTTATTTAGACTTGTCTTTTGAAGAAGCTTCTAAATTTATAGTTTCAGCCGGAAGCTTTAACCCTTAATTAACTATTATTTAATTTCATTAATTATATCTGCTCTATCAAAAAGTTTTATTAACATTTCATATTTTTTAAGAGAATTTGAATTAAAATTTTTTATTTTTTTTTCGACAGATAAAAACAGATCTTTATGATGTACAGGATCTGCAAATTTAAAATTTTTAATACCACTTTGCTGAAAACCTAATAGATCACCATGACCTCTTATTTTTAAATCTTCTTCTGCTATTACAAAACCATTATTAGTTTTTCTTAAAATTTTAAGTCTTTTTTTAGCATTCATACTTAAGTTTTTCTTGTACATCAGAATACAATAAGAAATTGAATTTCCTCTTCCTACTCTCCCTCGTAATTGATGTAGTTGCGATAGACCAAATTTATTAGAGTTTTCAATTAAAATTATATTTGCATCTGGAAAATTTATTCCTACCTCAATGATTGTAGTGCTAACCAAAATTTTAATTTTCTTTTTAACAAATAAATTTAAAACTTTATTTCTTTCATCCAAAGACATTTCACCATGAATCAATCCTACGTTATTTGGAAATAATTTATTTATTTCATTAAATTTTTTTTTAGCCGATGAAAAATTTATTTTTTTTGAATGATCTATTAATGGACAAACCCAAAATATTTGAAAATTTAATTTTATTTGTTTTTTTATCAAAGGAACTATTTCATCTAATTTATTTTCTGGTTTAATTAATGTTATTATTTCTTTTCTATATTTTGGTTTTTCATTTAAAATTGATATATCCATATCTCCAAAAAAAGATAACATCATTGTTCTTGGTATTGGTGTTGCCGACATTGTTAAAACATCACAATTATTTCCACCTTTTTTTGCTAACTTTATTCTTTGTTTAACGCCAAATTTGTGTTGCTCATCAATAATTATAAAACCTAAATTCTTAAACTTAATTTTTTTTTGAAAAAGTGAATGTGTTCCAAATAATAATTTAGTTTCACCTTTGCTAATGTGGTTGATAATTTTATTTTTTTCAGTGCTTTTTATTTTACTTGTAAGTAAATCAATTTTAATATTTGTAGTTTTAAATAGATTGAGCGCTAACTCATAATGTTGTTTTGCGAGTATTTCTGTTGGTGCCATAAATGCAACTTGAAAATTATCTTCAACCACATTAGCCGCTGCTATTAATGCTAAAATTGTTTTCCCTGAACCTACATCTCCTTGTAATAATCTAAACATTCTAGAATCAGATTTTAAGTCTTTATCAAGATCGTCTAATATTTTATTTTGACCATTAGTTAATTCAAAATTAAAATTATTTTTTACAATATTTGATAATATATTTTTATAATTTTTTTTTCTTTTTTTTTTTATTTTAACTATTTTTCTTGAAGAATATAATGTTAGAAGATTTGCTAATATCTCATCATAGGCTAATCTTCTAAAATCATTAGAAAATATGTCTAAATTACCTTTCGGGTTATGAAGATTCTGTAAAGTCACTTTTAAACTGTTAAAATTATTATTTTTAAGGAAAATGTTGTCGTGCCACTCTAAAGTGTTATCAATTCTTGTAATTGTATTTTCAATTAATTTTCTATAATTTTTTTCTAAGAGACCTTCAGTTAAGGAATATTTAGGAAATATTTTTGCTATTTCTTCAATTTGATCGATTGGTTTAATATAAGTCGGATTAGTTATTTGGTAGTCGTTTTTGTAATAGTTTATTTTACCGCTAATAATTACAGTTTTTTTTAGTGGCAAAATTTTTCTTATATAACCTTCATAGCTATTAAAAAATACAATTTTAATTCGCATATCATCGCCTGTGCAAATAAC
>CACIKS010000025.1 GCA_902587295.1 uncultured Pelagibacteraceae bacterium | reverse complement strand
TATTTTTAACAATGGGTGCTAAAAATATTAAAATGAAGAAAATACACAAATAAACTGCTGTTGATTTTTTAATCATTTCTTCGCTCCAGTTCCAAATAATTAATAAATTTTTCTTCTATATCTTTTGGATAAAAAAAATCTTGTTCATTTCTAATGACATACCTAAGCTTTGCGGATCTTGAAGCGTTATTCTTTTCTACCTCTAACTCACTAGGTCTAATGATTTTGTTTTTATAATTTTTAAATAACGACTTTTTTTCAATATTTTCAGGATAATATCTAGAACTTCTGGATTTGTTTCCCGAAAAATTTGTAAAGAAATATTTTACTATTCTATCTTCAATAGAGTGAAACGAAATAACAATAATTTTTCCATTTTCATTTACAAGTTTTGTAGCTTTTATTAAACCATTTATTAATTCTGAAATTTCTTTATTAACAAAAATTCTTATAGCCTGAAAAACTTTAGTAGAAACATTTATCTTTTTTTTGAAATCCTTTTTTTTACTTCTTTGAATAATTTTTATAAGATCTGGTATAAGTGTAATACTTTTTTTTTTCCTTTCTGCAATTATATTTGAAGCAATACGAAAGCTCTCACTTTCCTCTCCAAATATTCTAAAAATATCTTTAAGAGTTTGCAGTTCAAAATTATTTATGACCTCACTCCCACTAAGAGTATTTAAGCCCATCCGCATATCTGGTTTTGCTTTTGAATTAAAAGAAAAACCTCTATCTAAATTTTTGATTTGCAATGAAGATAAACCTAAATCAAAAATTATAGCATCTACTTTCTGAGTTTTTTTAACAACTTTGTCTAATTCACTAAATTTGATATTGTGGAATTCAAAACGATTTTTGAACTTGTTTTTTATATCTTTTGCGTATTTTTGTGTATTTAAATCTCTATCTATTGCAATAACTTTTGTATTTGGAGATGAAAGTATGGCACTACTGTAACCGCCAGACCCAAATGTACAATCGACAAATAAACCGCCTTTTTGTGGGGAACAAATCTCTAAAACCTTATCCAACATTACGGGATAGTGATCAAGACTTTTAGAAGATGAAATTTGATTCATCTATTTCGAAATTAAAATTTTTGTTTACGCAAAAACGCCGGTATTTCGAAATCCTCTTCCTCGTTTTGTAAAATTTCATCCTTCTTATCTTCTGATGAAGTATTAATAGACTCTTCATCAGAAAATAATTGAGGGGTAAATTCGTCTTGTTTATCTAACTCTGAGGTTTTTCCTGAATTTTCATCATAAAGAGAAATATCCTCTATAACTGTTTCTTCTGGCTCTTCTAGCTGCTCTGGTTTATTTACTTCAATATTATTTTGATCTTGATTTAGACTGTTTTCAAAATAAGCAGCATTTTCTAATGAAATACCATTTACTAAATCCTCTTGCTTAATAGGAATTTTATCATCTATTACTTCTTCATCTAATTTTAATGCAGTTGCACCCTGAATTGATCCTGAATCTGGAATTTGAGGCAAAGTAATACTGTTTGAAGTCTCATCACTATAACCTGAGTTTCTAGTGTGAATTCTGTGAACATTGCTTAAAGGCTCCTTTGAAGTTGGGCCCTCGCCGTCTAACGCAGTTGCTACAATTGATACTCTCATTTTACCATTTAAATTTTCATCTTTGATAGCGCCAAAAATAAGTTCAGCTTCTGGGTCAACTTCTGCTCTAATTTTATTTACAGCCTGATCGACCTCAAACAGCTTAATATCCTCACCTCCGGTTATATTCACCAATAATCCTTTCGCCCCTTTCAAAGAATAATCATCGATTAAAGGATTGTTAAGTGCAAATTCTGTTGCAGATATAGCTCTATTTTCACCTTCAGCCTCGCCAGTACCCATCATTGCTTTGCCCATAGATGTCATTACTGTTTCTACATCCGCAAAATCTAAATTAATTAATCCTGGCCTTACCATTAAATCTGTAACACTTTGAACACCTTGTTTTAAAACATCGTTTGATAAAGAAAATGATTTTTCAAAAGTTGTAGCTTCATTTGCAACTTTAAAAAGATTTTGGTTTGGAACAACAATAGAAGTATCTAAATGTTGTTTTAATTTTTTCCAACCCTCCATTGCTCGTCTCATTCTTTTTGGTCCTTCATAAGAAAAAGGTAGGGTAATTACTCCAATAGTTAAAATATTTAATTCTTTAGCGGCTCTTGCTATTACATGAGAAGCGCCTGTGCCAGTACCACCACCCATTCCAGCTGTTATAAAAACCATATTAGCACCTTGTAAATAAGTTACTATTTCATTTAGGGACTCGTCTGCCGCTGCTTGGCCGATATCGTGTTTTGCTCCAGCCCCAAGTCCTTTTGTTAAATTCATACCAATTTGAATTTTTGCATCTGCCTTATTTGCTTTTAAATCTTGAGCATCAGTGTTTACTGCCACAAATTCTACTCCTTGTAGACCATCATCAATCATTGCGTTAATTGCATTTCCTCCAGCACCTCCAACACCCATAACTAAAATTCTCGGTTTCAATTCTTTTAATTCTCCTCCACCTATATTAATCGTCATACTCCCTCCTTTTTAAATTTACTCTCCCATTTTAAAGCTGATCTATTTATATAAGATTTTTTTCTAGCTAATGATTTAAAATCTTTAAATAATTTGGGATCCCACATTTGAAAAACCTTTCCTAAACCAACAAAAATAATGCTAGATTTAATTTTTGCATGTTTTAATAATTTTTCAGGTATAGACACTCTACCTTCACTATCAAAATTTAAGCTGATACTTTCAGAAAGAACTGAGGTTGCAAAATAGTCTCTTTTGTCTTCAAATGGACCAAGCGAGTCTATGCTTTCTGATAATTTTTCTATTCTTTCTTGGGCACACCCATCTAAAGCAGAATTATTAAAAGAAGGATAAGTAATAAATCCGTTATATCCCATAGAGTTTAAATATGCTCTAAAACTAGATGGCACTGACACCCTTCCTTTTTTGTCTAAATTGTTCTCGTAACTTGATAAAAACATCTTTCATCTTTCTCCCTAAATCTCCTCATTTCCCGGTAAATGGGAATTTATGGGATACTATGGGTATATGAAATCATAGTCAATACTTATTTATTTTATGCTGTTTAGGATATTTAATAGTATTGTGGATACAAAACAGGAACATTTCAAAGATGAGCTAGGCAATCTGTAAGCCGGGTTTTGTCATTTAAGATGTCATTTATCTAGATTTAAGTTCACACTTAAATTCAAGCGACTAACCCTGATGACTAACTAAAGACTGTTTTTAGCTTTCGCAGTGTCATCTCTTTTTAGTCTTGCTCCAGGTGGGGTTTGCCGTGCGTTTTTTGTTACCAAAAAACCGGTGTGCTCTTACCACACCGTTTCACCCTTACCTTGATTAGGCGGTTTATTTTCTGTGGCACTATCCCTAAGGTCACCCTTGCCAGCCATTAGCTGGCACCTTGTCTTTATGGAGCCCGGACTTTCCTCTACTTTTAAAAAAGTAGCGACAATCCAATTGCCTAGCGGATACTGCTATAATGCTTATATCGAGAAAATCAAGCTCTATTTATCTTTTTGACATAAATTCACTTATTTTAATGGTTTCTAAGTCTAGAATACCATCAACTTTTTTTTGTCTATAGCGTCTTTGAAAGTTTTTAATAATTTTTCTTCTAAATTTTTTCTTTAAATAACGATAACCTATTTTATCTAAATTATTAAAAAAGCCTTTAATATCAGGTTTTTTTACACTCCTGTTTTTAAGATTGTTGAAGATTGTTTTTTTTGGATAATTTCCAACTCCTTTGGATGACAAATATGCCCAAGGGAACTTTTCTCCTGGATCTATTTTTCTTATGGGCGCAATATCGGAGTGACCAAGAATAAATTTGTTTTTTATCTTATATTTTCTTTTCAGTTTTTTGCATAAGTGAATAAGCATTTTTATCTGAAATTTTGTGAAAGATTGATACCCGAATTTATGTCCTTTATTAACCAGTTCTATTCCAATAGAATTTTTATTCAAATTTTTATATTTACCCCACATAGATTTACCAGCATGCCAGGCCACATTTTTTTCTTTTACTAAATTAAAAATCTGACCTTTTCTGTTAATCAAATAATGTGAGCTAACTTTGTGTTTTTTTGACATTAGTCTGGCTAAAGATTCACGCTCAGATTGCATTCCAGTATAATGAATAATAATAGCTGTTATTCTTTTGTTACTCCGAGGCTTTAAATCATAATTTGGGGAATAATATTTTGTAATTTTCATTAAAAAAATATATAGCATAAAAATTGATGCTAAAGCGTTTAAATGTATTAACTTGTCTTATTATGCTGTCATTAGCTGTTTCTTCGTCACAATTAGTGGCTGAAGAAAAGTATACTACTAATGAATGTTTTGAAAAATTTAGCAGAGGAACACTTGCATTCAACCAAGGGCTAGATAGAGCAATCTTTAAACCAGTTGCAAAGGGATACAGAGCTTTGCCGGTGCCAATAAGAACTGGTACATCGAATTTTGTATCAAATTTACGATCACTATTAACTCTTTCTAATAATGTGTTACAAGGTGATTTTAAGGGAGCCGGTAACACAGCTGGAAGATTTGCCATAAATACTACTGTTGGCATATTAGGAGTTTTTGATCCTGCTTCGAAAATGGGATTTGAAAAAAAAGGTAGAGAGGATTTTGGTCAAACACTTGGAGTTTGGGGAGCAGATAGCGGTTGCTATTTTGTTTTGCCCGTTTTAGGTCCTACAACTACGAGAGATGCTTTGGGTCTTGTAGGTAATGTGTTTATAGATCCAGTATACCAACTAACCCACAATAGCGAGACTGACATAATAGTAGGTAACGAAAATTTATCTGAACATAATTACTATTATTACAGAGGTACCGATG
>CACIKS010000024.1 GCA_902587295.1 uncultured Pelagibacteraceae bacterium | reverse complement strand
ATATATTGTACTCAAGTGGAACAACAGGATTTCCCAAATGTATCACGCATGGAGCGGGAAATGTTTTAATAGAACACAATAAAGAATTTTCATTACATTGCAATATATCAAATAATTCTAAAAATTTTTATTATACTACAACTGGATGGATGATGTGGAACTGGTTGGTTGGCAGTTTATCTTCTGGAGCAACTTTGTATTTATATGATGGATCGCCTACTTATCCATCTTACGATATTTTAATAAAATTATGTTTAGAAGAAAAAATTAATTTATTTGGTGTTAGTGCTAAATATATAGATTTTCTAAAAAATGAAAATTTAAATTTTATTAATAATGATTTTTCAGATTTAAAATTAATTACCTCAACAGGGTCACCTCTCGTTAAAGAAAGTTTTGAATTTGTGTATACAAATATTAAAAAAGATGTTCAGCTTGCATCAATAAGTGGTGGAACAGATATTGTGGGATGTCTGGTTCTTGGAAATATTTTTTCAGATGTTAAATCCGGTGAAATACAGGGAGAAAGCTTAGGTATCGATATAGATGTGTTTGATGAAAAAGGAAAAAGTCTAGGTCCAAATAAAAAGGGTGAGCTAGTGGTAAAAAAACCATTCCCAACTATGCCTATTAAATTTTGGTCTGACCCAGGACATAAAAAATTAAAAAAAGCTTATTTTTCAAAATATAAAAACCTTTGGCATCATGGAGATTTTATACAAAAAACTAAAAATGATGGTTTTGTTATTTTAGGTCGATCTGATGCCACATTGAATCCGGGTGGTGTAAGAATAGGAACAGCTGAAATATATAGACAAGTTGAAAAAATTAATTTTATACGTGAAAGTTTAGTGGTTGGTCAAAATTGGAAAGATGATGTTAGAATAATATTATTTGTTTTATTAAACAATAAAAAAAAATTGAGCGATGCTGATATTAGATACATTAAAGAAGAAATTAAAAAGAATTGTTCTCCAAAACATATACCGAATAAAATAATACAAATTAATGAAATACCAAGAACCAAGAGTGGTAAAATTGTTGAATTGGCTGTAAAAAAAGCTTTACACGGTGAAAAAATTGATAATTTACAAGCTTTAGCAAATCCAGATAGTTTAAACTTTTTTAAAAAACTTTATAAAAAAAAATTAATAAATGAATAATAAACACTCAATAGAAGATGTTCTTGAAGCAGTCGACGCTTTACTAAAATATAAAAGAGAACAAAAATTAAAAATAGCTAATAATGAGGCGCCACTAAAACTTACAAATGAAGTTATTTATGATAAGGAAATTTCAAAACAGATTCCGAAAGATACTGAGGAAATTATTTCACAAGCAGAGAAATACCTTAAAAAATAATCTATCTTTCCAAGTCTTTAATATTGATAAAATTATTAGATATATCCTTGTTATTTTCTTTTATATCATTAAAAAAATTCCAAGCTAAAACAAGTATAGTATTATTTTTATCTGAAATTTTATCTTTGCTCATAATCGGTATTTTTACTCCAGGAATAAATTTTCCATGTTTCAATTTATTATCCTCAACAATAAAATCAATTTCTTCAGAAACTCCAAAAAAATTGAGTGCTGTTGTAGCTTTTGCGGGTGAACCATAACCTATAAGTTTTTTTTCATTAGTTTTTAATTCTTTGATATTTTTTTGAACATTTTTTTTAATTTTATAAATTTGCTCTGCAAAATTTTGATAAGTTTTGTATTTTTTTATTCCAAATTTTTCTTCTTCAGTTAGTAAAGCTTTTACACTTTTATCTAACTTTGTATTCTTATTTTTTTTTATGTAAACTCTTAACGAACCACCGTGGGTATTTATTTTTTCTGCTTTAACAATTTTCGCTTTAAATTGTTCAAAAAATTTTTTGAGAGAAGTTAAAGACCAATAATTATAGTGTTCATGGTAAATATTATCAAAAGTCAAATCTTTTAATGTATTTAGAAGGTATTGAACCTCGATAATAATAGTTCCATTATTTTTTAAAAGTTTTAGCATACATTCTGCCATTTCTTTTAACTTGTCGGAATGAGCGAATACGTTTGAAGCAAGAATTATATCAGCATTTTTTTTAATCTTTTTTAAATTTTTATTATCTAAAAAACAATTAACTGTTTTTATATTATTTTTATTTGCTAGCTTTGCCAAATTCTTTGCTGGCTCTATTCCCAGAATTTTCTTAAAACCTCTGTCCTTAAATGGTTTTAAAGCCACACCATCATTACTTCCAACGTCAATTATATATGATCTTTTTGAAGATAATCTAAACTCTCGAATATACTTTTTTGCAGAGACTTCAAAATGTTTTCTAAAGGATTTAGATGTTGAAGAGGTATACAAATAATTCGAAAACATTTTGTTCGGATCAACTGAAACTGATAATTGACAATTATGACAATTTGGGCAGTAATTTAATTCTAATGGATATAGTTCGCATTCGTCGTCTTTTTTTTTAAGAAGATTATTAGCTAAAGGTTGATAACCTAAAGAAACAACTCGTTTCAAATTTAAATTTCCACAAGATCTGCAGTCAAACTTATAACATTTTAGCAATAAATTTTTTTCCTTTTCGTTAACAATGTTGTGTTTAATTGTATGTGTAATACCATAATTTTTATGTTCTCGATCTCCCCTCACTAAATTTAAAAAAACAGTATCCTTTGTAAAAACCATAGTATGTGCAACATTAGGTTTTATTATTGATAGCTGTCCTTCATTAACTACTTGGGTTATTTTGGGTGCGCCTGGTTCAAGTAAATTTTGATATACTTCTATAATTTGGCCTTTAGTAAATAAACATTTTTGTTCTTGTTGCGGATGGTAATGATTTGCACGCATAGTTCCTTTTTTTGAGTCTATTAGGCCAATTAAATTTATTGGCTCAGTAAGTTCATGATTGCTTATTTTACCTCTTGAGTCAGAATACTCGTTTTCACCATCTTTAACGTACTCTAAATTTTTAATTAAATCTTTTTTTGACCATTTAAAAATCATTTCTTGAATACTTTGTTCTAAACCATAAAGAAACTTAAAACCTGTGTTCAACAGTTTTTGATTTGAAAGTGAATAGCCTGGATTTGGAACTTTATCATTAGTTTTTATAATTTTTATTTTTGGATTAATTTTTTTACATATATTAGATACATCCTCTACGGTGACTGAATCTTTCGATACATTAAAAGTTTCATTTTTAATATTATGTTTTTCCTCCATAAATTTAAAACATCTAGCTGTATCAATTAAAGGAACTAAACATTTCAATTGCTTACCACCACCGAAAAGTCTAATAGTGCCGTTTTGTGAAGCTATTTTTGAAAATAAGTTTGGCATTATATTTAGCCTCATAGTGTCTGTAGAATATCCATATACTGAAGCCAGCCTTAGAATAATATAATCTTTTCCTGATTTTTTTATTTGTTCCTCATTTTTGTCTTTACTCTTTGCATAAGACAAGATTGGTAATTTTTCGTAATCTTCATTAATATTTTTAATTAAATCCTGCTTTCCCTCAAAAACAACATGTGTTGAAGGAAATATAATTTTACATTCGTCTGATATTTCTGAAAGAACAATATTAGTTCCATTTTCAGCAACATCATTTAAATCTTTATCTATCTGAGGATTTGTCTCTTCATCAGTTCTTGCAACATCTGTTATGCCAGCTAAATGGTGAACAATATCTGCTTCGTTTAAATATTTCTTTACTAAATCTTTGTTTCTTATATCGGCATGGACAAAATCCATATTCCAATTTCTTAATTGATTAACTCTTTCTGAAATGAATCTATTATCTATTACGGTAATTTTATTTTTCCAGCTTTCACCAGAATAAATTTTACATATTTCTGTACCGATGTATCCAATACCACCAGTAATAACTATTTTTTTCATAACTTATTATTATAAATGTTAATACAAATGATATTAAACAATTAATGTGTGCTTGTAACTTCTGATTTTTCTTTATTTTTATTTGATGCTTGGTCTATTTCAGCCCATTTAATAGGCTTAAGTTCTTTAGTTAAAGCGAGCTTTAATACCTCTTCAGCAGTTTTTACACCTACAATTTCGATGGTTTTTCGTATGGCTTCAGGAATCTCAACTAGATCTTTTTTATTATCTGCTGGAATTAAAACTTTCTTAATACCAGCTCTGTGAGCTGCTAAAAGTTTTTCCTTTAAACCACCAATTTGAAGAACATTACCTCGAAGAGTTACCTCTCCAGTCATAGCAATATCCTTATTAACAGGGATTCCGGTTATTGATGAAATTATTGAGGTAACTATTGCAATACCTGCTGATGGTCCATCTTTTGGGGTAGCACCTTCTGGAACATGAATGTGGAAATCTTTTTTCTCAAAAAGTGGTGGTATAATTCCAAATTCAACTGACTTAGATCTTACATATGATTTTGCAGCCTTGACAGACTCTTGCATAACTTCTCCTAGTTTTCCAGTAATCTGCATTTTACCCTTTCCGGGCATATTAACAGTTTCTATTTTTAGTATTTCGCCTCCAACTTCTGTCCAAGCTAAACCAGTTGCAACACCAATTTTATTTTCGCTTTCCATTTCACCAAAATTAAATTTTTTAATTCCAAGATAATTGCTTAAATTACTTTCAGTAAGTTCATTATTTACCTCCTCATTTGAGTCAATTTTCTTAACAATCTTTCTTGCAATTTTTGATATCTCTCTTTCTAAATTTCTTACACCTGATTCTCTGGTATAATCTCTAATAATTTGTTTGTTTACTTTCTCAGAAATTTTCCATTCTCCGTCTTTTAAACCGTTATCTTTGCTTTGTTTAGGAATTAAAAATTTTTGAGAAATATTAATTTTTTCACTTTCTGTGTATCCTGGAATTCTAATTATTTCCATTCTATCTAATAAAGGAGGTAAAATATTTAATGTATTTGCAGTAGTCACAAACATAACGTCTGATAAATCATAATCAACTTCAAGATAGTGATCATTAAATTGTTTATTTTGTTCTGGATCTAGTGCTTCTAATAATGCTGATGATGGATCGCCTCTATAATCACTTCCAACTTTATCAACTTCATCTAATAAGAATAATGGATTCTTAGTTCCTGCTTTTTTCATCATTTGAATAATTTTTCCTGGCAGAGATCCAATATATGTTCTTCTGTGACCTCTTATTTCTGCTTCATCTCTAATTCCACCTAAAGAAATTCTAACAAATTTTCGACCTGTTGCTCTAGCAATTGATTTTCCTAAAGATGTTTTACCAACACCCGGGGGACCAACTAA
>CACIKS010000023.1 GCA_902587295.1 uncultured Pelagibacteraceae bacterium | reverse complement strand
CTATCACGAGAATCAGGAACATTATCTGGTGGGGAGTCGCAAAGAATAAGGCTTGCCTCACAAATAGGTTCAGGATTGACGGGTGTACTATATGTTTTAGATGAACCATCTATAGGTTTACATCAGAGAGATAATAAAAAATTAATTGATGCTTTAAAAAGATTAAGGGATTTAGGAAATACAGTAATTGTTGTTGAACATGATGTGGAAACAATGGAAAGTGCAGATCATATAATAGATTTAGGTCCTGAAGCTGGATTAAACGGTGGAAATATAACAGCTGAGGGTAATTTAAAAAAAATTATTGAAACAAAGGACAGTATAACTGGTAATTATCTTTCAGGCGAAAAATTTATTCAGATACCAAAAAAAAGAAAAACGGCTAAAAACGGAAGATTTTTAGAAATATTAGGTGCGAGTGGAAATAATTTACAAAATGTTGATTTAAAAATTCCTTTAGGAACTTTCACCTGCGTTACTGGTGTATCTGGAAGTGGTAAATCAACATTAATTTTACAAACTCTTTTTAATGCTTTAAATTTATTACTTAATAATAATAAATCTAGAAAATTACCAAAAGAATTCAGAAATTATAAAGGAACCGAATTAATTGATAAAGTAATTGATATAGATCAGTCACCAATTGGAAGAACACCAAGATCAAATCCAGCGACTTACACCGGTGCTTTTGGTCCAATTAGAGATTGGTTTGCAAATTTACCTGAGTCAAAAACAAGAGGATATAAACCAGGAAGATACTCTTTCAATGTAAGAGGTGGTAGGTGTGAAACCTGCGAAGGTGATGGTGTAATTACCTATGAAATGCATTTTTTACCAGATGTATATATTCCTTGTGATGCTTGTAAAGGCACTAGATATAATAGAGAAACTCTAGAAATTAAATTTAAAAATAAAAATATAGCTGATGTGTTAAATATGACTGTTGATGAAGGTTGTGTTTTTTTTCAAAATATTCCAGCAGTTTATTCAAAATTATTAACACTGAAACACGTGGGATTAGGTTATATAAAAATAGGTCAACAAGCCACTACTCTGTCTGGTGGAGAGGCTCAAAGAATCAAGCTTGCCAAAGAGTTATCTAAGAGATCAACCGGAAGAACGCTCTATATTTTGGATGAACCAACTACAGGGTTGCATTCTCACGATATTAAAAAACTTTTAGAAATACTAAAGGCTTTTGTTAATACTGGAAATACCGTTGTTGTTATTGAACATAATTTAGATGTTATCAAAACAGCTGATTGGATTGTTGATATGGGTCCAGAAGGTGGTGCTGAAGGTGGAAAAATTATAGCTGAAGGATCTCCTGAAAAAATTGCTGGAAATTCACACAGTTATACTGGTAAATTTCTTAAAAGCTTAATAAACAATAAAATGAAAAAAACAGCATAAATTAACAATTTATGATATAATAAATTATGGTAAACATATTACAATCACTATCAAAAACAATTCATTTATCAGTAATTCTTGCTGTATTGTTATTTCTAGGTTTATTTTTTACAGGTGGTGACTGGGACTTTGATAGGCTTTTTTGGAGTTGGTTATTTAGATATTTGCACGTTCTAGCAGGTATAATGTGGATTGGTTTGCTTTGGTACTTAAACTTTGTTCAGATCCCAAGTATGCCTAAGTTATCTGATGAGCAAAAACCTGCGATAACAAAAGTTATAGCTCCAGCAGTTTTATTTTGGTTTAGATGGGCAGCTTTAGCAACAATTATAACTGGTTTGATAGTTGCATATTTAAACGGTTATGTTCATGACGCAATGATTTTAGGTATAGGAACAGGTGGTAAAAATACAGCAATAGGAATTGGAATGTGGCTTGGATTAATAATGGCCTTCAATGTGTGGTTTATTATATGGCCAAATCAAAAAAAAGTTTTAGGTATTGTTGATTGTTCGCCTGAAGATAAGCCCAAACATTTAAAAACTGCTGTAATCACGTCTAGAGTAAACACTCTATTATCTTTACCGATGTTACTATCAATGGTCGTAGCGCAAAATCTGTACTAATTTTTATTTTCTTTATCAATAGTTTTATAGCTTACGTTTAAGTATTTCAAAATAGGACTTGCAACAAAAATAGAAGAGTAAGTTCCAATTAAAACTCCTAAAATCATAGCAAAAGCAAATCCTCTTAGTATTTCGCCCCCTAATATAAAAATAGATAAAAGGGCCAATAAAGTTGTTGCCGAAGTGATCAAAGTACGTGATAAAGTTTCGTTTATAGAAATATTTGAGATTTCACCAATACTAATTTTTGAAAATTTAGATAGGTTTTCTCTTATACGATCGTAGATGACAACAGTATCATTCATAGAATAACCAACTATTGTAAGTACTGCAGCTACTATTGATAAATTAACTTCCAGAGATAATAGCGAAAAAAAACCAAGTGTGATAAAAACATCGTGAAATATAGCTACTATTGATCCAATACTAAACTGCCATTCAAATCTCACCCAAATATAAAAAAGCATTGCACCTAAAGCTAAACTAATAGCAAGAATACCAGATGCTAATAGTTCCTCACTAACTTTTGGTCCAACATTTTCAATTCTCCTAAAATTGGTATCAACTTGTAAATTATTTTTAACAGTTGTTTTGATTTTTTTAATATTAATATTGTTATCAAAAGTTTTTCTTTCAAATTTAATTAAATAATCACCTTTTTTTCCAAATTCTTTAACATTTAAATCTCCTAAATTCATATTTGAAAAAGATTCCCTTACATCAGAAATTGATATATTATTTGAGTCAATCCTTAATTCAATTAAAGTTCCTCCTTTAAAATCTATTCCAAAATTAAGACCTTTTATGAAAACTAAAATTAAACTACCTACGAATAAAAATATTGATAAGAAATTCGCAACCTTAAATTTGGACTCAAAATTTATTTTATTTTTCATATCGAAATCTTATTTTCCTTATTTTTGAATACGACTATTGATGTTAAATGTCTTGATATAAAATATGCTGAAAATAAAGTGGTTACTAATCCTATAGAAAGCGTTACTGCAAAACCTTTGATTGGTCCAGATCCAAAAATAAACAATATTACTGAAGCTATTAATGTAGTGATATTTGCATCTAAAATAGTAGCAATAGATTTTTTAAAACCTTGATCAAATGCTTGTATGTTCGAACTTTCTTTTTTGAGTTCTTCTTTAATTCTTTCAAAAATTAGAACATTAGCGTCAACGGCCATTCCAACTGTCAAAATAATACCTGCAATACCTGGTAACGTTAAAGTTGCCTCCAATATTGTTAAAATTCCAACCAACATTATAAGATTTGAAATTAATGAAAAATTAGCAATAATCCCAAAAAATTTATACTTGATAATCATAAAAATTATTACAAGAATAAAACCAGTTATTAAAGAAACCACACCTGCTTCGATCGAGTCTTTACCTAAATCAGGACCTACAGTTCTTTCTTCTACGATTATTAAAGGTGTAGGTAAAGCGCCTGAGCGTAATAATAGTGATAAATCTGTTGCTGTTTGAAAAGTAAAGCTTCCTGAAATTGTACCATTTCCTCCAGTGATTGAGTCTCTTATAACAGGAGCGCTTATTGCTTCGTTATCAAGTATGATTGCTAATCTTTTACCAATATTTTGACTTGTTGCTTTACCAAATCTTTGTGAACCTAATCTGTCTAATGAAAATGCAACAATTGGCTCGTTATTTAAGTTATCATATTTTGGTTGGGCATCTATTAAATTTTCTCCACTTAAAATAATTCTTTTACTTACAGATATTTCCTCTTGTGTATCTGAAAGAATAAATTTTTCACTTCCATACTCATTAGATTCATTGGTTACTAATCTAAAACTTAATTCAGCAGTTCTACCAAGAAGTTCCTTAATTCTTTCGGGGTTTTTCACGCCAGGTAATTCAACAAGTATACGGTTATTTCCTCTTTTGAGAATAGATGGCTCTTTAGTTCCAATTTCATCTATCCTCCTTCTTACTATTTCTATTGATTGATCAACTGCAGCGCTTCTTAAATTAATAATTCCATACTTTGAAAGGTATATATTTATTTGGTTATTAATAATTTTATGATCTAGTTCAAATGAATTAAATTTATCTAAATAATTATTTACATCATTGTTGTTTCTATTTTTAAAAAAAATTTCAAATTTATTAATATCATCGATGTTTAAAGTAAATTTTATATTGTCATCTGTAACAACAAAATTATTATATTTTATTGATGAGTCTCTTAATTTTTTTTTGAGTGGAACTACTTTAGATTGTAATCTTTTTTTTTCTAAAGATGTGCTATTGACTTCTAATAATAAGTAAGATCCGCCTTGTAAATCTAAGCCGAGATTTATCCTTTTATTCAAAAAAGATTTATCTAAATGTAGAAAGTTAAAGACTGAAAAAAGTCCAACAATTATTAAAATTAAATATATTGATAATATTTTTGTCTTTGAAAAATTTAACACAAAAAATTACTTTTTTATTTCTTTTTTTAAATGGCCTTGGATTGTGTTTTTTATAACTTGCACTTTTACACCGTTAGAAATGTCTAAATCTAATCTGTCGTCTTCATAAACTCTATCAACTTTACCAATTATACCTCCGGAGGTAATTACTTCATCACCACGTTTCAAATTTTTAACCATATCTCTGTGCTCTCTTACTTTTTTTTGTTGTGGTCGAATAAGAAAAAAATAAAAAATAACAAAAATTAAAATTAAAGGTATAAATTGTGCAAATCCGGAGCTACTCATAATGTAAGAATAAATATATTAATAATATTATTATAACAACTAGTATTTTTTATAAAATATTAAATTTTATCTGCATTTCTCATGTAAGGTCTTAATGCTACTGGTATTGTTACGCTTCCGTCAGAATTTTGATAGTTTTCAATAATAGCAATCAAAGCTCTACCAATTGCTAATCCAGACCCATTTAAAGTTCCTAAAAAATCTGTCTGATTTTTATTATCCTTAAATTTAGCTTTCATTCTTCTAGATTGAAATTGTCCACAAGAAGAACAGCTGGATATTTCTCTATATTTATTTTCTGATGGTATCCAAACTTCTAGGTCAATAGTTTTTTCGGCACTAAAACCCATATCACCACTACAGAGTAAAACTGACCTGAAAGGTAGTTTTAACCTTTTTAAAACTTCTTCTGCACATCCTGTCATACGTTTAAGTTCATCTAAACATTTATTAGGTTCAACAATACTTACAAGCTCTACTTTATAAAACTGATGTTGTCTGAGCATACCTTTTGTGTCCTTGCCGTAACTACCAGCTTCTTTTCTAAAGCAGGCTGTTGATGCTACTAACCTTATAGGTAAATCAGAAATTTTTATGGAACTATCTGTAACCATATTCGTCAAAATAACCTCAGCGGTAGGAATTAAAAATTTTTTGTTATCACCATCTAATTTTATTTCAAATTGATCGTTTTCAAATTTGGGTAATTGCCCAGTTCCAAACATAGACATTTCTGAAGCAATTAATGGAGGAGAAATTTCTTGGTAACCAAATTCTTTTGTATGTAAATCAAGCATAAAATTTGAAAGTGCTCTCTCAAGCTCTGCAAATTTACCTTTTAAAAAAACAAATCTAGATCCTGATGTTTTAGTTGCCAAATCAAAGTCTATTAATTTATGATTTTTACCCAATTCATAATGGGATAATGGTTTAAAATTAAATTTTGGGATTTCTCCAATTTTTTTTAGTTCTATGTTTGATTTTTCATCTTTTCCTAAAGGAACATCATCCAAAGATAAATTAGGTATTACATACATAATTTGATTTATTCT
>CACIKS010000022.1 GCA_902587295.1 uncultured Pelagibacteraceae bacterium | reverse complement strand
TCTCAAAGCTTTTGCTTCTATTTGTCTGATTCTCTCCCTTGTTACAGAAAACTGCAAACCAACTTCCTCAAGAGTATGGTCGGTATTCATACCTATACCAAATCTCATTCTTAGAACTCGCTCTTCTCTTGGTGTCAAAGAAGCTAAAATTTTAGTAGTCGACTCACTTAGATTTGATCTAATAGCAGTATCTAATGGCTGCAACGCACTTTTATCCTCTATGAAGTCTCCAAGTGTACTGTCTTCTTCGTCTCCAACAGGTGTTTCTAAAGATACAGGTTCTTTGGATATTTTTAAAACTTTTCTAACCTTCTCTAAAGGCATTGCTAATTTTTTAGCAAGCTCTTCAGGTGTTGCTTCCCGTCCAAACTCACTTAAAATTTGTCTTTGAGTTCTAACTATTTTATTTATAGTCTCAATCATATGAACTGGAATTCTTATAGTTCTAGCTTGGTCTGCAATTGATCTAGTTATTGCCTGTCGAATCCACCAAGTTGCATAAGTTGAAAATTTGTAGCCTCTTCTATATTCGAATTTATCTACTGCTTTCATTAAGCCTATATTGCCCTCTTGAATTAAATCTAAAAACTGTAGACCTCTATTTGTATATTTTTTTGCTATTGATATAACTAATCTTAGATTAGCTTCAACCATTTCTTTTTTTGCAATTCTAGATTCTCTCTCTCCTTTTTGAATTCTTCTTACAAGTTGTTTGAATTCTCCAACCGGTAATTCTGTTTTCTTACTAAATTCAATTAATCTTTCCCTAATCTCGTCAAAATCTTTCCTGTGTTTCTTGAAAAAGTTTTTCCAAGTTTTGTTTTCTTGTAAAAAATTTTCGAATTTAGGGTTGATTTCATTATCAATATAATATTTTAAAAATTCAGATCTAGTAATCTTATTTTCCATTGCCAACCTTAAAAGAACACCTTCTAGGGACAAGATTTTTCTATTTTCTTTGTAATGAGCTTGAACAAGTTCTTCTATTACTGAAGCACCAAGCTGTAAATTCTTAAAACCTTCAACTAAAATTCCTTGTATCTTCTTAAAATTTTTATTTTTTGAAATCGATAACTCTTTTCCATCTAAAATACAGTTTAGTTTTTCAATTTGGTATCTTTTTAGTTTTGTATAATGTTTTGATAAATTTTCAATAATTTCAGTTATTTTTGGTTTGATTTCTTCTTCCATTGCTGCAAGAGAAACGTTAAATTCATCTTCATCCTCATACTGTTCATTTGATTTTTTATCACCAGATTCGTCTTTTTCTTTTTTATCTTCTTCTTCTGTGTTTGATTCTTTTTTTAATTTCTTTTTCTTTGAGTTTTCTTCTTCATTTTCAAAGTCTTCATAAGTTGAATCAATATCTATAATATTTCTTATAAGTAACTCTCCTTTTTCAAGTTGTTGTTTCCATTCGAACATTTTTTTTGCTACCAAAGGACTTTGGGTTAAGGCATTTATCATCAAGTCTTTTCCAGCCTCTATTCTTTTTGCAATAGCTATCTCACCTTCTCTAGAAAGTAATTCAACTCCTCCCATTTCTCGGAGGTACATTCTTATTGGATCATCACTTTTTTCTGAACTCTTGTCAGATTGTTCGTTTGTTACATCTTTCTTTTTGGGTTTTTGGAAATCAGACTTTTTTAAAACTAAAGATACTTTTTTATCAAATATAATTACAACAGCTTTCTCTACATTTTCTTGCGACCCATTTCTTTTACCTAGAGATTTACCTAACTCCTCATATGTGATGAAACCTCTGTGCAAACCTTTGTCTAAAAGTCTTTCAAAAGATTTTGTGATAATTTTTTGTTTCATAGAAAGTGATCTAATTAAAGATGTTATATATATAAGTACAAATTATTAAAAATCTACTCTTAATTTATTCTTTATTTATCTTACTTTTTAGCTGGATTAAGTCCGAATAGGACTTTTCATCAAATTCTTTCATAAGTTTATTCTCTAGTTCATCAATTTTTTTTGAAAATTTAATTTCATTAAGTTCTTTAAGTATTTCATTTAACAATTCGATTTGTTCATTTTCATCTTTTTTTTCAAAGATATTTTTTATAACTGAATTTTGATTAATATCTTGTATTATTTTTGAGCTCTTATCGTCAGTAATTGGTTTTTCTTTTTTTAAAGAATCAAGTAAATTTGTTTTAAGATCATTAAGGATTTGAGAGGAGAATTTAATACCTTTAAAAATTTCAATCCTTGGTAAAATTATTTTTGGATAATTATACATTATATATAGTATCGAATATTCTTTGATTTCTTCTTTAGTTAGATGATCTTTGGCTACAGAAATCTTTTTTGTTTCATTTAAAATTTTATAAGTATTTATTTTTTTTCTTTTATCATATCTTTGCAGTGGTGTTAGATTTCTAATTTTTTCTAAATAATATTCCAAAATATATTTTTTTAGTGTTTTATCTAAAATAGATTGACACAAATTTTTAAACTTTTTTTCAAACTTTGTTACAGCAAATGGATCTGATCTGTCTACATCATTCAAATACATTCTCCAAATAAATTCCTCTATAGATAAATTTTCATTAATTAATTTTTCAAAACTTTCTTTACCTTTTTCTTTAATATAGTCGTCAGGATCCATCCCATTTCTTAATGATACAAAACCTATTTTGCTATTCTCTTTAATAAATGGGAAAAGATTTTCTGCTATTCGTAAAGATGCTCTCTGACCGCTAGAGTCTCCGTCTAAACAAATAATAGCGTTTTTAAAAAATTTCCATATTAAGTTTATTTGATTCTCTGTTAAAGCTATACCAGAATTTGAAACAACATTTTTGATTCCAGAAGAATAAACTCTAATTACATCCATATATCCTTCCACTATTACAACTTCTTCATTTTTGTTTGATTGCGATTTTGCTTTTTCTAAATTAAATATATGTTTCCCTTTTTTATAAAATTCTGTTTCCGGAGAATTTATATATTTTGCAAACTTATTATTTTCAATAGTCCGTCCACCAAATGCGATTACGTCTCCTACTATATTTTTTATTGGAAATATTATTCTTGAGTTAAATCTATTTATAAATTTATTGTATTTTTCATTTTTATAAAAAAGGCCAGTTAACGATAAGTCCTTTTCGGAGAACTTCTCAGTTAGGTTTTGAAAATAATTAGAATTATTTGGCACGAAACCAATTTGAAATTCTATTATTGTCTCCTTACTAATGCCTCTATTATTTAGATAATTTATTGCAGATTGATCTTTACCAAAAATTAATTTGTGATGAAAGTCTGCATAATCTTTTAAAATGTTTTTATACGTCTGGTATCTTTTATCTTTCTCGACATCTAAGCTCGTAAATTTATATGGTTGCATTCCAGCTGAAGAAGCTAGTTGTTTAACAGCTTCGCCAAATTTTAAAGATTGCGTCTTCATAAGAAAATCAAATATATTTCCATGTTCTCCAGAACTAAAACAGTGATAAAATCCTTTTTCATCACTTACTGTAAATGATGGAGTTTTTTCAGTAGTAAAAGGAGATAGTCCTACAAATTCTTTTCCTCTTCTCCTTAATTTAACTGTTTTACTAATCACTTGAGAAACTTTTAATCTAAGTTTAATTTCTTCTAAATAAGTTTTTGGATATTTCACTTTATTTCAAGTTCTCCTTTATAATTCGGCTTACCTTTGAAAAATCTAGAACGTCAGAATGTTCTTTTTTTAAAGCTCCCATCACTTTACCCATATCTTTTACAGAGCTGGCACCGACTTTTTTTATTGTTTCAAGGCAAATTTTTTTTGTTTCTTCTTCACTTAATTGTTTTGGCAAATAATCATTAATGATATTAATCTCTGAAATTTCGTTTTCTAACAATTCACTTCGACCAGCTTTCTTATAAGCATCACAAGAATCATTACGTTGTTTTACCATCTTTTTAAGAAGGCTTATAACTTCATTATCTGGCAGTGCATTTTTGTCTTTGATCTTTTTAGAGATCATTGTGTCTTTTATGGCTGCTACCACAAGCCTTAAAGTAGAATAAGTTTTTTTATCTTTTGCCTTTAAAGCTTCATTAAGCTTGGTTTCTATTTTCGTTTGAAGGGACATATAATTTAAAACTTACTTTAATCACATTTTTTCTTCAAAAGAAAAAAGAATGGGGTTGACGACTGTGAACCTTTTTCATATAAAGCGCAAAACCCTACTTAATAGGATTATCTTTAACTCATGAGTTGTATTTGAGACAGGTCATAAACAAAAAAAATAAATCACACATTTTTTCTACAGGTATTTTAGTTTTTGAAGATGGCACCAAATTTTTTGGAACAGGTATTGGCTACGAAGGATTTGCGGTTGGTGAAGTTTGTTTCAATACATCAATTACTGGTTATCAAGAAATTTTAACAGATCCATCTTACTCTGATCAGATTATAAATTTCACATTTCCTCATATTGGTAATGTAGGAACAAATATCGAAGATAACGAAGCTGATAAAGCTTGGGTGAAGGGAGTTATTCTTAATTGTGATATAACAGAACCATCTAATTATAGATCTATTAAAAAACTGAATATTTGGCTAAAGAAAAGAAAAATTGTAGGTATTGTGGGATTAGATACTAGAGTTATTACCAATTATATAAGAGATAAAGGTGCTCCTAAAGGAACGATACAATTTTTAAAAAGCGGAAATCATAATTTTAAAAAACTTTTAAATGATGCAAGATCCTGGAATGGTTTATTAGGATTAGACTTAGCAAAAAAAGTTACTTGTAAAAAGCTTTATAAATGGAAATCTTTAAAGTCTTGGGATAAGAAAAAGGGATATGTTAAAAATAAAAAAAATAAATATAAAATTGTTGCTATTGATTATGGTATTAAAAAAAATCAATTAAGATGTTTTTCTGATATTGATTGTGGAGTAACAATTGTTCCAGCAAATTTTTCTGCAGATAAAATAATAAAACTTAAACCTGATGGGGTTTTTTTGTCAAATGGTCCTGGAGATCCTGCAGCTACTGGCAAATACGCAATACCAATAGTTAGAAAACTAATTGAAAAGAAAATACCAATTTTCGGTATCTGTCTTGGTCATCAAATTTTATCTTTGGCTCTTGGAGCAAAAACTAAAAAAATGTCGCTAGGGCATAGGGGAGCAAATCATCCTGTTAAAGATTTAAAAACAAATAAAGTTGAAATAACGAGTCAAAATCACGGTTTTGAGGTTGATTCTAAGTCGATTCCTAAAAATGTGGAGATCACACATAAATCGCTTTTTGATGGATCTATTGAAGGTATAGAAGTAAAAAGTAAAAAAATATTTTCAGTGCAATATCATCCGGAGGCTAATCCTGGCCCACAAGATAGCAAGTATTTATTTGGAAAATTTTTAAAAAACATAAAATCAAAAACAAATGGGAAAAAGAAAAGATATTAAAAAAATTTTAGTAATAGGTGCAGGACCTATAGTTATTGGTCAAGCCTGTGAGTTTGATTATTCAGGCACTCAGGCTTGTAAAGCACTTAGAGATGAAGGTTATAAAGTTATTTTAATTAATTCTAATCCAGCTACAATTATGACAGACCCAGAAGTTGCTGATAAAACTTATATAGAGCCTATTACACCTGAAATTGTCGAAAAAATTATTATAAAAGAAAAACCTTGTGCAATTCTTCCTACTATGGGTGGACAAACAGCTTTGAATACAGCTATCTCAATGGAAAAAAAAGGTATACTTAAAAAAAACAAGGTAGAATTAATTGGAGCCAAAGCAGCTGCAATCTCAAGAGCAGAAGATAGAGCGCTCTTTAGAAAAGCAATGAGAGAGATAAAGCTTGATTTGCCTAAATCTGAAATTCTTAATTCAATAAAAAATTCGAGAAATGCATTTAAAAAAATAGGATTGCCAGCAATTATAAGGCCCTCTTTTACTTTAGGTGGTTCAGGCGGAGGAATAGCTAAAACAAAAAAA
>CACIKS010000021.1 GCA_902587295.1 uncultured Pelagibacteraceae bacterium | reverse complement strand
AGTCTTTTTAGGAGCAATGATGTTGATTGCTGTTATTTTTAATAATTTTATTAGAAGAAGAGTTACTGAGAATAAATAATGTCAAATAATCTAGTTGAATTTAATAATATAAGTAAATTTTTTGGGTCTGTTATAGCTTTAAAAGACGTAACTATGCATATTAAAAAGGGACAAATAATGTGTTTATTAGGTGATAATGGCGCTGGTAAATCAACACTAATAAAAACATTATCTGGAGTTCATAAGCCAAATGAAGGTGAGATTATAGTTGATGGTAAAAAAACTGTATTTGACTCACCTCGAGACGCATTAGATTTAGGTATAGCTACTGTTTATCAAGACCTAGCTTTAGTCTCATTAATGAGTGTAACAAGAAATTTTTTTATGGGAAGAGAGCCAATGAAAGGATTTGGACCTTTTAAAACTTTTGATGTTAATAAAGCAAATAATATTGCATCAGAAAGAATGGGTCAAATTGGTATAGATGTAAGAGATCCATCACAGGCTGTTGGGACAATGTCAGGTGGTGAGAGACAGTGCCTAGCAATTTCAAGAGCAATTTATTTTGGTGCAAAAGTTTTAATTTTAGACGAGCCCACATCAGCACTTGGGGTTCATCAAGCATCGGTAGTTCTTAAATATATAGTGAAAGCTGCTGCTTCCGGACTAGGTGTGATATTAATTACCCACAATGTTCATCACGCATATCCAGTTGGAAATAGTTTTACTATATTAAATAGAGGTAAAAGTATGGGTACATTTGAAAAAAAAGATCTTTCAAGGGAAAAGCTTCTAGGAATGATGGCTGGTGGTGAAGAACTCGATAAGCTTGAGGTAGAACTAAAAGAAATAGATAGAACAAGTAAAAATTGATGCAAATTGGAATAGATCTTGGTGCTACTAAAATTGAATATGTTCTTCTAGACAATAATAATAAAGAACTTGAAAGAAATAGATCTGAAACACCAAAAAATTTTGCCGATACAATAAAATCAATTTGTGAAATAATTAAAAATTTAGAAAAAAAATATAAATCAAACTTTGTTGTTGGTATATGTCATCCAGGAAATTTAGACAGTTCATCTGGTGTTATAAAAAATGCCCATAATTCTCAATGGCTAAACAACAAAAGTATTATTGGGGAATTAAAAAAGAAAATTAAAAATGATATTTTTTCAGAAAATGATGCTAATTGTTTCAGTTTATCAGAAGCAATAGATGGTGCTGCAAGACATTATAATAGTGTATTCGGAATAATATTAGGATCTGGATGCGGTGGTGGTTTAGTTATTAATAGAAAAATTGTTACTGGAGCAAATGGACTGGGTGGTGAATGGAGCTTAAATCAAATGCCTATCAAAGAAAATAAATCTAATATTGAATATGGTGAAAAATTTGATTTTTCAAATAGAATTGAGGGATATTTATCAGGAAAATCAATAGAAAAAAATTATTATTATTTGTTTAATGAAAAGCTTACAGCTAAAGAAATATTTTCACGGTATAGAAAGGGAAATAATAACGCCTTTAATTTTGTGAGTGAATACAAGAGATATTTAGCCAGATGTTTAGTAATAATTGTGTCTACAATTGATCCTGATGCTATAGTTTTTGGCGGTGGAGTTTCAAATGAAATTGATTTTCTTGACGAAGTAAAATCAATAACATCAAAATATCTAAACGAAAAAAATTTAAAAACAGTTTTATTAAAACCAATTTATGGTGATGCTAGTGGTGTAAGAGGAGCTGCTCTTCTTGGAAGACAAAATCTTACTTAATTATTTTTCTAATTTCATTTAAATTAAATTTTTTTGGAATTTTACAGCTGGTATTAATATTAACCCTTTTTTTTTGACTTGCAGCTTTCATTATTGATTTAATAATGTCTAATACATGAAGAGATAATTCACCATTGCACCTATGTTTTTTTTTATTTTTAATACAATATGCCATTTCTGAAAGACCAACTCCTCTATAATTAGCATTTATAGATGCTTCATTAGCTCTTAAACTTTTTTGTCTAATATTGATTTTACCTAAAGGCATTTTATCTGTTTTGTACTCTTTCCAAGTTCCACCAAGTTTTTTTGATACATAAACAGACCCACCAAACATATTTGGATCTGGCACTATTATTGATCCTTCCTCACCATATAATTCAATATGATTTCTATGATGTGCGACTACGTCAAAAGATAGAGTAAATCTTATGATGCTATTATTTTTAAAGAATATTGTTCCCAGATATGTTGTTGGGCAATTAACTTTTATTAATTTACCTTTTTTTGGTCCAATTCCTATCCTTCTCTTTTTTTTACTTTTCATCAAACTACCCCAAACTTGTTTAGCTGGTCCTAGCAAATTAACTAAAGCTGTTAAATAATATGGTCCCATATCTATTGCTGGACCACCTTCTTTTTTAGCAAACCAAGGTTCCGGATTAGGATGATAAGATTGAATTCCAGGGTATGCAAATATCATATTTCCCAAATTTATTTTACCTATAAAATTTCTTTCTATTAATTCTTTTGCTTTCTGATTACCTCCACCGAGAAAAGTATCCGGAGCATTGCCTATGTATAAATTCTTTCTTTTTGCAATTTTTAACAATTCTTTTGCATTTTCGACATTGATAGCCATTGGTTTTTCAGTATACACGTGCTTGTTATGTAGTAGTGCCTTTTTAGAAACCTCGTAGTGCGCTTTAGGTATTGTAAGATTTAATATTATTTCAATTTCTTTGTCATTTAATAAATTATTAACACTAAGTGCTTTTATATTGTATAAAGAGGCACATTTTTTTGATGCCACATAATTAATATCTGCACATTTAACTATTTTGAAATTATTAAAGTATTTGTGAGCTCTAAAATACGTTTCCGCAATATGACCACAACCAACAAGACCAACCTTAAAGACTTTAGTCATTTTCTTTAAACACCTTGTCTTTGCTTAGTTTTTCCTTGGAGATGTTCTTTTAATGCTTTTTCATTCTCTTTGGTAGATGGTTTAGTTAGTGTTGGACTTTCCCAATAGGCAGAGCCTTCTAACCATTGGTATCCATCGGTCTTTATTGAAATTATATAAGTTGATTTAGATTTTTTTGCTCTCAAGAATGCTTCTTCCAATTCATTTATTGAATTAACATTTTCACCCGTAGCACCTAAACTTTCAGCATGCTTTGCAAAATTAATTGTTTTAATATTATTAACCTTTGATGATTCAAACAAACAATTAAATTCTTTCCCACCTTTATAAAGCTGCAATCTATTTATTACAGCATGGCCTCCGTTATCACAAACGATGATAATTAATTTATGATTTGTTGTAACCGAGCTATAGATATCTGAATTATAAAGTAAGTACGATCCATCTCCAACAAAAGCTATAACCTCCTTTTTTGGATTAGCCATTTTGATACCTAAGGCACCAGAAATTTCATAGCTCATACAGCTAAAACCCCATTCAGTTTCGTGAGTATTAAGTTCTCTTGGCCTCCATACTTGAAGAACTTCACCGACCAAACCTCCTGCAGCTGTCACAGCAATATCTGAAGGATCAGACTTTCTATATATAGCTCCAGCAACGTGTGCATAAGATGGAAGCTTCTGATTTGTTGGCCCACTTTCTTTCTCAAGGTAGTTGTTCCAAACTTCAACTGCAACTCTAGATTTCTTGTACCAATCCTCAGGTGATTTCCAGTTTCCAAGGGCAATGGAGAGATCTTGAATTGAAATTTTGGCATCTCCAATAATTGACTGCGCCATATGTTTATTTGCATCAAATCTTGAGACATTTATTGATACCAATTTAAAATTAGGGTTTTCAAAGTTTGACCAAGATCCAGTTGTGAAATCAGCCAGCTTTGTACCTATAGCAATAGCTAAATCAGTATTTTTAATAAAGTTATTTGGAGCTTTTCCACCAAATCCTCCAATGGCTCCTAAAAAATAAGGATCATCTTTTTTCATTGATGAATAACCCATCACAGTTTGTGCTGTTGGAATATTGTGTTTTTTTGCAAATTGGCTTAATTCCTGCATAGCATCTGAATAGAAAACTCCACCCCCAGAAATAATTATTGGATTTTTAGATTTTTTTATTAATTCTGCTGCTTGTTTAATTTGATAATCATCAGGTCTTGGTCTTCTAATAGTATGGATTTTTTCATTAAAAAATTCCTCTGGATAATTAAAAGTTTCACCCTGAACATCTTGTGATAACGAAATACAAGCTGGACCACAATCTGCGGGATCTATCATAGTTTGAATTGCTTGAGGCAAAGTTTGAAGAATTTGTTCTGGTCTTGTTATTCGATCAAAATATCTAGTCACATATTTAAAAGCATCATTTTGAGTAATATTCGGATTATTAAAATGTTCAACTTGTTGTAAAACCGGATCTGGCATCCTATTTGCATAGGTATCACCTGGTAAAAAAAGTATAGGCAAACGGTTGCTCATTGCTACAGCAGCAGCAGTTAACATATTTGTAGAACCGGGACCAACAGAACTAGTTGCAACAAAAATTTGTTTTCTTCTTTTTGCTCTTGAATATGCGATTCCAGTGAGGGCCATATTTTGTTCGTGATGACCTCTCCAAGTAGGAAGTTCATTTTTACTCTCCTCAAGAGCTTGCCCAAGACAAGCCACATTTCCGTGTCCAAAAATTCCAAAAGCACCAGCAAAGAGTGGTAATTTTTTACCTTCAACTAATATTTTTTGAGATATTAGATATTTGACTATAGCGTGAGCACAAGTTAGTTGAATTTTTTTCATAAATTATTTAAAGTGAACCCTAGGAAATATTGCTCTTTTAAGCAATAAAAAATTAAATAATGTATTCAAAATTTGGTCAATTCATAGACGGAAAATGGCAGCCTTCTGAAAAAAATGAAACATATGATGTTATAAACCCTGCAACTGAGGAAGTAATTGGCAAAGCATCTAAAGCAACAAGCCTTGACGTTTCCAAAGCTCTAAAATCTGCAGAAAAAGGTTTTCAAGTTTGGAAGAAAACACCTGCTTGGAAACGTTCATATAAAATCAGAAAAATTGCTGATTTAATGCGTGAAAGAAAAAATGAGCTAGCAAAATGGTTAGCATTAGAGGTCGGAAAGCCTTTAGTTGAGGGAGAGGGCGAAGTAGGTGGTGGTGCAGATATTTTTGAATGGAATGCAGAAGAAACAAAAAGAATTTTTGGACAAACTGTTGAAAGCAGATTTGAGGACACAAGAGTTCAAGTAATATATCAACCAATTGGTGTGGTTGCAGCATTAGTCCCATGGAATTTTCCAATAATTTTAGCTTCTAGGAAAATTTCAACAGCTTTAGCAGCAGGATGCTCAGTTATAGTTAAACCAGATGTTATTACACCCGGTGCTGTAATGGAGATGATGAATATAATAAATGATGCAGGAATACCTCCAGGTGTTGTTAATTTATTATCTGGTGATCCAGAACAAATTTCTAACGAATTGATTTCTTCAAATATTATCAAAAAAGTATCAATTACTGGATCTACAAGAGTAGGTAAACTAATTCTCAAAAAAGCTGCAGACAAGGTTCAAAGAGTAACTATGGAGTTAAGTGGACATGCACCTTTTATAGTTTTTGAAGACTCAAACATAGACAAAGTTACTGATATGGCTATTACATCTAAATATAGAAATAATGGTCAAGTATGTATTTCGCCAAGCAGATTTTATATCCACGAAAGTAAAAAGGATGAATTTGCAAAGTCTTTCGTTGAAAAGACAAAAAAACTCAAACTTGGCGATGGAACGAAAGAGGGTGTTAATCTTGGTCCAATAACAACAAAAAAACGTTTAGAAGAAATCGAAAAACTCGTAGAGAAAACAAAAAAAGAGGGTGGCAAAATTCTCTATGGAGGTAAAAGACCTTCAGGATTTAATAAAGGCTATTTCTACGAACCAACAATTATTGATAATGTTAAAGATGATTTTACTGTAATGACAGAAGAACCATTTGGACCAATCACACCTATAACTACTTTTAAAAATTTCGATGAGGTTATTAAAAGAGCAAACAAACATGATTGTGGTTTAGCAGGTTATATTTGTACAAATTCTATGGAAAAAGCTTTTAAAGCATCTGAACAATTAGAAACTGGTGTTGTAGCTGTTAATACTCCAGTTGTAGCTACAGCAGAAACACCTTTTGGCGGGATAAAACAAACGGGTTACGGAAGAGAAGGTGGAACTGTTGGAATAAAAGATTATTTAAATATCAAATACACTCATCTTGGCCTTTCTGGTTAATTAATGCGCAAAAACAAACTAAAAAAAATTTTTTCGGAAGGTAAAGCTGTAATAAATGGATGGCTACAAATACCTAATTCTTTTTCTGCGGAAGTAATGGCACATCAAGGATGGGATTCAATAACAATAGATATGCAACACGGAGTAGTTGACTATCCTAATGCTCTTCAAATGTTGCAAGCAATATCAACAACAGACGTTGTTCCAATTGCAAGAGTAAATTGGAATGAACCTGGTCAAATTATGAAAATTTTAGATGCCGGCGCATATGGAGTTATTTGTCCAATGGTAAGCAATAGAAAAGAAGCAGAAAATTTTGTTAAAGCCTGTCTTTATCCACCTAAAGGATATAGAAGTTATGGTCCAATTAGAGGACTTTTGTATGGAGGTTCAGATTACGGAAAATATGCAAATGATGAAATTATAAAGCTCGCAATGATAGAAACCCGAGAGTCATTAGAAAATTTAGACTCAATAATGTCAACACCTGGATTAACTGGAATCTACATTGGTCCTGCTGACCTCAGTCTTGCAATAGGCGAAGAGCCTAGTTTTGATAAACCAGAAGGAGATAAAGTATACGATACAATTATGAAAATTTTAGAGCATGCAAAAAAAAATAAAATAATAGCAGGAATTCATAATATGAAGTCTGAATATGCAGAAAA
>CACIKS010000020.1 GCA_902587295.1 uncultured Pelagibacteraceae bacterium | reverse complement strand
AGTTTGATAGTTTTCTGAATAAAGTACTTTGAAAATTTTTTTTATAGAATTTATATTTTTTTTTTTCATTTCTAAAGTCAACTTAAGGCTACTTTTAGTCTTACAAATGAAATAGGATTTTCTTGATATAGATCAATTCTTGGTAAGTAATGTAAATTAGAATTTTTTATTCTTCCTCTTATCAATGTAGTTGCTGATTCAAAATAACTTGATGCAACTTTTATTGATAATTCGTTAATACTATTAACAGAACCATAAGGATAGCAAAAACTATTTACACGTTTGCCAGTACAATTTTCGATTATTGTTTTACTTTTTGACATTTCTTGTTTTAGTTTTTCCTCAGTTAAAGAGCTACAGGCTGTATGAGTAACTCCGTGACTTTGAAATGACGATAATGAATTTTTGCTGATACTTTTTACTTTTTCCCAGCTTATTGCATTTGGCATAAAATCTTTTTCAACTTTTTTTGATTTAGATAAAATAATTTTTAAAAAATAATCTAAAATTGAACTAACTTCAGAATTATTTTTTGTATAAAGCATATCCGTTAAATATTTAATCAATTTTTTTTTATTCAAAAGTTTTTTTTTATTTTTTATGAGTTCTGGCAAATCGTAATTTTTTAAAAATTTTTCAATGAATTGGATTTTCTGATAAGGTAGATTTTCACCGTTTAAATAATCCGTTGGAAGATAGAAAGTAACTGGCCAATTATTTTTTTTACAGATCTCCCAATTATTTATAACAGTTTTTTCAACTCCATCGTCAAAGGTTATTGCAAAACAATTTTTTATTGATTTTCCTGACTGGTACCTTTTAAGTAGTTCATCTAGTGAAATAGGTTTTGAAGGTTTTAATGAATTTATATGAGATTCAAATTGAAATGGGTCTAAATCGTGGAAAGATAAAATATAACCACCGTTTGTCCTATGAAAAAATTTTTCAGAAAAATTAAATATAAGTCTTGAATTATATGGAAGGCTTATAATATTTTTAAATGTTTTGTTCATCATTCTTAAAACATTTCATACATTGTTTCAGAAATTTCTTCACTAAATTTTATTTCATTAGTTTTATATTTTTTAGATAGTCTTAGAAGATCTTTTAATATAAAACTTGCTTTTTTTGCAAAATTTTTATTAATCCAAAATTTGATTATTTCTTCAACCATAATATCTGGATCAAAATTTTCCTCATCTAAAGCCTTTGGTATTTCAAAAATATTATTTAAATTAACAATTTTAGTATCTTTCCATCCTTCAGAAAAATAAATATTTTCAGATTCAATTTTTTTTAAATTTGAATAAATTTTTGTAAGTTCATTTGATATAAATGTCTTTTTTTTATTCTCTTTAGAAAATTTTTTTTCATTTGTTTTCCAGTATCTAAATTGATTACTGTTTTGTTTATTTTTATACAATACAAAATTTTCAATAACTAAAATATCCATTTCTGTATTCATAAAACATCTAAATGCATCAGTAGGTGAATTTACAATTGGTTCTTCTTTAACGTTGAAGGAAGTGTTTATAAGCATTGGACAGCCAGTTTGTTTTTCAAATTCGCTAATGATTTCATAAAATTTTAGATTTAATTTTTTGTTGACTGTCTGAATTCTAGCAGAATAATCAATATGTGTGACTGCTGGTATCTCGCTTCTAACCTCTTTGACAATTTGTAACATATCTTCTGTTTTAATTTTTTTTATTGGAAATCTTTTTTCTCTATTAACTGGAGCAACTAACATCATATATGGACTTTCTTTTTTTAATTCGAAAAATTTATCGGCTTTTTCAATCAACACCGCAGGAGCAAAAGGTCTGAAAGATTCTCTGTTTTTAATTTTCAGATTTAATTTAGTTTGCATATTTTTATTTCTAGGATCTCCGATTATAGATCTTGATCCCAAAGCTCTAGGGCCAAACTCAGTTCTACCTAAAAAGAGTCCCACAACATTTCCGTCTTTAATTTTTTTTGCTAAAACTTCGTTTTTTTCTCTTTCATTTTTGTAAAATTCATATGACGCATCGGTAGATTCTAAGAATGATTGAATTTCATTTTTGGTCCAAGAAGGTCCTAGCAATGATCCTTCTTGTAATGAGGAGTTTTCTTTTTCTAAGATTCTATTTTTTTTAAAATAGGAGAAGTAAACATCATAAGCACAGCCTAGTGATGACCCGGCATCTCCTGAAGCAGGCTGTATCCATATTTCTTTAAATAAATTTGTTTTTAGAAGCTTTCCATTAGCAACACAATTTAAGGCTACTCCACCTGATAAACAAAGATTTTCTTCTCCGGTAATTTTTTTGGTATAAGTTGCCATATTTAAAATAATTTTTTCTGTAACCACCTGAATTGAGCTGGCAATATCCATTTCTCTCTTTGTAATTTTAGTTTCAGGTTGTCTTGGAGGACCGCCGAAAAGATTTTCAAATTTCTTGTTTGTCATAACTTTTCCATCTAAATAACTAAAATAATCTTGATTAATATTAATTGATCCGTCTTCATTTAATTTAACTAGGTGTTTTAAAATTAAATCTTCGTATACAGGTTGCCCATATGGAGCTAGACCCATCATTTTATACTCTCCCGAATTAACTTTAAACCCAATAAACTGTGTAAAGGCGGAGTAAAGCAGTCCAACTGAATTTGGAAATGACATTTCTTTTAACATTTTTATATTGTTTTCGTTGCCTACGCCTATACATGCGGTGGTCCACTCACCAACCCCATCTATTGTAAGTATTGCAGACTTTTTGAAGGGGGATGGAAAAAACGCAGAAGCTAAATGCGATCGATGATGTTCGTTGTGAAGTATCTTGCCATTATAATTCAAGTTTTTTCTGATTAAATTTGGGATGAAAAGTTTATATGCTAACCATCTTGGCATATATTTTTTCCAGTTCTCTAAACCATTTGGCGCAGTTTTAAAGAAGCTTGAGAAAACTCTCTCAAGAGTTAAATATGAATTGTCGTAAAAAACTATAGCATTGAGATCGTTGGAATTTATATTTGCTTCTTCTAAACAATAATTTATAGCAAATTTTGGAAAGCTTTGATCATTTTTTTTTCTTGTAAATCTCTCTTCTTGTGCTGCTGCAACAATCTTTCCGTCTTTAATTAATGAAGCAGCCGAATCATGATAAAAAGCTGATATACCTAAAATGTAAGTTGAATTTTTTATAGACTTGCTATCAAGAATATTATTTTTTGATGGGTCAAAAGAATTTTTAAAAATATTTAGTGTGTTAATTTGCGTACCTAAGTAATCTGCAATAACTTTATGTCCGTATTTTGAAAAATGTGCCTTATCTCCTTTAAGACTAAGATTTTTTTTTTTATTATAATCTAAATTTTTCAGATGATTTAAAGGGTCAATTACAAATAGATTCTTGTTTTTTTGATTAAATGAATTGAATAAATCTTTGTAAATTGGCTCTGCTTCATCAAAATAATAGTGATAGGTGGGAATTGGCATTAAGACCACGGGGATATTTTTTATTGAATTTGTAAAATTTTCTAAAATTTTTTTTAAAAGTAAATACCCTTTGCTTTTTGGATTACCATAATCTTTGTATGGTTGATAAAATTTTTTTATTAAAAAGGATCTTAAAGATGAAATTTTATCAGTATCTTTTGTAATCAAGTTTTTATAAATTTTTGTTCCTCTGAAAAAATTTAATAAATTATATAAATTTTTTTGATCTTGTGGTATTGCCCATTGAACTCTATTTTTTTCGATTTTATTAAAATTTCCATCGAATTTTTTGACTGGACTGTTTTTAAGTACCAATTTATCATCTTCAATTACATAAAATGGTTTTGAAGTTAATGTTTTTTCTTTTGTAAAACTACTGATTGTTTCTCTGAATTCAACCTTGTTTCTCTCTATATTTTCAACAAGTACTCCTATAACAACTAAATCTGCTTCAACTTCTTTCGCATATTTTTCCCATATTAAGTATTGCTGATCTGTGCCTGTACCAGAAATTGCATAATTAAAAACCTCAGCATTAAAATATTCACCAATTAAATCTGAATATCTATCTTTGTTACAAACGCCGTCAGCTGCAGTATTTGAGTCCCCAAAAAATAATATTCTTTTTTTTTCTTTTTTTTTTTTAAATTCAATATTTGATCTAAATCCTGATGAATTGGTCTTTATAAAATATCCGCCGTTTTCATCTATCAACCTTGCATTGAGATTTGGCGTATAAGAATGTCCTAATTCTTTACTAAAAGTAATAACTTGTCTATGTGTTTTATTAATAAATTCTGTCATACCTTTTAATTACTTTATATCAAATCAAAATATTATTTGATTTGAAACTTAGATTTTTTACTATCTTTAAGAAAAGATCTTACAGTATTTATTGTCAATTTTTTGGTAGAACTATTTCCAAAATCCTCAATCTTTAAAATTATCTTAGGTGGCATTGTAATTATTGGGCATTTTAGCTGTTTACATTGTATCAAATTATAAGGCTCTCTTGTGCTTGCCCAAAGAACACTTACACTTTTGTACTTTTTAGTTAAAGCTATACTTTTTCTGAATACAGGCATAGGATCGATTCCCTTGTCCGACATCCTACCCGCAAAAATAGAAATTATAGTCTTATTTTTTTTGTTTAAAATTTTTAAAATTTTTTTAACTTGGGTAACTGTATAAACTGCTGTGATATTCAATTTAACACCCTTGTAGCTTAATTCTTTAATAACAGAACCCATAAATTTACCCTTAGAATTTATAACTGGAATTTTTACATATACGTTCTTGCCCCAGCTATTTATTTTATAAGCTTGATGTAACATTTCCTTTGGTGTGTCAGCAAAAACCTCGAAAGAAATAGGTTTTGTTTTACATACTTTCAAAATTTTTAAGGAATAATTTTTATAATTTTTAGCGCCAGAGACCCTCATAAGACTTGGGTTAGTTGTGAACCCATCTACTAAAGATTTATTATTAAAAAATTTAATTATTTTAAAATCTGCGCTGTCACAAAAAATTTTAGTTTTCATAATCAATTTATATTTTTTACTATATCCTCTGTCATTTTCTTCGCATCAGCAAATAACATCATAGTATTCTCTCTATAAAATAATTCATTATCAACTCCTGCGTAACCCGGGGATAAACTTCTTTTCACAAATAAAACAGACTTACATTTTTCAACATCTAAAACTGGCATTCCAAAAATTGGGCTTTGTGGGTCCGTTTTAGCAACAGGGTTAGTTACATCATTAGCGCCAATCACAAATGCAACATCTGTATTTGCAAAATCATTATTGATATCATCTAATTCAAACACTTCATCGTAAGGAACATTTGCTTCTGCCAATAAAACATTCATATGACCAGGCATTCTACCGGCAACAGGATGAACAGCATATGAAACTTTAATGTCATTTTTCTTTAAAGTATCTACCATTTCTCTTAATGCATGTTGAGCTTGGGCTACGGCCATACCATATCCAGGAACTATAATTACTGAGGATGCATTTTTTAAAAGAAATGCTGCATCTTCTGCATTACCGCTCTTTACAGGTTTTTGATCTTTTTTCTTATCTTTACTAACGCTTGTATCTCCACCAAAACCCCCAAGTATCACGCTAAAAAATGATCTATTCATTCCCTTACACATTATGTATGAAAGAATTGCACCAGATGATCCCACTAGAGCTCCTGTTATAATCAATGCTGTATTCTCTAACGTAAAACCAATTCCAGCAGCTGCCCAACCTGAATAAGAATTTAACATTGAAATTACTACAGGCATATCAGCTCCACCGATTGGAATAATAAGTAAAACCCCGATCAAGAAAGATATTGCTATCATACTCCAAAAGAAATTTTCTGATTGTGAAATACATAAAAAATAAATTAATAGAAAGATTGATATTCCTATAATTAAATTTACAATGTGTTGACCGGTAAAAGTAATAGGTGATCCTGACATTATTCCTCTAAGTTTTAGGAAAGCTATTATTGAACCAGAAAAAGTAATTGCTCCAACAGCAGCTCCAATGGACATTTCTATTAAACTGGCCAGTTTAATGTCACCAGGGACTCCAAGGTTAAAGGCTTGTGGGTTTTTAAAAGCCGAAATAGCTACAAAAACTGCAGCTAAACCAACAAGACTGTGAAAACCAGCTACCAACTCTGGCATAGCAGTCATTGGAATTTTAAAAGCAATTAAAGCCCCAATGGCTCCACCAACGAGTAAAAATATTAAAACGTAAATAGTCGATGTAGAAAAATTACCTATTGTGAAAAATGTTACAGTAATTGCAATTATCATTCCAAGTATACCAAAAAAATTTCCTTGTCTTGATGTCTCTGGAGATGAAAGGCCCCTTAGTGCAAGAATAAACAGTATTCCAGAAATTAAATAAAATATTGCAGATAAATTTGCGGATATCATTTTTTTATTTTTTCTTTTTTTTCTTATACATTTGAAGCATTCGCTGGGTTACCAAAAAACCTCCAAAAATATTAACTGCGGCCAAAACAATAGCCAAGAAACCAAAAATATTTGACATTTCAAAAATATTTTCTGAGGAACCTGCTAATGCCGCTATAATTGCTCCTACAATTATAACTGAAGAAATTGCATTAGTTACGGACATTAGTGGTGTATGAAGAGATGGGGTAACACTCCAAACTACATAATATCCAACAAAAATTGCTAAAATAAAAATACTAAATCTAAATATAAATGGGTCAATTTCCATAAGTATTCTACTCCTTTAATAAAGTTTTTTTAATGATTTCATCCTCTAAATTAATTACAAATTCTTTTTTTTCCTTACTATAAAGATTTCTTACAAAACTGAATAAGTTTTTTGCATATAAGTTTGACGCTGTTAAAGGTAATTTGTTCATAACATTTGATATTCCGATTATTTTTATTCCTTTTTTATCAACAATTTTATCTATTTCTGAGTAAGCAGAATTTCCGCCTTGCGAAACTGCTAGGTCAAAAATAACAGATCCTGACCTCATAGTATCAATCATTTTTTCAGTTATAATTCTAGGTGCAGGTCTTCCCGGTATTAGTGCTGTACAAATAATAATATCACTTTTGGATACCGCATTTTCTAGCATTTCAGCTTGTTTCTTTTTAAAATCTTCACTAACCTCTTTAGCGTAACCACCTTTTGTTTCTAAATTTTCAGAACCTTCAACAGTTAAAAATTTTCCACCTAAACTTTCTACCTGTTCTTTAGCGGTGATACGTACATCTGTTGCCGATACAATTGCTCCTAATCTTTTAGCAGTTGCAATCGCTTGAAGTCCAGCAACTCCGGCACCAACTACCAATACTTTTGCGGCAGGTACTGTACCGGCTGCGGTCATCATCATTGGAACAGCCTTCTGGTACTCATATATAGTCTCTATTACAGCTCTATAACCAGCAAGATTGGCCTGGGAAGATAATACGTCCATTGATTGAGCTCTAGTTATTCTAGGAAGTAAATTTAACGCAAAGATATTAATATTGTTTTTTAAAAATTTTTTTTCTTTTTCTGGATTAAAATTTGATACTATTAAATATGATTTTTCTTTAATTTGGCTAAACTCTTCGTCATCTGGAAAATTTACCTTGCAGATTAAATCTGACTTTGACAAAACATCTGCAGAATTATTTAAAATTACTGCACCATTTTCTTTAAATTCTTTGTCACTAAAACCTAAACTTTCACCAAACCCTTTTTCTAAAAAAACGTTTAGTCCTAAATTTTTAAAATTTTTAGTTGTATCTGGTGTAATTGATATTCTTTTTTCTGGGTTTTTCTCTTTTGTAGATCCTACGTTCATTTAAAAAACTAGCCTTGTCGAGCTTTGAATTTTGGCTTTTTTTTATTTATAACGTAAAGCTTTCCTCGCCTCTTAACCAACTTAGAATCGAGATCTCTTTTTTTTAGTGATTTTAAAGAACTAGCTACTTTCATAGTAAATATTTAAAGCCTGGCAACGTCCTACTCTCCCGTATCTTAAGACAAAGTACCATCGGCGCTGAAGGGCTTGACTTCCGAGTTCGGAATGGGATCGGGTATTACCCCTTCGCAATAATCGCCAGGCAAACTTATATAGTACGTTTTGAAATTAATGTAAATACAGTTTTTGCCACATTTTCACGATAATTTATAACGTACTGATGGAAAATAAAATAAGTTTGGTTGATGTAATATTGCCAAACTATAATAAAGC
>CACIKS010000019.1 GCA_902587295.1 uncultured Pelagibacteraceae bacterium | reverse complement strand
AACGTGATAGAGTAATTATTTATATGCCTATGATACCTCAAGCAGTTATTGCTATGCTAGCTTGTGGAAGAATTGGAGCAATTCACTCTGTTGTGTTTGGTGGTTTTGCGGCTAACGAATTAGCAAGTAGAATTGATGACTCCAAAGCAAAAATTATAATTTCAGCTTCTTGCGGGTATGAGCCAGGAAGAACCGTACATTATAAACCTTTGTTAAATAAAGCAATTGAAATTGCAAATCACAAACCAGAAAAATGTATTATTTGGCAAAGAGAAAAAGACAAAGCAGATCTAGATCCTAAAATGGATATTGATTGGGTTGAAGCTTTAAAGGGAGTAAAACCTGCAGAATGTGAAAAAATGAATTCAACTGATTATGCCTATATACTTTATACCTCAGGAACAACGGGAACCCCAAAAGGAATAGTTAGAGATATAGGTGGTCATATCGTTGCTCTTAAATGGACAATGAAAAATATTTACAATATTAATCAGGATGATGTTTGGTGGTCAGCAAGTGATATAGGATGGATAGTTGGTCATTCATATATTGTTTATGCTCCCTTATTTTATGGCTGCACAACAGTTTTGTTTGAAGGAAAACCAGTGGGCACTCCTGACGCAGGTGTCTTTTGGAGAATAATATCAGAATACAAAGTAAAATCTTTATTTACGGCTCCTACAGCAATAAGAGCTATAAAAAAAGAAGATCCAGATGGAAAATTCTTTAAAAAATATGATTTATCTAAGTTTGATACTTTGTTTTTGGCCGGTGAACGTGCGGATCCAGATACCATTAAATGGTTTGAAAAACTTTCTAATGCTCCTGTAATTGATCATTGGTGGCAAACTGAAACAAGTTGGGCAATTAGTGCTAATTGTGCAGGAATAGAAAAATTTCCAATTAAATATGGTTCTGCCTTTAAACCAGTTCCTGGTTATGATTTAAAAGTTCTTAATAGTGAGGGTAAAGAAAATAAACCAGGTCAGATGGGTGATATCGTTGTAAAATTACCTTTACCTCCAGGAACTTTTCCAACTTTATGGAATGCAGATGAAAGATATAAAAAAGTTTATATGTCAACATATGATGGATATTACCAAACCTATGATGCTGGGCATATCGATGAGGATGGCTATGTTTGGATTATGTCTAGAACAGATGACATTATAAACGTAGCAGGTCATAGATTGTCGACAGGTGCTATTGAAGAAGTTTTAGCAGAACATAAAAGTGTTGCAGAGTGTGCTGTAATAGGAATTGCAGATAAATTAAAAGGACAACTCCCTATAGGACTGATAGCTTTGAAAGCAGGCGTTGATAGAGACAATAAAGAAATTACAAAAGAATGTGTAGCTTTAGTTCGTGAAAAAGTAGGGCCAGTTGCTGCTTTTAAATTAGCTATCGTTGTTAAAAGGCTTCCTAAAACAAGATCAGGAAAAGTTTTGCGGGGAACAGTTAGAAAAATTGCAGATGGAGAGACCTATAAAGTACCTCCTACAATTGACGATCCTGCAATTTTAGATGAAATTAAAAAAGACCTAAAAGAAAATAATATTTTAAAAGGTTAAAATAATTTTTGAATTTCTGACCATAAAACATAGCCAAAATAACATCCAATAGTTAGATAAAAAGCAAACTTTATGAATGATGAGAAGGTACGTTTTTCTTCTTTCAGAATTGTATAACACATAAAAAAACCACCTAGAGATAATATAATAACCAGTATGAAGGCAAATACATCAACTAAAAACCAGAATATACTATTCTTTAAAAAGTTAAGGGCTTACCTTTTGCAGTTGATATAATTTTATTATTTTCCATAACAATTTCACCATTAACAATTGTTGCTACTGGAAATCCTTTGACTTTGTAATTGTTAAAAGGTGTCCATCCGCATTTGCTCTCGATCCAACTATCTTTAATGACAACCTCTTTGTTCATATCCACTATGGTTAAATCAGCATCATAATTTTCTTTAATATAACCTTTGTTCTTAATACCAAATAAATCACATGGATTTTCACAAACTAATTTGATCAATTGTTCTATTTTTAATTTACCATTATTTACATGATCAAGCATAATTGGAAGTAACGTTTGAACACCCGGCATTCCTGATGGTGATAAAGGATATTTTCTATTTTTTTCTTTTTTAGTGTGTGGAGCATGATCAGATCCTATAGTACTAACCATAGACTCTTTTACTGCCTCCCACAATCTATCGTAATGATCCCTGGATCTTAATGGTGGGTTCATTTGACTAAAAGTTTTTAATTTTTCATAACAATCAGGAGCAAACAAAGTAAGATGTTGTGGTGTAATTTCAAAAGTTACTCCATCTCTTTTTTCTTTAAAAAAATCAATCTCTTGTTTGGTTGTTACGTGAAGAATATGAATTTTCTTTTTATATTTTTGAGCTATTCTTACCACCCTTTTTGTAGATTCTAGTGCACATTCCTCATTTCTCCAAACTGGATGTGAGGTAACATCACCCTCTTTTATAAATTTTTTTCTGGATAAAAGAATGTTTTCGTCTTCAGAATGAACTGAAATAATTTTGCTGCTATTAGATATTACTTTCTCAATATCCTTTTCCTGGCTGACCAGAAGGTTTCCTGTGGAAGATCCAGCAAAAAGTTTTACTCCACAACATCCATCTAAAGTATTTACAGACGCAAGCTCTTTCATATTGTTTGGTGTTGCACCAAAATAGAAAGCATAATTACAAAACATTCTATTTTTTGCAGCATTAAGTTTGTTATTAAATTCCTTAAAGGTTGAAGTGGGCGGATTAGTATTTGGCATTTCAAATACTGAGGTTACACCTCCAGCTATAGCTGCCCTACTACCACTTTCTAAGTTTTCTGCGTCATTGGCCCCCGGTTCTCTAAAATGTACCTGTGTATCTATTACCCCTGGCAAAACAATTTTACCACTTGCATCAAAAACTTTACTGCTGTTCAGATCAATTTTGCCTAATTTTTTGATTTTATTTCCTGATAAAGCTAAATCAGTAGTTTGAAATTTTCCGTCTATATAACAAGATCCATTTTTAATGATAAGACTAAAGTTGCCAGACATATTTTGATTAATATATTATACAATATAAACTCTTAATATGGAAAAAGATCAAATATTTATTTTAAAAGATAGAGGAGTTATCTACATAAGTGGTGAGGAAGCTAAAGATTTTCTACAAAATATTATTACTAACGATATAAATAAAGTAAGTGATACTCGAAGCTGTTTTTCGTCTTTGCTTTCTCCACAAGGAAAATATTTATTTGACTTTATGGTCGTAAAACATAAGCAAGGTTATTTTCTAGATTGTGAGCTAAATCAAATAAACGATCTTGTAAATAGACTTAGTATGTACAAACTCAACTCACAAATTGAAATTTTAAATTTATCGAATGAATTTCAGGTTGCAGTCATAAGTAATGAAAAATTTCTATCTTTAAATAATTCGAAAGATGACGAGGGAATTACTATAAATTTTAGAGATGATCCAATTTTTATTGATCCGAGAAATAAAAAGTTAGGTGCAAGATTAATTATTAATTTAGAAAAACTTTATTTATCTATTAAAAAATTAGAATTACAACTAGAAGACTCAAGAAAGTATTATGAGCTTAGTCATAAATTGGGAATCGCACAAATAAATACAAAAAATCTACAAGAGAAAATTTTTGGTCTTGAGTGTAATTTTGAAAAACTTAACGGTATTGATTTTAAAAAAGGTTGTTATGTTGGACAAGAAAATACTGCAAGAATGAAATTAAAGAATAAATTAAGGAAAAAATTAGTTCCTATTAAATCTGATAAAACACTCAAGGTAGGAACTGATTTGAATTTTAACAATAAAAAAATAGGACAAGTTTTAATTGGTGAACCATACCCTTTTGCCTTGATAAAACTTTTCGATCCAGATTTTTCCGAATTTAAAGACAAAGAAATTTCTATTGATAATGTTAAAGTCAAATTGATCGATATTTCTTAGATTTAGCTTGAAAGATTTAAGGCTTAATGCAATATATTAAATGTTTAAAAATAGATAACTCTTATATTTAATGATTTTAAGAAATATACTATTTATTTTCTGTTTTCTCTTATCTAGTACTAATGCTTATGCATACATTGATCCTGGCACTGGAGGTATTTTACTTCAAGCAATACTAGCGGCTATTGCTGCTATCGGTGCTTATGTTACTTTGTATTGGAGAAAATTTAAAAATTTTATGAGCAGGATTTTTAAAATAAAGAAAAAAAATTAGTTAAAATATATAATTGTACTTAGCTTTCAGTAGCTAAAATTTGAAATATGAAAAATAAAGTAGTCTATGTTGCGTTATCGGCAGATATTCTTCACGAGGGTCATATAAACATTATTAACACAGCGAGCAAATATGGAAAGGTTATTGTTGGTCTTTTAACCGATGAAGCAATAGCTTCTTATAAAAATATACCTACTCTCGATTATAGACAAAGAGAAATCGTTCTACAAAATATGAAGCTAGTCAAAAAAGTAATGCCTCAGAGAACTTTAGACTACAGGCCAAATTTAAATTTAATAAAGCCGCATTTTGTTGTTCATGGTGATGATTGGAAAACTGGTCCACAAGCAGAAACTCGAAAACAAGTAATTTCAACCCTTAAAAAATGGGGCGGTAAATTAATAGAACCAAAATATACTAAAAATATCTCTTCAAGCTCAATCAAGTCAAAATTAGTTAATAATCTTTCTCCAACAAACAGAGTGTCTATGCTTAAAAGACTTTTAAACAATAAAAAAATAGTTCGTGTTTTAGAATCACACAGCCCTTTGTCTGGTCTAATTGTAGAAAATATTAAAATTCAAAAAAAAAATAAATTAGAGCAATTTGATGCTATGTGGTCATCAAGTCTTACCGACTCCAGTGTTAAGGGGAAACCTGATAATCAAGTTTTAGATTTTTCCTCAAGATTTAGTGGACTTGGTGATTTGCTTGATGTTACTTCTAAGCCATTAATTTTTGACGCAGATAATGGAGGTAGATCAGAACATCTTCCATATACTATAAAGACACTTGAGAGATTAGGAGTATCGGCGATAATGATTGAAGATAAAATTGGTCTAAAAAAAAATTCATTATTTAAAGATCAGTCAGGTTCTAAACAGGATACGATCAAAGACTTTTGTAAAAAAATCCAAATTATAAAAAAAACAAGAAGTTCAAAGGACTTTCTTATAGGTGCCAGGATTGAAAGTTTCATATTAGGTAAAGGCCTAAAGGATAGTATTAAAAGAGCTAAAGCTTACTCTAATGCAGGTGCAGACCTTATTTTAATACACAGCAAAGAGAAAACACCCAAAGAAATATTTTCATTTTCTAAAATTTTTAGAAAAACCAAGTATTACAAACCACTGGTATCTGTGCCATCAACTTATTCAAAAACAAATGAAACAATGTTAATAAAAAATGGTTTTAAAATAGTTATATATGCAAATCATATGTTAAGAGCGGCTTATCCTGCTATGCAAAATGCTGCTGAAAGTATTTTGAAGCACCAGAGATCTTTTGAGCTAGAAAATAAAATTAGTTCTGTAAAAAAAGTGATAAATTTAATTAAGTAACAATGATATTTGTTGAAAATCTAATTAAAGTACTTAAAAAAAATAAAATAAATTTTTTTACTGGAGTACCTGACAGTATTTTAAAAAATTTTTCTTCATATGTTGAAAACTATCCAAAAAATAAACATGCAATGGCTACAAGTGAGGGTTCTGCTATTTCAATAGGAATAGGGTACTATTTGTCTACAAAGAAAATTCCCTGTATTTATTTACAAAATTCGGGATTAAGTAATGCAATAAATCCATTAATATCAATAGCAAGTAAAGAAGTTTATTCGATACCTTTGTTTCTTATAATTGGATGGAGAGGATCGCCGAGACAACCGGATGAACCACAGCATAAAGCTAAGGGCAAAATTACATTAAAACTATTAAAGCTTTTAAAAATAAAATTTTGTATTTTGAGACGAGAGAATGATTTAATTAATATTAAAAAGTTAATTCAAAAATCAAGAAAAAGAAAAAGTATTGTTGCTTGTCTGATAGAAAAAAATACCCTTAAAATAAAACGAAAAAAACAAAAAAAAATAGTTAATAAATTTGTTCTAAGATCAGATTTTATAAATGAATTTTTAAGGTTGATTCCAAATAAAAGTAAAATTATATCTACAACAGGTTATACCTCGAGAGAATTAATGGGTTTACGTGAAAAACAAAAAAATAAAAAAGGAAAAGATTTCTATATGGTTGGAGGAATGGGACATTCCTCAAGCGTTGCACTAGGATATGCCTTAAATTCAAAAAAACAAGTTTTTTGTCTAGATGGTGATGGTTCAATATTAATGCACCTCGGAGCTTTAAGAACAGTGGGCTATCAAAATAATAAAAATTTTAAACATATTATCTTAAATAATAATTCCCACGAGTCAGTAGGTGGACAATTAACAAATGCAGAGGGAATAGATTTCAAGAAGTTAAGTAACAGTATTGGTTATAAAAATTATTTAAAAATAAATAATAAAAATAATATTAATAACATTATAAAAAAATTTATTAGATCAAAAGGACCAAGTTTATTAGAAGTTAGAATAAGAAATGGTTTCTCAAATAATTTACCAAGACCTAAAAATTTGATTAAAATTAAAGAGAAATTTATGCTTAATTAATGGAAAAATTTTCTTTTTCATCATTAAATGAATTAAAATCTTTTTTAAAAGAAGAAAAAATAAAAAAAATTTTAGTTATATGTGGCAAAAACTCATATAAAAATTCAGGTGCTGAAAAGTTATTTGATAATTTATTAAATGATAAAAAAAAGGAATTTTTTTATAAGAAGTTTTCCTATCCAGAAATAACAGAATTAAATGAAATTATTAAAACTATTAAAAAGTCGTCGCCAGACTTAATTATAGCAGTTGGTGGTGGGTCTGTTTTAGATTATGCTAAAATTGCAAATGTTTTGACTGATAATTCTCATCTTGAAAAAGATATTGTTAATTCAACTTATAAAATTAAAAAAAAGTTTACAAAATTAATTGCAATACCAACAACAGCGGGTTCAGGTGCTGAGGTCACATCTAATGGAGTAATTTATATAAATAAAATAAAATACTCTGTTGAGGGAAAAGAATTAAAACCTGATCTTTTCTTTTTAATTCCAGAATTAATAACTTTAGCACCAAATAAAATTAAAGCTTCTGCGGGCTTTGATGCTATTGCGCAAGCGATAGAGTCTCTAATTTCTAAAAAATCAAACGAAAAAAGTATTAGTTTTGCAGAGAATTCACTCAAAATTTCGTTAAAATACTTTATAGATTTTTTAAATAGTCCTAATTATGAAAATACATCAGGTATGTGCTTAGCCTCTAACTTAGCAGGAGAAGCAATAAATATCTCAAAAACAACAGCTCCTCATGCGGTTTCCTATCCGTTTACCTCAATATATAACATTAGCCACGGCCACGCAGTGTCGCTAACCTTAAACAGTTTTTTAAAATTTAATTACAAAAATATTGATAAAGCCAATTGTAACTTTGATTTAAATGATAGATATAAAATTATGTTTAATTTAACTAAAACAAAAGATATTCATACCTTAGATATGTTTTTAAATAATTTGAAAGATAAAGCAAATTTAGAAAGAAATTTTGAAAAATTGGGAGTCAACTTTGAAAAAGATTATGAAAATATTATATCTGGTGTTAATGCAGTGAGGCTATCAAATAACCCTATTGATTTAAAAAAAGAGGACTTAAAAAAAATTTTATTGGCTAAATTATGAGCTTTTTTTCAGCTTTTTATGGATACTTAACTTTTCGTAAACTAATTAAGAAGAAAAATAATAAAAAAATAGTTTTTTTTTCTGAGTCTAAAAACTATAGAAACTATCTAATTAATTTAATTAAAATCCTCGATAAAGATTCTAATTTATCAATTTTTTATATTACATCTGACATAAATGATTTTGACCAAATATCTAATAGAATAAAGCCTATATATATCGGAAATGGTTTTTGTAGAATTCTATTATTTTCATTAATAAATTGCGACATATTAATTATGACACTTACAGATTTGGGTAATCACGAAATTAAGAAATCAAGATTTTGTAAAAACTACGTATATATATTTCATTCATTAGTTAGTACACACAAATGCTACACACATAAGGCTTTTAAAAATTATGATGTAATTTTATGCAACGGAGAGTATCAACTTAAAGAGTTAAGATATTGCGAAAATTTTTTTAATTTTAATAGAAAGAAGATTTTTAATACAGGTTATCTTTATTTGGAAAATTTGGTTGAAAACAAAAGTAAAAATTTACAACAAAATAAGATTTTATTTGCTCCATCCTGGAATAAATCTTTAAAGAATTTATTTGATGACTATGCAGACAAAATTATTGGTAGTTTACTAGAAAAAGAATATAAAACAATATTAAGAACACATCCCGAAACTATTAACAGGTCTAAAATGAATTTAAAAAAAATTAAGAAAAAATTCTCTAATAATAATAACTTCCAACTTAATACGGATTTACAAAATTTAAGGCCATACAATGAATCTTGTATGCTTATAACTGATAATGGAGGTATTGCTTTAGAATATATTATAACTCAAAAAAAACCAGTTATTTATATAGACTATGTTGAAAAAATACATAATGAATTTTTTGATAAATTAGGATTACATACTATTGAGGATAAATTTAAAAAAGAGATTGGTACTATTATTAGAATAGATCAATTAGAAAAAATAGAATTTTATATACAACAAGCTAAAATAAATTTTTCAGAAAAAATAAATAAAATTGATGAGTTAATCGCACAACACGGTTTAATAACTAAAAATCAGTCGAATAATAGTAAAGATGCAATACTTAAAATATTAAATTAAAAGCTAAAATTTAGTTTTTTAAAATAACTTTTCCGTAATTTGGATTGTCTTCATAAAAAGTTTTAAACTTTAAATCTTCCAAATATTTAATTTTATTATTCCCGTCACAAATTAAAGCGAATCGCATTACGTTTACTATAGAATTGGGGCTTTCTTTTTTACTACATGCAGATGGAACTTTATAAGAAAAAAAGGAGTTAAATCTACTATCTTCAGGATCAAGATTGTAATTTTGCATAGTCTTCTCATCAAATTTCCACCCGTGATCACTGAGAATAAAAACCATACTATTTTTATCTATTTCATTAATTCTACTTGTGAAAGTATTCATAACATCGATAAGACAATTGTATGCGTATTTATAATATTCCATTTCTTTATTTGATGAAATTTTGCTTATCTGGTCTCTATTTTTAATTTTGCAATTTTCATCAAAAAAATGTGGTGGTCTTGGGCTTAATATATGAATTAAGTAAATCTCGTTATTTTTGAATTTTAAATTTGTATTAGTTAAAAAATTTAAGGACTCTTTACTCTTGTCTTCATAAGGATAAAAATTAAAAAAATAAATAAAGATACTATCAAGATAAAAAAGCTTTATTTTGGAAAAGTACTTATAAATCGAATTTGAATTTACACATCTAATATAAATATTATCTTGGCAAAATGCCCAAGAATTACCAAGCCAATAGAATTTTTTATTTGTCTTTCTTAAAATTTGGAAAAAATTATTATCTTTTCGTTGATTTAAAATAAATGCGGGGAAAAATTTTTTTCTATTATGGTATTTTTTACTTGAGTCAAGTATGGGGTAAGAACCCTCAAGTAATGAGGTCAAACTTAAATATGTGGCATCATAATTTGTAAAAAAACCCTCTTTATAAATTAGATTATTTTCTTCAAGAGAATCGATCAATTCTTTTTTGTTATTAATAATT
>CACIKS010000018.1 GCA_902587295.1 uncultured Pelagibacteraceae bacterium | reverse complement strand
ACCCATATGGCCTGCCATTTTTTTTCCTTTAAATACTTTACCAGGATCTTGTCTTTGCCCAGTTGATCCGTGAGATCTATGAGACACTGAAACTCCGTGTGTTGCTCTTAATCCAGCGAAGTTATACCTCTTCATAACTCCAGCAAATCCTTTACCAATTGTTTGAGATCTCACGTCAATAAATTTAACGTCTTTAAATGTTTCAAGTCCAATTTCATTCCCTGTTTTATATTCATCAGTTTTTTCTATTCGATATTCCTTGATAATCTTTTTTGGTTCAGTATTTTTTTTTGTGAAAAAACCCTTCATTTGCTTAGTAAGTTTAGAATTTTTGATTTTTTGAAAGCCAAGTTTTACAGCTGAATATCCATTTTTTTCTTTAGTATATACATCTATAACTCTTCCTTTTTCTATTTTTACCACAGTTACAGGTATAGATATACCTGAGTCAAAAAACTCTCTAGTCATACCTATTTTTTTTCCAACTAATCCAATTGTCATATTTATATTTTTATTTCTATATTAACTCCTGAAGCTAAATCTAATTTCATTAATGCTTCAACGGTTTGCGGAGTTGGTTCAACTATATCTATTAATCTTTTGTGTGTTCTTGTTTCAAACTGTTCTCGACTTTTTTTATCAATATGTGGTGATCTTAAAACAGTAAATTTTTCAATTTTTGTTGGTAATGGAATTGGTCCTTTTACTTGAGCGCCGGTTCTTTTAGCTGTATTAACAATTTCCTGGGTAGAAATATCTAGGATTTTATTATCATAAGCTTTTAAGTGTATTCTTATATTTTGTTTTTCCATTTTTAAGCCATTTTCTTTGTTACTTCATCTTGAACGTTTTGCGGTACTTTTGCGTAATGATCAAAAAACATTGAGTATTGAGCTCGTCCTTGTGACATAGATCTAAGATTGTTTATATAACCAAACATATTTGCTAATGGGACCATCGCACTTATTACGGTTGCGTTACCTCTTTTATCAGTTGTAGACACTTGTCCACGTCTACTGTTTAAATCACCTATGACGTCACCCATATAATCTTCAGGAGTTATAACTTCGACTCTCATAATAGGTTCTAAAAGTTTTAGTCCTGCCTTAGTACAAGCATCTTTAAAACAATATCTTGAAGCTATTTCGAATGCTAAAACACTTGAGTCAACATCGTGATGTAATCCATCGACAATCGTCACTTTGTAATCAATCAAAGGAAATCCAGCTAAAATACCGTTATCCGCAACACTTTCTACTCCTTTTTCTACGCCTGGGATAAATTCTTTTGGTATTGCACCACCTTTAATTTTGTTCTCAACTTCTCTCCCTTTACCCGGCTCAAGTGGTTCAACATTTAGCTCAACTTTGGCAAATTGTCCTGCACCACCACTTTGCTTTTTATGTATATACACATTTGAGACTGGCCTTTGAATTGTTTCTCTGTAAGCTACTTGAGGCGCACCTATGTTAGCTTCTACTTTGAATTCTCTTTTCATTCTATCAACGATAATATCTAAATGTAATTCACCCATACCTTTTATGATTGTCTGTCCTGATTCTTCATCAGAAGTAACTCTGAAAGATGGATCTTCTTTTGCAAGTCTACCTAAAGCCTCTCCCATTTTTTCTTGGTCACCTTTAGTTTTTGGTTCTACTGCAATTTCAATTACTGGATCTGGAAATTCCATAGGTTCTAAAATAACCGGTTTGTCCTCGTCAGATAGAGTGTGTCCGGTAATAGTATATTTAAGGCCTGCTAATGCAACAATATCCCCTGTATTTGCTTCTTTTACATCTTCTCTACTGTTGGCATGCATTAACAACATTCTTCCAACTCTTTCTTCTTTATCTCTTGAAGTATTATAAATTCCAGTTCCAGACTTTAAAGTACCTGAATAAATTCTTATAAATGTTAAAGAACCAACGAAAGGGTCATTTGCAACTTTAAATGCCAAAGCTGAAAAAGGTTCTTTATCATCAAATTTTCTCTCAACTTCATCTTTAGAATTTGGTTTTGTTCCTTTTATTGAATTTATGTCTTTAGGGCTTGGTAAAAAATCTACAACAGCGTCAAGAAGCGGTTGGACGCCTTTATTTTTGAAAGCTGAACCAGTTAATACAGGCACGAAATCAAACTTCAAACATCCTTTTCTTACACACGCAATTATATCTTTCTCTGAAATTTCTTTTCCATTTAGATAATCATCCATCAATTTTTCATCTTGTTCTACTGCTGTTTCTATTAATTCTTTTCTATATTTTTCAGCTTGCTCTTTTAAATCAGCTGGAATATCAACGTATTCAAATTCTGCCCCTAGTTTTTCATCTTTCCATATAACTGCTTTCATTTTAATTAAATCTACAACACCTTTTAAAGAAGCTTCCATACCAACTGGGATTTGCATTACAAGAGGTTTTGCCCCTAGTCTGTCTTTAATCATTTCTACACAATTAAAAAAATCAGCTCCTGTTCGGTCTAATTTGTTTACAAAACAAATTCTTGGTACTTTATATTTATCGGCTTGTCGCCAAACAGTTTCTGATTGTGGTTCAACTCCTGCCACACCATCAAAAACTGCGACTGCTCCATCTAATACTTTTAATGATCTTTCTACTTCAATTGTAAAATCTACGTGTCCAGGTGTGTCTATAATATTAATTCTATGTTCTCTCCAAAAACAAGTTGTGGCAGCAGAAGTAATTGTAATACCTCTTTCCTGTTCTTGTTCCATCCAATCCATAGTTGCTGCACCATCATGGACCTCACCGATCTTATGACTCTTTCCTGTATAATATAAAATTCTTTCAGTAGTGGTTGTCTTACCGGCATCAATATGTGCCATAATACCAATGTTTCTGTATTTTTCTAATGTATGAGATCTAGGCATTTTATTATTACCATCTAAAATGAGCAAACGCTTTGTTTGACTCTGCCATTTTATGTGTATCTTCCCTTTTTTTTACTGCTGAGCCTTTATTTTGAGAAGCATCCATAAGTTCAAAAAATAATTTATCAGCCATTGTTTTGTTTTTTCTTTTTCTTGATGCATCTAAAATCCATCTTAATGCTAAAGCTTGAGATCTACTTGATTTTACTTCTACTGGAACTTGGTATGTGGCTCCGCCTACTCTTCTAGATCTAACTTCAAGGTTTGGTCTCACATTACTAACTGCTGAATTAAATACTTTTAATGGATCTTGGTTTTTGGTCTTCATTTTTTCAAGAGCAGTATATAGAATCTTTTCTGCTGTTGATCTTTTTCCGTCATACATAATTGAATTAATAAATTTGGAGATTACTAGTGATCCGTACTTTGGATCTGAATAATTTTTTCTTTTTGGAGCTTTTCTTTTTCGTGACATAATTTTTTATTTAGGTTTTTTTGCACCATAAAGGGAACGTCTTTTTCTTCTAGCTGTAACTCCTTGAGCGTCAAGATTTCCTCTTAAGATATGATATCTAACTCCGGGAAGATCTTTTACTCGACCTCCTCTGATTAATACGACGGAGTGTTCTTGAAGATTGTGACCCTCTCCCGGTATATAAGCAGTTACTTCAAAACCATTTGATAATCTGACTCTCGCAACTTTTCTTAATGCAGAATTTGGTTTTTTTGGAGTAGTTGTATAAACCTTAACACATACACCTCTCTTTATTGGTTGCTTTTCAAGCGCAGGAACTTTGTTCCTCGTCAAAGGTTTAACCCTGGGTTTTTTTAACAATTGATTTATCGTCGGCATAATTTTTGTTAATTTTGATAATTTAAAAGTGAGGAAAGCAAAAAATTTTTGCTTTTTTAGTTAATGTTTAAGGTTAAAATAAACCTTACTTTTAACTTTCAAAATTGCGCTAAACTAACATTGAAAGGTAAAAAGTCAACGATTATTAAGGTTAAAAAAGCTAAATATTATAATGCTTTTAGGTTAGGATTGAGTTTCTGCTTGTTGATTTTCCAACTGCTGTTTTTCTAATTCTGCCGATCTAATTTTATCCTGTTCTTCAGCAACTTTATTAAGTTTATTTTTTGAGAAGCCTGTACCAGCAGGTATTAATCTGCCAACTATAACATTTTCCTTTAAACCCTCTAAACTATCAGTTTTACCTTTTATGGCAGCATCTGTTAAAACTCTTGTGGTTTCTTGAAAAGATGCAGCAGAGATAAAAGAGTTTGTTTGTAGGGATGCTTTTGTTATTCCTAATAAAATTCTTTCACCAGATGCAGGTTTTTTGTTTTGTTTTTTTAAATCAGAGTTAATTTGATCTAATTGTATCTTATCAATTAATTCCCCAGATAATAAATTTGAATCGCCCGATGTTTTTATTTCAACCTTTTTTAACATTTGCCTTACTATTGTTTCAATATGCTTGTCATTTATAACAACACCTTGCATTCTATAAACTTCTTGTACTTCGCTTACAAAATATTCCGTTAATGCTTCAACACCTAAAATTCTCAAGATATCGTGTGGCGCTGGGCTTCCATCTAAAAGGTATTCGCCTTTTTTGATTTTTTCACCTTCATTAAAATTAATATGCTTACCTTTAGGTATTAAATAATTTGAGTCATTTCCATCTGACATCACAATTGAAACTTTCTGTTTACCTCTGACTTCTTTACCAAATTTAATTGTTCCATCATTTTCTGCAATTATAGCGCTATCTTTTGGTCTTCTAGCTTCAAATAACTCGGCTACTCTGGGTAGACCTCCTGTTATATCTTTTGTTTTTGAGGTTTCCTTAGGCAATCTTGCTAAAACATCGCCAGCTGAAATTTTTTGTCCATCTTTAATTGAAAGGATTGAGTCTGGAACAAGATAATATCTTGCTTCATTACCGTCTGCTTTTTTAATCACTTCTCCATCTGGGTTTCTTAGAGTTATTCTGGGTTTTAAATCAGAATTTTTTGCTTGTGATCTCCAATCAAGGACTGATTTAACTGAAATACCTGTAGCATCATCCAAAGTTTCTGCTAATGAAACTCCCTCGACCAAATCCATATAATTAGCAGTACCGGCAGTTTCTGCGATTACTGGTAAAGTATAAGGATCCCATTCACATATTTTTTTACCTTTTTGCACCTTATCTCCGTGTTGATAAAATATTTTAGATCCATAAGGAATCTTATATAGTGCTAATTGTCTTCCGTTATCATCTTCTAAGGATAATTGAGTATTTCTACCCATTACTATTGTATTATTTTTTGAGTCTTTGATTAAATTTTTATTATTAATTTTTAATAATCCTTCACTTACAGAAATTACTGAGGACTCTTCTTTAATTGATGCAGTTCCGCCAACGTGAAAAGTTCTCATAGTCAATTGTGTGCCTGGTTCACCAATTGATTGTGCGGCTATCATTCCGATTGCTTCGCCAATACTTATGATTTTACCTCTTGCTAAATCCCTACCATAACATGTCTGGCATACACCTCTTTTAGCTTCGCATGTAATTACAGAATAAACGTTTATAGATTTAACACCTGCAGAATCTATCATTTCGCAGTCATGTTCATCAATTAGTTTCTTTTTTTTGATAATAACTTCTCCATTAATAGGATGCTTAATATCGTGTGCCGGGACTCTTCCAAGAACTCTTTCTGAAAGACTAACAAGAATGTTTCCTCCTTCTATAATCTCACTTAATGTTATAGATGATTTTGCGTTACAGTCATTTATTGTAACTTGAAGATCCTGTGCAACATCACAAAGTCTTCTAGTCAAATAACCAGAATTTGCTGTTTTCAATGCTGTATCAGCTAAACCTTTTCTCGCACCGTGTGTAGAATTAAAATATTCTAATACAGTAAGTCCCTCTTTAAAATTAGATACAATTGGAGTTTCAATAATTTCACCTGATGGTTTCGCAATCAAGCCTCTCATACCTGCTAATTGCTTCATTTGAGCTGGAGATCCTCTTGCACCAGAGTCTGCCATCATAAATACTGAATTGGTTTCTATTCTGCCATCTGGATATTTTTTCTCAGCAGATGAAATTTCTTTCATCATTTCATTAGCAATTGAGTCTGTGCACTTAGACCAAATATCAACTACTTTATTATATTTCTCACCCCTTGTTATTAAACCATCTTGGTACTGTTTCTCATATTCCTCTATTTGTTTTTTAGTTTGATTTACAAGTTTTTCCTTAGTTTTTGGAATAATTAAATCATTTTTTCCAAATGATATTCCTGCTTTAAATGCATGTTTGAAACCCAAATCTTTTATTCTGTCACAAAAAATAACAGTCTGTTTTTGGCCGCAATACCTATAAACAACGTCGATAAGTTCTGAAACTGCTTTTTTTGTCAATAATTTATCAATGAACGAAAATTTTATTTTATGATGTTTAGGTAGTGTTTCTGAAAGTAAAAATCTACCTGCGGTAGTAGTATATTTTTCAACTATTTTTTTTCCATCCTTATCAACTGTGGAAAATTGTGAAATAATTTTAGAATGTACACTTATAAGATTTTTTTCAAGAGCGTTATTAATTTCATCAACGTTTAAGAAAATTCCAAGAGGTTTGTCTTTTTCTGTAGTTTTTGACTGTGATAAATAATAAATTCCTAAAACAATATCCTGACTTGGCACGATAATAGGCTTTCCATTAGATGGACTTAGAATATTATTTGTAGACATCATTAAAACACGTGCTTCTAACTGTGCTTCTAAACTCAAAGGAATGTGTACAGCCATCTGATCTCCATCAAAATCTGCATTAAATGCAGCACAAACTAAAGGATGCAGCTCTATTGCATTACCCTCAATTAATTTTGCTTCAAACGCTTGAACACCTAATCTATGAAGCGTTGGAGCTCTATTTAAAATAATTGGATGCTCTCTTATTATGTGCTCTAAAGAATCCCAAACTTCGCTTCTTTGTTTTTCGACCATTCTTTTGGCCTGTTTAATTGTTGTAGCAAGACCTAGTTTGGCTAATCGTGCGTATAAAAATGGTTTAAAAAGTTCTAAAGCCATTTTTTTTGGTAATCCACACTGATGAAGTTTAAGTTCTGGTCCAACAACAATTACTGATCTACCTGAGTAATCTACTCGTTTACCTAACAAATTTTGTCTGAATCTACCTTGTTTACCTTTAAGCATTTCAGCTAATGATTTGAGAGGTCTTTTTCCCGTTCCTGTGATAACTCTTCCTCTTCTACCATTATCAAATAAAGCATCGACAGACTCTTGAAGCATTCTTTTCTCATTTCTAACAATAATTTCTGGTGCTTTTAAATCTAAAAGTCTTTTCAATCTATTATTTCTGTTTATTACCCTTCGGTATAAATCGTTTAGATCAGATGTTGCAAATCTTCCTCCATCAAGTGGAACTAATGGTCTTAGCTCAGGTGGAATTACTGGAACGGTAGTCAATATCATCCATTCAGGTTTGTTTCCAGATTCAATAAAAGAGTCTAATAATTTTAATCTTTTTAAAGTTCTTTCCTCAGTAACTTTAGATTTAGTTTCTTGAAGAGAATTGCTTAATCTTTCTCTTTCTTTTTTTAAATCAACATTAATTAAAATTTCCCTAACAGCTTCAGCACCGATCCCAGCTGTAAATGCATCCTCGCCATATTTTTCCTGAGCTTTCATAAACTCTTCTTCTGAAAGTAACTGTCCCTTTTTGAGCTCGGTTAATCCAGGTTCTATAACAATGAAGCTTTCAAAGTATAAAACTTTTTCCACTTCTTTTAGTTTCATATCAATAGCTAATGATATTCTGCTCGGTAAAGATTTTAGAAACCATATATGAGCAACTGGGGAAGCCAAATCTATATGTCCCATTCTTTCTCTTCTTACATTTGACTTAGTTACTTCTACTCCACATTTTTCACAAATAATGCCTCTAAATTTCATTCTTTTGTACTTACCGCATAAACATTCATAATCTTTTACAGGACCAAAAATTCTTGCACAAAATAGACCATCTTTTTCTGGTCTAAAAGTTCTATAATTAATTGTTTCTGGTTTTTTTATTTCTCCAAAAGACCAAGATTTAATTTTATCAGGGCTAGCTAAAGTAATCTTGATATGATTAAAACTTTTTTCAGGTAACTGCCTAGAATCTTTTGATAATTGTTTGCTCATATATATTAATTTAATTCAACGTTTAAACCTAAAGCTCTAATTTCTTTTACAAGTACGTTAAAGGATTCTGGAATACCGGACTCAAAATTTTCATCTCCCTTAACAATAGTTTCATAGACTTTTGTTCTTCCTGCAACATCATCTGATTTAACTGTTAAAATCTCTTGTAAAGTATAAGATGCTCCATAAGCTTCTAAAGCCCAAACTTCCATTTCACCAAATCTTTGTCCGCCTGACTGAGCTTTTCCACCCAATGGTTGCTGAGTAACTAAACTGTAAGGACCTGTTGATCTTGCGTGTATTTTGTCCTCAACGAGATGATGAAGTTTAAGCATATAAATAATCCCCACAGTTATAGGTCTGTCAAATTTTTCACCTGTTCTTCCATCCCAAAGATTTGTTTGACCAGTATTCGGTAGATTAGCCAACTCTAACATCTTAGTTATATCTTCAGTTGAAGCACCATCAAAAACTGGTGTTGCTATAGGTACACCATTAGAAAGGTTGTTACATAACTCTTTAAGCTCTTTTCTGTCTAAGTTTTTTATAACATTATTGTAGATTTCATTTCCATAAATACTCTCTAAACTCTTTGTGAGTTCTTCATTGTTCTTATTTTTAAAATATTCATTAGAAAGTTTTTTTATTTTTTCACCTAATTCAGAACAAGACCAACCTAAATGGGTCTCTAGAATTTGTCCTACGTTCATTCTACTAGGAACACCTAGAGGATTTAACACAATGTCAACTGGTTTACCGCTTTCCATATAAGGCATATCTTCTACAGGAACTATTTTACTTATAACACCTTTGTTTCCATGTCTTCCTGCCATTTTATCTCCAGGCATAAGTCTTCTTTTTACTGCAACAAAAACTTTAACTACTTTCATCACTGTAGGTAAAAGATCGTCTCCTTGTTTAATTTTTAAAACTTTATCCTCAAACCTTAGTTGAATATCATTTTTTGCGGTATCAAATTGATTCTTAAGTTGTAAAACTTTACTATTTACTGCTTCTTTAACAAACTCTAATTTCCAGTATTCATTTATGTTTAAAGAGTCTAATGAGTCCTTGTCTAAAGTCGAGCCTGCTTTAAATTGTTTATAATTTTTGGAGATTTCCTCTTTTCTTACAAGTTCATTTAATCTTAATTTTATATTTCTTTCTAAAATTTCTTCTTCTACTTGTTTATCTTCCTGAACAGATTCTATTTCAGATCTTTCAATAGCTATTGTTCTTTCATCTTTTTCTACTCCATGTCTATTAAAAACTCTAACATCTACAACAACTCCGCCACTTCCAGGAGGAAGTTTTAAAGAACTATCTCTCACGTCAGTAGCTTTTTCACCAAAAATTGATCTTAAAAGCTTTTCCTCAGGACTTGATGCTGTCTCTCCCTTAGGGGTTACCTTCCCAACTAAAATATCTCCGGGATTAACTTCTGCTCCAATGTAAACAACTCCAGATTCATCCAGGTTTCTTAAGCTTTCTTCGCTAACATTTGGTATATCTCTGGTTATTTCCTCGGTACCTAATTTTGTATCTCTAGCCATCAATTCGTGTTCTTCTATATGAATTGATGTAAAAACATCGTCTGTAACACATCTCTCTGAAATTAAAATAGAATCTTCAAAATTATATCCCTGCCACGGCATAAAAGCTACGGTAACATTTTTCCCTAACGCAAGTTCTCCCAATTTTGTTGCCGGACCATCTGCAATAATATCTCCTTTTTTTATTACATCGCCAACTTTGACCAATGGTTTTTGATTAATACATGTGTTTTGATTAGATCTTTGAAACTTTAATAGATTATAAATATCTACACCTGACTCTGATAAATCTTTTTCCTCATTTGCCTTAACTACTATTCTTTTTCCATCAATCTTATCGACTAAACCATTCCGCCTAGCAACAATTGTTACTCCCGAGTCTAGAGCTACGTCTCCCTCAATTCCCGTACCAACTAATGGTGATTCAGGTTTAAGTAAAGGAACAGCTTGGCGCATCATATTAGATCCCATTAGAGCTCTATTTGCATCATCATTTTCTAAAAACGGGATAAGAGAAGCAGCAACTGAAACTAATTGTTTTGGAGAAACATCGATATAATCAATGTTCTCTCTTCTAGATAGGATGAAATTAAGACCTTTTCTGCAAGACACTAATTCCTCTATAAAATTTCCTTGTTCATTAACAGGTGAATTTGCTTGAGCTATCGTAAATTTTTCTTCCTCAATAGCTGAGAGGTATTCAATTTTTTCTAAAATCTTACCATTAGTTACTTTTTTATATGGACTTTCGATGAATCCGTATTTATTAACTTTAGAATAAGTAGCTAAACTGTTTATTAAACCAATATTTGGTCCTTCTGGAGTTTCTATAGGACATATTCTTCCATAATGTGTTGGGTGAACATCTCTTACCTCAAATCCAGCTCTTTCTCTTGTCAAACCACCGGGTCCCAATGCTGAAACTCTTCTCTTATGAGTAATCTCTGATAGAGGATTAGTTTGGTCCATAAATTGTGACAATTGAGAAGTACCAAAGAAATCCTTAAATGAGGTTGTTATTGGTTTAGCATTAATCAAATCCTGTGGCATAGCAGACTCTATTTCTAAGAGTGTAGACATTTTTTCTTTAATAGTTCTTTCCATTCTGAGAAGTCCTATTCTGAATTGATTTTCTACAAGCTCACCAACTGATCTTACTCTTCTATTTCCAAGATGGTCAATATCATCTACTTCACCTTTGCCATCCCGCAAATCTAACATAAATTTAATAATTGCAATTATG
>CACIKS010000017.1 GCA_902587295.1 uncultured Pelagibacteraceae bacterium | reverse complement strand
TCACTTAACCCACTTAATGTTGCAGCCCATACTTGGAATTTGATCTTTTGGTCCTTTTCCAGTTTCAATTACTAAGCGCATTGCTTTCAATAGGTCACTTTCAGAATCTTTAATAGGTTTCAAATCTTTTAATTCTCTAATTCTACCCCTGTATTGTAATTCAAGTTTACTATTATATCCAAAAAAATCTGGTGTGCATACAGCACCATATTTTTTAGCTACTTCTTGATTTTCATCAATTAAATAAGGGAATTCAAATCTGTGTTTTTTGCTAAAAGAAATCATATTTTCAAAAGAGTCTTCAGGATAATTTTTCGTATCATTAGACATTATTGCTAAAGACTTTAATCCATCCTTTTCTAAACTTTTACAATCATTAACAATATCTTCTATAACTGCTTTTACGTAAGGACAATGATTACAGATAAACATTATCAAAATTCCTTTTTTACCTATATGGTCTTCAAGACTATGAATTTTACTGTCAGTTCCTTTTAGCTTAAAAGAGTTAGCTTTTTCTCCAAAATTACAGATAGGTGTTTTAGTTAAAACCATAATGTATTATACATAAAATAATGATTTATGACTTCGAAAAAAACGTTCCAGAGGTTCACCCAGAAGCTTGGATAGCTCCTAACGCAACAATTATAGGTAAAGTAAAACTAGAAAAAAATTCTAGCATTTGGTTTAATGCAGTCCTACGCGGAGATATTGAACTTATTAAAATTGGTGAAAACTCAAATATACAGGACGGCAGTGTCCTTCATACCGACCCTGGGTTTCCCATAACAGTCGGTAAAAGGGTTACTGTTGGTCATATGGTAATGTTACACGGCTGTAAAATCTCTGATGATACTCTAATAGGTATCGGAAGTATTATTTTAAATAATGCTAAAATTGGAAAAAATTGTATTATTGGGGCAAATACTTTAATTACTGAAAACAAAGTTATACCTGATAATTCTCTTGTTGTAGGAAGTCCTGGAAAAGTTCTGCGAAAAGTTACTAACGACGAAACAAAAGCCATTTTGGAAAATGCGAAGCATTATGTTGATGGTTCAAAAAAATATAAAAAGTAATTAAGGAACCAACCAACTAAATTTTTTTATACCTTCTAAATCGATAAGAGCTCTTCTATGCCCCTTTGCTGCTAAATATAACCACTCTATGCTAGTGATATTACATTTAATTACACAAAAATTCTTATATCCTTCTTCACTTTCTTGTTTGGTGTAATCAAAATTATCAAATTTACCACTTAGTCCTGAGGTAGGTTTGTCTGATATAGTTCCAGGTCCATTAGCAACCAAGTAGCATTTTCTGCTTATGTGACCGGTTTTTTCCCACGATTTTTTTGAAACATCATTATTAAAATTAATTTGAGAATTTATTTTCAACCTAAGCTGGATTTTTTCTTTTTTTCCATAAAATAATAATGAGCAATTAGGATTTTTTTTTATTTTTTTAATTTTTGATGATCTTATATCACTATGAAACTGAACAAAGTTATTTTTTTGGTCCGCTTTCCTTAGAACTACAACTCTACCATCTAAATCTTTATTATCACCGCAAATAAATACAGGTGTTCTAAATTCAGAATCTCTATCTTTTACAGCTTCTATCAAAAGACTCCAAAGTTTTTTTTCAATTTCTTGGAAATTTTCGTAATAACTCAATTGTTTTTCAGACACTATTATTTTCTAAATCTTTTAATTAAACTAGATGTATCCCATCTGTTACCACCCATTTTTTGAACTTCTGCATAATAATCATCAATAATTTTTGTAATGGGAAGTGGAGAATTATTTCTTTTTGCTTCTTCCATTGCAATTTTTAAATCTTTTCTCATCCAGTCAACAGCAAAACCATAATCAAATTTATCATCTATCATAGTTTTAAATCTATTTTCCATTTGCCAAGATTGTGCCGCACCTTTAGAGATGGTTTCGATAACATCTTCCATTTTTAACTTTGCATTAAGTCCAAAATTTATTGCTTCGGACAAACCTTGGACCACACCTGCAATACAAATTTGATTTACCATTTTTGCTAATTGTCCATTTCCAGCAGGGCCCAGCAATTTAATTTTTTTACTATAGCAATCTATTATGGGGGACGCTTTTATAAATGCTTCTTCATTTCCACCCATCATAACAGTTAAAGCCCCATTTTCTGCACCAGCCTGCCCCCCAGAAACTGGGGCATCTAAAAATTGAAAACCCAAACCTTCGGCTTTTTTATAAAGCTCCCTAGCTATTTCTGCTGAAGCCGTAGTGTTATCAATATAAACGCAATTTTTTTTTGCTGACTTAAACAAACCCTTATCTCCTAGGGTTACTTCTTTCAGATCATTATCATTTCCAACACAAGTAAATATAAAATCTGATTCTTTAGCTGCTTCCATTGGTGTTTTAGCTAATTTACCTTTATGTTCTTTTACCCATTTCTCTGCTTTTAATGTTGTTCTATTAAAAACAGTTACATCGTGTCCAGCTTTTGATATATGTCCTGCCATAGGGTAACCCATTACACCTAAACCAATGAAAGATACTTTTGCCATATGTTAAACCTCAGTATAAATAAAAAAGTTTTATTATTTGGATTCATATTTACATTTTTTTCTAGTTTTGGACAGAGTTTTTTTCTTGGATTGTTTAATCCTAGTATTAGAGATGAATTAAATATTACCCACGGACAATTTGGCACAATTTATGCTTCAGCAACAATTTGCTCAAGCTTAGTTCTTATATGGTTTGGAAAAAAAATAGATGATATTAAACTTTTTAACTATTCTTTAATTGTTATTGGAATTCTTTTTTTTTCATCAATTTTTTTTTCATTAATTAATAATATTTATTTATTAATAATTGCAATATTTTTAATGAGGTTTTCTGGACAAGGTTTAATGTCACATACATCTTCAACAACAGTTTCCAGATATTTTAATAAAAGAAGAGGTAGGGCTTTGAGCGGCATTTGGTTTGGATTATCTTCAGCAGAATTTATTTTACCAATTTTAATTATTTTTCTACTAACTATTTTTTCTTGGAGAACAATTTGGCATTTTATTTCTCTTGTTATATTTATAATTTTACCAATTGTTGTTTTTTATACTATAAAAAATATTACTTTTCACTCTAGAGAGATTTCAGATTTTAATCAAAATAAAAAAAATGTAAAATACATAAAAAGTTGGAAGAGATCTGAAGTTTTAAAAGATTTTAAATTTTATATAATTTCATTGAATATGTTAGCAATGCCGTGGATTGTTACAGGAGTTTTTATATATCAATCTTTTATTTCAGAATCGAAACTGTGGGGAGCATATATAATCCCTCAATCTTTTATGATTTATTCTATCACTTCAATTTTAACGTTAATTTCATCTGGTTTTTTAGTAGATAAATTTACAAGCCGCAGATTAATACCATATATGAATATACCACTATTACTTGGTCTTCTAATTATATATTATTTTGACGTTAGGTTTTCAGCATACTTATTTTTTGGGTTAATGGGAATTTCAAATGGTTTAGCTAACGTTTTAGGTTCATCTACTTGGGCAGAGATTTACGGAGTGAGATATTTAGGAGGTATTAAAGCTTTGACCACTGCATTAATGGTGTTCTCAACTGCTTTTGGAACAGCTTTATTTGGACTTTTAATTGACAATGGATTTTCAATTGAGACCATATCCTTAATAAGTATTCTTTACATAAGTTTTTCATTATTAGCTTTATTAGTTATAAAAAGCGCCGTTAAACCAATTATTTTGTCAAAAAAAACTTGATTTTAATATAGCTTTTCATTATTTATTGCTAACTCATATGGCTCGTATCACCGTAGAAGACTGTTTAGATAAAATTGAAAATCAATATGATTTAGTTTTACTAGCAAAAGAGAGAACATCTCAGCTAAATTCTGGGGCAGAGATGCTTGTAGAAGAAGATAATGACAAAAGAACTGTTATTGCACTAAGGGAAATTGCTACAGGAAAACTCAATGTTGATGAACTTAAAAAAAACGCAATCTTAAGATTAAGAAAAGAGCCGGACGAAACCTTTGAAGAAGAGGAAACAGAAGAGGAGGTATCAGATGATTTCGAAAAACAATACAAAGGAGAGGTTTCAAAGTCTGGTGCTGCAATTCTTCCATCTAAAAGAGTGAGAAAAATTCCAACTCAAAGCGCTCCTCTTAAGGATGAAAAAAAAGATGTGGAAAAAGAGTCTGAAAATAATGCTACTCCATTAGAGCTCACCGAAGAAGTAAAAGAAGAAGTAAAAGAAGAAGTAAAAGAAGAACAAAAATAATTGAAAATCAATAGAAAAATTTGTGTAGCTCCAATGATGGATTGTACGGATCGTCACGAAAGATACTTTTTACGATTATTAAGTAAAAAAGTTATGCTTTATAGTGAGATGGTAGCCACTAAATCTGCTATTCACGGGGATAGAAAAAAGATTTTAGGATTTAATAAAATTGAAAAACCTCTAGCTTTACAGGTTGGTGGATCTGATAAAAAAGAATTATCTGAAGTTTGCAAAATAGCCGAAGGTATGGGCTATGACGAAATAAATATAAACTTGGGATGTCCGAGTAAAAAAGTTCAAAAAAATAAATTTGGAGCATGTCTTATAAAAGAACCAGATCTCGTTGCTGAATGTATAAATGAAATGATAAATTGTTGTAAAATTCCAGTTACTGCAAAAACCAGAATAGGGTATGACGAGGTAGAAAACTTTGAATACCTAAACTCATTTATAAAAAAAATATCTAACGCAGGATGTAAAACAATAATTTTACATGCTCGAAAAGCTATTTTGAAAGGACTTACACCAAAAGAAAATTTAAAAATTCCAAAATTAAATTATCCTTTGGTTTATGAAATTAAAAATTCAAATAATGATCTTGAAATAATAATTAATGGTGGAATTACGAATTCCGATGAAATTAAAAATCATTTGAAAAATTGTGATGGTGTAATGATAGGTAGAGCTATTTATCAAAATCCTTATTTTTTGGCAGACATTGAAGATAAAATTTTTAAAAATAAAAATATTCCTTCAAGGTCAGAGGTAGCAGAAAAATTAGTTGAATATGTAAAAGAAGAGGTGAAACAAGGAACAAGAGTAAACCAAATTATGAGACATACAGTTGGATTATATCACGGTCAAAATGGAGCAAACAAATGGAAAAGATTTTTAAGTGACAATATGATGGCGAGGGACTCAGATTTTCAAAAAGTAAATCATATTATGAAGATTGCTCAAAATAACGAAAAAGCCAACCAAACTGCTTCATAATGGAAACTTTTGTAACAGATCAAATTATATTTTTTTTATTGATCATATCGTTAACAGCTATAGTTGCGGGTTTTTTTGCAGGATTTTTTGGCATTGGTGGAGGAATAATTACAGTTCCTTGTCTTTTTTATATTTTTGGAGCTATTGGAATAGATAAATCATTTATAATGCATTTAGCAGTTGGTACTTCATTTGCTATAATCGTTCCAACAGCTATTATGTCAGTTTACACACATTATAAACATAAAGCTGTAGACTTTAATGTAGTCAGAACCTACGGAATATTTGTTGTTATTGGAGTTATTATTGGAAGTTTTTTTGCTGCATCAATGAACACCAAATCTCTAGTTCTCTTTTTTAGCATAATTATTTATTTATTAGCCCTAAATTTGATTTTTCTTAAAGATAAAACAAAAATTAAATTAAAATTTACTTTATTTCAAAGAACATTTTTTGGTTTCATCGTTGGTTTTGTTTCTTCGTTGATGGGTATTGGAGGTGCAATTATGAATGTACCAATATTAAAGTTTGTTGGCTATTCAATAAATAAAGCAATAGGAAGTGCAGCCTCTATTGGTTTTTTTATATCTGTATTTGGGTGTCTAGGATTTTTAATATCTGGAATATTTTTTAAAACAGACATACCTCTGAGTATTGGTTTTATAAATATACCTGCTTTTTTATTATTTATACCAATAACTATTATTATGGCAAAGGTAGGGGCCACGACAGTCCACAAAATCAAAAGAGAAATAATATCTAAATTGTTTGGTTTTTTTTTAATAATAATTGCAAGTAGATTTTTGTACGAATATTTTAATCTTTAAATTTTTTGATCGTATTCCCCGATTTTTCCAGTTTTTTGAAGTAAATTATCTATAAAATTAAATATTTTTTTCTTTCCATTTTCCGACGATGCACTTTCTGTAACAACAACTAAAGAGGGTTTATTTGAAGATGCTCTAATTAATCCCCACGATCCATCTTCAAGAATAAATCTAACACCATTTACTGTTAAAATTTCTTTAATTAGCTGGTTATCAATTTTAATATTTTTCTTCTTTATATTCTCAACTTCCTTAACAAGACCTTCGACAACTTTATATTTTTCATCATCTTTACAATAAGGAGCCATTGTAGGAGACTGATATGTTTTAGGAAGAGCGTCAATTATAGAACTCATTTTATTTCTTTCGTTATTTAATAAGTGACAGATTTGTATTGCAGAATTAATACCGTCATCGTAACCATACCCAAGAGGTTTATTAAAAAAGAAATGTCCGCTTTTTTCAAAACCAGCTAACGCTCTCTCCTTGTTTACCTTCCTTTTTATGTGAGAGTGCCCTGTCTTCCAATATATTGTCTCACAGTTATTTTCCTGAAGAATTTTATCTTTTAAATATAATCCAGTAGATTTTACATCAACAATAAATTTTGACCTTTGATGTTTCTTTGATAGATTTCTTGCAATAACTAATCCAATTTTATCAGCAAATATCTCATTTCCTTTTTCATCTATAACGCCGACTCGATCTCCATCTCCATCAAAACCAAAACCAATATCTGCATTATTTTCCTTGACACATTTTGAGATTGCATAAAGCATTTTTAAATCTTCAGGATTAGGATTATATTTTGGAAAATTAAAATCTAACTCACAATCTAACTCTATTACATCACAACCTATACCTTTTAAAATATTTGGAGCAAACACCCCAGCCGTTCCATTTCCGCATGCAACAACAGCTTTAATTTTTTGTTTTAATTTATTTTTATCGATTAAATCTTGAATATAAATTTTTTGAAAATTTTCTATTTTTTTATGAGTCCCTATGCCTTTAATAAATTTTTTATTTAAAGTTATTTCTCTTAATTCATTCATTTCCTCCGGAGCATGAGTTAGACCTTTTTCAATTCCCATTTTAACTCCTGTCCACCCATTTTCGTTATGGCTAGCAGTTACCATAGCAATTGCATCTGAATTTAATTTGAATTGAGAAAAATAAACAGTTGGGGTTAACGAAAGCCCTATATCTTCAACATTACATCCTGTCGATATTAAACCTTTAATTAAGGCTTTTTTTACCTCATCACTGTAAGATCTATAGTCGTGACCTACTATGATTTTAGGATTTTCCTTATTTGTTTTTTTTACAACTTGAGTACCAAGTCCTTTTCCTAATTCCTCCAGACCATTTAAATCTATATCGTTGGGGTAAAGCCACCTGGCATCATATTCTCTAAAACCACTATGCTTGATTTTCATTGTTTACAAAGATTATCAACAAAGGTTTAACAGAATTAATTTAAACTTGAAAAAATATTTATGTTCGTGTAATGTTCTCTTGATATATATGTTATTTAGTATATTAATAGAAATGTAACACAACATATAGTTGTTTTACTCTAAAAATCGGTTAAATTAAAGGAAATATGAATAAAAACGTATCTTTGGCAATAGAAAAGGCTGTCACAAATTTAGAAAAAATACAAAACAAGGATCTAAAAGATCTTAATGAAAAAAAACCTGATTTATTTTCATTAAATCAGGAAACTGAGTTATTTCAAAATGATAAAGGAATAACGATAAAAATCGATAGATCTAGAGATAAAAACCTTACCGATTTCGGAAGAGCAACTTTAAGCGATAGATATTTAGGTCAAAACGAATCTTACCAAGATTTATTTGCAAGAGTCGCCAGCACATATGCAGATAACAATATACACGCACAAAGACTTTATAATTATATTAGTAAGCTTTGGTTTATGCCGGCTACACCTGTTCTTTCTAACGGAGGTACAGAAAGAGGGTTGCCGATATCTTGTTTTTTAAATGAAGCAGGCGATAGCTTAGAGGGAATTTTAGATCTATGGAGTGAAAATGTTTGGTTAGCTGCTAGAGGTGGTGGAATAGGAAGTTATTGGGGCAATCTTAGATCTATTGGTGAAAAAATTGGAAAAGTTGGAAAGACCTCAGGAATTATTCCTTTTATAAAAGTTATGGACTCACTTACCCTTGCTATAAGTCAAGGTTCATTAAGGAGAGGATCTGCTGCTTGTTACCTTCCAATTGATCATCCCGAGATAGAGGAATTTATAGAAATGAGAAGACCGACGGGTGGCGATACAAATAGAAGATCGCTTAATTTACATCACGGCGTTTTGGTTTCAGATGCATTTATGAGAGCAGTAGAAACTGACAGCCAGTGGGCACTTAGAAGTCCAAAAGATGGTTCTGTACAAGGGACTCTCTCAGCGAGAAATTTATGGATAAGATTATTAACAGCAAGAGTTGAAACTGGAGAACCTTACATAATATATATTGATACAGTTAACCGACAAATTCCTCAACACCACAAGTTAGCTGGATTAACAGTAAAAACATCAAATCTTTGTAGTGAAATTACTCTTCCTACCGGAAAAGATAGAGAAGGTAATGAAAGAACAGCAGTTTGTTGCTTATCTTCTCTCAATATTGAAAAATATGATGAATGGATGGATGATAAAAACTTTATAGATGATGTTATGAGATTCTTGGATAATGTTCTTGAAGACTTTATCAAAAAAGCACCTGAAAGTTTTGCTAATGCTAAGTATGCAGCAGCCAGAGAAAGAAGCGTAGGTCTTGGAGTTATGGGTTTGCATTCTTATTTCCAACAAAAGAGTATTCCTTTTGGATCAGTTATGAGCAAAGTATGGAATAAAAAAATATTTTCCAACATACAAGAAAAAGTTGATAAGGCATCAAAAGATCTTGCAGATGAAAGAGGAGCTTGCCCAGACGCTGAAGAGTTTGGAATAAAAGAGAGATTTTCAAATAAAACTGCAATAGCTCCCACGGCATCTATCTCAATTATTTGTGGAGGAGCATCTCCTGGTATTGAGCCAATAGCAGCTAATAGCTATACACACAAAACTTTGTCTGGATCGTATAATGTGAGGAACAAATATTTAGCTAGAGTTCTTGAAAAATATAAAAGAAATAATGACGAGGTGTGGTCAACTATAACAACAAACCAAGGCTCAGTTTCTCACCTAGATTTTTTAACCAGTGAAGAAAAAGATACATTTAAAACTGCTTTTGAAATTGATCAAAGATGGATTGTAGAATTGGGTGCGGATAGAACACCTCACATTTCGCAGGCACAGTCTGTAAACGTTTTTGTTCCAGCAGATGTACATAAAAAAGATCTTCATCAATTACATTTCCAAGCTTGGAAAAAAGGACTAAAAAGCCTTTATTATTGCAGGTCAAAATCAATTCAAAGAGCAGAAAATATAAATGCAGGTTCATCAACAGATGTGACAAAGAATGTTTATTCAAATAAAAAAGAATCAAGTAATGAAGATAACAAATATGAGGAGTGTTTATCATGTCAGTAATTAATTTGAAAAAAGAAAAAGAAGTTTTTAAAGGTGGATTATTAGTTGAAAACCCTGTTTATAAACCTTTTAGATATCCTTGGTGCTATGACGCTTGGCTAACCCAGCAAAGAATTCACTGGTTGCCTGAGGAAGTTCCTTTAGGTGATGATGTGAGAGATTGGCAAAAAAATTTGTCACAAGGTGAAAAAAATCTTTTAACACAAATATTTAGATTTTTTACTCAAGCTGACGTTGAAGTTAACAATTGTTATTTAAGACACTATACAACTGTTTTTAAACCTACAGAAGTTCTAATGATGATGACAGCTTTTGCTGCTATGGAGACAGTACATATTGCAGCCTATTCGCATCTGCTTGATACAATTGGTATGCCAGAGTCAGAATATTCTGCATTTATGAAATACAAAGAGATGAAAGACAAATATGATTATATGCAAGGCTTTAATGTTAATTCGAAAGCTGACATAGCAAAAACTGTTGCTGTATTCAGTGCTTTTACTGAAGGACTTCAACTTTTCGCAAGCTTTGCGATTCTTTTAAATTTTCCAAGACATAATAAAATGAAAGGGATGGGTCAAATTGTAACCTGGTCTGTAAGAGATGAAACACTTCATTGTAATTCTATGATCAGATTATTTAGAGCATTCATTAAAGAAAATCCTGAAATTTGGAACAATAAATTAAAGAGTGAACTTTATGATGCTTGCAAAACTATTATAGCTCACGAAGATTCATTTATTGACTTAGCTTTTCAAATGGGACCGATCGAAGGTTTAACAGCTGATCAAGTTAAGAAATATATTAGATGGATTGGCGATAGAAGACTAATCCAACTTGGTTTAGATCCTATCTACAAAGTAGAAAAAAACCCACTAACGTGGTTAGATACAATGCTAAATGCCGTTGAACATATGAACTTTTTTGAAGGTAGAGCTACAGAATATTCTAAGGCTTCTACAAAAGGTTCTTGGGCTGAAGCATTCTCCTAATAATTGAGCATAAATTACAAAACTTATTGGAGAAAAACTGGTTTAAAAGGAGAGTGGGGAAATCTTCTTTTAAAAATAATTTTCGAACATAAGCCAAAACACTTTTTTGAAATTGGAGTCTTTTGCGGGGTTACAGCCAGAAATGTTTGTGAGTTATTAAAAACAATTTATGGTGAACAATTTCAATATTCAGGAATAGATCTTTTTGGATTCAAAAATTTAGAAAAAACTAATGAAAAAGAACCAAATTATTTAAAAAAACAAAAATTCTCAAACCCTTTAAAAAATATTTATTATAATTATTTTAAAAAAGAAAATCTTAATTCAGAAGAAAGTGTTTTAAAATTCCTCAATAAATTCAAAAAAAATATAAAATTATATAAAGGAAATTCTAATGAAATTCTTAGAGAAATAAATATACAAACAGTTGATTTTACGTTTATAGATGGTGGACATAGTTATGAAACTGTATGGAATGATTTGAATCACGTCTATCAAAATATAAAAAAGGGTGGGGTAATTTTATGTGACGATTATGAACACACCACTTATATAACAGGAGTAAAAGCAGCAGTAGACAAATTTGCTAAAGAAAAAAAATTGAAAGTAGATGTAATCAGAGGTAGGTTTGCCAAAATTATTAAATAATAAATATGAAAAAATTTTTATCAATATCCTTTATTTGGATAACATCTTTAATTTTAACTACAATATGGACTTATGAAAATCCAGAAAATATTGAGTTACTAAAAAATTATTTTAAAAAAAATAAAAAAATAGAATTTAATATTGAATTAATAGATGAAGAAAAAATAGTAGCAAACTCTTTTTCCTTAAATTTATCAAAAGTTTTATCGTTATCTGAAAAAACTGCTTTTATTATACACCCTAAGCAAAAACTAAAATTTCAACCGGAAGAATTAATTATTTATAGCCAGAATGGTTTTATTTTAAAAAAATTAAATTCCCAAAAAATTGAACTACCTAAAACATTCACTTTACAAAGAAATGGGGGAATAAAGACTGTATTTTTTTCAAAAAGTAAAAGTTTTGCACTTGTATCTGCAAGTAATAAAGATTGTTTTTATGCAGCCATTGTTAATCTAGATGAAGGTAGAGAAATCTTTAAAAGCAAGTGTTTGCCTGATTTACCAAAAAATATTGATTTTAATGGTTTGGGTAGTTCAAATATTCACCATAATAAAAAAATCTATTTAGCAGTAGGTACTCCAGAAAAACACGCAAGTAAAAATAGTTTACTAGCTCAAGATTTAAAATCAGTATTTGGTAAAATTTTGATAATAGATAAAAATAAACTTGAGGATAATTTGATTGAACCAATTGTATATACTTATGGCCACAGAGTACCACAAGGTCTTACAAAAATAGGAAAAAATTTGTTTAATGCTGAACATGGTCCTAAAGGAGGTGATGAAATAAATTTATTAAAAAAAGACGAAAATTATGGATGGCCTGTTGTTTCCTATGGAACGAATTATTTAAAAGATGGGGGAGGTGATGGTAAATCTTATAAAATTAATCACTCTTTAAATAATTTTAAGGAACCTCTTTTTGCTTTTGTTCCCTCGATAGGTATCTCTAGTTTAAACAACTGTCCCAAAATTCTTAAGGAATATTATAAAACTCCTTGTTTATTAGCTCTATCTTTACGTGGTAATGATTTAAGGAAAGGTAAGTCCATAGTTATTTTTTTACTTAGTGACGATCTAAATAAAATCAATTCAATAGAAAAAATATATCTTGGGGAATTACGTTTAAGACATTTTGTTACAGACAAAAAAAATGAACTTTATGAAGATGAAAATGGAAGCATATATGTATCAGCAGACAAAAAAGGGATATATAAAATTTCTTTTTCAGACTTTAGATAAACTATCTTACATTCAAAGCTAGAACTTTTCTATGATCGCTACCTTTATATTTTGACAATGGTCTTATTAATTTGTTCGCAGCGTGTTGTTCCATTATATGTGCTGACCAACCTGTAATTCTTGCCATAACAAATACCGGAGTGAAAAAATCGGTATCTATTCCCATTAAATGATATGTAGGTCCACAAGGATAATCTACATTCGGATGAATATTTTTTCTTTCGAGCATAACTTTTTCCAAAATATCATAAATTTTCGGATATTTAGTATTTTTCATAATTTGCGCAACTTTTAAAAAATATTTTTTCATTGTCGGAACTCTTGAGTCACCACTTCTATAAACTCTATGTCCAAAGCCCATTACAACTTTTTTTTTATCAAGAGCTTCACTAATCCATGCTTTTGCTTTTTCAGGAGTTTTAATTTTTTTAAACATATACATAACTGCTTCATTAGCACCACCATGTAAAGGACCTTTTAAGCTTGCAATTGCTCCAGTAATAGCTCCATGCATATCCGAAAGACTGCTTGTAATTGTTCTGGCTGTAAATGTTGAAACGTTAAAGCTATGTTCAGCATATAATATCATAGAAACATCAAATGCCTTTACGATATCTTTATTTGGAACTTTACCGAACATCATATTAAAGAAATTTTCTGAATAAGATAATTTTTTATTTGGTTGTATAAATTTTTTTCCTTTACGAGCTCTAAAGTAAGCTGCTACCGCGGTTGGTGTTTGTGCAAAAATCCTCATTGCTTTTCTCATATTTGCTTTGGGTGAATTATCTCTTGCATCTTTATCCTCAAGTCCCATCAAACTTACAGCAGTTCTTATTGCATCCATAGGATGAGCTTTCTTAGGCATATTTTTTATATCATTTAAAATTTGTTTGGATAGTTTTCGAGAGCTTCTCTCATTCTTAATAAATTTTTTTAATTCCTTTGATTTTGGAAGTTCACCATTCAATACTAAATAGGCCACCTCTTCAAAACTACATTTCTGACAAAGATCTTGAACTTTATAACCTCTATAAGTTAGAGAATTTATTTCAGGCATAACTTGTGATATTGTGGTTTCATCCACAACTATACCCATTAATCCTTTTTTTATTTCTTCACTCATTTTTATTCGTGCCCATCAGTTTTAAAATCTGTAATTTTTTTATCAGGAGTATTATATTTTTCATACTCTACAAGCTCATATAATCTCTTTCGGGTTTGCATTCTATCTATAATGTTATTTTGATGTCCATCTTTTAAAATTGATTTTAAGCCATCTTCTACACTTTTCATTGCTAATCTTTGTGTAGTTACAGGGTAAATAACAATATTGTAACCCAAGTTTTTTAACTCATTTGTGCTTAATAGTTTAGATTTCCCAAACTCTGTCATATTAGCTAATAAATAAACCTTTGAATTTTTTCTCACATTTTCAAATTCTTTTTCATCCTTCATAGATTCTGGAAATATTATATCAGCACCAGCTGCTTCATAGGCCTTTATTCTTTCAATAGTTTTTTCAAGTCCTTCTACGAGATTTGCATCCGTTCTTACAATTATCGAAAAGTTTTTGTCTTTTCTTGAATCAACAGAATCTTTTATTTTCTTTACCATTTCACTTATTGAAATAAGCTCTTTATTTTCTAAATGCCCACATCTTTTTTCAGGTATTTGATCTTCTATATGGCATCCAGCAAGACCCAAAGCTTCAAAAGTTTCTATTGTTTTTTTACAATCTGAGAAACCAGTATCAGCATCAACTATTGAAGGTAAATCAGTCACCTTAGCAATTTGGTTTGCTCTATAACTGACATGCTTAAGAGTAGTTAATCCTATGTCTGGAATTCCTAAATCATTAGACATAACACCACCAGAAATATAAACACCATCAAAACCTATTTCTGCAATTAATTTTGCACACAAAGGATTGTAGGCTCCAGGAAATCTTAGTAATTTTTTCTCCTTAAGACTGTTTATAAAATCTTTTCTTTTTTCTTTAATATTTTTTTTCGTAAAATGCATCAAGTTTTTATATTAAAACAGAAATACAAAATCAAAGACTATTTTAATAACACAACTATAGCAGTTAAAACTAACAAAAATGCTAAAATAAACTCTATAATTTTTTTAGTTCTGGTATTCTTAATAAATATCCTTAAGCTGTTTCCAAAAATTGCCCAAATACATATTGAAGGGAAACAAACAATAGCAGCAGTTAGCACCAAGAACATAGTAGCAATAATAAAATTTTCTTCTGTTGGAAAAAAACCAGATGCTACAGTAATTGCAACTGTCCACGCTTTCGGGTTAATAAATTGAAACAGTGAAGCTTCATAAAATTTCAAAGGTCGTCCGCCAGTATCCTTTTCAACTAAGCTGAGAGAACCAATTATTTTCCACCCTAGATATAGCAAATAGACAAAACACAAAATTTTCATATAAAATTGAAGTTGAGGGAAAATTAAAAACAAGTTGCCTAGTCCATAACAAACCAAACCTATTTGAAAAATATGACCAAGAGGTATACCGATTAAATGAGGTAAGGTTCTAACAAAACCAAACTTTAATCCTGAAGCGGTCAACATTGCATTATTAGGACCTGGAGTTGCGAACATTATAAAATAATAAGTAACAAGTGCAGAAAATAGCTGAAAGTCTATCATAAATATCCTTTATCGAAATACTATGCGGAATTTGATCTTTATTTTTTTCAGTGTAACCATCTTCAACAAGTATAAAAGGAATTTTTGCATTGTAGGCTGATTTGGAGTCTACTTCACTGTCTCCAATCATTATAGTTTTATCGATGTTCCCGCCTATAATTTCAATAACATTAGTAAGGTGTCTAGGATCAGGTTTGTTAAAATCAAAGGTATCACATCCAGCTACATAATCAAAAAAATTATCTATTTTTATTTTTTT
>CACIKS010000016.1 GCA_902587295.1 uncultured Pelagibacteraceae bacterium | reverse complement strand
AATAATTTTAACGCATTCAAATTGATAGAAAGTTGGCCAAAATGGTCTAGTAGATTTATAAATATATTTGGACCGAAAGGCTGCGGCAAAACCCATCTTGTCAACATATTGATGAGTAAAATTCAATGTATATTAGTTTCTGCAGAAAATATTAATGATAATATTTTGTTAAAGTATAAGACAAAAGAATGTTTAATAATTGATGATTTTGCACAAAATATAAATGAGGAATTACTTTATTCAATAATCAATATGGCATTTCAGGATAACAAATATTTAATTATTAGTTCGCCAATTGCTCTTAAAAAGTTTAAAATAAAATTAAAGGATTTAAATTCAAGATTTACAAGTTTTATTGATATTGGAATTGATTTGCCAACTGATGATTTGTTAAGGGTTATATTGACAAAAAATTTTTCGGATAAACAAATTCAGATTAGCAAGAAAAACATTGAATATATTTTAAAAAATATTGATAGATCTTACGAAAAAATTAATTCTTTTGCGGACTCTATTGATAATTTGTCTTTAGTTAAGGCCAAACCAATTAATTTACAATTAATAAAAAAGGTTTTAGAAAAATTAAACTAATAAATTTATGAATAAATATAGAACACACAATTGTTCAGAGCTAACTGAAAAAGATGTAGGAAAAAATATTAGACTTTCTGGTTGGGTTCACAGGAAAAGAGATCACGGTAATTTACTTTTTTTAGATATAAGAGATCATTTTGGAATTACTCAATGCGTTATTGAAAACAAAGATAAAAATTTTAAAGTTTTAGAAAAATTAAAACCAGAGTCAGTTATTTTGATAGAAGGAACAGTCGTCAAGAGATCCAAGGAAACACAAAATAAAGAAATAAAAACTGGGATTATTGAAGTTAAAATAAAAAATTTGAAAATTTTGTCAGAAGCACAAGAATTACCAATGCCAGTTTTTGGTGAACAAGATTACCCAGAGGAAATAAGATTAAAATACAGATTTATAGATTTAAGAAGAAATGAGATGCATAAAAATATTCACTTAAGATCTAAAATTCTCTCATTCATAAGGTCTAAAATGATAGATAACAATTTTTTAGAATTTCAAACCCCAATACTTACTGCCTCAAGTCCTGAAGGAGCTAGGGATTTTTTAGTACCCAGCCGAGTTCATCCTGGAAAGTTTTATGCACTTCCGCAGGCTCCACAGCAATTTAAACAAATGATTATGATATCTGGTTTCGATAGATATTTTCAAATTGCCCCATGTTTTAGAGATGAAGATGGCAGAGCAGATAGAAGCCCAGGCGAACATTATCAATTAGATATGGAGATGTCTTTTGTAGAACAAGAGGATGTATTAAAAATAGTTGAGCCTATATTTTTTGATTTATTTAAAGAATTTGGTAATGGTAAAAAAATTAATAATACCCCGTTCCCTAGAATTAAATATAAAGATTCACTTGAAAAATACGGAACAGATAAACCAGATTTAAGGAACCCTATCGAATTAGTTGATGTTACTGAAATTTTTGAATCTGATGAGGTAAAATTAAAAATTTTTAAAGAAATTGTTTCTAAAGGTGGGGTGGTAAAAGCTATTCCAGTATCTAACACTTTCTCTAAACCTCGAAGTTTCTTTGATGGTTTAAACAACTGGGCAATAAGTGAGGGTGCCAATGGTTTAGCGTATATAACATTTGAAAAAACCAGTGATAAAATTATTGGAAAAGGTCCTATAGCCAAATTTTTTTCAGATAATGCTACCAATAAATTACTTAAAATTTGTAAAATTACTGAAAAAGGCTCTGTTTTTTTTGTTTGTAATAAAGAAAAAGAAGCACTAAATTTTTCAGGTATAGCTAGACAAAAAATTGCAGAAGAACTTAAAATTATAGATGCAAACAGCTTCAAATTTTGCTGGATAACTGATTATCCAATGTATGAGTATGATGAAAAAGAAAAAAAAATAGATTTTAGTCACAACCCTTTTTCTATGCCACAAATAGATATAAAAGACTTTGATAACGCAGATCCATTAAAAATTCTTGCTTATCAGTATGATTTGGTTTGTAATGGTTACGAACTTTCCTCAGGAGCAATAAGAAATCATATTCCGGAATACTTATTTAAAGTTTTTTCAAAAGTTGGTTACCCAAGAGAAATGGTAGAAAAAAATTTTTCAGGAATGATCAAAGCACTTTCTTACGGAGCACCTCCTCACGGAGGAATGGCACCAGGAATTGATAGGATAGTAATGCTTTTAGCAGGTCAGAAAAATATCAGAGAGGTTACTTTATTCCCATTAAATCAAAATGCCCAAGATCTCCTAATGAACGCTCCATCAGAAGTTTCAGAAAAGCAATTAAAAGAGTTAAGTATTAAAATATTAAAAAAATCAAATTAACTTTTACTTTTTAAATTAATTCTGACATCACTAAGATCTACTAATTTTTCTTCGTAATTACTTCTTACAAAACCTTTACTAGTAATATTTTTAACTATTTTAAGGAACTGATCATCTTTTCCATCTTCTTTAGTTGTGACAGAACTACTAATACTTGGAGTATGAGCTAGTTCCTCTTTACCTAAATAAGAAATTGCTAACTCTCTAAAAATATAATCTAAAATTGATGTAGCACTCAAAATTCTATCATTTCCAAATACTTTACCCGAAGGTTCAAAATTCGTATCTATGAAAGCATCTACAAATTCTTCAAGAGGAACTCCATATTGCAACCCTAGAGAAATGGCTATAGCAAAATTATTCATTAATGCCTTAACAAGTTCTCCTTCTTTGTTTGTATCTATAAAAATTTCTCCAATTTTTCCGTCATTATACTCTCCGGTATGTAAATAAACTTTATGGTCTCCAACCGTAGCTTTTTGAATATAACCTTTTCTTCTATCTGGCATTTGAAATCTTTTACTTGAATTTTTTGCTCTCACTTCATCGCCCATTTTAAAATTTTTACTTTTTAATGGGGATTTGGCGTCCTCAGAATTTTTAGGTTTAAACTTGTGATCAATTTTTAAGTTATCTTTGAGTTCAAATTTTTGTGTTTTTTTGTCAGAGCTATTTTTTTTAGTTTTTCTATTATTTACTGTAACGTCAATGATTTCTACCTTTCCGTCGCTTCTATTATCAATATTTGATAGAGCTTTTTCATTTAGTTCATCAAGTTCGTGAACTATTTTAAATGTACATGTATAATGCGTTTCTACTAAAAATTTTGACATAATTTTTCCTTAAAGTTTGTTGAAAGATGTATTTTTTTAGATATATACGATATTTTGGTCGTGTCTATGTTATTATGATACAATTAATAATTGTGTGGATTTAAAAATTTATAAAAAAAATGATTAGACAAATTTTTACTTGGTGGAATTCCCAAACTCTTGGAACTTTTTTATATACTATTTTTTTTGGAAAATTGGTTGGAAAAGATGAATTTGGCAACAAATACTATAAAAACAAAACAGGAAAAAGATGGGTTATTTATAAAGGAGAAATAAATGCCTCTAAAATTACAGCTGATTGGCACTCTTGGATGCATCATACCACTAACACCACACCACAAGAAAAAAATCAAAAAAAGTATTCCTGGCAAAAACCACATATTGACAATAAGACAGGTACATCCGATTCGTATCAGCCTAGCAAAATTCAAAAAAAAGGTAAAAACTTTAAAAAATATGAAAATTGGAAACCTTAAATTAATTATTTTATTAATTATTATTTTTTCTAATATTGGCTTAATTAAAGCACAAGAAAAGATAAAATTAGAAAATTTACAACCAACATTTGAAGAGGAATTGGATACTTTAGAAAATGATCAAGACCAAGAGATTTCAAATATAAAATCAAAAGATATGAAAAACTCAAATACAAAGCAAACAATAGTAAAATTAAGAGCTTTAGACAAGATAACAGCCAAGACTTCAGATATTGATATAGTATTAGGCACTAAAAAAAGATTCGGTTATCTAGAAATTTTTCCAAAAAATTGTAAAAGATCTATTGAAAAAAATAATCCAGGAGTAGTAGCTTATTTACAAGTAAAAGATTTGTCTGACAAAAAAGATGAGAAAGTCTTTGTTTTTAATGGCTGGACTTTTTCTTCAAGTCCTACTTTAAGACCCTTTGATCATCCAGTATATGACTTATGGGTAACAGGTTGTGAAAATATATAGATGAAATATTCAGATATAACAAAACTAAAGCATTTAGCTCAGGATAAAATCTCAAGATCAGCTAATCCAGCGATAGTTAGAAATTCAACTATATTTTTTAAAAGTATGCAGGAACTTTTAAAGCAGGAAAAATTGGTTAAAAAAGGTTTAAAAGTCAATTTTTACGAATATGGAAGGGGAGGTAGCCAAACAACTATCGCACTTCAAAATTTTATAGCTGATCTCGAAGCAGCTTATGCAACATTTTTAACATCAACGGGCTTTGGAGCAGTCGCACTTGCTATTATGAGTATTTGTAGACCAGGAGATGAAATTATTGTAACAGACGCTGTTTATGCTCCTACGAGGGCAATTACCTCTAAACTACTTCGAGAGTTTAAAGTTAAAACCCATTTTTATAATCCTGTAAATATAAATACTCTAAAAAGTAAAATTAATAAAAGAACAAAAATGATTTTTGTAGAAAATCCTGGAAGTAATACTTTTGAATTTCAAGACCTTTCTAAAATAATAGGCATTGCAAAAAAAAGAAAAATTATTACTGTAATAGATAATACGTGGGGTACGCCATTTTTTATAAAGCCATTAAAAATAGGTTTTGATATGTCAATTTCCTCTGGCACAAAGTATCTTTCCGGTCACTCAGATGTAATGCTCGGGAGTTTATCTGTAAGCAAAAAAGTTTATGAAAAAGTAAGATTTTGCAATAAGCTTTTAGGATATAGGGCTTCCCCGGACGATGCATATTTAGTCCTTAGAGGCCTGAGAACTTTAGATGTAAGATTAAAAAAACACGAAGAAAACACTAAAAAAATTGTAAATTTCTTAAAAAAGGAAAAAAAAATCAAAGAAATTCTTTATCCACACAAAAAAGGAAGTGAAAATTATGAAAACTGGAAAAAATATTACTCTGGTTCAACAGGTCTATTTTCAGTAATTATCAGCAGTAAGAATAGAAATTCAATTTATAAATTTGTCAATTCATTAAAATTATTTGGGATTGGACAAAGCTGGGGTGGTTTTGAAAGTTTAGTTTTGTACCAAAACCAAGTAATTCAGAGAGTTTACAAAAAGTATATCAAGTCAAACCACCATATCGTAAGGTTTCATATAGGTTTAGAGGATCCGAAAGATTTGATTGAAGATTTAAGAAAAGCAATTAAAAAGATTAAATGAAATCAAAATTTTTTCCAAACAAAACAGCTCTAATAACTTTAGTTGCAGCCTGTTTTGTTGTTAATGCAACTATGGGCGTTAGACAAACTTTTGGATTATTTTCTGGTGATTTTGAAATTGATTGTGGAATTTCTAATACAGAATTTGGTCTAGCGATAGCATTGCACGCTTTAATATGGGGGATTGTTACCCCTATTTTCGGTAGATTTGCCGACAAACATGGCGGAAGTAAAATGGTTATTTTTACTCTGATTATTTATGGTGTTGGTGTTTTAGCTTTAGGAAATAATTTTAATACTGGAACCTGGTTTCAAATTAATCTTGGCCTTTTAGTTGGTATAGGTTTAGGTGGAGCTGCAGGAACAATTTTAGCACCTGTTGTAACTAAACATTTTCCAAATCATAGCAGGGGTAAAGCGGCTGGCTATGTAACAGCATTTGGGGGATTAGGTATGTTTATTTTTCCAGTTTTGACAAAATATCTAATGATCGAAGTAGGTTGGCAAAGTACCTTTACAGTTTTTGCAATCATTTTATTTATAATGTGTATACCAGGATTTTTTTTGAAGAAACCTGAGGGTGAAACGCAAGATATTAGTTTAGAGAAAGAGAAAGTAAAAAGTGACAGTGTAATAAAAGTTTTAAAAGAATCTTTTGCTCATAAAGGATTTAGATTGTTAGTTTTAGGTTTTTTTGTCTGCGGATTTCAAATCACTTTAGTCGCTACTCACGTCCCTAGATATGTTCAAGATAGAGGACTTGATGATTGGACTGGTTTTGCAATCTTATCATTAATAGGTCTTTTTAATATTATTGGTGTTTTAATAATGGGTTATCTAAGTGATAAATATAGCAAAAAAATGCTTTTAAGTGGGCTATATTTTTTTCGGGCGATATCAATAATGCTATTTATATTTTTACCTCCATCTAATATTTCTGCTATAGCTTTCGGTATCACTTTTGGACTTTTATGGTTAGCTACAGTTCCAGCAACTAACGGAATTGTAGCACAGATATTTGGTGCTAAAAATCTGTCAATGCTTTTTGGAATAGTTTTTTTGAATCACCAAATAGGATCTTTTTTGGGAGCATATCTTGGTGGAGTTTTTTATGATATTTTTGGTAACTTTGATTATGCATGGTATTTAGCAATCTTATTATCCTTTGTTGCAACCCTGCTACATCTCCCAATAGATGAAAAACCAATAAGAAAGGAAGCAACAATCTAAAGTTGTGGATAATTTTTTTGTTTGTTTAATTTTTAATTTTATTTAAAGTAGATTTAAGGAGGAAAATTATGTTTTCAAAACAATTAAACAAAAAATTAGACAAGTATCATTTATTAAATCATCCATTTTATAAATCTTGGAATGATGGAAAATTAAACAGAGTAATCATAAAGGATTATGCCGAGCAGTATTATCAACATGTTAAGGCATTTCCTCGTTATATTAGCGCAACCCATTCAATTTGTGAGGATATAGAAAAGAGAAAAATTCTATTGGAAAACTTGCAAGATGAGGAAAATCCTAAAGCGGATCATCCTAAGCTTTGGAAAAATTTTGCTTTATCAATAGGAGCTAATGAAAAAAAAATAGAAAATGTAAAATTGGAGACTTTTACTAAAAATCTTATTGATAATTTTTTTAAACAAGGAAGAAAATCTTACGCAGAGGGTCTTGCTTCGTTATATACTTACGAGAGGCAAATTCCTGAAATAGCAGAGACAAAAATTCAAGGACTCAAAAAACATTACGGTGTTAGTTCAAAAAAAGGTCTTGAATTTTTTGAAGCACATAAGGCTGCTGATGTGCACCATAGAAAAGCATGTGAAAAGTTATTAGATGGACTTTCTAAAGTAGAGCAAAAAAAGGCTGAGAAAGCTGCTCTAAAAACTGCTAAGCACTTGTGGAATTTCTTAAGTGGTATGGTGGAAAAACACAGCTTAAGAGTTGCTGCTTAAATAAATTTGAAAATTTTTAAGCAATAATATATCAAGGAGCTAATGGAAAGAATTAGTTCCAATAGAAGCTTCGGTCTACTTTTTTTTATAGTATTGGCGCTTATATCAATTTGGCCTCTGATAGATAGTAGACCTATAAGAGTATGGCCAATACCATTTGCAATTATTTTCTTAATTTTAGGTTTGATCAATTCAAAGCTATTAGGTCCTTTAAACAAAATTTGGGTAAAATTTGGTGAAATTTTAGGAAGGGTTATTGCTCCAATAGTAATGGCTTTTGTTTATTTCGTAATCGTAACACCAATAGGTTTATTAATGCGTATGATTGGAAAAGATTTATTAAATACAAAATTTTCTAAAGAAAAATCTTACTGGATTAAAAGAGAAAAAAATATTGGACCAATGAAAAGGCAGTTTTAATGTTAAGTTTTCTAAAAGAATTCTGGGAATTTTTAAGAGAAAGAAAAAAATATTGGCTACTACCCATTATAATAGTACTTGCACTTTTTGGTATACTTATAGTGCTTAGCCAAGGCTCAGCAGTTGCGCCATTTATTTATACAATTTTTTAAGTGACATCAATTTTAGGTATTTCAGCATTTTATCACGACAGCGCAGCAGCAATGATTATTGATGGTGAAATAATTTCTGCAGCTCAAGAGGAAAGATTTTCAAGAAAAAAACACGATCCAAGATATCCTTTCAATGCGGTTAAATACGTTTTAAAGAATTCAAATTTAAAATTAAGTGAAGTTGACCATATTGTTTTTTTCGAAAAACCATTTCTAAAATTTGAAAGATTACTTGAGACCTACTTAGCTTTTGCCCCAAAAGGATTTACTTCTTTTTCAATGTCAATGCCAATCTGGTTAAGAGAAAAACTTTTTCAAAAAAAATTTTTGTTTGATAATCTTAAACAACATGACGAAAATTTCAAAGACATAAATAAGATTAATTTTTCAGAACACCATTTTAGCCACGCAGCAAGCGCATTTTATCCGTCTCCATTTGACGAAGCAATTATAGTGACTTTAGACGGTGTAGGTGAGTGGGCTACTACTACTGTTGCAGTTGGCAAGGGAAACAAAATATCTATGTTGAAAGAAATACATTTTCCACATTCTATTGGCTTACTTTATTCAGCATTTACATATTATACTGGTTTTAAAGTTAACAGTGGAGAATATAAAGTTATGGGATTAGCTCCATATGGAAAACCGAAATATAAAGATATTATAAAAAAAGAATTAATAGATTTAAAAGATGATGGTTCATTTAGATTAAATATGAAATATTTTAATTATACAACAGGACTTACTATGACAAATGAAAAATTTTCAAAATTATTTGGAGAAAAAGTAAGAAATCCAGAAAAAGATTTATTAACTCAATTTCATATGGATATTGCAGCGTCAATACAAGAAGTGACTGAAGAGATCGTTTTAAGGCTAACAAAATCTGTTTCAAAAGAATTAAACATTAAAAATTTATGTATGGCTGGAGGGGTTGCATTAAATTGTGTGGCTAATGGAAAAATTTTAAAAAGTGATACTTTTAAAAATATTTGGTTTCAACCAGCAGCAGGTGATGCCGGGGGTTCTCTAGGAGCAGCATTAGCTTTTTGGTATCAGGAACTTAAAAACAAGAGGAAAATTGTATCAAACAGAGACCAAATGAAAGGATCTTATTTAGGACCGTCTTTCAAAAATGAGGAAGTTGAAAATATACTTAAATCTCTAGGTGCTAAATATGAAAAATTTAGTGAAGAAAATTTAATTAACACTGTAGCTAACGAATTAAAAAATGAAAAAACAGTTGGATGGTTTCAAGGCCGTATGGAATTCGGACCAAGAGCATTGGGAGCTAGATCAATCATAGCAGATCCAAGATCAGATAAAATGCAGAAAGAACTAAACTTAAAAGTAAAATTTAGGGAGAGCTTTAGACCATTTGCTCCATCCGTATTAAAAGAGGACGTAAATGAATGGTTCGATTTAAATTCTGATAGCCCCTATATGCTTTTAGTTGCAGAGGTAAAAAAAAACATTCAAGTTCCTATGAACGAAAATGATCAAAAGTTATTTGGTATTGATAAATTAAATATCAAAAGATCATCTATTCCTGCCGTAACACACGTGGATTATTCCGCTAGAATACAAACTGTTCATCAAGAAACTAATCCAAGATATTATAAATTGATAAAAAAATTTAAAGATATTACAGGATGCCCACTTCTAGTGAATACTTCTTTCAATGTAAGGGGTGAACCGATAGTCTGTTCGATAGAAGATTCCTTTAGGTGTTTTATGGGAACAAATCTCGATATTTTAGTTTGTGAAAATTTTATTTTATTAAAAGAAAAACAAAATCAAAAACTTTTACAGGATTATAAGAATAAATTTGAAAAAGATTAATCTAAATTTAAAACTGTTGCTGGATCCAATCTTGTTCCAAACCAATTAAGTCTTACATCAAGATGTGGTCCAGTAGATCTCCCAGTAGAACCAACCGTTCCGATTATTTCACCTTGCTTAACTACCTGCCCTTTTTTTACATAAATATCTTTCATATGCATATACAATGTAGAAACTCCATGTCCATGATCAAAAATTAAAGTACCACCAGTATAAAATAAATCTGGCTCAACCATAGTCGCTGTACCATCTAACATAGCTTTAATTTTTGTTCCCTCTTTAGCGGCAAAGTCTATTCCATAATGAGGCCATTTAGGTTTTCCATTGAGTATTCTTTGACTACCATAAACACCAGTTACAATCGCTTTGTCCAAGGGATTCATAAATTTATTTTTGAAAAATGTTAAATTACTTTCAATAGCCCTAGCTTCTCCAATAATTTTGTTTTCTCTTTTTATTCTCTCATAAACTTCTTTTGGAGGGGTAACTTTTTTTTCTGGCAAACCATCAATTCTTTGAATTTTATATTCTCTTTTCTTAATTTTTTTTATAATTTTTTCTTTTATTCCCTCTTTTTCTAAAGTTATAACTACATTGTATTTTCTGTCCCTTCCAAGTCCAAATGCAAAATAACCATCATTCGTAACCATTACTTTTTGTTTATCTATCCAAACTTTTGTTTTTGGGTCTGTTTTTCCAATTATGAAATGGCCTTGAATAAATTTGCCCTCAAATTCAAGGGCAATTGCTTTTGAGTTTGTATAAAGAGATAAGAAAATCAAAAAAATTAAACAAACATTAATTTTTATATTTGTTTTTAGCATTTAATTAGATTACTTTAATTAGTGTATTCGGAAAATGCCTAAAAAAGCTTTAATAACAGGAATTACAGGTCAAGATGGTTCTTACTTGGCAGAATTTCTACTTAAAAAAAAATATAAAGTTCACGGTATTATTAGAAGAGTCGCATTAGAGGATGAAACTCATAGATTGTGGAGAATTAGAAAGATAAGACAAAAGGTAATTTTACACGCTGCATCTCTGGAAAGCTACGCTAGTCTCGTCAAGATTATCCAAAAAATTAAACCGGATGAAATATACCACTTAGCTGCCCAAAGCTATGTTGATTTTTCTTTTAAGGATGAATTTTCCACACTTAACACCAACATAAGCGGGACCCACTATTTATTGTCAGCTATAAAAGATTTTTCGCCAAAAAGTAAATTCTATTTTGCTGGATCGTCTGAAATGTTTGGTAAAGTAAAGACTGTCCCTCAAAATGAAAAAACACCTTTTCACCCTAGATCAGCATATGGAATATCAAAAGTAACCGGTCACGATCTTACAAGAAACTACAGAGAAGCTTACAACCTTTTCTGTTGTACTGGCATTTTGTTTAATCATGAATCGCCAAGAAGAGGGTTTGAGTTTGTAACCAGAAAAATTTCACATGGTGTAGCTAGAATTAAGTTAGGGTTACAAAGGAAATTAGTATTAGGGAATCTAGGGGCAAGAAGAGATTGGGGTCATGCAAAGGATTATGTAGAAGCTATGTGGCTTATGCTTCAAAAAAGAAAACCAGATGATTTTGTAATAGCTACTGGAAAACAGCACTCAGTTAAAGATTTTGCAAAACTTGCTTTTTCTATCGCTGGTTTAAATTATAAGGATTACATTACTCTTGACAAAAACCTCTTGCGCCCTGCAGAGGTAGATACGCTTTTAGGCAATTATTCTAAGGCAAAAAAAGTTTTAAAATGGAAACCAAAAACTCCTTTTGAAAGTCTGGTAAAAGATATGGTTACTAGTGATATTAAATTTGTAAAAAGTTCTGGTTATTAGAAAAAAAATTTGCAATAATAAAAATATATAAAATATAAGGAGGTAAAATGACTAAATTTTATACAATGGGCTGCTATACCGACAAAGGTTTAGCTGGTTTTGTAAACAATCCTTCTACAAACCGAAAAGCTGCAACACAGGCTTTAGTGGAGGCTGGAGGAGCAAAAATGATTGACTATTCTCTTTTAAGAGGTGCGTTTGATTTTATTGCTGTTTTAGAAGGGACATTTGAACAAATGGCGGCAGCAAAGATGGTTGCAGTTTCAAGCGGTACAGTAGAAAATTTTACAATACTTGAGTCAGCTGATTTAAATAAAATAGCTGACACTGCAAAAAAAATGTCATCAACTTATAAAGCACCGGGAAAATAAATATTTATGGCAAGTCAAAATAGAACTGGTATACCAAATTCTTTGCATGAACATTGGATGCCGTTCACTTCAAACAAAGACTTTAAAAAAGAGCCTAGACTTATTACTGGTGCCAAAGGGGTCTATCTTAAAGATCATAAAGGTAGAACTCAAATTGATGCTAGCTCAGGATTATTCTGTAACCCTTTGGGTCACGGTAGAAAAGAGATAATTAATGCTATTTCAAAACAACTCGAAACCCTTGATTATGTTCAGCCATTCCAGCAAGGATTTGGTGGATCTTTTGAATTAGCTACAAAAATAGCAAAACACACACCAGGTAATTTAAATCAAATTTTTTATACTATTTGTGGTTCAACAGCTGTTGAAACAGCTTTAAAGATTTGTATTGCTTATCATAAGGCTCGCGGACACGGTCAAAGATTTAGATTTGTTGGTAGAGAAAGGGCGTATCATGGTATGAATATTGGCGCCACTTCTGTAGGTGGAATGATAAATAATGTTAAAACATTTGCAAATATTCTAATGCCAGGAGTTGTTCATATGAGACATACGCATTTACCAGAGCATAAATTTGTCAAAGGTCAGCCAGAAACTGGAGTTGAATTAGCAGATGACCTTGAAAGAATAGCTATGAATTTTGGATCAGAAAATATAGCAGCTTGTATTGTAGAACCAATATCTGGATCAACAGGAACCCTGGTTCCTCCTAAAGGTTATTTAAATAGATTAAGGGAAATTTGTGATAAGTATGACATACTTTTAATTTTTGATGAAGTTATAACAGGTTGGGGTAGAACCGGATCTTCATTTGCCGCTAAAGAATATGGTGTCACACCAGACTTAATGACAATGGCCAAAGCTACTACTAATGGGATTGTTCCTATGGGTGTAGTTGCTGTCAAAGAAGAAATTTATGATACTATAGTAAATTCTGCACCAGATGGAGTGATAGAGTTATTTCACGGTTATACTTATTCGGGAATACCTGTAGCTGTAGCAGCAGCATTAGCCGTTCAAGATATTTTTGATAAAGAGGATATTTTTAATAGAGCAAAAAATCTTTCATCATATTTCCTTGATGGTTTATTTTCACTTAAAGATATTGATTGCGTTGAAAATATAAGAGGATATGGAATGATGGGTGGAATAGATATAAAAAAAACAGAAAGACCTGGTAAAGCGGGATATCAAGTATACAAAAAATGTTATGAAGCTGGAGTAAATTTTAAGGCTACAGGAGACTGCTTAATTATTGCCCCACCTTTTATATGTGAAAAAAAACATATAGACGAAATTATAGATAAATTAAGAAAAGGAATATCTTCCTACTCTAATTCAAAATAATTTTTCAAAATTTATTTGGATTTCAAAATTAAGCTCAAACCCAATTTGAACATCATATGAGGTTTTGTAAACCTATATTTAAGGTTTTAAAAACCCATTTTGGCTTCAAATAAACTTAAAAAAATTGTTAAGATATGATTAAATATTTTTATGAGAGGCGAGGAATATTTAAAAACAAATAGCACGGTTAATCGATCTAGGGTAGACCTTAACGATTTAATGTTAAAAGTTAAAGAAGAAGAAAAGAAAAGTAAAAGACAAAACATTGCAATTTCAGCTGCAGCGGTTTCTGCAGTCGCGGTTTTCGGGATTATATTAACTTTATAAAATATTATTTTCCTAAGGCTTTTAATACGATCGTAGAAAAATCACTAAATAAAGATATTTTCTGTCCTATTGTTTCTGAGTCGATAATCGGATTTTGATTATTTCGACCAATTGATAAAAAATACCTTTTAGAAACAGCATCTTTTTGAAGAACCTTCATCTTTACAAATCTATCTAATTTTCTAATACAGGTAGCTCGAGGTATACCAGTAATTTCAGAAATCGAAGTAGCACTTATATCTGCTCCAGAATATCCATTTAGATTTGAGAATAAATTTGAAATACTGCCAGGTGTTTTTGCATTATTCCTTTTTATTAAATTAACAGTTTGGATGAGAACTTGGAATATAATTAGCAACATCTCAAGGTCTTTTAATTTTGAATGCCAATATTTAATGTATTCGAGTTGTGCAGATAAATAATTATACCAATAAAAACAATAATTTTTTTTTATTTCTTTTTCTATTTTTGATATCGAAAGAGCAATATTACAAATTTTTGATTGATCAAATATAAATCTAGATAAAGAATTTATTTGATTATCAATGATTTGAAGATAGGTTTCTTTGTGTTCCGAGGCTGGTTCCCAAAAAAGCCTATTTTTTTCTGCTTTTTTAATATGTTTTTTTTTAATTAAATAAAGTATTTTTCTTCTTGTAGTTTCTTTTGGAAGACCAGTTTCTTTTGAAACCACTATTATTCTTTTTTTACTTTGAACAATATCTTTATGATTAATCCAAAATTTTTCCAATGATAAATCAAATTCTAAATCTAATTCTCTTTTTCTTAAAATTTCTAAATGAAGATCTCTTGCAAAAAATATAACTATATTTCCCCCTTCTAAGTCCCCATATCTTTTGTATATACCTGACAAAAATGTACTCTGCATTTCATAAAAGCTAGGCATAAGTTTCGTAGAATTTTCCTCGAAAATTTTTTTTAAATCATCTTTTTCTAATGTCTTGACACGTTCCATAAAGTCTATAAACTATAATTGTTCATTTTGGGTTAATAAAAACAATTTTGTAATCTAAAGTCAACAAAGAAAATTATTATGCATCCCTTTGCTAAAAAAAGTTTTGAGTTCTTTAAAAAGAATTATATCAAGAATTTCTCAAATCCAAGAATAGTAGACCTAGGATCTATGAACGTTAATGGAACTATTAAGGATCAAATAGATTTTAACTCAGATTATACCGGAGTAGATCTTTCAGAAGGCGAAAATGTAGACGTAGTTTTAAAGGATCCATACAAGCTTCCTTTTGAAAATAATTCAATAGACATAGTGGTATCAATTTCTACCTTTGAGCATATGGAATTTTTTTGGGATGCTTTCTTAGAGATACTTAGAATTTTGAAACCAAATGGTTTATTTCTTTTAAATGTCCCATCTAATGGACCATTTCATAGACACGATACAGATAATTGGAGATTCTATCCTGATGCTGGAAGTACTTTAACAAATTGGGGTAAAAAAAATGGTTTTGACCCAGTTTTATTGGAAAGTTTTACTCATAATTATTCTGGTAGAGAGGGTACAAGTGATTTTGTTGCAGTTTTTTTAAAAGATAAAAAATTTGAAGAAAATTATAAAAATAGAATTTTAGATTCATTCAAGGACTTTAGAAATGGCAAAACTAACAAAACTGATCAAATAATAAATTTTAAGAGATTTACCCAAGACCAGGACAACTGGGGTTGGAAATTATTTTATAAATTTAATAAGATTTTAGAAAAGGTCAAATTTCTAAAAAATAAATGATTGAAACAATTTTCAAAAGGATTATAAATCTTTAATTGTAAAGGCGGGGTAGCTCAGTTGGTTAGAGCACAGGACTCATAAGCCTGGGGTCGGTGGTTCGAATCCACTCCCCGCTACCATTTGAAGAATATAGTGATTAAAAAATTTTTACAAAAAGTGTTCAAAAATATATCTTATAGTATTTTTAAAATAGTATATGGTAAAATAAAAAAATCTATCCAAAGTGATAAAGACGATAGAATTATAAAAGAGAAAGTAAAATTTAGTAACGATCTTTATTATTCAGTTTATTTAGTAAAACATAGCAGATTATATACTGATAGAATTCAAGATACAGCTATTTTAATAGATAACAAAATAGTTGATGGAGCATCTTTTCAATTAAGAAAAAATAACGCAAATTCAAATATTATGGAAAATATTGTATTTTCCAAAGGAACACCAAGAATTTTAAAAAAATTAAAAGGTAGAGTTCTTTCTTTATTAACTGGTGGAGGCGGAAATAGTAATTATTGGCATTGGTTATATGATGTTCTACCAAGATTGGAAATTTGTGAAAAAATATTTAATTTAAATTCAATTGATTATTTCTTAGTACCAGATATTAAATTAAGTTTTCAAAAAGAAACACTTGAGATACTTAACATCTCAAAAGAAAAAATTCTAACTAGTGAAAAATACCGCCATTTAAAAGCGAACGAGATAATTACTACTGCGCATCCTTATATGTTTACTAACGATCCACATAGTGATGCACAAAAAATACCAAATTGGATTATGATATGGTTAAAAGAAAAGTTTTTAAAAGAAAATATAAAAAAGGATTTAAAATTTTCAAAGAGAATTTATATTGATCGTAGTGATTCCAAATCTAATGTGGCTCATTTAAGAACAGTAAAAAATGAACAAGAGATCAGAAAATTTTTATCTGTTAATGGTTTCGATATCATTAAATTGAGCGATCTGAGTTTTTCAGATCAGGTTGTTTTATTTAATAATGCGGAAATAATCGTCGGATTACACGGTTCAGGTTTTGCTAATATTGCATTTTGTAACCCTCAAACTAAAGTTATAGAGTTTCGAAATTCATCTTCAGGACCAATAATTGAAAACATTGCAAAAAAAATTAATTTAAATTACAAATCTATAATTATTGAAGTGAAAAATGTAAAATTTGGTATTCAACAGGGACATATCCACATACCTATAAAAAAATTAGAAAATTTAATAAGACTTTAAAAGTTTATGAAAAATTTAGAAATGTTCTGCACATCCTTAGAACCAGATCATTATAATTTTATAAAAAAACTTGGATATATACCTGTAGGCTTAGGATCAAAAAATTTTCAGAAGGGTTGGATTAGAGATAATTCAGGTGAAAATATATCAACAAAAAACAAAAATTATGCAGAGTGTACTTTTCATTATTGGTTATGGAAAAATCATCTAAAAAATATTGAGACTAAATGGATTGGTTTTTGTCATTACAGAAAATTTTGGACTACTGAAAAATTTGATGATTTACAATCTGAAACTAAAGATTTTTCATCTATAGTACTTAAAAATGTTCCTCAAGAGTATGATGATTTCGACGTTATTTTAGGTAAACCATTTTATGTAAATCAGAGAAGAACTATGAAATTTATTAAAAAAGGTATTAAAATTATAATGAAAAATCCAAGTTATTTATATAATCAAAGCAAAAGAACTATTAAATTTCATTTTGATATTATGCATGGAGAAAACAACTTGAACAAGGCTATAAATTTGCTTGACGATGAAAATAAAGAAGATTTTAAAAAATATGTTAATACGAAACAATATTTTCATCCTTTTAATATGTTTATTTGCAAATCAAAAGAGCTCCTAAATCTATATTACCAAACTTTATTTCCTTGGTTAAAAAGATGTGAAAATATTTTTTCATCTAAAGATTTGCAAGGTTACGATCTTGCTAGAATTTATGCTTTTTTAGCAGAAAGATTCACTTCCTATTGGTTTGAAAAAAATGCTAAGTTCAAAACAATGGATATTACATACTACGATATTATAAAGAAAATAAACTAAAGATATTTAAAATTTTCTATAAAATTTTTATAGGTTGGAAGTTTTTGGTCTTTTCTAGAAACTTTTAATTTTTTTGTTGGCCATTTAATTTTTAAATCTTTATCATTCCAAATAATTCCGCTTTCATATTTAGGTTGATAATAATTTGATAATTTGTAATAAACAATATTATGATTTTCTAGTGTCAAATAGGAATGCGCAA
>CACIKS010000015.1 GCA_902587295.1 uncultured Pelagibacteraceae bacterium | reverse complement strand
GTTTTTTAAACTTATTTGATATATTTTCTTCAACATCGTCAAGAAGTGCATCAATATTTTGTTTCTTTAATTCATCGTAGACTTTTTTTTGCTCTTATTAAGTTGGAGTCATCATTTTTATTTAAAGCTGGTATTACAACAGCCTCAAAAGGCGCAATAGATTTAGGCCATTTCATTTTTTCATTGTTATATTTTGCTTCTATTATTGCTCCAACTAATCTAGAAACTCCAATTCCATATGAACCCATCTTTACAAAAGTCTTTTTTCCATCACTGGTGTCAACAGAGCAGTTCATTGGTTTCGAATATTTATCTCCAAAATAAAATATATGTCCTACTTCAATTCCTTTAGTTTGTATTTGATTTTCTTTATTAACATTTTGATTGAAAGTGTCTGCATTAAATTTATCATCAGTTACAGCGTAAAATTCCATAAAATCATTTCTCATTTTTTTTAGGGATATTTCGTTGTTTTTGTAATCATTAATCGGTACCTCAAAAATTCTTTTATCAGCAAAAATTTTACTTTCGCCTGTTTCCGCAAGAATAACAAATTCATGTGATAGATCTCCTCCAATTGGCCCGGTGTCTGCTTTCATTGGAATAGATTTTAAACCAAGACGTTGGAAAGTTTTAAGGTATGCAAAAAACATTTTGTTATACGAGATAACGGCGTCTTTCTCTGTTAAATCAAAAGAATATGCATCTTTCATAAAAAACTCTCTACATCTCATAACACCAAATCTTGGTCTTAACTCATCTCTAAATTTCCATTGTATGTGATAAAATATTTGCGGCAATAATTTGTAAGATTTGACGCTAGATCTAAATATTTCCGTTATTTGTTCCTCATTTGTTGGTCCATATAGCATCTCTCTTTTTTGACGATCCGAAATTCTAAGCATTTCTTCTCCATAATCATCATATCTACCGCTCTCTTTCCAAATATCTGCTGGCTGAATAGTGGGCATTAACATTTCTTGTGCACCGATATTATTTTGTTCTTCTCTTACAATCTTCTCAATCTTTTTCATAATTTTAAATCCAAGGGGTAACCATGAATATATACCTGCTGAAGATTGTCTAATCATTCCAGTTCTTAACATTAGTTGGTGTGATTTAATTTTTGCTTCGGACGGTAAATCTTTAGTAACTGGGATAAATAATTTTGATAATAACATTATAATCTCGCAATATTTATATTTGTAAAAGGTTTTTTTCCAGTTTTGTCTTTAATAATTTTTCTACAATTTTGTTTAACTGTTTCAATAAGATTTTTTTCTTGTTTTTTATTTTTCATTGAAAAAGTTCTGCATGTATTGAATATTTCATCTTCCATTTCAAAAATAATATTTTCATCATAGCTATTTTCAGGTATTCCTCTGTATGATATTATAGGTTTGCTTAGTTTTCCGCTATTATTTAATATTAAAGTAATTTCAAGATAACCGTTTAATGATAAATTTCTTCTTTCTTTGATAGATTGAGAGTTTTCACCTACTGGAATGTTTCCATCTAAATACATTTTTCCAGACGGTGCTTTGTCAATAATTTCTGGGTGATCTCCCGGAGAAATTCTTACTATATCACCATCTTCTATTCTAAGTGCATGAGGAATTTGCATTTCTTTTGCAAATTTAATGTGCTCATTCATATGTCTATGTTCGCCATGAACAGGTATGATTGACTCTGGTTTTACCCAATTATACATATCTTTTAAATCATCTCTATTTGGATGGCCAGATACATGTACAAAATCTGTTTCCTCTGTAATAAGTTCAACCTCTTTTCTTACTATATCGTTATGTAATGAATAAAGTTTTTTTTCATTACCAGGAATTATCTTTGAAGAGAAGATTACTGCATCTCCTTTTTCTATAAAAACATCTGGGTGAATATCTTTTATAATTCGTTTCATTGCACCCATTGGTTCACCTTGGCTTCCAGTGCATAAATAAACAATCTTTTCTCTTGGAAAATTTTTCGCATCCCTAGGGTCAATGGGATCTTCTACTTTTTGTAAGTATCCACATTGTCTTGCAGCTTTAAAAATTCTATTCATAGATCGTCCAACTAATGAAACATTTCTACTAATTTTTTCTGCACAATAAAAAATACTTTCCATTCGTGCAACATTTGAAGCGAAAGAAGTTACGATTATTCTTTTAGATTTTAATGACATTATTTTTAATAGACTTTCTCTAACATCAGCTTCTGAACCAGCTCTTCCCGGATTAAATATATTTGTAGAGTCACAAATCATTGCTAAAACTTTTTCATTACCTATTTCTTTTAATTTTTTTTCATTAATTTTGTCACCAATTAACGGATTAGGATCGATTTTCCAATCCCCTGTGTGAAGTATTGTTCCTGCAGGTGTTTTTATACTAAGTCCATTTGGTTCAAGAATAGAGTGTGTTAAACTTACAAACTCAATTGTAAAATGACCAAGCTTAATAGTTCCATTGAGTTTAACAATTTTTAAGTAAGGGCTAATGTCTATTTTTTTTTCTTTAAATTTTTCCTTAATTAAAACAGAAGTAAATGGAGTTGCATAAATATTGCATTTTAAATCTGGCCAAATATGTGAGATTGCTCCTATGTGATCCTCATGAGCATGTGTTAAAACTATTGCCAATAAATCATCTTTTTTATCAATTATAAATCCAGGATCGGGGTAAATTAGATCAATACCAGGAATTGAATCGTCTGCAAAACTGACTCCGGTATCGACGATAATCCATTTTTGATTCTTTTCGCTACCATAAGCATAAAGATTCATATTTCCACCTATCTGACCAGAACCACCAAGTGGACAAAAAATTAGCTCTTCTTTACTCATATGAGAAAATCTTTATAAATTTTAATAATACCCTGCATAGTAACATCGTTATCAATATATGCTTTTTTAATTAAGCGATTTTTAAAAAGATAAGAATATCCTCCTGTTAACACTATTTTAAAACTTATACCATTTTTTTTAATTATTTTTTTAATGATATTATTTATTAATCCTTCATAACCCCAAAAAAAACCTGAAGATAAAGCATCTTTAGTGCTTTTGCCGTAACTTCTAGGATAATTTTTCAATTTAAACTTTGGTAATAGAGCCGTTGAAGAGAATAGATTATCAATAGATAGTTTAATGCCGGGTGCTATTACACCGCCATCATAAATAGCATGTCTTTTTATAACATCAAAAGTAGTTGCAGTTCCAAAATCTATTACTATACAATTTGATTTATACTTGTAATAAGAACCAATAGCATTAGCAATTCTATCTGATCCAAGTTCAGAATATTTTTTAATTCGTATTTTTAATATTTTATTAAGATTAAATTGTTTGATCTCGAATACATTAAATTTTTTTTTAATAAAGATTTTAGAAATTCTTTTAAAGGCTTTGGGTACAACACTTGAAATTAAAATTTTTTTATAAGAAATGTCATAAATTATATGTTTTAATTTTTTATTAATTTTTTTCTCCAAAGAAGGATTTCTTGTATCAAAAAAATAAGTATTTATTATTTTGAATTTATTATTTACTTTACAAATTTTTATATTTGTATTTCCAATGTCGCCAATTAGATAATTCATAGTTTTTTTTTAAATTAATTAATATTTTATAATTATTTATATTTTTGTTTGAGCACTCTGATAGAGAAATTGATTTAAATTTATTATTTTTAGGTGATTTTAATGTGTTAATTCCAATACCAATAATTAAGAAACTTTTCTCATCAATTTTTATAAATTCTTGTAATATACCACAAACTTTTTTTCTTTTTATAAGTAAATCATTTGGCCATTTTATTTTAACATTAAATTTAGAATACTTGCTCAAAATATTTTTAATGATTAAGGGGTTTATTAATGCAAAATCTTTTGGGGCGGGCATATTTTGTTTTAATTCAAAAAATATTGATGCAAAAAAGTTTCCATTTATAGATATCCATTTTTTTCCCATTGTACCTTTTCCATTAGACTGTTTTTTTGAAATCACTATACCCTGATTATTCTTTTTTGACCTTATTAACTTTATGGCTTCATCATTTGTACTTTTTACAGAATTCAATTTAATTAATTTTAATATCATTAAAACATACTTACTTTAGATACTATTTCGTTTAAAAATGACGGATATAAGAAGAAAGAAGTTAATATGATACAACTCAATAGTATTGGTCCATGAATTTTATAATCAATAATTTTTTCGAATGGTTTTCTTGCATCATCAAAATACATTACTTTTATAATTCTAATATAGTAAAACGCTGACACTACTGTAGTTACTAAACCTATAATGGCTAGTGTATACATTTCACTTTCAATAACAGCCATAAAAATATAGAATTTTGCAAAAAATCCTGCAAGTGGAGGGATTCCGGCTAATGAAAATAATATAATTAATAATCCAAGAGATATTAAAGGATGATTTTTTGATAAACCAGAAAGTTCATCAATTTCTTCAACATATTTGTTGCCTCTTTTCATTAAAAGTATGCAGGCAAAGGCCCCGATGTTCATCACTACATATATTGAAATATATACCATCGTACTTTTAAATCCATTTTCCGATCCAGCAGCAATTCCTGCAATTGCATATCCTATATGTCCGATCGAGCTGTAGGCCATTAGCCTTTTTATATTTTTTTGTCCGATTGCAGCAACAGCGCCTAAGATCATTGAAGCAATTGACATAAAGACTAGTATGTATTGCCACTCAGTTAAAATTTCTCTAAATGGCAAATACATAAATTTTATAAATATAGATACACCCGCTATTTTAGGAACAACAGAAAAGAAACTAGTAACAGAGGTTGGTGAGCCTTCGTAAACATCAGGAGACCACATATGAAAAGGAACAGCGGAAATTTTAAAGGCTAAACCAACAATAATGAAAACCATACCAAAAATTATTCCAGTGTTGAAATCAACAGTCATTAGTGCAATTTGATCAAAATTAGTTGAGCCAGTAAAACCATACACAAGAGAGCATCCGTATAAAAGTAGACCTGACGAAAGAGCGCTTAAAACGAAATATTTAATACCTGCCTCTGAGGATTTAATATTATCTCTATCAATACTTGCTAAAATATATAAAGCTAAAGATTGTAATTCTAGTCCTAAATAAAACAATATTAAATCATTAGAACTAACTATAATAAACATACCCAAAATTGATAAAAGTATAATTATTGGGTATTCGAATTTATCATTTTTAATATCAATAATATATTTTTTGGATATTAATAAAACAAAAAAGCACGATACTAATATTAAAAACTTGGAATAAAGTGAAAATTTATCAACTACAAAACTCTCGCTAAATATTTTTGCAGATTGATTTTCACCAGTTAATATTATCAAAATTAATGAGAAGATTGTTAATATTGTAAGTCTATAAATAATTTCAAAACTATTTTTTTTAAATACACCAAAAATTAATAAAGTAAATATTGTGATTGATAAGAATATTTCTGGGATAATAAATTTTAATTCATACATATTACTATTTCAATGCAATGTTTCTAGTGATTTCCAAATTGTAATTATTTATTAAATTGTCAACAGAAACTCTAATTGTTTCTAATAACGGCTCTGGATAAAAGCCGAAAAATATTATTAGTAAACACAAGAAAAGAAGTATAGATCCCTCGGATAAGTTCACATCTTTAATTTTTTTTAACTGATCATTTTCTAATTTTCCAAACACAACTCTTTTGTAAAGCCATAAGATATATGCAGCGGCAAGAATAACTCCTATGCTAGCTATGATCGCTACCAAAATATTTACTTTAAAAGTTCCAACCAAAACTAAAAATTCACCAACAAAACCAAAAGTTCCAGGAAGTCCTAGAGTTCCTAAGGCAAAAACCATAAAAAGAATAGAATATTTAGGCAATACTTGAACGATACCCCCGTATGTTTTTATAAGTCTTGAATGAGTTCTGTCATATAAAACACCTACACACAAAAATAATGCTGCAGATATAAGACCGTGGCTGAGCATTTGTATTAGGCTTCCCTCAATTCCTTGTTTGTTAAAAGTGAAGATACCAATAGTGACAAATCCCATATGTGCTACTGATGAATAAGCTATTAATTTTTTCATATCATCCTGCATTAAGGCAACAAGTGATGTATAAATTACTGCAATTATACTTAAGGCAAAAATTAATGGAGTAAAATACTCTGATGCAATAGGAAACATACCTACCGAAAATCTTAAAAAACCATACCCACCCATTTTTAATAAAATTGCAGCTAAAATAACCGATCCAGCAGTAGGCGCTTCGACATGTGCATCTGGTAACCAAGTATGTACAGGCCACATTGGCAGTTTAACCGCAAAGGAGCTAAAAAAGGCTAACCATAATAAATACTGAAATTCTTGTGGAATTTTAATTTCGTAAATTTGTGTTACATCTGTTGTCCCGGTTATCCAGTATATTGCAATTATAGCAATCAGCATTAAAATTGATCCTAAAAGAGTAAATAAGAAAAATTTGAACGCAGAATATACTTTTCTAGTACCACCCCATATTCCTATTATTAAAAACATTGGTATTAAACCTGCTTCAAAAAAAAGATAAAAAATAACTAAATCAAGAGAGCAAAAAACCCCTATCATAAAAGTTTCTAGTACTAGGATTGCAATTAAGAATTCTTTCAAGCGAATTTTAACACTATTTATGCATGAAATTACACATATAGGAGTAATTAAGGTAGTGAGGATTATAAATAAGATTGATATACCATCTATGCCAAACTTAAATTTTATAAAACCACTTATCCAATTAATTTCCTCTAAAAATTGAAAATTTGAAGTTTCAGTATCAAATGAATACCACAAAAATAAACTAATAAAAAAATTAACAAAAGTAGTAAAAATAGATATGTAAATTGCTCCTCTGTTATTATCTCCTTTGTCACTTTTTGTTAAAAAAACAAAAAAGGCTCCTATTAATGGTAAGAAGGTTATTGAAGATAGTATTGGAAAATTCATTTATAAAATATAAAAAAAGTTAATAATAACGACAAAGCTAATAGCATAATAAATGCATAATCATATATGTATCCACTTTGAAATTTAGTAGATTTATTTGATATAATTTTTATAATTTTAGAGATTCCATCAGGACCAAGTCGATCAATAGTTTTTACATCACCTGACTTCCATAGAAAAGATCCTAAAATTTTTGTTGGTTTTACAAATATAGAATCGTAAATTTCATCAAAGTACCATTTGTTTAATAAAAATTTATGAATGAATATATATTTATTTTTAATTTTTTCTAAAAGTTTTGTATTTTTTACATAAAAGTAAAAAGATATTGGGATTGATATAATTACTAAAAAAGGTGTTATTGTTATTAACCATACAGGTAATTTTGATAAATCAAAAGTTTGAAGTATCAAAATTGAGTCGTTCCAAAAATTGTTATACTTGGATCCAATTAAAAAATCTTTAAATACGAAACCAGAAAAGATTGAACCCAATGCTAAAATAATTAAAGGTATAATTATAATTAAACCCGAATCGTGAATTTCTGACTTAGATAAATTTTCGTTATTAAATTTACCATGGAAAGTTCTAAAAATTAATCTCCAAGAATAAATCGCTGTTAAAAAAGCTGTTATTATTCCTACTCCTGCTGAAAAATATCCAATACCTGTTCCCCTTAAGTATGCAAATTCTATGATTGCATCTTTAGAAAAGTATCCTGATAAAAAAGGAAAACCAGTCAGAGCAAGAGTTCCTATTATCATAGAAATCCAAGTAAAAGGCATTTGTTTCCACAAACCGCCCATTTTTCTAATATCTTGTTCATCTTTCAACGAATGAATCACTGATCCTGATCCTAAAAATAATAAAGCTTTAAAAAAAGCATGGGTAAATAAATGGAAAATGGCTACATGGTATGCTCCTACACCAGCAGCAAAAAACATATATCCAAGTTGACTACATGTTGAGTAGGCAATGATTCTTTTTATGTCATTTTGAACTATAGCAACCGATGCAGCAAAAAAAGCTGTCAACATTCCAATGATTGCTACAAAATTTAGTGCAAATTGAGAGTATTCAAATATTGGAGAACATCTAACCACCAAAAAGACTCCAGCTGTAACCATAGTTGCAGCATGTATCAAAGCAGAAACGGGGGTTGGACCTTCCATTGCATCAGGGAGCCAAGTGTGCAACAAAAATTGTGCAGATTTTCCCATAGCCCCTATAAAGAGAAATAAACAAATAAGAGTTATTAAATTTGAGTTAAATCCCAAAAAATTAATTTGCTTATTAGAAAATTCTGGAATTAATTGAAAAACTTCAGCATAATTCACGGTTCCAAAAAACATAAATATAAGGAATATTCCTATTGCAAAACCAAAATCTCCAACACGGTTAACAATGAAGGCCTTTATTGCAGCTTTATTTGCTGAGTCTTTTTTATACCAAAAACCAATTAATAAGTAAGAACAAAGTCCTACACCTTCCCATCCAAAAAATAATTGTAAAAAATTATCAGATACAACTAAAACAAGCATAGAAAACGTAAAAAGCGATAGGTAAGACATAAATCTCGGTATATTTGAATCGTGTTTCATATAACCAATTGAATATATATGTACAAGTGCTGACACGAACGTCACAACAACTAGCATAATAGAGCTTAAAGGATCTATATTAATCGACCAATTTACTATGAAATTTCCTGAGGCAATCCATTCATAAATTAAATAATTATCGTAAATTCCATTAAAAATTCCATTATAAAATATAATTATAGAAAAAATTGATGCAATTAAAACGCATAAAGTAGTAACAAGCTGCGAAGCTAAATCTCCTAAATTTTTAATTAAATATCCTAAGATTGATCCAATCAATGGTAAAAATAGTGCAGCGTATTCCATTTAACCTTTCATTTCATCAATTTCTTCAACTCTTATAGAGCCTTTGTTTCTGTAATAGGACACAATAATAGCTAAACCTATAGCAGCTTCTGCAGCGGCTACAGTCAAGATTAACATTGTAAAAATTTGTCCGGTTATATCTGATAGATAAATTGAAAATGAAACAAGATTTATATTAACTGCCAAAAGGATTAGTTCAATTGACATTAAAATTACAATTACATTTTTTCTATTTAAAAATATTCCAAGAGTACCTAAAGAAAAAATAATTGCACCTAGAGTCAGGTAGTGTCCTAAACCGATTTCAATCATCTACCTTAACTCCTTTATCAAATTCAACATCAACTAATTTTACCGAATCTTCTCTTTCTCTTGATACTTGATCAAAATAATTTTGTTTTTTTACACCTTCTCTCTTCCTGTATGTAAGAACGATTGCTCCAATCATTGAAAGTAATAATATTATTCCCGATACTTGGAATAAATGAATATAATCAGTATACATAACGTTTCCAATAAGGTGTGTATTTGTGAAATTTTCATCAAAAGATAAAAATTTAGTTTCTGAAAACGTATTTCTGTATTTCCAGCCACCTGCTATAACTACTAACTCTAGTAATATAACTGATCCAACTATTAAACCCGTTGGTATATGTCCAGATTTTTTTGTGCCTCTAAACCAAGATAGCTTCTGTTCGGTTACATTCATAAGCATAACTACAAACAAAAAAAGTACAGCAACAGCACCAACATAAACTATTAGCATCATCATTCCTAAAAACTCTGCACCAATCATAATAAAAAGACATGCGATTGATATAAAATCTAATATTAAAAAAAAGACTGCGTGCACAGTATTTCTTGATACAATAACGAAAATTGCCGAAATGATTGCTATTATTGAAAAAAAATAAAAAAATATTGCGTGAGCTATCATTTTCGATTTACCTGTAGGGTTTATCTATTTTAATATTCTCTGACAATACAGACTCCCATCTATCGCCATTTTCTAATAGTTTTTCTTTGTTGTAGTATAATTCTTCTCTTGTCTCAGTAGAAAATTCAAAATTTGGTCCCTGAACTATTGCATCGACGGGGCAAGATTCTTCACATAACCCGCAGTAAATACATTTAAGCATATCTATGTCGTATCTAATTGTTTTTCTGCTACCATCAGGTCTTTCTTCATTTTCAATAGTTATTGCTTGTGCTGGACAGACAGCTTCACAAAGTTTGCATGCGATACATCTTTCTTCGCCATTTGGATATCTTCTTAATGCGTGTTCGCCCCTAAATCTCGCACTGATACCTCCTTTTTCGAAAGGATAATTGATTGTTTTTTTCTTTTTTAATATTTCTTTTATTGCAATAAAAATTGCTTTAATAAATTCTGATAAAAATATTATTTTAAAAATTCTATTTAATTTCATACAAAATCATTTTGGTAATAAATCAAAGTAAACTAAAAAACTTGCTGTAAGAACTACGTAGATTAATGAAAATGGTAAAAATACTTTCCAACCAAGTCTCATCAATTGATCATATCTATATCTTGGAACTATTGCTTTTATTATTGCAAATAAAAAAAATAGTAATAAAATTTTAAATGTCATCCAAAAAACTCCAGGTATAATATTTAATGGATATACATCTATTGGTGACAACCAGCCGCCGAGAAAAAGAATTGAACCTAACGCACATAAAAGTAAAATGTTTGCATATTCACCCAACCAAAACATTGCATACATCATTCCAGAATATTCAGTTTGATAACCAGCAACAAGTTCTGCCTCTGCCTCTGGTAAATCAAAAGGTGGTCGGTTTGTTTCAGCCAAAGCAGAAATAAGAAAAATTACAAACATCGGGAATAAAGGTACAACAAACCACATTTTTTCTTGTGCAATTACAATATCTTTCAAGTTCAAAGATCCGACACACAACAATACATTTATTATTATTATGCCGATTGAAACTTCGTAGGATACCATTTGAGCTGCAGATCTAATGGCTCCGAAAAAAGGGTATTTAGAGTTGGATGCCCAACCACCCATAATAATTCCATAAACACCAAGAGATGAAATTGCGAAAATATATAAGATTCCAACATTAATGTCAGAAATTATTATTTTTTCACTCATAGGAATAACTGCCCAAGCAGACAAAGCCAATGTCATTGTTATAATTGGAGCAAGAATGAAGACAACCTTATTTGCGCTCGCAGGAATAATAATTTCCTTAAATATGTACTTTAAAGCATCTGCAAGTGTTTGAAGAAGACCAAAAGGACCAACTACATTTGGGCCTTTTCTTTTTTGAACAAAAGCCCAAACTCTCCTATCAAACCAAACGATTAGTGCAACAGACACAAGTATAGGTATTATAAGAAGTAAAATTTTATATATTTCATTTAAAGTTATATAAATTAATTCCATTTAAGTTCCTGTTTTATTTTTTATATTTTTTAATCTTACAGACCTGCACTCGCTCATAGTTTTTGAAGATCTAGCTACAGAGTTACTAAAATAATAATCTAATTCGTTAATATTAATCGTTTCATCAGCAAGATTATCAAGATCGGAATCTTCTTTATCAATTTTAGTTTCAGGCAACAAACCAAAATCTGAGTGATTTTTTACTTTATTTAAAGTTTTATCTCTTAGTTCTTTAAAGCTATTGAAAATATTATTATATTTAAATTTTTGATGTATCAAATTAAAAATTTTCCAGTCTTCTTTTGCCTCTCCAGGTGGATAAGAAGATTTCACAGATTTTTGTAGTCTTCCTTCCAAATTTATAAATAATCCGTTTTGTTCTGTGAAAGCAGGACTTGGTAATATAATATCTGCTGCTTGTGCCCTATGGTCACCGTGGCTTCCTTGGTAAATAACAAATTCATCTTTTTTTGTAAAATCTAAATTATCTGAACCTACAAAGTATAATAATTTAAATTTATTATTTTTTATATTATCAAAAAATTCTAAATTATTTTTTTTATAATCTTTTAAAAAGTCTAAGTCTATTGCTCCAACTGTAGATGCATTTTGAATTAAAATATTTAAAGCATTCCATTTATCGCTAATAAAATTTTGTTCTATTAAAAATTTCTTTAGATTTTCGAAAATTGATCTTCCAGAAGCTAGCTGTAAAGCTGACTCCCCAATAATTATTATAGGATACTTTGATTTTAAGAATATTTTACTTGCTTGACTTTCGTTGTTTAAGAATTTTTTTATATCCTCTGTTTTATTTCCAATTATTTTGTAGTCATATGTAAGATCACCAGCATCACCAATTGAGAATATAGGTGTTTTTTTTAAAACAAAATTTTTTCTAATTCTTGCATTAACCATAGTGGCTTCAAGACGTGGATTGGAACCGATTAATAATATAAAGTCTGATTTTTCTATTCCTTTTATAGATGAATTAAATATATAATTTATTTTGTTTTTAGGATTTATGTAAAATGGTTTTTCTCTAAAATCATAATTATTTATATTCAAACTCTCTAAAAGTGACTTAAATGAATTAATAGTTTCCAAGCTTTGCATATCACCAATATGTCCAGCTATTTTACTTTTTTCTGTCTCATTAATTTTTGAGTAAATAATATCAATTACTTCATCCCAATTACTTTCTACCAGTTTTCCATTTTCTCTTTTGTATGGCTTATCTAATCTTTGTTTTAATAATCCATCACATGCATACCTAGTCTTATCTGAGATCCACTCTTCGTTAATATTATCGTTTAATCTTGGCAAAATTCTTTTTACTTCCCAGCCGTACGTGTCTACTCTGATGTTAGATCCAACACCATCCATAACATCTATTGTTTCTGTTTTTTTTAACTCCCACGGTCTTGCTTCAAAAGCATATGGTTTGGATGTTAAGGCACCTACAGGACAAAGATCTATAACGTTTGCCGAAAGTTCAGACTCCATAGACTTTTCCAAGTAAGTTGTTATTTCCATATTTTCGCCACGACCTATAGCACCTATCTCGGTAACACCGCCTATCTCTGTCGCAAACCTAACGCAACGGGTGCAGTGAATACACCTTGTCATTATAGTTTTTATTAATGGCCCCATATACTTGTCTTTGACTTCTCTTTTATTTTCTTTAAATCTTGATTTATCAAAACCATAATAAAGAGATTGATCCTGTAGATCACACTCTCCTCCTTGGTCACAAACGGGACAATCTAAAGGATGATTAGCCAGAAGAAATTCCATCACACCTTTTCTTGCTTTCTCAACCATTTCGGTATTTGTTTTAATTTTCATCCCATCTGTTGCTGGCATTGCACAAGAAGCAATAGGTTTTGAAGATTTTTCCATTTCAACTAAACACATTCTACAATTTCCAGCAATTGATAAACGTTCATGATAACAAAATCTTGGAATTTCTTCCCCAGCCAATTCACAAGCTTGAAGTACCGTCATTCCATTTTCAAATTCTATTTCTTTATTATTAATAATTATTTTAGGCATTTTTTATTTTTCCAATAAGTGTTGATCAACTAAATATGGTACGTTTCTTCTTTTTTTAATAACTGGTTCAGAAAAACATCTTTTATCAATTTCTTTTCTAAAATGTCTTAAAAGACCCTGAACTGGCCAAGCAGAACCTTCGCCAAAAGCACATATTGTATGCCCTTCAATTTGTTTTGTTACATCAGAAAGTAAATCTATATCTTTATGAGTTGCTTCTCCTTTGGCAGTTCTTTCTAAAATTCTCCACATCCAGCCTGAGCCTTCTCTGCAAGGCGTGCATTGTCCACAGCTTTCGTGCTTATAAAATTTTGCTATTCTTGCCATAAATTTAATAATGTCTTGATCTTTATTTATAACTATAACTGCAGCAGTCCCTAATCCGCTTTTAGCTGCAATTAATGAATCAAAATCCATTTTTAATGTTTCACACATATCCTGGGGAATAAGTGGCATTGATGACCCTCCAGGTATAACTGCTTGCAAATTTTTCCATCCTCCGACAACTCCTCCAGCATGTTTTTCGATTAAATCTTTTAATGAAATGCCCATTTCTTCCTCGACATTACATGGTGTATTCACATTACCTGAAATACAAAAAATTTTTGTACCAGTGTTTTTAGGTCTGCCAATTGATGAAAACCATTTTCCACCTTTTCTTAAAATAGTTGGAACCACTGCTATTGTTTCGACATTATTAACTATAGTTGGACACCCATATAATCCTACTAAAGCAGGAAAAGGTGGTTTAAGTCTAGGTTGACCTTTGTTGCCCTCCAAACTTTCCAAAAGTGCTGTTTCCTCGCCGCAAATATAGGCGCCTGCTCCAAAATGAATATGAATATCTAAATCCCATCCTGTGTTACAAGCATTTTTACCAATTAATTTTTTTTCGTATGCTTCGTCTATAGCTTTTTGAAGTCTTTTTCCTTCGTTGTAATATTCTCCGCGAATATAAATATAACAAGTATGTGCGTTCACAGCGAAAGATGAAATTAAACAACCCTCAATTAATTTTTGAGGTTCGAATCTCATTATATCTCTGTCTTTACAGGTTCCTGGTTCGGACTCATCTGCGTTGATAACTAAGTAGTGGGGTCTTGAACCAATTTTTTTTGGAGAAAATGACCACTTAACACCTGTGGGAAAACCAGCTCCACCCCTACCTCTTAATTCTGATATTTTTATTTCATTAATAATCCACTCTCTACCTTTTGAAATAATTTCTTTTGTATTGGACCAATCATCTCTTTTTAAAGAATCTTCTAAGGTCCAACCAAGATTATTATATAAATTTTTGAATATCTTGTTTTCTTCTTTAAGCATTATTCGCTCCGTTATTATTTTGTTTTTTCTCTGGGGCTGTATTTTTTCTTCCTCTATAAGAACCTGGTTTTAGAGGCTTGTCTTCAATGAATGAATTCAAAATCTTTTCAGTATTTATTTTGTCTAAATCCTCATAATAGTCATTATTAACTTGCATAACGGGTGCATTTACACACGCTCCTAAACACTCAACTTCAGTCCAAGAACATAAGCCGTTGTTTGATATGGTGTCTTTGTCCTTTGAAATTTTACTTTGACAAACTTTTACTATCTCATTGGCACCTCTTAATAAGCAAGGGCTTGTTGTGCATATTTGCAAAAAGTATTTACCTACTGGAGCTAAATTGTACATACTATAGAAGGTGGCTATTTCATAAACATTAACGTAGGGCATTGATAAATAATTTCCTATATACTTTAATGCAGCCAAAGGTATCCAATTATTATTTTGACTTTGTGCTAAATACAGAAGTGGCATAACAGCACTCTTCTCTTTACCTTTTGGATACTTTTCTAATATGCGTTTTGCTAGATCAAGATTATCTTTAGTAAATTCAAAACTTTCAGGTTGTTTATCATATACTTTTTTTAAACTCATCTGTCGACCTCACCAAAAACAATATCCAAGGAACCCAAAACTGCTGGTACATCTGCCAACATATGTCCACGTACTAAATAATCCATAGCTTGAAGATGTGAAAATCCTGGAGCTCTAATTTTGCACCTGTACGGTCTATTGCTACCATCGGATATTAAATATACTCCGAATTCTCCTTTAGGGGCCTCTACGCAAGAGTAAACTTCGCCTTTTGGCACTCTATATCCTTCTGTGAATAGTTTAAAATGATGAATAAGTGCCTCCATAGACTCTTTTAATTCCTCTTTAGATGGTGGAGATATTTTGCCATCAATAGTTTTTATTGGTCCGATTGGTATTTGTTTAATACATTGTTTAATTATTTTTACGCTTTCTCTCATTTCCTCAATTCGACAAAGATATCTATCGTAACAATCTCCATTTTTTCCTACAGGCACTTTAAAATCTAAATTTTTATAGCATTCATAAGGCTGAGATTTTCTCAAATCCCAAGGAACTCCTGATCCTCTCAGCATAACTCCTGAAAAACTGTGAGCAAGCGCTTCTTCTTTTGATACTATTCCAATCTGCACGTTTCGTTGTTTAAAAATTCTGTTATCAGTTAGAAGATTTTCTAAATCATCAATAGTTTTCGGAAAATTCAAACAAAATTTTTCTATATCTTGTAAAAGATTATTAGGTATATCTTGGTGTACACCGCCGGTTCTAAAATAATTCGCGTGTAATCTAGAACCTGAGGCTCTTTCATAAAAAGTCATCAGAGTTTCTCTTTCTTCAAAACCCCATAATGAAGGGGTCAAGGCACCAACATCTAATGCCTGTGTTGTGATGTTTAATAAATGACTTAAAATTCTACCAATTTCACAAAAAATAACCCTTAAATATTTTGCTCTTATAGGTATTTCAATTTTTAATAATTTTTCTGTAGCCAATGCAAAAGCGTGTTCTTGATTCATTGGGGCAACATAATCTAGTCTATCAAAATATGGTAATGCTTGAGTATAAGTCTTGTGTTCAATTAATTTTTCAGTTCCTCTGTGAAGTAATCCAATATGTGGGTCTACTTTTTCAACCAGCTCACCATCTAATTGCAGTATTAATCTTAAAACACCGTGAGCGGCTGGATGTTGAGGTCCAAAGTTTAAATTCATTGTTTTTTTTTCTTTAGGCATCTTTTTTTCTATCCTTAATTTCTTTTAAATATTTTGTTCCTTCCCAAGGACTCTCAAAGTCAAAATCTCTATAATTCTGTTCGAGTTTTACAGGTTCATAGATTACTTTTTTATCTTTTTCGCTATATCTAACTTCATTAAACCCTGTGAGTGGGAAGTCTTTTCTCAATGGGAAACCTTTAAAATTATAGTCCGTTAAAATTCTTCTCAAATCAGGATGGTTTTTAAATTTAACTCCATACATATCGAAAACTTCTCTTTCCATCCAATTTGCGGAAGGATAAATTTTTGTTATTGAAGGTATCTTTTCGTCAATATTAAATTGAATTGATATTTTAATTCTTAAATTATTTTCGTGGCTTAAAAGTAGATAATAAATTTTAAATCTTTTTTCTTGATTTGGAAAGTCTGCAGCTGCTATATCAATTAGCTGTTTAAATTTACACTGATTATTTGATTTTAAAAATAACAAAACGGAATTTAAGTTATTAGGCTCAATATGAATTAATAATTCATTATTTTCTATTAATGAATCACTAACTTTTGTTGTTAGCTCGGAATTTAATAATTTGTTAAGATCTGTAAGTTCCATTTAAAAAAAATTTATCTATTTTTAGTGCCTTCTCTTCTAATTTTTTTTTGAAGTTGAAGAATTCCATAAAGTAAAGCCTCTGCAGATGGTGGGCATCCTGGAACATAAATATCAACGGGAACTATTTTATCACATCCTCTAACAACGGAATAAGAATAATGATAATAACCACCACCATTAGCACAGCTTCCCATAGATATAACATATCTTGGTTCAGGCATTTGGTCGTAAACTTTTCTTAATGGTGCGGCCATTTTATTTGTCAATGTTCCTGCAACGATCATAACATCAGACTGTCTTGGTGAAGCTCTTGGTGCTGAACCAAATCTTTCGAGGTCATATCTTGGCATAGATGTTTGCATCATTTCAACTGCGCAACAAGCTAATCCAAAAGTCATCCAATGAAGAGATCCTGTTCGCGCCCAATTAATTAAGTTTTCAGATGATGTTGTAACAAAACCTTTGTCACTAAAATCTTTAGCAATTTTTTTGAATTCTTCCGGTATCTCATTAATTCTATTTTGAGATTTAAAAAAATCTATTCCCATTCTAATGCTCCCTTTTTCCATTCATAAATGAAACCTATTGTTAAAATTGATAAAAATATCATCATTGAAAAAAAGCCTAAAAGACCAATGTTCCCTAAAGAAATTGCCCAAGGAAAAAGAAATGCAATTTCTAAATCAAAAATAATAAACAAAATTGCAACTAAATAAAATCTTATATCAAATTGTATTCTTGAATCGCTAAATGCATCAAAACCACATTCATATGCAGACAATTTTTCTGGATCGGGATTTTTAGGAGAAAAGGCGAAATTAACTAATATAAAACCAATACTTAAAGCTAATGCTATAAATAGAAAAATTATAATAGACAAATATTCTGACAAAAAATCAAATATCATTGTTTACCAATATCTACTCCAATACTTAAAGTTTGGAGATTCTTATATTAATTTAACTTACCATATATTTAGCAACTCACACAAAGATTTACAGGTGACAGATATTCACATTACCAGCAATTTAAATGAAAATGATTATCAAGTAGTGGCGGGAGTGACGGGACTCGAACCCGCGACCTCCTGCGTGACAGGCAGGCGCTCTAACCAACTGAGCTACACCCCCACACTTGGTGGGCGGTAAAGGACTCGAACCTATGACCCTCTCGGTGTAAACGAGATGCTCTACCAACTGAGCTAACCGCCCCTAAATAAGCAGATCCGAGATATACAACATTAAATTTGTAATGTAAAAACTAAAAAGAAATCAATGTAAATTAACCTATATTAAATGTATTATCGTTAATTATGATTATTGAATGCACATCTTGTCAAAAGAAATTTAATGTGCCTGACTCAGCTATAACATCAGCTGGAAGACTTGTGCAGTGCAGTTCTTGCGGAAATCAGTGGACACAATATCCATTAAAAACTAAAACAATTATTAAAAAATCTGTTCCAGCACCCACAAAAACCAAAATTACTAAAGCAAAAACAATTAAGAAAAAAAGTGGTCCAGCACCATATTCTAGGGAATATATGCAGCAAAAATGGGGAACATCGCTTGAGAACTATGCGGTTAGTAAAGGTTTATCAAATAAAATTAAAAAACCGGTAAAGACAAAAAAAATTCAAAAACAAAAGTCACCTCAAATATTGGAAAAAGTAGGATATGGTTTTTTTAATTATTTAATAACTATATCGGTATTATCAATATTTATAATAGGTATATTAAATTTTGAAAGAGGAAGAATTACAAGAAAATTTCCTATGCTTGAACCTTATATTGATCATTTCTTCGAAGCCCTGGAAATATTTAAAATAATTATTTTAGATTTTTTTAGGTAAGGTCTAATGAAAATAAATGGGTCTTCATTATGGTCACCGAGTGATGAAATTAAAAAAAATTCAAAACTTGAAAGTTTTTGTAAATATCTAGATAAAAAGAAAATATTAAAATATAACCAAAATTTTAAATATCTTTGGAAATGGTCTGTAGACAATCCTGAGGCTTTTTGGTCTGAAGTTTGGGATTTTACAAAAATAAAAGGCTTTAAAGGGAAGAAAATAATTAAAAAAAATAAGATTTTTTATAAAAATATTTTTTTTCCTGACTCAAAACTAAATTATGCCGAGAATCTTCTGGTTAAAAAAAATGACGATATTGCTCTTAATTTTTTTTCTGAGAGTGGATTAAAAAAAAAAATTACTTGGAGTGAATTATATGAAAAAGTATGTAAATTTTCTTTCTTTTTAAAAAAATTAAAATTAAAGGAGAAAGACAGAGTCGTTGCATACGTACCGAATACTATTGAAACAATTATTTCTTTTTTATCTGCTTCGAAAAATGGATTAATTTGGTCATCTTGTTCTCCAGATTTTGGCACGAAAGGTGTTATTGATAGATTCTGTCAAATCAAACCAAAAGTTTTGATAACTTGTGATCATTATTTTTA
>CACIKS010000014.1 GCA_902587295.1 uncultured Pelagibacteraceae bacterium | reverse complement strand
ACATAAAATAGAAATGGAATTATTAAAGAAATTGCAAAAACACTTCTTCTAAAGTTTATCTCTGTCTCAACAAAAGGATTGAATAACTTGTGTATTATATAAGATATTGGTGTTCTACTATCTGAATATTCTGAGTTAGATAAAGAACTTAATATATCATTGTTTAGAAAAATTTGTAAATTCTTCCATATATGTTGAAAATCTCCTGTGTAAGTGCCCGCCCCTGCTGAATTTTCATCTAAATAAAATCCAAAAAAAAATGAAATGGTTGATGAAAAAATCAAAAATATGGAAAAGCTTTTATAACTAGTTTTTAATTGCATTATATTTTTTAATTAAATTAACTTCATAACTTGGCTCTTTTTTAAAGTCTTAGATGATTTTTTTGAAAACAAAACACATGCGCAAGACCTCAAAATATATCCATCCTTAAGTATTCTTAAATTGTTTGCTTTTAAAGTTGCTCCCGTAGATGTAATATCTGTAATTATTTCAGAAGAGCCTATAAAAGGATAAGTTTCGGTTGCGCCTAGGCTTGGTACCAATTTGTATTGTGTAACTCCTTTTGAAAAAAGAAAATTATTAGTTAAATTTGGGTACTTAGTTGCAACTCTTAATCTAGAATTTTTTTTGTCCCTAAAATCAAATGATACTTCTTCCAAATCAGCAATTGTCTGAACATCAATCCAGCTGTCTGGGACGGCAACTACAACGTTGGCAGAACCAAAATCTAATTTTTTCTTTACCTCAATTTTTTTCTTAAGGTTTGTTGGAGATTCATTTAATAAATCTAATCCAGAGATTCCTATGTCAAGAGTACTATCACCTAGTCTTTGTATGATTTCTTTTGCGTGTAAATAAATAATTTTAATATTTGGAAAATTTTTAACTTCAGCAAAATAATTTCTCTCCCCTCCAATAGATGTTGGTTTTAAATTATTTTTAATAAGGTAGTCTATTGAATCTTCTTTAAGTCTTCCTTTACTTGGCAATCCTATAGTTATTAAATTTTTCATATTTTTAAATTATTTAAATTGATAGCTGCACCAACAGCTGAAATATTTTTTTTAGACCCAAGACTTTTTAATAAATCGTCATACCTTCCACCTCTAGCTATTTCTTTTTTAGAGGAATTATATATTTCAAAAACTATTCCAGTATAATATTCAATATCTCTTCCAAAGTTTGTTGAGAATACTATTTTTGAATTTATTTTCGATAAATTAATCAAGCTTGATAAATCTTTAAAAACACTTTTGTTTAATCGATTTTTATTAATAAAATTATTTAATGTTTTCTCCAATTTATCTAATGGACAATTAATTTTTAAAAAATCTTTAATAATTTTTACTGTTTTTTTATTTTCTTTAAATGACCTTGGATCTTTTATCTTTCTATCAAATCTTGATATGATTTCTGAAACTTTTCGGTTTGCAACTTCTTTGTTCTGATCAATATTCTTCATTTCGAAAAACTTTTTCTTATCTAATTCGACTGTAGAAGGATCAACATCAGAATTTGTTTCTAGCCTATTAAGTAAATCTTCAAAATATTGTGGTCGCCAAAAATGTCTTTTTAATCTCATTCTCCATCTTTCTGGTATTTTTAAAGACTCAATTAATTGTTTGAATAAACTTACATCACCAACTTTGATCGATATATTTTTAATTTTTATTTTATTAATAGAATTAGTTATTGTTTTAAGTACTTTTAAATCATCGAGGGATTTATTTTTTGAACCAAAAATCTCTAAACCTAATTGATAATTAATAACTTTGTTTAAACTTTGCGATCTTCTGTAAGCTTGACCTGAATAATATATTTTTGAATTTGCTTTAGAATTGTGTTTTAAATATTTTACGCATGAAGCAACAGTTAAATCTGGTCTTAAACACATATTTTTTCCAGCATCATCCTCAAAGGTAAGCATTATTTTCCTAAAATTCTCCCCAGATCTTTCAATAATATAATCTGAGTCTAAAAGTACATCTGGTTCTGATAAAACAAAACCATCTTTCTTAAATACTTTTATTATATTTTCAGAGTAATTTTTTGATTTCATTTACTAGTTCCTCAATTTTAACTGAACTCTCATTTCCACTTTCTAAGTTTTTTAAAGTCACTTTTCCAGATTTTATTTCATTGTCACCATACAGAATAACAGCTTGAGATCCTAACTTGTTTGCATATTCCATTTGTTTTTTTAGCTTTCCCTCTCCTGGATAAATCTCTGAACTGATATTTGATGCTCTAAGTTTATTTAGTATGCTTACATATTCGTTAATTTTATCTTTATCGAAAACGCATATAATAACTGGTCGTGTAGACTTTATTTTAAAATCTTTTTTCTGCATCAAAGCAAATACAAGTCTGTCTAGACCAATTGATATTCCAGTTGCGGGACAATCTAAATTTCCAAAATTACTTACAAGATTATCATATCTTCCTCCTCCACCTATTGATCCAAATTGAATGTTCTGTCCTTTTGAATTTTTAACTTGAAAATTTAAATTAACTTCAAAAATGGGTCCGGTGTAATATTCCAGGCCCCTTATGACTGATGGATCAAATTTGTAATTCTTAAAATTGTAAGCTTCGAATATTTTCAGAATTTCTAAAATATCTTCGCTATCAGAACTTTTACCCTGCAAAGTAGACTCGATTGTTTTTATCTGGTCGTTACTAAGTTTTGCTCCCTTTGTATAATCTCCTGACTTATCTTTTCGACCCTCTCCGAGGAGTTTTTTTGCCTCTTCCCAGCCAAGTCTGTCAATTTTATCTAGGGCTCTCAGAGTAGTGGAAACTTGATCTCTCGATGTAATTTTAAGCTTTTCAAATAATTTATCTGTTATTTTTCTAGAAGAAATTTTTACTGTATAATCTTTTTTATCTAAACCACACTTTTCTAATATCTCAGAAATTAATACACAAAGCTCAGCGTCTGCTTGCAAATTTTTTGTCCCAACATAGTCTGCATCAAATTGTAAAAATTCTCTAAATCTTCCAGGTCCAGGTTTTTCATTTCTCCAAACAGAACCTAATTGATAACGTTTGAATGGCTTTGGTATTTCAAGGTAATTTTTTGCAACATATCTTGCTAAAGGAGCGGTAAGGTCGTAACGAAGTGACATCCATTTATTTCCATCTTTAAAAGAAAACACTCCAGCATCTGGTCTTTCTTTGTCAGGTAAAAATTTTCCAATACTATCCGTATACTCAAAACTAGGTGTTTCGAGATATTGAAAACCGTACTTAATCATAATTTCTTTAATATTAGAAATTACAAAATCACGGATTAATAATTCTTTTTCTTGTCTATCTACAAAACCTAATGGTAATTCCTTAGAAGGTTTTGTTTTTTTATCTTTTACCATTTTTGGTACAGCAGGGTGGATTCGAACCACCGACCCCTAGTTCCACAAACTAGTGCTCTAACCAACTGAGCTACTGCTGCATAACTCCTTTTTATATTAATTGTTTATAAATTTATATTTTAAATATGTAGTGATTTAGCTAAGCAATAGCCTAGCGTGCACTCTGTGAGAGTGTTTGTGCAAAATAGCGATATATGTTCTTTTCAACATTTGTAGTTCTTTTAACAAATTAAAAATTAATTTCAACCCCAGATTATTGGGACAACAACCTAAATCTTAGGTGAACGCTGCCCCAATTTTCAATATGCTGGTAATAAGATTTAAGATGTTTTCTGTAGATTTACCGCGGCAGGTCCTTTTTCTCCGTTCTCTACATCAAAAGTAAGCTCATCACCTTCGTTTAAATATTTTAAACCAGCTGCTCTTACTGCTGAAGAATGAACGAAAACGTCCTTTTCTTTATCTTCTCTTTCAATAAAACCATATCCTTTAGTTCCATTGAACCACTTTACTTTACCTTTTAGACTCATTTGTTCTTCCTTACTTAGTTATTAACGTAATATTAGTAAAAATTACTAATAGTGCCCTTAAACAGATTTATAGATTAAATGTCAAGTGAATGATCAAGATTTAAATAAAAAAATTGCCATAATTACCTTTTTACTACATCAATATGCTTAATATTACAGCCAATGCCAGAATTGTTGTGGTTATTGTAAGCAATCTTTTTCTTTCCTGAATAAATCTTCTAAATTTGGATAAGCTTGGTTCAATATATGTCAGTTTATCTTCGGCAGCATATGAGGGCTTTTTAAATCCTTGGTCTCGTCCAATTTTAAGAAACTTCATTTTTCTTTGATTAAAAACCTGGTCACCAGATAAATTTTGAAAACTATCTAAATTTTTTATTATTGAATTTTTAATTTTTTCTGCAGTGAGCTTGTTATCCCGATGTGCTCCTCCTAAAGGCTCATTTATAACTTCATCCACAATTCCTAAATTCAAAAGTTCTTTAGCAGTTAATTTCATTGCGTCAGCAGCTTCCAGTGATTTACTTGGATCCCTCCATAAAATTGATGCACATCCCTCAGGTGATATGACTGAGTATATAGAGTGCTCAAGCATTATAACCTTGTTAGATGACGCGAGAGCGATTGCTCCACCAGAACCTCCCTCACCAATTATTATTGATATATTTGGAACCTTCAGAGACATACAACATTCAATCGAATTAGCTATTGCAATTGCTTGTCCCCTTTGTTCAGCACCAATTCCTGGATATGCACCCGGAGTATCAATAAAAGTAATGACAGGGATTTTAAATCTGTCGGCAAGTTTCATTAATCTGATACATTTTCTATATCCTTCAGGTTTCATCATTCCAAAATTTCTTTCCATTCTACTATTAAGGTCTTCACCTTTTTCTTGTCCTAAAATTAAAACCGATTTGTTACCTATTGCTCCAAAACCTGCTGTTACAGATTTATCGTCAGCAAATAGCCTATCACCAGATAACAAAGTAAAATCTTCAAATATTTCTTTTATGTAATAATTTGCCCTTGGTCTATCTTCGTGTCTTGCTACCATTGTTTTTTGCCAACTGTTAAGGTTTGAATATGTTGAGATTAGTTTTTTATTTATTTCTTTTTCAATTTTCTGAATTTTCGCAGTATCAACTTCGGATATCCCATCTTTATCAAAGGGGTTTTTCGATGATTCAAGATTTTCTTCTAAGTTTTTTATCTCTTTTTCAAATTCTAAATAATTTCGCATAAATCTCTAAGATATGGATAATATTAGTAATCTTAATAAAATTCAAATATGTCAATAACACAAACCAAATATGTCAATAAAGTGTTGTGAAATTACTAATTATTTGTTGTATTCTCACCTAAATGAAAAAAATTAAAGTAAAAAATCTTAAAGTAGATGACAAATTGTATAAGTTTATTAATGAGGAAGTAATTCCTGGAACAAGCATAGATGTAGATAAATTCTGGGAAGGTTTTGATAAGGCAGTACATAGTTTGGCCCCCGTCAACTTAAAATTGATAAAAAAGCGAGATGAAATTCAAAAAAAAATAGATGAATGGCATTTGTCAAAAAAAGGCACTGAATTTAATAAAGAAGAATATTTTAATTTCTTAAAATCAATAAATTATATTGTTGAAGAAAAAGAAGATTTTAAAATTAATACAACGAATGTAGATGAAGAAATTGCAACTATAGCTGGGCCTCAGTTGGTCGTTCCTGTTGATAACGCTCGTTACGCATTAAATGCTGCAAATGCAAGATGGGGCAGTTTGTATGACGCACTATACGGGACTGATGCTATTCCAGGAAAAAAAAGTAAAGAATATAATGAGGAAAGAGGTTACACGGTTATTAGTTATGTTAAAGATTTATTGGATAAGGCTGTCCCAATTTCAAATATCAAATGGCATCAAATAACAAAATTTAAAATAGAAGATGATAAACTTATCTTGTTTGAAACAAATAAAAAATATTTTCTTAAAAATAATGATCAATTTGTTGGCTTTCAGGGTGAAAAAAATAATTTAAAATCAATTTTATTAAAAAATAATAATCTACATATAGATATTGTAATTGACCCAAATAAGCTAGTTGGGAAAATGGACATTGCTAATATAAGTGATGTTATTGTTGAGTCGGCAATTTCTACAATTGTGGACAATGAAGATTCTGTAGCTGCTGTTGATGGAGAAGATAAAATCAAGTGTTACCGCAATTGGCTAGGGCTGATGAAAGGCGACCTAACGGCAGACATAGAAAAAAACGGAAAAAAGTTTGTTAGAAAATTAAATCCTAACCGAAACTACATATCAAAAGATGGCAAAAAAATAAGTTTGCAGGGAAGAGCTCTTCTTCTAAATCGAAATGTAGGTCATCTAATGACTAATCCCTCAATAATTTTGAATGACGGATCAGAAATTCCTGAGGGAATAATGGATGCATTTATATCAACGCTATGTGCAATACACGACTTTAAAAATAAAAAAAACTCCAGAAAAGAGTCTATGTACATAGTCAAACCAAAAATGCATGGACCTGAGGAGGTTGAATTTACAAATAATATTTTTGGAAATGTAGAGGAAGTTTTAGGATTAAAAAAATATTCTATTAAAGTTGGCATAATGGATGAGGAAAGAAGAACTACAGTAAATTTGAAAGAATGTATAAGAAAAGTCAAAGATAGGGTTGTTTTTATTAATACCGGTTTTTTAGATAGAACCGGAGATGAAATGCATACATCGTTCGAGGCAGGACCAATGATTTTTAAAGGTGAAATGAAGAAATCTACTTGGCTTAATACCTATGAAAATTGGAATGTTGATATTGGTTTATCGTGTGGTTTTTCCGGTAAGGCACAGATAGGAAAAGGAATGTGGGCTATGCCTGATAAAATGAATGATATGATGAATCAAAAAATAGGTCATCCAAAATCGGGAGCTAATTGTGCTTGGGTTCCTTCTCCAACTGCAGCAACACTTCATGCAACTCACTATCATAAAGTCGATGTTTTCAAAAAACAACTTGAGATAAAATCAAGAGAAAAAGCTAAGCTCGAAGGAATTTTAAAAATTCCAAAGGCTGATAGACCAAATTGGTCGACGGATGATATAAATAAAGAACTAGAAAATAATGCTCAAGGAATTTTAGGGTACGTTGTTAGATGGGTTGATCAAGGCGTTGGTTGCTCGAAAGTGCCTGATATTAATGATATAGGTTTAATGGAGGACAGGGCAACACTTAGAATATCCTCGCAACATATGGCAAACTGGTTGCATCACAAAATATGTACCAAAGATCAGGTTATGAATATAATGAAGAAAATGGCAACAATAGTCGACAAACAAAATGTTGATGACAAAAACTATCAACCAATGTCTCCAAATTTTGATAAATCAATCGCTTTTTTGACAGCTTGTGATTTAATTTTTCAGGGTAGAACCCAACCTTCAGGTTATACCGAGCCATTATTACATAAAAGAAGGATAGAAAAAAAAGCTAGTCGCTAGAAACTGGAACTCTATTTTTAAAAGCTGAGATTAAAGTACCGTCATCTAACTGTTCTATTTCACCACCGACTGGCAAGCCCTGACCAAGTTTGGATATCTTTATTTTATTACTCTTAATTGCATCTTCAATATAATGGGCTGTTGTTTGACCTTCAACTGTGGCACTTGTAGCAATAATAACTTCCTTTAAATTATTTCTTTTTATTCTTTTTACTAAGGAGTCAATTAACAAGTTCTTCTGATCATAATTTTCATTTGGGTTTAATGTGCCTCCTAAAATATGAAAGTATCCTTTAAAAATATTTGATGAGTCTATTACCCACATATCTGCTAAATTTTCTACCACACATATTTTGTCATAAGAATTTATATTTTGTTCACAAATGCATTTATTATTTATTGCTTTAAGATTTCCACAATCTCTACAACGAATAATATTTTTGTAAACACTTGCTAGTGATTTTGCGAGAGGTTTAATCATATTTTCTTTGTTATTAATGAGTTTTAATATGATTCTTTTTGCAGACTTGGGTCCTAGTCCAGGCAATTTTGAAAATTGCTTTATTAGTTCTTCTAATTCTGGAGTGTGGTTATCCATCTAAAAAGGTAATTTAAAATCGAAAGGTAAATTTGATACACCGGCAGCCTTAGATAGTTCTTCTGATGTTTTTCTTTTTAACTTTTCCTTTGCATCATTATAAGCTGCAATTATAAGGTCAATAATAATTTCTTCTTTTTCTTTCTTTGCATTTTGATCTATCACGATCGATTTCATTTCGTAATCTCCGTTCAAAGTGACCTTCACTAGATCACCACCGGATACACCTACAACCTCAATTTTTTTTAAGTTTTCTTGAACTTCTTTCATTTTATCTTGCATTTTTTTTGCTTTTGATAACATATCAGAAAAATTATTCATCTTCTTTCCTTACATCAATTAAATCGGAGTCAGGGAAAATATTTATGATTTCCTTAAAAATTTGACTATTTTTTTCTTCGTTCAATAATTTTTCTTTTTCATATACTTTTTGCTGATGAAAAGTTTTTCCCTTGTCCTCTTTGCTAAGGGTAATAATCCATCTTTTTCCAGTCCATTCGTACAAACTTTGTGAAAGTTTTTTTATAAAGCTTTTGTTTAAATTCTCATTAAAATTAATATCAATTTTTCCATATTCAAAGTTAATAAGTTTTACATTTCTTTCGAGATCATATTTGAGTTGTATTTCTTTATTTTTATCAGATAGATAGATGAGATCTGAAAAAGATCTAATTTGAAATTTTTCTTTAACATTTTTACTTGACTCAGATACGGACTTGACCTGTTCCGTACTTTTCATTTGTTCTTTTGCAAAGTTTATCGGGCTCGAGTTATTTTCATTATTCTCAAATTTTTTTTTTGTTGACTCTTGATAAGAATAATTTCCACTTTCAAGATTTTTTTCTTTGCTATATTCATCCAAACTTTTTATATGCACTAATTGCATTAAAAACATTTCTAAAGCAATATTTTCGTTAGTAACTGTTTTTAAATCATCAATAGTTTTCAGTGTTAGCTGCCAAAACAATGCTAAATCTTGCATATTTAAGTTGCTAGATTTTTCTTCAATTAATTTAAGTTCGCCTTCAGAAATAAATATATCTTTTTTAATTGGGCCAAGGTTTATTCTTCTTCCAAAAAGATATATTAGCTCTAAAAAATCATTTAAAAAATTCTTCGCATCTAATCCTTGGTCCGTAAGATCCTTTAATTCCTTGTTAGCTTTTTTTTCATCTCCTTCAAGAACATAGGCGAACAATTGAATTAGTTTTGATTTATCAGCCAAACCTAACATCTTTCTAACATCGACGTCCTCAATATTTTTGTTGGTATCCAAATTTTGGAAAATTAAAGCTCTATCCAATAAAGAAACTGCATCTCTAACTGAACCTTCGGAAGCTCTGGCTAATAATTTCAATGCATTGTCAGAAATTTTTCCATTTTCTTTTACTGAAATTTTTTTAATATGTTCATAAATTTTTTCTAAACTAACTCTTTTTAAGTCAAATCTTTGGCATCTAGATAAAATGGTTACTGGTATTTTTCTAGCTTCCGTTGTTGCTAAAATAAATTTTAGTTTTTCAGGAGGTTCTTCTAATGTTTTCAGTAATCCATTAAAGGCTTGTTTTGACAACATATGAACTTCGTCAATTATAAATATCTTAAATTTTGCATTTGTTGGATTGTATTTCGAGCTCTCTATTAATTCACGAATATCATCTATTCCGGTCTTTGATGCGGCATCCATTTCTAATACATCTATATGATTAGAATTTTCAATTTGCTCACAGTGATCACATAAATTATTTTTATTATAATTTGATCCTTGGTCTGCATCATTTGAACAGTTTAATGCCTTAGCGATGAGTCTGGCCGTAGTTGTCTTTCCTACACCTCTTATGCCAGTTAAAAGGTAAGCATTTGGAGTTTTTCCTATTTTAATTGAATTAAAAATAGTTTCAGCAATTACTTCTTGTCCGATTAAATCGTTAAAAATTTTTGGTCTGTATTTTAGAGCTAATATTTTAAATTCACTATTATTTTTCATATCAGGAGACCAAACAACCCGCTTTTAAAAGTTCGTGCTGCTGTTGTTACACCCTGACACATTAAACGTATCAAAATCGCCTGAATGGCCTCCAAATTATTATATCAGGATAAAATTGATTACTACAAGTCTGGAATCTTAAGTTTGTGGACTATTTTTTTTGTCTTGATGTTGAGGCTTCATAAACTCCTAAAATATTTAGGCTTTCAGTATGAAATCCAAGCTCCTCTAAAGCTTTTTGGACTTGAGACTGTTCAATGTGGCCTTCTAAATCTAAGTAAAAATTAGTCTGGTCAAAAGTATTTTTAACTGAAAAACTTTCTAATTTAGTAAGGTTAACTTGATTAGTAGCAAACCCCCCAAGACATTTGTATAGAGCTGCCGGGATACTTTTAAGCCTAAATATACAGCTAGTAATATATTTTTTGTTTTTCTCAAAACTTGGTTGTTGAATATTTTTACCCATTATTAAAAATCTAGTAACATTATTACTTTCATCCTCGATATTTTTTTTCAATATTTTTAGTTTATATATTTCTGCAGAAAGATTTGAGGCAATTGCACCTATGGATTTATCGCTCCCTTTTGAAAGTTCTTTCGCTGAGCCAGCAGTATCTGCAGAGATTATAGTTTTTAATTTATATTTTTGAATAATTTTTTGGCATTGATCTATAGCCTGTGCGTGACTTCTTACATATTTGAGATCTTTTAATTCAGTACCTTCTTTAACTAAGAGATTGTGTTCGACTGTTTGAAAATGCTCGGCATATATTTGTAATTTATATTTAGGCAATAAATAATGAATATCTGCAACTCTGCCTGCCAAAGAATTTTCAATTGGAATTATAATTTTACTATTTTCATCTTGGTGAGCAAATCTAAAAGTTTCCTCAAATGTAGGACAAGCCTTAATTTGGGATCCAGGAAATAATTTCTCACACGCAATGTGTGAGTATGCTCCTAGCTCTCCTTGAAATGCTATCTTGATATCTTTCAAATTATTTCTCCATTATTTTTTTAATTTCTTTTAAATCTTCTTTGGTATCTACGCTTAGTGGTAGGGATTCTGTATAACCAACATGAATCCTCATTTTATTTTCTAATGCTCTCATTTGCTCTAAATTTCTTTCTAATTCTAATTTTGTTCTTTTTAAATTTACATACCTTATTAAAGCTTCACTAGTAAAGGCATAAATACCAATATGATGAAAGATATATTTATTTTCTTCATTGATTAAATCCCTTTTAAAATCGAGCGCTTCTGAAAAACCCAATTTTTCAATATTATTACCCAAAATTACTTTAACAATATTTTTATTATTAATTTCATTTTTATTTTTTATATTTGAAGCTAGTGTACCAACATCGCATAAACCTTTTTGCATATATTGATTAATCTGATTAATTGCTTTTGGATCTAGATTAGGCATATCACCTTGTAAATTTATTATAAATTTGGGTTTTTCAGAAAAATGTTTTTTGAATGCTTCAAAAACTCTATCAGTACCTGTTTCGTGATGTGATTCAGAAAAGAAGGAATTGCCTCCAATTTTTTTAATAACTTTATCTATGTCTTTATCAGGAGTTACCACTAGAACCTTCCCTACATTAGATTTAACTGCCAAATTATAAACATGAGATATCATTTCTTTTCCATTTATTAACTCTAAAGGTTTGTTAGGAAACCTTTGGGCCTTTAAACGAGAAGGGATAATAACAACTGTATTACTCATAAATATTTATGCGGCTCAAAGACGCAATATTAACAAAATTACTTAAAGTTTTTTTTACTAACTCGTGATATATCTTCTTTAATAATTATCAAATTTATGAATGGTTTTGAAATAAATAAAATCGTAGCCGCAATTATTTTTACAGTATTAGTAGTTTTTGGAATAGAAAAAATCACTGATTTAGTCTTTAATGTTGAAAAACCATCAGAGGCTGCATACGTGGTTGAAGCACCAACAATTAAAAATGTAACTTCAGCAAGTTCTAGTGCTGGTGTTGTAGATATAAAAGCGTTTCTTGCGCTAGGCACCTTGGAGCATGGTCAGAAAGTATTTAAAAAATGCTCTGCATGTCATGTGGTTGCTAAAGGAGGTAAAAATAAAATTGGACCAGTTTTATACGGTGTACTAGGAAAAAAATCTGCTTCTATAAAAGATTATAAATATTCAAAAGCTCTGGTAGCTCACGGTAAAGTTTGGTCATTTGCTGAAATGAATTCATATTTAATTAAACCACAAGCACATATCAAAGGTACTAAAATGGCTTTTGCTGGATTAAAAAGCGAAAAAGATAGAGCTTCTGTTATACTTTATATGAATAGTTTTAGTGACAATCCGCTATCTTCGCCATAAATTATTTTATACACCATTCAATAATACTTTTCTGAGCATGAATTCTGTTAAACGCCTGCAACCAAACTACTGATTTTTTTCCATCCATTACCTCACTTGTTACCTCCTCTTCTCTACTGGCAGGAAGACAGTGCATAAAAATTACATCTGATTTTGCAACTTTCAAAAGTTTATTATTAACTTGATATTTTTTTAAAATTTTTTTTTTCTTATTTTTGTCCCCTTTGTCACTCATTGAAATCCATTTATCTGTCATAATACAATCTGCTTCTGATGCTGCCTCAAATGGATCTTCGGTTATCAAAAGTTTACAATTATTTTTTTTTGCTAACTTTATAACCTTACTATTTGGTTGATATTTCTTAGGAGACGCAATTTTGAGGTTAAAATCAAATTTTGTTGCAGCTTCGATAAAAGAATTTGAAACATTATTCCCATCTCCAATCCAAGCAATAGTCCTATCTTTGATATTGCCTTTTAACTCCTCAAAAGTAAGAATGTCGGACATAACTTGGCAAGGGTGTCCCTCATTTGTAAGCCCATTGATAACTGGAATGTCTAAATGTTTCTTAAATTCATCAACGTTTTTGTGTGAGTCAGTTCTTATCATAATAATATCTGCATACTGAGACAAAACTTTTGCAGTATCTTTTATAGTTTCATCTCCCTTCCCATAATGAATTTCATCTCTATTTAAAATTATAGATGAACCTCCTAACTGTTTTACTGCTAAATCAAAAGATATTCTCGTTCTTGTAGAAGTTTTTTCAAAAATCATAACCATAGTTTTTCCTTGAAGTGGCTGATCTGTGTCAGGTTGGGAGTGTGATTTTTGCCCTCTTTCTGATTTTCTTTTCTTTCCTACATTTATAATAGTTCTTAGATCACTCTTCGATAAATCAGCGATATTTATAAAATGATTCATATTCTAATCCTGTTGATTACAAACCTTTCTTATTATTTTAATTGCAAGATCAATTTCTGTTTTTTTAACGTTTAAAGGAGGTAGTATTCTCACTACATTCTCTCCTGCTCTAATTGTTAACAATCTTTCATCTTCTAATTCTTTAATAAATTTTTTTTGATTCTCAAAAAGCTGTATGCCCAATAATAAACCAATCCCTCTTACATCTTTTATAATTCCTGGATAATCTTCTTTTATTTTATGTAATTCATTCATAAAATATTTTGAAGATTTTATAACATTTGCTAAAAAACCTTTTTTGAATATTTGATCTAAAACTGCATTGCCTACACTCATAGCTAATGGGTTTCCTCCAAAAGTACTACCGTGGGATCCAGGAGTCATTGCCAAAGCCACTTTTTTATTCATTAAAACTGCTCCAATTGGAAAGCCACCTCCAATGCCTTTAGCGATTGGAACAATATCAGGTTTAATTTTTGAATATTCAAAAGCAAAAAATTTTCCAGATCTTCCTATACCACATTGAACTTCGTCTAAAATTAACAAAATTTTTCTCTTATTACAAATTTTTCTCAAACCTTTTAGACACCATTCTGGTATAACCTTGATTCCTGACTCTCCCATTGCGGTTTCACACATTATTGCAGCAGTTTTACTAGTGATGGATCTTTCTAAACTTTTATGATCACCAAAATTAAAATGGTCAAATCCTGGAACTTTTGGACCAAATCCCTCAGTCATTTTTTTTGACCCACTAGCATAAATCGCAGCGATAGTTCTGCCGTGAAATGAATTTTTTATACAAAGAATTCTATTTTTTTTTGGTTTGCCTATAGAATAAAAATATCTTCTAGCAGCTTTTATAGCTACTTCTGTAGCTTCTGTGCCGCTATTTTGAAAAATTACATAATCAGCAAAAGTTTTTTGGGTTAATCTTTTAGCAAGTTTTTCTCCCTCTGGAATATTAAATGCATTTGATATATGCCAAATTTTTTTCGACTGTTTATTAATCGCATTTATAAGATAAGGATTCGCGTGCCCTAGTGAATTGACAGCAATTCCCTGAACAAAATCTAAATATTTTTTTCCATTTGTAGAATACAAAAAACTCCCTTTTCCTCTCTTAAAGGCAATTTTTCTTCTTTCATAATTTTTTGCTAAAGAGCTCATTGATTAAGATTTTATTTTATAACCTTTTTTATAAAGAAAATATGAAATAAACCACAAAAGAATTGATAGTATGATTAAATAAATTGCTCCAACAAAAATTGATCCATCAGATTTTTCTAGAAAACCGTATCTAAATCCATCAATCATATAAAAAAAGGGATTACACTTGCTAATTAGCTGTAAAACCTCTGGAAGATTATTTATTGTATAAAAAGTACCTGACAAAAAAGAAAGCGGTATTATTATAAAATTTGTGACCGAAGCCATATGGTCAAATTTTTCAGCCCATAATCCTGCTATAATTCCGATTGTTCCTAAGATAAAAGACGAGATAAATGTGTAGAAAATAACTGCATAAAAATTTTTAATTTCTATACCTACCAAAAAATAGAAAATGAAAATCGAAACTATCCCGATCATAAAACTTCTCGTTGTAGCTGCCATTGTTACTGCAAAAATCACTTCTCCTGCTGAGAGAGGAGCATACAAAATATCCACAATGTTTCCTTGAATTTTTCCAATCATAAAAGATGAGGAAGAATGGGAAAAAGCTTGTTGAATTATTTGCATTGCAATCAATCCAGGCGCGAGAAAATCAATGAAAGGAAAGCCAAGCATATCAGATCTACCACTTCCAAGTGCAAGTGTTAAAACTAACAGAAATAGCAAAGAAGATATAATTGGGGATAAAAGTGTTTGTATCCAAACAATTAGGAATCTAAGGACTTCTTTTTGATAAAGAGTCCAAAGACCAATCCAGTTTATTAAACCAAATCTTCTTACGCCTAATTTGTATTTTGTACTTATTTCAACCATACGTAGTCTTATAACTTCAAAATAAAATTTCTGTGAAAAACTTTTGTTTTAAAATGATTTTACACTTTATTTATTTTAACACTACAAGATAATGTAATACCTTGGAAATAGAAAACTATATGTAGTTTTCATTTATATGAGCAGTTGGGACGAAGCACGTGAAGCAAAGCTAAAAGAATTGTGGGAAAAAGGACATACCGCAAGCCAAATTGCAGAAATTCTTGGTGGGACAACTAGAAATGCTGTTATTGGAAAAGCGCATCGCCTTAAATTAGCAGGAAGAGTACATTCAAAAAAACCTGAAAAACAGAAAAAACAAATTGTAAGTGGAGCAAGTAAAGAAGAGAAATATGTAAGCAGAAGAAGTAGGTTCAAATCCTTACTTCTTGATAAAAACTTTGAGCCAGAAAATCCAAAAAAATTGGAAGAATTAGACGATAAAAATTGTAGATGGCCAATGGGACATCCTGATCAGGAGAGTTTTTACTTCTGTGGTAGAACACCTATAGAGGGTTTTAGCTATTGCAAGTTACATGTTTTGTACGCTTTTCAGCCTAAAAATCAGAAGGAAGAGCTCATCGATAAAGAAGACGACGTACCAGCTTTCATAGAAAAGAAAGTTAAAGCTTCTAAGTAATCCTTTAATAAAACCTTAACAATACTTTAATATAATAATCAGGAGAAAAAATATGAATAAAATAACTATAAAATACCTTAAATGGACAAGTACGTTTTTAACCTTATTTGGAATATTAGCATTCTATTTAGATTACTATCCTTACAGTATGATACCTCACGGACTTGGTATTATTGGATGGACAGTTGTAGGAACCATAACAAAGGATAAACCGCTACTTACAAACTTTGCATTGCAAATACCTATAATGTTTGCGGGTATAATAAAGTATTCGATATAGATTTATGAGGAATATTTTGTTTGTGTGCACAGGCAATTCAGCAAGAAGTATTCTTGCAGAAGCTTTGATCAATAAAAATTATAGTTTAAAATTTAAAGCTTTTAGCGCAGGTAGCAATCCAACAGGGAAAATAAACCCTAATATAAAAAAATATTTAGAAAAAAAAAATTTCGATATATCAAATTATTCTTCAAAGAATTTTGACCAGTTTTTAAAAAATAAAATAAAAATTCATCAAGTTATAACAGTTTGTAACAATGCCCATAATGAGGTCTGTCCGGTCTGGCCTGAAAAAAAAGATATAATTCATTGGGATATTGAAGACCCAGTTGAAAAAATTAAATCTGCTAGTTCTGATACAGAGATTGAAAAAGTAATTGATGAAACTTATGAAATATTATCTAATAAGATTAAAGAATGGGTCTCAAATGAAGAATAAAATATTTGTTGGTGAATTTATAGGAAGTTGTTTTTTAGTCATGATAATTGTTGGCTCAGGTTTAATGGCTGAAAACTTAAGTAATGACGTTGCTGTGATGTTAATTGCAAACACAATAGCAACAGGAGCAGGTTTATTTGTGCTTATTACAGTATTTGCTGATGTATCAGGAGCTCACTTTAATCCATTTGTAAGTATTGCCATGACAATAACGGGAAAATTAAAAAAGAAACTGCTACCCTACTATATCATTGCTCAATTGATTGGTTGCTTGATTGGTGTTGGTTTAGCCAATTTCTTTTTTGAACATGACATTTATGAATTATCTACTAAATCAAGAGATGGAATTTACATATTCACATCTGAAGTAATAGCAACATTAGGGCTTATAATAATAATTTTTGGCTCTATGAAGTCAGGAAAAATTGCTGTTGCTGCTAGTGTTGGTCTTTATATTACAGCTGGTTACTGGTTTACTTCGTCTACTTCTTTTGCAAATCCAGCTGTTGCGATTGCTAGAACTTTTACAGAATCGTTTACTGGTATTAGTTATTTAAACACTCCTTATTATATCTTAGCTGAACTTGTAGGAATGTTAATTGCTGTATTTATTGTTAAAAAGTTATTTTTAGTGAAAAATTGAAAAATACAAAACTTGCCAATCGGATAAGTTTAATTAAAAAATATTAAAAATTTGTAAACTACAGGTTGTATAAAATTAACTTTTAGATTTATGAATTCTGTGATTAAATTAATCATCTAATAATCTGGAGGTAAAAATGGGAAAAAAACTAAAAAAAAATGAGAAGAAAAAAACAAAAATTTTAAAAGCAATTGATAGACTGAAAAATAAAATTAAGGCCAAAGAAAAAAAATTGTCAAAAGTTAATATTAAAATTGCTGGTTTAGAAAAAAAGGTTGCAGAAAAAAAAGCAAAAAAGCTTGCTAAGAAAAATGCAGAGAAGTCTCCTGCATCTATAAATAATTAATATCAAAAAATTGTCTTTCTCCCTTCTCTTAAATAAGAGGGAGAAAGTAGTGAATTAACAAGATTTAACGGGGATAATAACGATTTAAACATCAAATTTTGTTAAGACTTCTTTTAAAGAAACTAAGTAACAAAATTTTTTAATTATTATTAAAGTTTTATGAATTTAAACATTATATCTTATAAAGAGATATATATTTGATTTATAATGAAATACGCTCGATAAATTTTACCGAGCGTATTTTGAGGGAAACGTAATAAATTAATTAAAATAAATATTAAGGAAGTCTCATAATTAATTAATAATATAGAAATGCTAAAAAAATATTTAAATTAAGTTAAAGATTTATTAATTTTCAAGAATAAATGATATTAGAGTCGACATTCATCTCTCTTGCCAGGTTTTTAAGTCTTTTAGTTACTTGTTTTGAGACTATATCACTATGATTGTTAGGTATTTTCAAAAAAATAGTCTTATTTCGTTTATAAATTTTAAATTCATCTAACAACAACGAAGACATGCTAGTAAGTGACTCTGCTAATCTTAAAGCAGATCCCACTTGCTTTGAGGATAAAATCTCGTTGTTATTTAATAAGGATAGAAACTCATAATCCGGGTTATATTTTAAGCCACAATGTCTCCAAAAACTTGCTGATGCAACTTTTACCCTATCTTTATGATTTAGTTTTAGTAATGGAGTATTTAATACTTCCATAAAAACTAACTCTGCTTTTTGAAAAGCGCCTAGGCCCCAATCCATTTTACTTAAGATACAAGCCAAAGTTAGTAATCTTCGATTAAAATATTCGTTGTCTTCAAATAATGGTGAAATAAAATTAAAATATTTCTCAAAACTCTTTCCATAGTCCCCTTTTTTAAATGATATACCATCAGTTTTTAATTTGAAAATTTCATCCTCGCTCACTCCTTGGTTTATAATTGTATTCATATGCCCCTCTCTCAGTCCACTGATTGAGCAAATAACTTTTGAGGGGCTTGCTGCTTCAATTATTTCGTTAAGTATTATAGAGCTAAAAGGTAAATAGGGGGTTCTAGATTTAGTAATATATTCCAGTGATTTCAAAGATGATTTATTAAATTTTGAAATCCTATTTAAGTAATTAACTGCTACATCTTTTGAGAGTTTGTATTGATGTAAAATATGTAATGGGTGTTTTTCTTTAAAGAGATGATATTTAAATAATGATCTCCAAGTCCCTCCTACCAAATAAATATTTTTAAATTTCTTTTTAGAAAGCCATTTTTCATCTCTTAAAAGTTTTCTAACATATTTTCCCAAACTTTTTTTTTTTATAATAGGATTATTTTTAAGTCTTAATACTCCAAGAGGTAAAGAGGTTGTTTCAATAATTTGATTTTTAGAAACCCTGGCAAGTTCTAAACTTCCACCTCCTAAATCCGCAACTAGTCCATCTACTTCATCAAATCCTATTATTACACCGTTTGCTGATGTTCTTGCTTCTTCCTCGCCAGATAATACTAGTGGTTTTTTATTAAATATTTTTTCAATTTCTCTTAAAAATTCACTTGCATCAGTGGCCTCTCTAAAAGCTGCTGTAGCAATAATTTCTAAATCTTGAACGTCTGAAATATCTAAAATTTCTTTAAATCTATTTAAAACTTTTAAAGAACTTTTAATTCCATCAGGATTTAATTTTTTAGATTTATCTAAATTTTTTCCAAGTTTGCAGACTGCTTTTTCATTAAAAACTGGAATTGGAGAAATTTTAAAATTGTCATATATGAGCATTCTTACTGAGTTTGATCCAAGATCTATTATGGCTTGTTTAGACTTTTTATTAGACTGAAATTTAAAAAGATTTTTAAATTCTGGTTTCATTTCACCAATCTTAAATTTTGAGGTTTAGCTTTTAAAAGTGACTTACCACGACCTGATAAACTTGAGTTTTCCATAAAATAGGTATGTGCTGAAAAGCCTTTTTCTTGTTCTTTATGATAGTTTCCTAAGCTATCTAAATACCATGTTTCTGATTTATCTTTAAAGTTGGCTAACATAATTTGATCTAAAATTTGCTCATGCACAGTATTGTTTTCTATTGGAATTATAATTTCAATTCTTCTATCTAAATTTCTAGGCATTAAATCTGCAGATGAAATATATACCTGATTCTCTCTAGAGGGCATAGAACTACCATTTGCAAAACAATAAATTCTTGAGTGTTCTAAAAATCTGCCAATAAGGCTTTTTACTTTTATATTTTCAGATTGAGCTTTAATTCCAGGTCTTAAGCAACATACGCCTCTTACTGATAAATTTATTTTAACGCCTGCGTTTGAAGCTTCGTAAAATTTCTTA
>CACIKS010000013.1 GCA_902587295.1 uncultured Pelagibacteraceae bacterium | reverse complement strand
TTTTGAATAAAAATCATTTTTAACCTCATAATTCTCTTGTGATATACATGGCCCAATGGATACAGTTAGTTCATTTACTTCTCCATTCATCTCTATAATTTTTTTTAAAGTATTTTCTATTATTCCACTAATCGCACCTTTCCAGCCAGCGTGAATACAGCCAATAATTTTATTTTTTTTTTCATACATTAAAATTGGTATACAATCAGCTGTTAAAACTGATAAAGCAATTTTATCACTTTTTGTAAGCATAGCGTCACAATCAACTCTTGTTAAGTTTTCATCATTATTAATAATTTTAACTTTGTTACTATGTGTTTGGTGCATAAGTATTAGAGATTTTTTTTCTATTTGGAATTCTTTAGAGACGATGTTTAAATTTTTTTCGATATTTTCTTTTTTATCTTTACTTCCAGGCCCACAATTAAGACTTTTGTATATTCCATTAGAAACCCCATTATTTCTTGAAAAAAAACAATGTTGAATTTTATTATTCTTTTTTAAATTTTTTGAATAGAACATTACTTAAATGCTAATGAAAAATTACACTTTTTATTTTTTGTAAAAATAACCTTAAAATTTTTACCCATCATTTCAGGATGAATTAATCTCCTTAGTCGTGAATTTAGATTTTTTTTGTCAATATAATTCATTTTTCTGCCAACCATTTTTGCACGCTCGAGAATTCCCATTTTTTGGAGAAATTCACTTTGGTTTATAATACTTTCTGTCAATAAATTTTTAGACTCAAAATACTCTTTATACAAACCAAAATTTACAAGTGAAGTAATATCAGCATTACCAATATTTTTATTTATTTCGTTAAACTTATGATTTTTTATAGATTGAAGAGTATCGATATTTTTTCCTATTTTGTATCCATAATCTATGAATAAAGCACCCCCATTTAACTTATTTATTTTTTCACAAACAACTTGCAATTCTTTAAAACCATATTCGGGATATTCAATAATACCGTCATTTTTAAGTAAATGAAAATTTTTAAGTTTATTAATCTGTTTTTTTATTGCCTTTTTAAAAATAAAATTTGGTTTATTTTTTTTTATACCAACATACTTTTCAAAAATATTTCTATTTATTTTTTTAAATTGTTTTATCGGTAAAGCATCTAAAAATTCGTTTCCGAAAAAAACTACAGGATCTTTATTAATTTTTTTTAAATTTTTAATCCAGAAAACTTTTTTTGAATTTATTCTTTTTCTTTGAATTTTTCTCAACCTTGCGCTTTTTTCATAAAGAAAAATGTTGATAGAATCAGAAGCTTCTGGAAAATTCTTCAAAGCTTTTAATAGTACTAAGCAAAAATCTCCATTTCCTGGTCCTAACTCAACAAAATTAAGATTTTTTGGTTTTTTTAAATTTTCCCAAAAACTTACTAGCCATACAGCAATCATTTCACAAAAAATGTTAGAAATATTTGGCGCGGTAATGTAGTCACCATCTACTCCAAATGGATTCTTTTTTTCATAATATCCAATATTTTTGTCATACAGAATTTTTTCTAAATACAAGTCTAAAGGTATTAATTTTCTTTGCGAAAAAATTTTATCTATTTTTCTCATTAAAATTTATTTTTGATAGCAATAATATTCCAAACAGGATCATAATAATGCTCAATAAAGTACCCATACTTAAATATCCAAATATATATCCAATGTTCTGATCTGGTTCTCTAAAATACTCAGAAGTGATTCTAAATATTCCATAAAGAATTAAAAATATTGATGAAATGAAACCTTGTCTATACGACTTTTTTGCTATTAAAAAATTTAATATAACGAATAAAACTAAACCTTCCAGAAAAGCTTCATAAATTTGGGATGGATGTCTTGATATATTGTCTACTTTTGGAAATATAACCCCCCAGAATTTTTCAGTGGGAACTCCATACAGTTCACTATTTATGAAATTTGCAATCCTACCTAAGAATAGACCAATAGGAGCAACACAACATATTGTATCAAAATATATTTTATAATTTAAATTTTTAAAATTTGAAAATAAATAAATTGCTATAATTACACCCACCAAACCACCGTGGAAAGACATTCCTCCATTCCATATTTTAACTGTTTCGGAAAAATTATAAAAATAGAATTTAGGGTCATAGAAAATTACATATCCTAGTCTTCCACCAACAATTACACCAATGATGATGTATCCTACTAAATCATCAAAATTATCTAAATATAATTTTTTATTTTCTAATAAAATATTTTTCTTAATAATTGATTTGCCATAAAACCATCCACTCAAAATACCAAAAATATATGCAAGAGAGTACCAGCGAATTTCAAAGACGCTAAAATCAATTAAAACAGGATCAAAATTATGCACTATCATTATTAAACAAATTTATCACAATTGAAATTAAATTACTTATAATTTAAAGTGAATTTATGGATAATTCTCAAAAAATTCTCAAAATGATATCAGGTTTTATTGAAGCTGGTGTTCTTACTACACAGGATTTAAAAAAAGAGCTAATGACATCAATGAAGTTTAAGAAAGAAAATTTGGCAAGTAAACTAGATCTGGTCACTAGAGATGAGTTTGTTATCCTAAAAAGATTAATTGATAAACAGCAAAAAGAAATTAATAGTTTAAAAAAAAATAAAAAGTCTAAAAGGGCAAAGAAATCTTAACAGCCAATCCCTTGTGTTTACTTTCTGATAATGAAATATTTCCCCCGTGAGATTTAACAATGTCTTGTGCAATAGATAAACCTAATCCAACTCCAGACTTATTTAAACTTCTACTTTTATCTATTCTGTAAAAAGGTTTGAAAACATTTTGGTACTCTTTTTGGGGTATTCCTGGACCATTATCCTCGACTATTATTATAGCACTTCCTACAGTTTTTTTTGCCTCAACAAAAACTTTTTTTCCATATGAAAGACCGTTTTCAATAATATTTCCTACACTTCTCCTTACAAGATTACTTCTTCCTTGTACCTCTATATCCTCACTTATTTTCAATTCGTATTTTGATGAATCATAATTTTTTAATAAGCCATTCAACATTTCACTAATATTTATATTAGTATAATCTTCCTCAGACTGTGATTTTGCATATTGTAAATAATCATTAAGCATTTTCTCCATTTCATCGATATCAGATGCCATTTTTCTCGCAGTGTCTTTTTTATCCATCATTGCCAATTGAAGTTTAAGTCTGGTCAATGGAGTTCTTAAATCATGGCTGATACCAGAAAGCATTTCTGATCTCTGACTCAAGTGTTTATTTATTCTTTTCATCATTTTATCAAATTCAAGAGTAGCTTTTCTAATTTCAGAAGCACCAGATGGTCTCAAATCATCTACACGCTCTCCTCTTCCAAATCTTTCAGCCGCTTTAGATAATTTTACAATTGGTCTAGTCTGGTTTCTTAGAAAAAGAATAGCAATTAAAATTAAAATTATTGAAGGTAGCGTTATCCAAAGTACAAATACTCTTACAGATGAAGGGGCAATTTTGCTTTTTGGAAAAAAAATCTGAATAATATCATTTTCACTTTTTATTCTTAAATCAACAAGTTCAATATAAGTAACCGTGTCGAACCAATAATCCTTACCAAAAACTGGTTTTAGTTCTCTTCTAAGAGATCTATCCATAGGACTAAAACGTCTATCTGACCTTGTTTCTGGTAATTTCTCATTTTTTTTAATATTTATAACGAAATCAAAATTTTTTTTGTAAAGATTTGTTAAAAACTGAACATCACTTGGTTTTTCAGATTTAAAACCATCAAATAAAGTTTTTACCTCGCCGACCAAGGATCTCGTCATTCCTTTATTTGCTTTTATCCATATACTATCAAAAAAAACTATTGTTATTGTTAATTGAAGAAGAACTATGGGAGCCGCAACAATAATTAATGCTCTATAAAATAATCTTTTTGGTAAGATTTTTTTTAAAAAATTATTTAATCCAAAGGACATAGCCTGAACCTCTTATAGTTTGTAAAAATTTTGGATTTTTTGGATTTGACTCTATCTTTTTTCTTAACCTAGTAATCATAACATCTATCGATCTTTCTTTTGAAATTTCAGAAATTTTTCCAATTTCTTCTCGTGAAAATATTTTCCCTGGAGACGAGATCATTTTTATAAGGACCTTTTTTTCTGTTGAATTTATTTTTTTTATTTTTTCATTTAATTTTATTGTCATTTTACTTAAATCAATTTCTGCGAAACCAACTTTTGTTAATTTTAAAACATTTTTATTATTATTTGCTTTCAAAATATTTTTAATTCTTAACAATAGTTCTTTAGGATCAAATGGTTTTCCGAGATAATCATCAGCTCCCAATTCAAGCCCATGGATTCTATTTTCCACTTCACCTTTGGCAGTAAGCAATATAATTGGAATATTTCTAGATTGCTTTATTTCTTTTGTTAGTTCATATCCACTTTGTCCGGGCATCATAACATCTAAAACCATCAAATTAAAATCAAAGATATTAATTTTAAATTTAGCCTCTTCTGCGTTAGAAGCTGTAGATACCATATAACCCTTTTCATTCAAAAATTGCTTTATCAGCTCTTTTATTTTATTGTCATCATCTACAACTAAAATATGAGATTTATTTTTTTCCATTAATTATCTTTATCAAAACTTCTTTGAACTTTAATACAGATTCTGAATCAGAATTTTTTAAAGCATTAAATATACGTTTTTTTTGAGTTTCGTATATCTCATTGTAAAATTTTTTTCCAACCTGATCTAAGTAGAGTAACTTTCGTCTGGAGTCTTTTTCATCTTTAATGTGTTTAACAATTTTTGATTTTTTTAGGTCCCTCAAGACTCTGTTGAGGCTTTGTTTTGTAATTTTTAGTTTTATCAACAATTCATTGACACTAATTCCTTGATTCCTCTCTATTAAATGTAACGTTCTATGATGCGCCGCACCCATTGAGTTTTTTTTTAAAACCTCACTAGGGTCTGAAAATGTTTCTCTATAAGCGTAAAGCAGCAATTGAATACATTCTTTTATTTGATCATCTCTTAAATAAAGTAAATCTTTCATATTTTGGTCAGATATATTGACTTATTTTATCAACAAATATACTTTTTTGTTAGCAAAAAATTATTTAATTTAAATTTAATGGAAACAATTCCTTACGATAAAAGAACAGGAAAAATTTGGTTCAACGCCAAACTAACCGATTGGAAAGACGCAAAGGTTCATTTGTTAAATCATGGTCTGCATTATGCAAGCTGCGTATTCGAAGGGGAAAGAGTCTATGATGGCGAAATCTTTAAATTAGAAGAACATACCGAAAGACTTTTTTATTCTGCAAAAAGAATGGGTATGGAAATGCCTTATAATCAAGATGAAATTAATAAGGCTTGCAAAGAAATTATCTTAACTCAAAAAGTGAGAGACGGTTATGTGAGACCTGTTGTATGGAGAGGAAGTGAAATGATGGCTATATCTGCACAAAAAAATAAAATACACGTTGCTGTTGCCGCTTGGGAATGGGGGTCTTACTTTGATCCTAAATTAAAACTTAAAGGAATAAAGCTAAATATTTCATCCTGGAGGAGGCCCGCGCCAAACTCTGTTCCTTGGGATACCAAGGCCGCTGGTCTATATATGATTTGTACTTTGTCAAAACACGAGGCTGAAAGCAAAGGTTATACAGACTCATTAATGTTGGATCACGACGGTAATGTAGCAGAGGCTACTGGCGCTAATATTTTTTTCAAAGACAGCAACGGAACATTACACACTCCCATACCAGACTCTTTCCTGGATGGTATTACAAGAAGATGTATTATTGATATTGCAAAATCAAGTGGAATAAAAGTAATAGAAAGAAAAATAAAACCTGAAGAAATGTCTAACTTTGAAGGTTGCTTTTTGACTGGAACAGCTGCCGAAGTAACACCTGTTTCTCAGATAGATAACTTTTCATTTAATGTTTGTGAAGTCATAAAACAGCTCTCAAAAAGTTATCATAACCTCGTGCGGAAAAAAGTGGCTGCTTAATTTTTTTTAGCCTCTATTAATACTGACCACGCCAAAAATCTTAAAAAAGGAATTTTAAATATTATTTTATCAACTCTTGATAACAAATAAAATAACCTCGATTCTTTTGGTAATTTGTATAAAGGTAAAAATAGCAAGGTTAAAAATCCATAATAATTTATTTCAACTTTGCCAAATAAACTCTTCAAATATTTAATATCTTTGAACGTTAATGGATGTTCATCTTTTGATCTAGAATTTGGTGTGAGTAACCTATAAAAGTTTATAAATGGGTTTGTTCCAAGCGGTTCAATAAATATCAGACTACCTTCTTTTTTTAATAATCTTTGTATTTCATTAACAGCTTTTTGTAAGTTTAGATGATGTAATATACCTACACCATATACAATATCAAAAGACTCTGAATTAAAATTTGTACTTTCACAATTTTCAACAAAAAAGTTTATTTTATTTTTACTTTTATTTTTTGCTATACCTATAGCTGTTTCTGAAATATCTATTGCAGTTAATTTTGAAGGATTAAAAGTTGTAACTTTTTCCGCAAAAATTCCTTTGCCACAACCATAATCAAGAACTTTTCTATTTGGGGTATTATTTTTTAAATATAATAAAAAATCTTCATATAAGTTAGATATTGCCTTATAAAACTTGTTCTCAGATCTTTCTTCTCCTGAAGAGTGAAGTTTATTGTGAAATTCCTTTTCTCTTAAATTAGTTTTAGAAAGACTCATAGTTTAATTTTTACTATCATCACTTACTGCACTATCAATTCCTTTAATTAGATAAGCGTAGCCAGTATAGATTGTTAAAAATGCTGCAATCCAAAGCAAGACTATGCCGATAGTTTGAGCATTATAATCTTGAAAATTTATTATTTTATTACCTGTTTCTCCAGTTAAAAGTAATGCAATAGATAACATTTGTATAAATGTTTTGAATTTAGCCAAGCTTGAGACAGGCACCCTAACTTCATTTCTTTTAGCCAAAAACTCTCTAAGGCCTGAAATTAATATTTCCCTAGTAAGAATAACAATAGCTGCGATAACCTCATAATTTTTTATGATTCCATTCATCACTAACAATACCAGTGCTGCTGCAACTAAAATTTTGTCTGCAATTGGATCAAGTAATTCACCTAATTTAGATTCTTCTTTATACAATCTAGCTAACAAACCATCTAAAAAATCTGTGAAACTTGCCAAAACAAAAAGGAAAAAAGGAACTAAATCCCCGACTATTCCAGGTATAAAGAATGATAAAACAAAAATTGGAACTATTATAATTCTACCAATAGTTAATAAATTTGGAATTTTACTTTTCATAATTAATTCTCATGAAAAAATTCATGAATTTTTTTTGCTACCTTTTCCTCAATTCCATCAACAGATTTTAAATCTTCAAAACTTGCAGATTCTACTGATCTTGCAGAACCAAAATGATTTAGCAAGGCTCTTTTTCTGCTTCTCCCTATTCCAGAAATTTGATCTAATAATGATTTACTCAAATTTTTTGATCTTCTAGCCCTGTGGGTACTTATTGCAAACCTATGAGACTCATCTCTTAATCTTTGTAAGAAAAAAAGAGTAGGATCATCTTTTTTAAATTTAAATTTTTTTCCATCATAAAAAAAGGTCTCATCACCCGCATTCCTTTTCTGGCCTTTTGCAATAGATATTATTGGAATTTCGTGAAGGCCCAAGTCATTCAAAGTTTCTCTACTGACAGAGTATTGACCCTTACCTCCATCAATTAAAACTAAATCTGGCAGAGTCATAGTTGTTTTTTCCTCTTTTAAAGCTCTAGAAAATCTTCTTTTTAAAACTTCTTTCATCATACCGTAATCATCATTCATTACTAAATCAGATTTGATGTTAAATTTTCTATATCTTTTCTTAATAAATCCTTCTTTGCCAAATGTAATAAGTGCCCCAATAGAGTCTGTTCCTTGGATATGACTGTTATCATAAACTTCAATAATGTTTACATTAAACTTAAGATTAAATTTATCAGCAAGTTTGTCTATTAATTTTGAATTACTTTCAGTTTCTAAAATTTTTTGAGTTAAAGCCTGCTTAGCATTTTTTTGAGCCATTTGTGAAACAATTTTTTCATCTTTTGTTGTTGCTTTTTTAATTACTATTTCTTTTTTTTCTCTATTAGAAAATGTTTTTTCCAATAGAATTTTTTCATTTATTTCAATGTTTAAAAGAACAAGTTTTGGTACCGTTTTATTTTCATAAAATTGTCCTAAAAAAGATGATAAAATTTTTTCTTCTTTTTCATCGGGATCGTGCTTAGGAAAGTAAGCTTGATTACCCCAATTTTGTTTTGATCTAAAAAAGAAAACCTGAATACAAGTTTTACCAGATTCTTTAAAAACAGACACAACATCTGCTTCTTTCAGGTTTGTTTGATTTATTTTCTGAGAAGACTGAATTTGTGTTAGTGCTTTAATTCGATCTCTAAGAATAGCAGCTTTTTCGTAATCCAAATCTTCACTCGCTTTCTCCATTTCTGAAGATAAATTTTTTTGAATTTTTTGTGATTTACCAGAGATAAAATCAACTGCGTCACCGACTAAATTTTTGTAACTCTGTTCTTCAATTTTTCCTACACATGGAGCCGAGCACCTTCTTATTTGATACAAAATACAGGCTCTATCTCTATTTTTAAAAACTGTATCATCACAAACTCTTAACAAAAATATTTTTTGAAGTATTTTAATAGTCCAGTTTGCCGATCCTACAGATGCAAAGGGTCCAAAATAATATCCATCTCTATTTTTTTTTCCTCTCAGTTTTGTTAATTGTGGCCATTTATCTTTTTGACCAATAAAAATATATGGGAAGGACTTATCGTCTCTTAATAAAATATTAAATTTTGGCTTATGCTTTTTTATAAGATTTGCCTCTAGCAATAAAGCTTCACTCTCGTTCGAAGTCGTTGTGGTTTCCAGTTTTCTCGTCAGCGAAAGCATTCGCTCTGTTCTTATTGGAAGGTGACTCTCTGAAACATAGCTTTTCAAACGATTTGGAATATTTTTGGCTTTTCCAACATAAAGAATTTCATTTTTACCACTCAGCATTTTATAAACCCCGGGATTATTTGTGAGATTTACAATTTTTTTTCGGATTATTTCTTTACCTTTTTCAATACTCATTTGATCTAGTTTTTTCCAACTCTATTCCTACAGAAGTAGTATTCTTAATTACATCCAATTTTTCAATTCTTAAAAGGATTTTTTTTATTCTCGAGTTCTCAAAAAGTTTAAAAAATATTTTCTCTGCTAAAGTTTCAAGGAGTGGATAATGCTTCCTGGATGTAATTTTTATAATAGTTTTGATTACCTGTTCATAGTTTACAATACTTTTTAAATCTTTATTATTTGGTATAAGATTTTGATCAATACTTATAACCAAATTAAATCTCACTCTTTGTTTTTTCTTTTTTTCAAAATTATGAATTCCTACAAGCATCTTTAATACTAGATCCTTTATTAGAATTTTTCTTTTATAACTATAAGATCTTTTTTGTTTAAATTTAATTATTTTCATTCTTTTGATTGTATTATATCGGGTGTTTTCCATGCTAAACTTTGACCGCTATCCACATTAATTATTTGACCTGTAATAGTATTATTTTCGATAAAATATTTAACCGATGCACATATGTTATTCAAATCAACTTGTTTTTGAAGAATTGTAGATTTCCATTGGGCTTTAAAATGTTTTTCTGATTGCCTCTTATTTTTTAAAGTTGGGCCTGGTGAAATTCCATTCACTCTTATATTGGGAGCAAGTTTCATAGCAGCTGTAGCCGTGAGTGTAGCAAGTGCAGCTTTACTCAAAGTGTATGAAAAAAAGAAAGGCGTAAGTTTTTTTACTCTTTGATCAATAATGTTTATAACGTTAGCCTCTTTATTTTTCACGTATTTTTTAAAATCTTTGATCAAAAATGCTGGAGCTTTTAAATTTATATCTAAATGTTTTGAAAAACTTTTATCACTAAAATTTTCTAAATCGTCTTTTTCAAATAAAGATGCATTGTTAATAAGACAGTCTAAACCCTTCATTTTTTTGTGAGCAAATGGGACTATTTTTTTAACTTGATCAGTATCACTTAGATCTGCCTTAATTAAATAAACTTTACTACCCATTTCTTCTAGTTCTGCCTTTAATTTTTGTGCTGATTTTTTTGATTTGTTAAAATGAATTATTATATCAATATCGTATCCAGCTAAACTTTTTGCAATAGCTGAACCAATTCTTGTTGCGCCACCAGTTATAATTATTTTTTTGGCTTCCATTTTTTTATAGATTTTCTTGATTTAGTGCCCGGCATCCCCATTTTTGATCTGCCCTGAGGGTATACCTTTTTGTTTAAATTGTACTGTGAAATTTTTGGATTCAAATTAATCTCAAGTTCATTTGTCTCCAATTTTCTTATTTCGTCTCTAATTTTTGCTGCTTCTTCAAACTCTAAATTTGATGCAGACTCTTTCATTTTTTTATTAAGTGCTTTTAAGTGTTTTTTTAAGTTTCCGCCAACATTTGAGCCTTCGCTAATTTTTACATAATCTTTTTCATAAACAGATTCTAAAATATCAGTAATCTCTTTCTTAACTGACTCTGCACTAATATTATTTTTCTTATTATATTCGACCTGCCTGCCTCTTCTCCTATCTGTCTCTTTAATAGCTTTATCGATACTTTTTGTTATTTTGTCTGCATAAAGAATTACTTTGCCATCTACATTTCTCGCAGCCCTACCAATCGTTTGAATCAATGAGGTTTCTGATCTTAGAAAACCTTCTTTGTCTGCGTCCAAAATTGCAACTAAAGCACATTCTGGTATATCTAATCCTTCTCTTAATAGATTAATACCAACCAAAATATCAAAAACACCCATTCGTAAATCTCTTATAATTTCAATTCTCTCAAGTGTATCTATGTCAGAGTGCATATATCTTACTTTCAAACCGTTTTCGTGAAGGTATTCTGTTAAATCTTCTGCCATTTTCTTTGTAAGAGTTGTAACTAAAATTCTATATCCTTTATCAATAACTTTTTTAGACTCGTGGAATAAATCATCCACCTGGGTTTTTGCTGGTCGTATCTCAACGGGTGGATCAATTAAACCTGTTGGCCTTATAACTTGATCTATATATTTATTTTGAGTTTGTCTTAGTTCCCAGGGACCAGGAGTTGCAGATACAAAAACAGTTTGAGTTCTCATAGCATCCCACTCTTCAAACTTTAACGGTCTATTGTCCATACAAGAAGGTAATCTGAAACCATACTCAGCAAGAGTTTTCTTTCTCGTATGATCACCTTTGTACATACCATTTAATTGAGGCACAGTTACGTGGCTTTCGTCTACAAATATAATTGTATTGTCAGGAAAATATTCAAAAAGAGTAGGCGGAGGTTCCCCTTTATTTCTTCCAGATAAAAATCTTGAATAATTTTCAATTCCCGCACATGTACCTGTTGCTTCAATCATTTCAAGATCAAACTTAGTTCTTTCCCTCAATCTTTGTGCTTCTAAAAGTTTATTATTTGCCTTATGATCTTCTAAAGTAATTTCCAATTCTTTTTTAATTTCTTTAATAGCTTGATCGATAGTTGGTTTTGGAGTTATGTAATGGCTGTTAGCGTATAATTTTATCATTGCAAAATCATTTGTTTTGTCGCCTGTAAGAGGGTCAAATTCTTCTATCTTTTCAAGTTTGTTTCCATTCAAACTTAATCTCCAAGCTCTATCTTCTAAATGTGAAGGGAATATTTCTAAATTTTCTCCTCTAACTCTAAATGTACCCCGAAAAAAATTTTGATCATTTCTTTTGTATTGTAAATTAACAAATGTTTTAATAATTTCTTCTCTCTCATATTCATAATTCTTTTTTAACGCTAATGTCATCTTGCTATATGCCTCAACTGAACCAAGTCCATAAATACAAGAAACACTGGCTACAATAATTACATCATCACGTTCAAGCAAAGATCTTGTTGCTGAATGTCTCATCCTATCTATTTGCTCATTTATAGAAGCCTCTTTTTCTATGTACGTGTCTGATCTTGGAACATATGCCTCTGGAGTATAATAATCGTAATAAGAAACAAAATACTCAACAGCATTGTTAGGAAAAAAGCTTTTCATTTCTCCGTATAACTGTGCAGCCAATGTTTTATTTGGTGCTAAAACTAAAGCAGGTCGATTTGCTGACTCAATTACCTTTGCCATAGTAAAGGTTTTTCCTGAGCCAGTGACACCCAACAGAACCTGTTCACTCTGTTTATCTTTTAAATTTTTAAGTATTTTTTTAATTGCCTCAGGTTGATCCCCGGCAGGTTGAAAATTGCTTTTAATTTTAAACCTAATTCCGCCCTCAAGTTTTTTCCTAACAGGGGAATTATTAGCCTCTAAATTATCAATTTTTTCTTGGTATGTATTTTGCATTTTGTGTTAATAATAACAAAATATTATAAATTTCAATGAGCATAGTTTCCAATAGTTTAAAGCGAATTAAACCATCACCAACCATAGCGGTTACCTCAAAAGCTAGAGAAATGAAGGCAGCTGGCAAAGACGTTATTGCCCTAGGAGCTGGAGAACCTGATTTTGACACTCCTGATAACATTAAAGAAGCAGCTATAGAGGCTATAAAAAGAGGGGACACAAAATATACAGCTGTCGATGGAACCCCGACATTAAAAAAAGCTATTCAAGGAAAATTTAAAAGAGAAAATAATTTATCTTACGAAGTTGATCAAATTTCTGTAGGAACCGGCGGCAAGCAAGTTCTTTATAATGTATTCATGGCCACATTAAATCCTGGAGACGAAGTTATTATTCCAGCACCCTACTGGGTATCTTATCCTGATATGGTTTTATTAGCTGGTGGTAAACCTAAAATAGTAAAGTGCTCAGAAAAAAATGAATTCAAAATAACACCAGATCAATTAAAAAAAGCTATTGGAAAAAAAACTAAATGGTTAATTATAAACTCACCATCTAATCCAACTGGATCTTGTTATACAAGAAATGAGATAGAGGAATTATCAAAAATATTAATAAAAAATAAAAATGTTTATATACTTAGTGATGATATCTATGAGCATATTACATATGATAATTTTAAATTTTTCACTATTGCTCAAATTAAAGCTTTAAAAGACAGAACATTAACAATGAACGGTGTAAGTAAATCTTACTCTATGACTGGATGGAGAATAGGGTATGGAGCTGGTCCGAAAGACATAATTAAAGCTGTAGCAAAAATTCAATCTCAATCTACAACAAATCCATCTTCGATTAGTCAAGCAGCAGCTGTAGAAGCTTTGAATGGAACTCAAGATTTCATAAAAACAAGATCTGACTCCTTTAAGGATAGGAGGGATTACGTTGTTGAAACTTTAAATAGTATTAATGGTTTAAGTTGTTTGAAACCAATCGGAGCTTTTTATGTTTTCCCAAATTGCAAAAAGTTGTTAGGTAAAAAGACAAAATTAAAAACAGATAAAGAATTTGTAGAAAAATTACTTGAAAAAGCTGAAGTAGCCGTAGTTCAGGGATCTGCATTTGGATTAGATGGATATTTTAGAATTTCTTACGCAACTTCTATGGATAATCTTAAAAAAGCATTAAATAGAATAAAATCTTTTTGTGAAAATTTAAACTAATCCTAGTCTAACGACTGATTTAGCATTCTCAATCATACAATCTTTTGCAGGTTTAAATTTAAAACCTAATAATTCTTCTGCATAAGCAGTGTCAGTTTGCATTAAAATTCCTAGATCCGGTATCATCATTTTAGCGCTTGAGTCTATAAAACTTATTAATTTTACCATAAAATTTGGAAGCTCTTTTTTGGGAAGTTTTCTTGCATACTCGGGCATTGCTTCGGCCATTATTTGAGATAACTCAACTAGTTTTTTTACTTCTTTTCCAACAATCAATCTCCTTCCACCGACTTTATTATTTCCAATACAAGCAACATGTGCTTTTGCTATGTCTTTCACATCAGAAATTAAAACTGCAAATTTAGGCGCACCTGGAAATTTACCTGCCATAAATTGTCTAACATATTCTATGGATGTACCTCCTTTTTTATCTAAAGCATCACCAAAAACTCCACCAGGACAAATACAAGTTAATTTATTTTTTAAACCTTTGCTCTCCATAAACTCCCAAGCTAATCTTTCTGCTTTTGTTTTTGACAAAAAATAGTCATTTACACCTTCTACCCAATTTTCATCAGTCCAGTCATTTTCTCCAAATGTGTAGGGATTGCTTCTATTAGGTTTTCTAAACATTGCAACGATTGAGGATGTTTTAATTATTTGTTCCACACCTGCATTTACTCCAGCTTTTAAAACTCTTAAAGTTCCATCAACAGCAGGAGGTAATAAACTTTCTCTATTTCTTGAAACTTTCATAGGAAAAGGTGAGGCAATATGAAATATATATTTACATCCCTTTACTGCTTCATCCCATCCGTCATCTTTAACAAGATCTAATTTAACAAATGATAATTTATCAATCGAAGCATATTTACTTATAGTTTCTTTTGTTTGTTCAATTAAATTTTTATTTCTTACAGTCCCTAAAACTTCATAGCCAGAATTTAATAATTCTATAGCAGTATGTTTTGCAATCCACCCACTTATACCAGTTAATAAAACTTTAGTGCTCATGTTTTTCTATGCCATGTTTTTCAAGAAGATCGTGCATTCTTTCATGTTCTTTGTAAGTTAAACTATAAAAAATTGCTATAGAAGCAATAGATCCAACAATAACCCCCTGAACAAATCTAAAAATTGTCATTCTATTTCTAGCTTTAGAATCATTATTCATTTTTTTCCCTCTTTGTTTTGCTTCATAAAATTTAAAAGCAGCATACAAAATTAAAATTATACTTAATATCCAAGATATTGGATGATTTACAACTGCTAAAAGTGAACCACCAAATAGGGCAGCAATAAAACCAGTTATCCAACAAATTGGGCACATAAATTTACTTTCGTGATGATAAAAATTTTTCAGCCTCTAGAGCAGACATACAGCCCATTCCTGCCGCCGTAACTGCTTGTCTAAAAATTTTATCTTTGACATCGCCTGCAGCAAAAACACCAGGTACATTGGTAACAGTAGAGTCTGGTTTGGTAACTATATATCCCTCTTTATCCATATTTAATTGACCTTTAAAGAGAGATGTAGCAGGGTCGTGCCCAATAGCAACAAACAATCCATCCAATTTAATATCACTAACCTTATTGGTTTTGACATTTTTAATTTTCACACCTTTTACTGCTTTGGGATTCTCTTCTCCTAAAACATCCTCAACTACACTATCCCATATAATTTCAATTTTTTTATTGGATTTTAATTTTGCTTGAAGCATTTTTTCTGCTCTTAATTCATTTCTTCGATGTATAAGCTTCACACTTGATGCAAATTTTGTTAAAAAAATAGCCTCTTCAACTGCAGCATTACCACCTCCAACAACAGCAACCTCTTTCTGTTTAAAAAAGAAACCATCGCAAGTAGCACAAGCTGAAACTCCAAATCCTCTAAACTCTTGTTCAGATTTTAAATTCAACCATCTCGCCTGAGCCCCGGTAGAAATTATAAAACTGTCAGCTGTATAAACTTGGCTACTATCACCGATCGCTTCAAAAGGTTTTTTTGATAAATCCACTTTTTTAATATGATCCTGAATCATTTCAGTACCCACAGCTTTTGCTTGTCCTTTCATTTCTTCCATCAACCACGGACCCTGGATAACTTTTGAGTATCCTGGAAAGTTTTCAACATCAGTTGTTGTAGTTAATTGACCGCCTGGTTCAGATCCAAATACTAGTATTGGCTTAAGCATTGCTCTGGCTGCATATATTGCTGCAGTATAACCTGCGGGACCAGATCCAAGAATCAACACTTTTGTGTGTTTAGTAGACTTATTATTCATTATATAGATATATAGTTATAAATGTTGAAATTAAAAGCACTTCTTTTGACCCAAGGTATGCACGGTATGATAAGCCAAGTTGAAGGCTTATCAAAAGCTTTAGGTCTTAAATTTAAACACGAAAATATTAGACTTAAAAGCTTTTGGAACTTAATTCCTCCAAAGTTTACTCCAATTTTTGGCGGCGTTTTAAAGCAAAATTTTGTATGCGATTCGAAAGTAATAATTTCTTGTGGAAGAAAAAGTGTAATTCCATCAATATTGTTGAAAAAGAGATTTAAAAAAAATGTATTTAATATTCATATTCAGGATCCAAAAGTAGATTTAAAAAACTTTGACGCAGTTATTTGCCCAGAGCACGATAATTTATATGGAGAAAATGTCATAAGAACTAAAGGAGCTATTCATTATCTAACAAACGATGAAATAAATAAAAATATAAATTACTTAAAACCAAATCAAGGAGAAAAAAAAATTGTAACTTTTATTCTTGGTGGGCCAAATAAATATTATAGTTTTTCTGAAAATCAAATGCAGCAAATTTTTGCAAAAGTTAAAAATATGTTTATTTCATCAAAATATAAATTAATTATAATTCCATCTTATAGAACACCAGATAATATTATTAAACTTGCGTATAATTATTTTAATGAAGAGCATCTTGTAATAAAAGAAAGAAATAAACAGGCTTACCTATCCTCATTAGGTTTAGCAAATATTATAATAGTTACTTGCGACTCAACATCAATGATTTCTGAAGCTGCAATAACTGGAAAACCGGTGTATGTTGCTCAAATGCGCAACAAAAGAAGCATTCACAGATTTAAAAATTTTTATAAATTATTCAAAGATCTTGGTATAATTAGGAATTTAGATGATAAAATTGAAAATTGGACTTATGTTAAGTTAGATGAAGTAAAACGAGCCGCTTCTATAGTTGAAGACAGGATGAAAAAAAATGGAATTATTTAACTCTTTAAAATCTAGATTAGAAACGTATGATAAACCTTTCAAACATTGGGCTTTAAAAAAACCGTTAACCGATCTAGCCATCAAAGAAGTTTGTAATGCTGAGATTGCAAATCCTGTTAGAGATGGTTTATCTTATGATGGAACAAGAGCGATTGACGGTGGAGAAGGAAAATTTAGAGAAGGTATAAAGTCTGGAGGCAAAGCTAAAAAGTATAGATGTTTTGTAACAAAAGAAAATTCAGAAAATTTTCCACATTTAACCAGTTTTATAAATGAACTTTGTTCAAAAAATGTATATCAATATATATCTGATTTAATAAAAAAAGATTTATCAAACTCTTTTGTAAGAGTGGAAGTAATTTGCGACAGAACAGGATTTTGGCTTAAACCACATTGTGATATAAAAGAAAAACTTTTATCATCACTAATATTTATTAATCCTTTTGGTGAGTCAGAAAATCTAGGAACAGATTTTTATGATGAGAAATTTAACAAAGTTAAAACTGTTCCATATGTAAATAATTATGGCTATTTTTTTTCAAGCGGTCCAAATACTTGGCATGGAATGGAAAAAAAAGAGATAAAAAAGGAGAGAAGATGCGTACAAGTCAATTATGTATCTTTCAACACAGACTGGAAAGTAAAAGTATAATTTAGTATAATAAAATTGATATGGCAACTTACGAATGTTCAAAATGCGGTATGTCAGTTAATGCTACTTGCGCAAAGTGCAATTCTCCATTGGAAAATGATAATTTAAAACTTGAAGATGGCAAACAGGTTCAGATATCAAAGTGTCCCAATCAGCATGGAAAAATAAAGTCTCCATTGTGTTGTGGCCAAGATATGAGTTGCACAGCTTAAGTATCCTGTAAAGCTCTAACTTTAATTGGATATTTTTTTAACGCTTCAATAGACTCTAGACAAGCATTTGCCGCAGCTATTGTAGTAAAGTATGGAACTTTATTTACCAAACTTGTTCTTCTTAAACTAAATGAATCTGCAATAGTATCTTTGCCCTCAGTTGTATTGATAACTAATGATATTCTTTTCTTATTTAGTTTTTCAACAATATGTGGTGATCCTTGACTAACTTTATTTATCTTTTTACACTTTACTCCATTGGCTATTAAATATCTCGCAGTTCCAGGGGTAGCATACAAAGAGAAACCAAATTTTATTAATTTTTTAGCATTAAGTATTATTTTTTTTTTGTCTCTATCTTTTACTGATATAAAAGCATTTCCTTTTAGCGGAATACTATTGTTGCTAGCTATTTGACTTTTGGCAAAAGACAAGCCAAAGTTACTGTCAAAACCCATTGCCTCACCAGTTGATTTCATTTCTGGACCAAGTAATACATCAACCTCAGGAAATTTATTGAAAGGAAATACAGCTTCTTTAACTGCAAAAGTATTTTTATTTTTTCTTTTTAAATTAAATTTTGATAATTTTTCGCCTGCCATTACCCTTGATGCTATTTTAGCTATTGAAAGTCCGGTAGCTTTAGAAACAAATGGTACCGTTCTACTTGCTCTTGGATTTACCTCTAGAACATAAATTTCATTTTGTTTTACAGCAAATTGAATATTGATTAAACCAACAACTGACAAGGCTTTTGCTAACTGCTCGGTTTGAAATTCAATTTTATCTATGATTTCTTTACTTAAAGTATACGGAGGTAAGGAACAAGCTGAGTCACCCGAATGGATACCTGCTTCCTCAATATGTTCCATAATTCCTGCTACAAATATTTTTTTTCCATCAGATATTGCATCAACATCAACTTCTGTTGCATCATTTAGAAATCTGTCAATTAAAACAGGGTTTGATCCTGAAACTTTTACAGCTTCGTCTATGTATTTTTTAAGGTCAGTTTGCGTATAGATTATTTCCATTCCTCTTCCACCAAGAACATAAGATGGTCTAATTACTATCGGAAAACCAATTCTATTTGCTATTTTAAAAGAATCTTTTTTATTTTTTGCAATCCCACTTTCTGCTTGTTTGAGATTTTGTTTTATAAGTATTTTTTTAAATCTTTCTCTGTCTTCTGCAAGATCAATGGAGTCAAATTGAGTTCCTAATATTGGAATATTATTATCATTTAAGGTTTTAGCTAATTTTATTGGTGTTTGACCACCAAATTGTGCAATTACCCCAAGCAATTTGCCTTTTTGCATTTCTTTGTAAATTATATTTAAGACATATTCTTCAATCAAAGGCTCAAAATATAATCTATCACTCGTATCGTAGTCGGTAGAAACTGTTTCCGGATTACAATTTATCATTATTGTTTCGTATTTTTTTTCCTTTAAAGCAAAGCTAGCTTGGCAACAGCAATAATCAAACTCTATGCCTTGACCTATTCTATTTGGACCGCCTCCTAAAATTATAATTTTTTCCTTTTTTGTAGGGTTTGACTCACAAGCTGATAAATTACCTTCTAATTTTTGATAAGTAGAATACATATAAGGAGTTTCTGATTTAAATTCTGCAGCGCAAGTATCAATTTTTTTAAATACTGGGAAAATTTTAAGACTCCTTCTCTTTTTCTGAATATCTTTAATCGAACTATTAGTTAACTCTGCAATTTTTCTGTCGGAAAAGCCAATAGATTTTATATAAGAAAACTCTTTAAATGTTTTAGGAATTCCATTCTTTTTAAGTTTTTTTTCTTCATAAACTATGTCGTAAATTTGTTCAAGAAACCAAGGGTCAATTTTTGTTTTTTTATATATATTTTTTACACTCATTTTTCTTCTTATTGCTTCAGCAACAACAATAAGTTTATCAGGCAAATTTTGACTTAATTTTTTTATTACTTCTTTGTAAGATAAATTGTTTAAAGCATCTAAACCCGTGTAACCAATTTCTAAAGATAACAAACCTTTCTGTAATGACTCTTTAAAATTTCTTCCAATTGCCATTGCTTCCCCAACGGATTTCATTGATGTTCCTAGTTTTACCTCGGCAGACTTAAATTTTTCGAATGTAAATCTAGGAATCTTTGTTACAACATAATCAATTGTTGGTTCAAAAGATGCTGGAGTTGTTCCAGTAATCTCATTTGTTAATTCATCAAGCGTGTAACCCACTGCTAGTTTCGCAGCAACTTTTGCAATTGGAAATCCAGTTGCTTTTGATGCTAAAGCTGAAGATCTTGATACTCTAGGGTTCATCTCTATTATAACCATTCTTCCGTCTTTAGGATTGATGGCAAATTGAACATTAGATCCACCAGTTTCTACTCCAATTTTTCTTAAGCATTCAATCGATGCATTTCTCATTATTTGAAACTCTTTATCAGTTAAAGTTAAT
>CACIKS010000012.1 GCA_902587295.1 uncultured Pelagibacteraceae bacterium | reverse complement strand
ACAATTTGAATATAAAAAATCTTGAAGATAAATATAAGATTGACCTTAAATGGAATACTTTAATTTTTGAACTATACAAAAATAAAATATCATTAAATATGAGCGATATAGAAAAAAAAATAAATTCCAGATTAGAAAAATTGGATTCTAATAGAAAATTTTTACTATCTGAAATTGAGATACAAAAAGAAGGAAAATATAATTTAGATTTTATTATGGATAGCATCAATAAAGATGGTTTTGAAAATACAGCTAAAAAATTTAGCGTTTCACAATCTGCCGGGTATGGAGGGAATATTGGATGGGTTGACGAAAAAAAATTATCAAACAAAATTTACGAAAATATTAAAAATTTAAATACTGACGAAATAAGTAAACCTATAATTTTTGATACAACAATAGTCATTATTAAAAAAATGGGAGAAAAAGTTTATGAGAAAAATATACAAGAAATAAAAGATACGATTGTAAGAGTCGAAAAAGAAAAAAAATTACAAATGTTTTCAAATTCTCACTACTCAAATTTAGAGAAAGTAATACAAATTAATTTCCTATGAAAAATTTAATTGGAATTATAGCTGGAGATCCAGAAAGTATTAATTCTGAAATTATAGCAAAGGCCTGGAAAAAAAAATCGCAATTTGCAAATATAAATATTTTTATTATTGGAAACTTTAAATTAATTAACCAACAACTCAAATCTTTGGGTTTTTCAATTAAAACAAAAAAGATTAACGATATTGAAAAAAAGAATTTTAAAAAAAATTTATTAATTTATGATATCCCTTTGAAATTTGTTAAACCTTTTAAAATACCAAAAGCAGAAAAATCCAAGTACGTGCTTAAGTCTTTTGATCTAGCTGTAGCACTCGCGAAAAAAAAAGAAATTTCAGGTTTGATTAATTGTCCAATTAACAAAAAAGATATATTTAGAAATAAAAATATTGGAATTACTGAATTTTTATCAAATAAATTAGGTACCTTTAAAAAAGAGGTTATGCTCATTTACAATAAAACCTTGTCTGTATCTCCAATAACTACTCACATTAAAATAAGAAAAGTACATTCTAAAATAACAAAAAAAAGAATTATTAGTAATGTAATTACAATTAATAATTTTTTATTTAAAAAACTTTGTCGTAAACCAAAAATAGGGATATTAGGTTTAAATCCTCATAACGATGAATTGAGAAAAGACTCTGAAGAGAAAAAAATTATTGTTCCTGCTATTAATTATTTAAAAAAAAGGAAATTGCATATTGATGGTCCTTTATCCCCTGATACAGCGTTCTTAAATTACAAAAAAGACAGATTTAATGTAATTGTTGGTATGTATCATGATCAAGTTTTGTCTCCTTATAAATCTATTTTTAAATTTAATGCAATAAATGTAACTTTAGGTTTGCCATTTTTAAGAGTATCACCTGACCACGGAACAGGCCGTAATATAATAAGAAGAAATATAGCTAATCCTAAAAGTTTAATAGAGGCTATAAAATTTTTTAAAAGATCGAATGTTAAAACTTAAGAAGTCTTTAGGCCAAAATTTTTTAATTGATAAAAATATAATAAAAAAGATTATAAAATTAGACAATATAGAAAACCAGATTATTATAGAGATTGGCCCAGGTTCGGGAAATTTAACTGAATTAATTTTAAAAGAAAAACCAAAAAAAGTTTTGCTCATTGAAAAAGATCGAAGATTCTCTGAATTATTAAAGAATAAATTTAAAAAAGAAAATAATTTAAAAATATATAATCAAGATATTCTTGAATTTAATTTGGAAAGCATAAAATTTAAAAATTTTTTAGTTTTTGGTAATCTTCCATATAACATATCTACTAAAATTTTGGCAAAATTTATCAGTTTAAAAACTTGGCCACCATTGTACAAAAAAGTAATATTTATGTTTCAGAAAGAAGTGGCAGATAGAATATTGGCAGAAACTAACACTAAAGAATATGGAAGAATTTCAATATTATCAAATTATCGTTTAGATGTTTTAGAAAGCTTTAAAATTTCAAGAAATTGTTTTTTTCCAAAACCTGATGTAGATTCAAAAATAATCGTTTTTAAACCAAAAGCTCAGATAAAATATAATGTTAATATTAAGAATTTAGAAAAAGTAACTAACATTTTTTTTTCAAACAGGAGAAAAATGATTAATAAGCCTTTTTCTAAGCTTTTTAAAAATTATAAAGAAGTAGCGAAAAAATTAAAAACAAACCTAAATTGTAGACCGTCAGAACTATCAAGTAATGACTATTTTAGAATTACTGAATTTTACGAAAATCTGTAATAAATTTTATACTTTTAATTTTTGGTTAATTATTTGTTTAATTTCATTAAAACAATTATCAACATTGTCATTAACTATCACATAATCGTATTCTTTTGAGTGTTTGATATCTTGAGAATAAGCAAGAAGTCTATTTTTTATTGACTCTTCGCCATCCTGATTTCTTGCCACTAGTCTTTTTTTTAACTCTTTTTTACTTGGTGGTAAAATAAATATTTTTAGTAAATTTAACTCTTTGTAATTTGTTAATTGCTGTGCACCTTTCCAGTCTATATCAAATAAAACATTGCAATTATTTTTAATTATGGTGTTCACTGAGGACTTTGATGTTCCATAAAAATTATCAAAAATTTTTGAGTATTCATAGAATGCGCCTTCATCTAATAATTTATTAAACTTGTCTTTACTAACAAAGTGGTAATCAACTCCATCAACTTCGTTTGGTCTGGCTTTTCTTGTTGTGTGTGAAACTGAAATTTTAAAAGAACTGTCTGATTGTTGTATTTTTTTTGAAAGAGTAGTTTTTCCCGCACCCGAAGGAGATGATAAAACAAGCATAAGAGGTTTACTGCTTAAGTTGTTCATAAAAGCGAAGAAAATTTAAATTTATTTAGATTTGCTCTCAATAAATTTGATAGCATCCCCAACTGTTAAAATTTTTTCAGCTTCATTGTCGGAAATCTCGGATCCAAATTCTTCTTCAAAAGCCATTACTAATTCTACTGTATCTAAGCTATCTGCTCCAAGATCGTCTATAAAACTAGCTTCTTCTGTTACTTTTGATTCATCAACACCTAGATGGTCAACTACTATTTTTTTAACTGTTCCGGCTACATCTTTTGACATTTAATCCCTTTTTTTTGATTTTTCTTAAGATTTGTTATTAAATTATTTTTTTTCTTTGTCAAGCCATATACATACCGCCATTAACATGTATTGTTTCGCCGGTAACATAAGAAGCCATTTCTGAAGATAAAAAGGCTACACAGTTTGATACGTCTTCGCCTGTACCTAATTTGCCCATTGGAATTCTTGAGGTTAAATACACTTTTACTTTTTCTGCAATGTTCTCAGTCATATTCGATACTATAAAACCTGGGGAAACACAGTTTATTGTTATATTTTTTTTTGCGTACTCTATAGCTAAACTTTTCGACATTCCGATTATGCCTGCTTTAGACGCTGAATAGTTTGATTGTCCTAAATTTCCACTATGGCCAACTACTGATGTTATATTTACAATCCTACCAAATTTAGTTTTTAACATTTTTTTTATTGAATTTTTAGTTAATAAAAATGTAGAAGTTAAGTTTAGATCAATTACTTTTTTCCATTCTTCATCCCTCATTCTTAAAGAAAGATTGTCAGCATTTATCCCTGCATTGTTAATTAAAATATCTATTCCCCCTAATTCAGAAGAAACGTCATCGATGAATTTCTCGATTTTAGAATGATTAGATATATCGAATTGTTTAATTTTTAGACTAGGATAATCTTTCTTAAGTATCTCTAATTTTTCATTTTTTGTACCTGTTGCTAAAACATCTCCTTGTAGTGAAACAAATCTTTTTACTAATGCACCTCCGATTCCTCCAGTGGCACCTGTTATTAATATTTTTTTATTTTTAAAACTTATCATTTAAGATTTTTAATATCTTCTATTGTATTTATACTTTTAGACGAAACTTTGTCACTAATTCTTTTTATAAGCCCAGAAAGCACTTTTCCTGGTCCAATCTCAATAAATTCACTCACCCCATTTTTTATCATATATTCAACACTTTCCCTCCATCTTACTTTAGAAATAATTTGCTCTACTAGTAATTTTTTAATCTCTTGCGAATCTTTAATTGGCCGTGCTGTAACATTACTAATTACTTCAAGTGATGAATTTTTAAAATTAACCTCATTTATTTTATTTTTCATTTTCTGCGCTGCAGGTAGCATTAAAGAACAGTGGAAAGGTGCGCTAACAGGTAAAAAAATAGATTTTTTTTTATTTTTTTTTAAAATTTCACTTATCTCATTAATTGATTTAGTATTTCCACTTAAAATAATTTGACTATTAGAATTATCATTTGCTATTTCACAAACTCCCTTTTCATTTTTAATTTCCTCCATATAGCTTTTCAATTCTTCTAATTGCAATCCCATAACTGCAAGCATTGATCCCTCTCCTTCTGGAACTGCTTCTTGCATAGCTTTTCCTCTTTGGTGAAGTAAATAAACTGCATCTGAAAAATTTAAAGAATTTGAAGATACCAATGCACTATACTCACCTAATGAATGACCTGCAAAATACTTTGCATCATTTTTAATTTTTATATTATACTCCTCAGTGATTAATCTAAAAATTGAATTACTTATAGTTAATATTGCAGGTTGAGTGTTCATTGTTAATTTTAACTCACTGTCAGGACCGTTTAAAATTATTTCAGAGATTTTGTATCCAAGTTTTTCGTCAGCCTCTTTGAAAACCTTTTTCACCAAATCAAAATTTTTATATAGCTCACTTCCCATACCTACCATTTGAGAACCTTGACCTGGAAATAATACTGCTTTCATTTTATTAATTTTAAAGTGATTAAACACTATTATTACTGTTGTATAAACAAATTTTAAATAGTATAAGTCCGTTTTTAAAACTAAAAATTGATAACAAAATGGCTTTTTACGAACACACATTTATCGGCAAACAGGACCTCACCGACAAAGAAATTGAGGGTTTAATATCAAAATACTCAGATATTATTAATAAAACAGGAAAAATATTAAAAACTGAAAAGTGGGGCTTGTTGAGTCTTGCAAAAAAAATTAAAAAAAATAAAAAGGGGATATTTATCCACTTTAAGATTGAGTCAACTTATAATGTAGTTAATGAAGTTGAAAAAAAGCTTTCAGTTGAAAATAAAATAATTAGATTTTTAACAGTAAAATACGATAGCTTAGATCTAAAAAAAGAGTACTTTGGACAAACTAAATAGTTTTTATGAGAAGAGATAAAAAGAAAAGAAAAGGTAAAGGATCTGGTTATTCCAATAAGTTAAGTCTTTTTCAAAAACCAGATGTGGGTTTTAGAAAAAGTTGTCCTTTATCTGCTAAAGATGCTCCAAAAGTTGATTATAAAAATATAAAACTTCTGAAAAGATATATATCTGATACAGGTAAAATTTTACCATCAAGAATTACCTCTGTATCTCAAAATAAACAAAGAGAACTGTCTTTAGCTATTAAAAGAGCAAAAGTTCTTGGGTTGGTTTAGATGCAAGTAATACTTCTAGAAGATATAAGAAATTTGGGAAAAATTGGTGAAGTTGTTAAAGTTAGAGACGGTTATGGAAGAAATTTCCTTTTAAAAGTCGGAAAAGCTTTAAGAGCTGACAAGGCTAATATAGAGTTTGTTAAAAGGAAAAAAGACGAAATAAATAAAAAAAACATAGAACAAAAGAAACAAGCAAAAAAAATAATAGAAAAAATTAAAAATAAAAAATTAATTTTCAAAAAAGAAACAAAAGAAAATGGTGAGCTTTTTGCTGCAATTAAACCCAAGGAAATATCTAAATATTTTCTAGAGAATTTTAAGGAAACTATACATCCTTCACAAATTGATCTCAAACAAGAGATCAGAAAAGTTGGAAATTTTTCATTATTAGTTAATTTATATTCCGACCTTGTAACTGAATTACGTGTTTTAGTTGAAAAAAAAGAGTTAAAATAATTTACAATTATTTCTCCACAATAAGTAAAAAAAGTTAATAACTTTTATATTTAATCACTTTTCTTTTAAAGTAGAATAACCAGCATTAATGGAAAAACTAAAAATAGATAATCTTAAAAATGATAAAGAAAACAAACTTCCTTCAAATCTAGAAGCAGAACAAGCGCTTATAGGTTCAATTTTGGTTAATAATGATATCATAGACGAAGTATCAAATATCATAAATTATAAGGAGTTTTACGATCCCTTACATTCGAGAATTTATGGTTTAATTGAAAGTCTACATAACAAAGGAATGATTGCTAACCCTATAACACTTAAGAGTTCTCTTGAAAAAGACAATGCATTGTCAGAAATTGGAGGTACCGAATATTTGGTTAAACTAACTAGATTTTCTTCATCAGTAAGACAATCCAGAGATTACGCAAAAATAATTCATGAAAAATTCGTTAGACGTGAACTAGTACAAATATCACAAAATTTGTCTGATGAGTCTATGGATGACACTACAGAAAAATCTGGAGACACGATAATTCAAGATACGGAAAAGTCTTTGTTTGATTTAGCTGAGAGAGGAACTTTTAATCAGTCTTTTTTAAAGTTTAGCTTAGCACTTGATCAAACTATTGAGATGGCTACAAATGCAATGAAGAATGATCAGGGTATTGTTGGGATACCAACGGGACTTAATGATTTGGATGAGAGACTTGGGGGACTTCATAAGTCAGATTTAGTAATAATTGCTGGGAGACCATCAATGGGTAAAACTGCATTAGCAACTAATATAGCTTATTATGCAGCTAAAAAAATTTTAGAACAAGAGAAAAAATCTTCTGTTGCTTTCTTTTCTTTAGAGATGTCATCAGAGCAACTTTCAACCAGAATTTTATCGGAACAATCAAGAATAAAATCTAATGACATAAGAAGAGGAAAAGTTTCTGAGGAAGAGTTTAATAGATTAATTGAAACTTCTAGAAGTATCCATCAACTACCTTTATATATTGACGAAACACCTGCAATAACAATTTCCGCACTTTCTAATAGAGCAAGAAGAATTAAAAGACTTTTTGGTTTAGACTTGGTTGTAGTCGATTATATTCAATTAATGACAACTGGTTCAAGGAGATTTGAGGGAAGAGTGCAGGAAATATCTGAAATAACACAGGGTTTGAAAGCACTTGCAAAAGAATTAGGCGTTCCTGTATTGGCACTATCCCAATTATCTCGTGCCGTAGAGCAAAGAGATGATAAAAAACCACAACTTTCTGATTTAAGGGAGTCTGGGTCTATAGAGCAAGATGCAGATGTTGTAATGTTTGTTTTTAGGGAGGAATACTATCTGATGACAAAAGAGCCTAAGCTAGGAACGGTAGAACACTCAGAATGGCAAGCAAAAATGAATGAAATTTTAGGATCTGCAGATATTATAATAGGTAAGCAAAGACATGGGCCAACTGGAAATATAAAGGTGGAATTTGAAGGTGCTTATACTAGATTTAAAAATATAACTAAATCAGGGTAAAAATAAGTAATTTTAAATCATCTTTTTTTAAGTTATATCTTTAAAAGTGACCTTCTCAAATTTATACAAAAACACAGTAATCTTAAAACCAAAAACAACACTATTAATTATTATAGTTTTTTTATTAAGTTTTGCGTATTTTTCGAAAAATTTCCAGTTAGATGCCTCTTCAGATACATTGTTATTAGAAAACGATCCAGACTTGAAATATTTAAGGGAAGTAAACAAAAAATATTCATCAAAAGAGTTTTTGGTTTTGACCTATACTCATTCTCCTAATGAGGACTATAATTTTAAGTCAGAAAATACAATTAAAAATCTTGAATTATTAAAAACATCATTGGAAAACTTAAATTGGGTTGATAGTGTAATTACAGTTTTAGATGTCCCATTATTAAAAAATAATGATGATCCTTTAGCAGAGAGAATAAAAAATTTTAAAACTTTATCAAGCCCAGATGTAGATTTAGAAAGAGGTTTTGATGAAATTATTAATAGCCCAATTTATAAAAACTTTGTAATCAGCGAAGATGGGGAAACAAGTGGAATATTAGTTTACATAAAACCTGATAAAAAATTAATCGAACTTATAGAAACAAAAAATTCTTATCTTGAAAGAAAAATCGAGGGAAAACTCACTGCGAAAGAGAGAAAAGTTTATAAAACTTTTTTAAAAAAATATGACTCTTATAAAAAGTCTTACAATAAAAAAAACCACCAAAATATAAATGAAATTAGAAAAATTATTCAAGACCACCCTGCTCCAGGGAAGGTTGAAAAAAGTTCATCAGATATATATCCAATAATTCATCTTGGTGGAATTCCAATGATAGCTGATGATATGATGACTTTTATAAAAAATGATATTATTGTTTTCGGTGCTGGAGTATTCTTATTCATAGTTTTTACACTTTGGTTTGTTTTTAGAAGTATTCTTTGGGTGGTGGTACCTCTTTTAAGTTGTTTTTTCTCAGTATTAATTATGATTGGTTTTTTGGGATTGGTTGGTTGGAAAGTTACAGTCATATCCTCAAATTTTATTGCTCTAATGTTAATTTTAACTATGGCTATGAATATTCATATGAGTGTAAGATATTTGCAATTCAGAAAAGAAAATCCTGACGTAACCAATAGCGAAGCTCTTCTTTGGACATCTAAAAAAATGTTTTGGCCAATACTTTATACTGTTCTTACAACTATTTGTGCGTTCTTATCATTAATATTTAGTGGTATTAAACCCATTATTGATTTTGGCTGGATGATGACGGTTGGCTTGCTAGTTTCAATGTCAATAACTTTTACTTTGTTACCATCTATATTAAGTATCTTGAGTGGAAAGAATGTAAATTACACAGATCAAAAAAAATCAAGAATAACCTCTTTTTTAAGTGTGGTTGCTCAAAAAAATACTAAAACAATTTTTACTTCTGCAATATTTATTATTGCTATTAGCGTTGTTGGAATAAGTAAACTTGAAGTAGAAAATAGTTTTATAAACTATTTTGATAAAAAAACTGAAATTTATAAAGGCATGAAATTAATTGATGATGAACTTGGAGGAACAACACCTCTTGATATAATAATTAAATTTCCTAAACAGAAAAATGAAGATGACTCCGATGATGACTGGGGTGAACAAGATGAAGACGATTCAAAATATTGGTTTACAAGGAATAAAATAGATAAAATTACACAGGTCCATGATTATCTCGATAATTTAAGTGCTGTAGGAAAAGTAATATCATTTGCTTCAATGGTTAGAGTTGCTGAGGACTTAAGTGGAGGAAATAAGTTACAAGGTTTAGAAATGGGAGTATTATATACAAAAATACCAGACTCAATTAAAAAAGAGATAATTGACCCTTATATTTCTATTGAAAATAATGAAGCAAGAATTGGCTTAAGAGTTTTAGACTCTAAAGAAAATCTAAGAAGGAATGAGCTAATTAAAAAAATTAATTATGACTTAGAAAATGAATTGGGTTTAAAACCAGAAGAATTCAAATTAGCTGGGGTACTAATATTGTTTAATAATCTTTTACAAAGTTTGTTTAAATCCCAAATTTTGACGTTGGGTGTTGTAATGGCGGGTATAACTTTGATGTTTTTGATTCTTTTTAGAAATATAACTCTATCATTTATTGGTGTCGTTCCAAATTTTATGGCTGCTTTTTTAATACTTGGTATTATTGGTTTGCTAGGTATTCCGTTAGATATGATGACAATAACTATTGCTGCAATAACTATAGGTATAGCAGTGGATAATAGTATTCATTACATATACAGATTTAAGGAAGAGTATAAAAAAATTCAAGATTATAATAAAACTTTAGAAAAATGTCATAATACAGTTGGAGTTGCAATTTTAAACACATCAATAACTATAGTATTTGGTTTTTCAATTTTGGTTTTATCTAATTTTATACCAACTATTTATTTTGGTGTTTTTACGGGAATTGCTATGCTTTTAGCTATGGTTTCTGTTTTAACACTTTTGCCAAAACTAATATTAACTTTTAAGCCTTTCAATAATGCTTGATAGTTTAATATCCTTCGTAAGCGAAAATATAGTTTTATTTGATATTATTTTTTTAATTTTCTTAATTTACTTCTCGATTCAGTGTTTTGCTAAAGGTTTTTTTATAAGTTTGGTATCTTTTCTAAAGTGGATTTTAGCACTAGTAATTACAATTATTTTAGTTCCAAAATTAGATCCATATATTTCAGATTACATAAATAACGATTACTTAACTGGTATTGGTTTAGGAATAGTGGTTTACATATTAACATTATTTATACTGATTCTATTAGGTAAATCTCTGGGTCGTTTATTTTCATACACAGGTATGGGTTCTGTTGATAAAATTTTTGGATTTTTCTTCGGTATTTTTAAGGGGTATGTTTTTTTTGTGTGTATTTTTTCAATCTTTAATTGGTTTTATTCATATGAGAAATGGGATATTAATTTAAAAAATTCTTACTTTTTTTCAATAACAGAGAAAGGCAGTACATTATTAATTGAGGAGTTTCCTAGCAGTAAAGAACTTGAAAATACCAAGCAAGAAATAGAAAAAATATAATGAGGCAAATAAACGAAGAATGTGGGGTTTTTGGAATCTTCAATTCTGAAGATGCCTCGGCTTTAACTGCATTAGGTCTTCATGCTTTACAGCATAGAGGCCAAGAAGGTTGTGGAATTGTATCATTTGACGGCAAAAATTTTCACTCAGAAAAAAGAAACGGTCTGGTTGGAGATAATTTTACAAATAAGGATATATTGAAAAAATTACCTGGAAATTATGCTATAGGACATAATCGTTATTCTACTACAGGTGAAACTTCACTTAGAAATATTCAGCCTTTTTTCGCAGACTTATATGGTGGAGGTATTAGTATTGCGCATAATGGAAATCTGACAAATGCGATGCAGCTAAGAGAGAGTTTAGTAAAAGGAGGAGCAATTTTTAGAACTACTACTGATACAGAGACTATTGTTCAGCTAATTGCAAAATCAAACAGAAATAAGATAGTTGATAAAGTTATCGAAGCTTTGTTTCAGATTCAGGGTGGTTATGCCCTTGTAATGATGACAAATAAAAAATTAATTGGGGTTAGAGATCCTTTAGGAATAAGACCTTTAGTATTGGGGAAAATTAAAAATTCATATGTTCTAGCATCAGAAACTTGTGCTCTTGATATAATAGGAGCCAAATTTATTAGGGAAATCGAAAATGGAGAGATTGTTGTAATAGAGAAAGATAAAATTAAAAGTTTGAAGCCTTTTCCGAAAAAAAAGAGTAGGCCTTGTGTTTTCGAATATATTTATTTTGCACGGCCAGATAGTTTGTTAAATGGAAAGAGTGCGTATGAGTATAGAAAAAATTTGGGAAAAGAATTGGCAAAAGAGTCAGATGAGGTTGGGGATATAATAATACCTGTTCCTGACTCAGGCGTTCCAGCAGCAATAGGATATTCACAAAATAAGAAAATGAATTTTGAACTTGGTTTAATTAGAAATCATTATGTGGGAAGAACTTTTATAGAACCTACACAAAGTATTAGAAGTTTAGGTGTTAAATTAAAATTGAGCGCAAATAGTTCCTCTATAAAAAATAGATCAATTATTCTAATTGACGACTCTCTTGTAAGAGGAACTACTTGTCTTAAAATTGTTAAAATGCTTTATGATGCTGGCGCAAAGGAAGTTCATGTGAGAATTGCTTCTCCAGAAATTAAATATCCAGATTTTTATGGTATAGATATGCCTTCAAAAAAAGAGTTATTATCAGCTAATAAGAATGTTAAAGAAATATGTGCTTACGTTAAAGCAAAATCACTTAAGTTTTTAAGTATTGATGGAATGTACAGAGCTCTAAGTGGAGACGTTAGAAATAAAATATATCCCCAATTTACTGACCATTATTTTACCGGAGAATACCCTATTAAATTGATTGATCATCTTAAAGATAATAAAGTAACACAGCTATCATTTCTTAGCGGCAAATCTACAAATTAATCTATTTAAAAATCAAAACTCTAATTTTGTTATCTAAAGCGTATATTTTTTTATTTACCAATATTGGATTAGAGAAAAATCCAGATTTGGATGCTCTAGTGTAATTAACAATATTTCCATTTTTATAGTCGAGAAATATAAAATATCCCTTTGATGTAGTTACAAGTATTTGATCAGAGACAAGCAAGAGAGAACGAATAAATCCAACTTTTTTTTCTTTTATTTTTTTTGTAATTTTATACATATTTTTCGACCAAAGGACCTTTCCTGTTTCATTGTCAATGTTCAAAATAAAACCATCCTTAGATGCAAGAAAAACATAATTTTGAGAAACTATTGGTCTTATGTAAGTACTAAAAGGTAATCTCCATTTAACTTGCCCACTTCTTGCATCAATGCAGTATGTAAAAACGGAGCTGCTGAAGAAAATCTTATTATCCACAGATACTAATGGAGAAGAGAAAAATAGATCTGTGCTTGACTGACTTTCGATTGATATATTTAAAAGCCAATTTATATTTTTAGTATCATAATTTATGGAGTAGAGTTGACCAGAAGATGTAATGAAATATAAATTTTTGGTTAAAGGATTCAAGCTTAGGGAAGTTTCTTGATTGGTTTTTAAAAGTGATGGAAAAGTCTCTAAACTCAAATTTTCTTCACCATTATTTTCATTAATTGTATAAAACTTATTATCTTGGTTAAGTAGAAATACTTTATTATCTATTATTTTTATACTTGATATAAAAGGAACTCCATAATTTTTGGCCCATAAAAGATTTCCTGTTTCAACATCTAGGGAATAACCATATCCTAAATTATCAGATACAATCAATTTGTTATTTGAAATTTTTAAATTTATATTAATTGGTATTTCTTTATACCTTTTTTTGTAAAAATTGAATTTCCAAATTAATTTTCTCCTTTCAACTGAAAAACTGAAAATATTTCCCGATGGGTCATAAAAAAAAATATTGTTATCGAAAACTATTGGCTCAAAAAAAGAATTTATTGTATTAAACTTATTCTTACCTATTTTTTTACTTTTATAATATAATTCGTTTTTATTTTCGTAAGTAAGGTTTGGAATATAATTGTTGTAAGTAAAATTTTTTTGCAACCAATATTTATTAGTAATTGGAGAAGATATCTTTCTTTGTGTGTTACCTTTTATTTCTTCTCTAAATTCAATTCTTTTTGTAAAAACTAATCGAGAATTTTTTTCAGCTATTTCCTTCTCTAATTCCTCAAGTCTATCATCGAAATAACCAGTATTTTTAAAAGAACAATTTAAAATTAAAAATGAAAGATTTATTAAAACAAATGCTTTTAAAAAATTAGTCATTTTTTATTAGTTTCATTTTTCTTTTTAATTCTGAAATATCAATATCAGATGATTTTTCATCAATTAAAATAGAATAATATTCTCCTGCTTTTTTGAATTCTTTTGTTGAAAAATAATAATCTCCTAAAAATTTTAAAGATTGAGCTTTCCACACCGAATTTGAATTAATTATGGGATTTAATAAAGAAAGGATAGACTGTTCATCTGCATTTTGTGAAATAAAAATTGCTTTTTTTAATTTCATTAGATTTAAGTCTTCCGGCTCTAGGTCCTTAATAGACAAGATTGTATCAAAATATTTAAGTAGAACGTTTTCGTCATTTTCTAGATTTCTATCTATAATAAAAAATAAAGATAATGGTGAATAAATTTTTTCTTTTTTATTAACTAATTGTTTAAATATTTCATATGACTCAATTTTTTTATTTTCGCTAAGCAAAACTTTTGCTTCTATAAAATTTTCAGATAATTTTAGTTTGTTTTTTTTGTTCTGGTAATCCATCCATCCCATAAATAAAATAATGAAAAAAAGAAATATTAATATAGAAATAATTATTTTTAATTTTGATTTTATAAAATAAATTATTCCTTTGTTTTCTGATGATTCAAAATCCATTTTGATTAATATGCATTTATTTTTTTGGGAAATCTATTTTTTATTACATCTTGCTTAAATCTTTTTATAGCTTTATTTAAAATATTATCTAAACTTAAATACTTTTTTACAAACTTTGGATAAAAACCACTAATTCCAATTAAATCATCAGTTACCAGGATTTGTCCGTCACAAAATTTTGATGAACCTATTCCGATCGTTGGTATTCTTAATATTTTTGTAATTTTTTTAGCCACACTTTCTGAAACACATTCTAAAACTAATGAAAAGGCACCGGCTTTTTCAATTTTTAAAGACTCTACAATTAGTTTTTTTTCATCTTTTAAACTCATACCTTGAGGTTGAAATTTTTTTTTAAACTGAGGAGTAAAACCAATATGTCCCATAACTGGATAACCTGATTTAACAAGCTTAGAAATTATTGATGAGTTTTTACCATTACTCTCTATTTTTATTGCATCACAATTAGTTTTTTTAAAAATTTTTTTTACATTTTTTTTTGCTAGTGAGTAGTTCCTATAAGTTTTAAAAGGCATATCTATAACAAGTGTACTTTTCTTTATAGCTTTGCTTACTGAAATTGAGTGGTTAATTATTGTTTCAAAACTAATTAATCTTGTATTTTTCATTCCATAAAAAGCAGTAGCAACGGAGTCGCCGACTAAAATAATGTCACAATGTTTGTCTAATATTTTTGTTATAGGTTTTGAGTAGGCTGTTAGACAAACGATTTTTCTCTTTGATTTAAGTTTTTTAATAAAAAAAATTTTCTTTTTCATTTTTTTTTATTATTTTTGTAAATTTTTTAGTTTTTTAGTTAATTCATCTTTTTTTTCACAAAGATCTTTACAAATTTTTTCGAAATTGTTAATTAATTTTTCAGATCCTGTATAATCAGATTTTTTTATTTTTAATAAGGTTAATAGAAACATTGCCTCTTCATTTTTTGGATTTAATAAAATTACCGTATTTAAATTTTGTTCTTCTAATTCATATTTTTCTTCAATATTAAATATTTTTGCTAGATATAAATATGATTTCTCATTTTTTGGATTAAAAACTATATCTTTTTCAAATTGAAATTTAGATTTTGTAAATTTTTGTTCATTGTAAAATTTTTCTCCTTTTGTAAAATAGTTGTCTTTAGCAAATGAACTTTTTAGTCCAAAAATAAATGACAAAAATATTAGAAGAAAAATTTTATAACTACTCATAATTTTTATTACAGTTAATTGCCTTTTAATAATGCATTATGTACTTAATTCTGAACAATGTATATATGTTTCTCTAGACTCATCTCTACTAGAATCTGGCTTAAAAAAATCAATTTTTTTAAACTGATTTTTTGCAGTTTGTTTAATTTCTTCAAAATCATCTCCCATAAATAGTTTGGATATAACAACACCCTTATTACTTAAAATTTCTTTTGAAAAATCTAACAAATTTAAACATAATTGATTTGTTCTTATAGTGTCTAAGCTTTTATTACCTGTTGTATTTGGAGCCATATCAGAAAGAATAATATCAATTTTGGTTCCAAAAAATTCTTTTATAGCTTTTTTTGATTTTTCTTCTAAAAAATCGCCAACTAAAAAATTAACACCATCAATTTTTTCAATTTTTTTTTTATCAATTCCTAAAACTTTTCCTTTTTTATTTGTTTTCTTTACTACCTGACACCAGCCACCAGGAAAAGAACCAATGTCTAATATTTTTTTACCATTTTTTAAAAATTTGAATTTTTTATCTAATTCAATTAATTTGAATGCTGATCTTGATCTATAACCTTCTATTTTAGCCCTATTAAAAAAGTGATCTTGATAACTTTTGTTATCCATTGAAGCAAACTATAAAATATCTCTTTGGTCTTCTTCTATATTTTGATTTTGAGAATTTTTTAATTTCGACCTATAATTAAAAATACTTACTGGAATTAAAAACAAATATAAAATACAGCATATGGTTAATGTTTCATATGTAAATTGAATTATTGAAACAAAAAATAAACCAACTCCAAGTAAAAGAAATAAAGTCATTTGCCTTTGAACTACAATTTTTTTAAATGAAAAAGTTGGTACCTTGCTTATTAGAAGTATTGAGGCAAGTACAACTAAAAAAGGACTCACATTTTTTATTTCAAATAAAGAATTAAAACTCGATAGTTCATATATTATTGGAAATAAAATTAAACATCCTCCTGCTGGAGATGGAATTCCCTGAAAAAAATTCATTTTCCACTCTTCATTATCATCAAATTTTGTAAGATTGAACCTTGCAAGTCTCAATACACAACACACTGAGAATAATAAAACAAGAAGCCACCCAATTTTTCCAAATTGATTTAATTCCCAAAAATAAATTACAAAAACTGGTGCAATACCAAAACTCACAAAGTCAGTAAGAGAGTCTAGTTCTTTTCCAAATTCAGAAGTTCCTTTAATCATCCTAGCAACTCTTCCATCTAAACCATCTAGGATCGCAGCAACTATAATAAATAAAACTGCAAAGCCAAAATTTCCATCCATAGCAAATTTAATTGAACTTATTCCTAAACAAACACCTATAAGCGTCAATACACTTGGCAAGATATATCTAGACTTATTAACTGAAACCACTTTAAATTTATTTTTTTTTTGCATTTATAAACTAGCTATTAAACTTTCACCTGCAATAACATTTTGTCCAATTTTTACCATAGTTTTTCTTTTATTGAAGTATAAATCAACTCTGCTTCCAAACCTAATCATTCCAATTCTGTCTCCTTGTTTAATCTCCTGTTTATTTTGAGATTGAGTAACGATTCTCCTTGCTATTAAACCTGCAATTTGAACAACAACAATTTCTTCCCCAGTTTTTTTATCTCTAATTTTAAAGTAATTTCTCTCATTTTCATCGCTTGCTTTATCAAGAGAGGCATTTAGAAACTTTCCTGGTTTATAAAAAATGTCTTCAATTTTACCATCTGAGGGAGATCTATTTACGTGACAATTAAAAATATTCATAAAAATACTTACTCTGGTAAATTTTTTTTCTTGAAGGCCTAATTCAATTGGACCACTTACCTCTTTTATACTAGAAATGATTCCATCCGCAGGACTAACAAAATAGTTTTCGTCGTTAATTATTACTCTTTCAGGATCTCTAAAAAAGTAATAAACCCATATTGTGATTAACGTGAAAATAAATCCTAAAAAATCAGAAATTAACCATAAAATTATCGTAAGTACGACAGATATGGCTAAAAACTTATATCCTTCTTGGTGCAACTTTGGAAATATCTTTTCAAGCATCATAATTTATAATTTGTAATCATAGGGTAATATGTATAAAAATTTTAAATTATCAAATTAAATTTATAATATGGCTAAAATTAAAGTAAAAAATCCAGTAGTAGAGCTAGATGGCGATGAAATGACACGAATAATTTGGTCTTTTATAAAAGGCAAATTAATCAAACCATATTTAGACGTTAATATTAAATATTTTGATCTAGGTATGGAAAATAGAGATAAAACAAACGATCAAGTAACTATTGATTGTGCTAAAGCTATTCAAAAATATGGTGCAGGAGTTAAATGTGCAACTATAACTCCAGACGAAGCACGTGTTAAAGAGTTTAAATTAAAAAAAATGTGGAGATCTCCAAATGGTACAATTAGAAATATTGTTGGTGGAACAATTTTTAGAGAACCTATAATCTGTAAAAATGTTCCTAGACTAGTTCCACATTGGACTGAAAGTGTCATAGTAGGAAGACATGCTTTTGGAGATCAATATAGAGCTACAGATTTTAAAGTTCCTGGAAAAGGAAAAATGACAATTAAGTGGGAGTCTGAAGATGGAAAAGATAAAATTGAACATGAAGTTTTTAAATTTAATGAATCGGGGATAGCTCTTTCAATGTATAATTTGGATAACTCAATCAAAGATTTTGCAAGAGCATGTTTAAATTATGGTTTGGTTAGAAAATGGCCAGTATATTTTTCATCAAAAAATACTATTTTAAAAGTTTATGATGGAAGATTCAAAGATATTTTTGAAGATATCTACCAAAAAGAATTTAAGAAAAAGTTTGATGATGTAGGAATTACTTATGAACATAGATTGATAGATGATATGGTTGCGTGTGCAATGAAGTGGAGCGGTAAGTATATTTGGGCTTGCAAAAATTATGATGGAGATGTCCAATCTGACACGGTAGCTCAAGGATATGGTTCCCTAGGTTTGATGACAAGTGTACTTAGAACTCCAGATGGTAAGATCGCCGAAGCTGAAGCTGCCCACGGAACTGTTACTAGACATTATAGGCAACACCAACAAGGAAAAGAAACATCTACAAATCCAATTGCATCTATTTTTGCATGGACAAGGGGGCTTTCTCATAGAGGTCGATTAGATGGCAACGATGAATTAATTAAGTTTTCAGAAACCTTAGAAAAAGTATGTATTGAGACAGTTGAAAGCGGATCTATGACAAAGGATTTAGCTATCCTTATTGATAAAAACCAAAAATATCTTACAACAAATCAATTTCTAGAAGTGATAGACTCAAATCTTAAAAAAAAACTTAATTAATTTTCCTTTTTATAGTATTTAAGGCTTCCTCAATCTTATCTTTATGAGAACCACCAGCTTGTGCAAAATCTTTTCTTCCTCCTCCACCTTTTCCTCCAAGTACTTCAGAGACAATTTTAACAAGTTCGACAGCATCATATTTATTGGTCAACTCTTTAGTTAAACCGACTGCAACTCCAACCTTGTCCTCAAAAGTAGAAATACTAATTATAATTCCTTCTTTTATATCTTTTTTCCCCTGATCTATTACACTTCTTAATTCCTTGGGTGGAAAATCAGTTAAAACTTGTTGTCTAAATATAAAATTACCAATTTTTTTATCTTTTATAGTATTTTTATTTTTATCTTTAATAATATTTTTAATTTTCATTTTTTCTAATTGTCTGTTAAGATTTTTTAAGTTTTCTGGCAAATCAAGATCATCTTTATAATCTGGTTTTAATTTAAATTTTAATAGCTCATTTTTGACTAAATCAACTTGTTCTTTAAGTTTTTTTTCTTTTAAAGACTTATCTTTTTTTAAAGATTTTTCGTAATCTTTAAGCTGTTTACCTCTTAATGCCTCCACCCTTCTAACTCCTGAAGCAATGGATGATTGGCTGATTACTTTAAATTCCCCGACTTCTATTGTGTTTTTTACGTGTGTTCCACCACATAACTCTGTTGAAAAAAAAACCATTATTTTCTTTACCCATAAAAACAACTCTAACTTCATCACCATATTTTTCACCAAATAGAGCTAAAGCTCCTAGGCTAACTGCTTCTTTAGGTGTCATAATTCTTGTCTGAACATTACTTTCACCTTCTACTATATCATTAACAATTTTATTTATTTTAACCATTTCATCTTTTTCAATTGCTTTATTATGGCTGAAATCAAATCGGAGTCTGTCTGGACTTACAAGCGATCCTTTTTGAGTTACGTGTTTGCCTAACGTCCTTCTTAAAGACTCGTGAAGCAAATGTGTTGCAGAATGGTTAGCTCTTGAATTATTTCTTTTTTGAATGTTTATTTCAAGATTTACACTGTCGCCAACTTTAAGTGAACCTTCTTTAACAGTTCCATAATGAATAAATATATCACCCATTTTTTTCTGAGTATCTTTAATATTAATTTTACATTGTGAATTTGAGATAATACCCTGATCTCCAACTTGTCCACCTGACTCACCATAGAAAGGTGTTTGGTTAGTTATGATCTCAACATCGTCACCTTCTTTTGCAATTTCAACAAATTTATTTCCTTTCGATATTTTTAAAACTTCTCCTTCGGCTTTATCAAATTCATAACCTAAAAATTCTGTAGGATTTAATTGATCTCTCACTTTAAACCATTTTTTCTCTACCGATATATCACCTGAACCTTTCCAGCTTGCTCTAGCTAACTCCTTGCTTTTTTGCATCGCTTTATCAAATGCAGCAGTATCAATTTTTATATTTTTATTTTTCAAAATATCAGCAGTAAGATCCAAAGGAAAACCATATGTATCGTAAAGTTTGAAGGCCATTTCTCCAGGTAAAGTATTATTTTTTACTTTTTCTAAATTCTGATCTAAAATTTTCATTCCTCTATCTAAAAGAGATGAAAACTTTTCCTCTTCATTTTTTAATGTTTCTGTAATTAAATCTTTTCCTGTATTTAGTTCTGGATAACTTTGTGACATTTCGTTTAATAAAACATCAAATAATTTAAAGAAAATTGGTTTTTTACTACCTAATGTATGAGCATGCCTCATCCCTCTTCTCATAATTCTTCTAAGAACATAACCTCTGCCTTCATTAGAGGGTAGAACGCCTTCGGATATTAGAAAACTACTTGCTCTTAAATGATCTGCAATGACCCTGTGACTTGCGATTGTTTCATTATCTATTTTAGTTTTTGTAATTTCAGATGATGCTGAAATCAGCTTTTTAAAGTGATCTATGTCATAATTATCGTGGGTACCTTGTAGAACAGCTGTTATTCTTTCTAGGCCCATTCCTGTATCAACTGATGGTTTGGGTAAATCAATTCTTTTATTTTTAGAAACTTGTTCAAATTGCATAAAAACAAGATTCCAAATTTCAATAAATCTATCTCCATCTTGATCTTTGCTTCCTGGAGG
>CACIKS010000011.1 GCA_902587295.1 uncultured Pelagibacteraceae bacterium | reverse complement strand
GAAAGGTCAGAACAAGAAGAAATAGAAAATTATAAGAGAAACAAATAATGTGCGGGATAATAGGTATAGCAAGCAATAAGTCGGTATCAGTTAATATAATAAATGCTTTAAAGAAGCTTGAGTATAGAGGATATGACTCTGCAGGATTAGCTACCATTACAAATGGAGAAATTAATGAAAAAAAATGTCCAGGTAGAGTTGAAAAATTAGAAAAAATTTTGTTTCAAAATCCTAGTGAAGGAAATTTAGGAATCGGCCATGTAAGATGGGCAACACACGGTGTTCCAAACGAAGTAAATGCTCACCCCCACTCAAGCGAAATAGTTTCTGTTGTACATAATGGAATAATTGAAAATTCAGATGAATTAAAAAGAGTGTTGGAAAAATCTGGAAAGGTTTTTAAGTCTCAAACAGATACCGAGGTAATAACCGTGTTGCTTACAGAAAAATTAAAAAACTTAGACCCTTTAAATGCTGTTTTTGAAACTTTAGATATGTTGAGGGGAAGTTTTGCCTTAGGAATAATATTTAAAAATTTTAAAGATTTTGTTATTGGAGCAAGACGAGGCAGCCCACTAGCGGTTGGTTATTCAAGTAATGAAAATTATCTTGGTTCTGACTCTTATGCTTTAAAGGCTATGACGAACAAAATTTCCTATCTAGATGATGGAGATTTATGTGTCATATCAAAAAATGAAGTAAAGTTTTTTAATTCCAAAAAAGATAAAATTAACAAAGAAATTTTTACATTATCAGAAGATAAATCTCAAGCCAGCAAGGGAAATTACAAGAACTTTATGATAAAAGAAATTTTTGAGCAACCCATTACAGCAAAAACTTGTTTAAAAGAATATATTGATAAAATTCGAGGGGAGATTAATTTTTATAATCTTCCAGTTGATCCTAAAAAAATAAATAAAATTGCCTTAATAGGATGTGGTACCGCATACCATTCTTGTTTAATAGCAAAATACTGGTTAGAAGAATTTACATCTTTAAGTGTAGAAACAGATATAGCTTCAGAATTTAGATATAGAAAAGTTAGATTTGATAAAAATACATTATATTTATTTGTATCACAATCCGGTGAAACAGCTGATACTTATGCAGCATTAGAGCTTTGTAAAAAAGAAAATGTTAAAACTTGTTCGGTGGTAAATGTTGTTGAGAGTTCTATAGCTAGAAACTCAGATTGTGTTTTACCTATTCACGCAGGACCAGAAATAGGAGTTGCATCTACAAAGGCTTTTATAGGCCAAATGCTTGTATTATATTTGTTATCTTTAAAAATTTCGGAAATAAGAAATGATATAGATCGAAAAGAGTACAAAAATAAAATAAATGAATTAAAAAAAATACCATCATTATTATCGGAATCTTTAAAACAAGAAGAAAAAATACAAATAATTGCAAAAGATATTTATAAGTCTAATGGCTCAATGTTTTTAGGAAGAGGATTTTCTTTTCCAATTGCACTGGAAGGAGCTTTAAAATTAAAGGAACTTTCATATTTACATGCAGAAGGTTATCCAGCTGGAGAAATGAAACATGGACCTTTAGCTTTAATCGAGGACGGGCTTCCAGTTGTTGTTATTGCACCAAAAGATAAATACTTTGAAAAAACTTTATCAAATATGCAAGAAGTTATTGCTAGAGGTGGAAAGGTATTATTATTAACTAATTCAGGCGGTAAAGTAATAAGTGAAAATATAAGATTTCAAATCGACCTTCCGGAGTCCGATATAACACTTACTCCTTTTTTATTTACTATTCCACTTCAACTTCTTTCTTATCATGTGGCATTATTTAAAAAGTGCGATATAGATAAGCCTAGAAACCTAGCTAAATCAGTCACTGTTGAATAAAGACAGATAATAATATAAATATCCATCAAGAGTTGAAAATGAAAAAATGGAGTTTAAATAGTTGGAAAAAATTTCCTGCTAAACATATACCAAAATATAAAGACACTAAGGAACTTGATTTGGTGTTAAGTAAGGTTAAAAAATATCCGCCTTTAGTTTTTGCAGGTGAGTCTCGTTCTTTAAAAAAAGCGCTTGCCAATGTTGTTGATGGAAAAGCTTTTTTATTGCAAGGAGGAGATTGTGCAGAAAGTTTTGCCGAATTTCATCCTGATAATATTAGAGATACTTTCAAAGTAATTCTACAAATGTCACTGGTCTTGACGGCATCAGCTTCAGTTCCAGTAGTTAAAATAGGTAGAATTGCCGGTCAGTTTTCAAAGCCAAGAAGTTCACCAACCGAAAAAAAAGATGGAAAAGAATTACCAAGTTATTTAGGCGATAATATTAATGGAATGGAATTCTTGGAAAAATCCAGAGAACCAGATGCAAAAAGATTATTCAGAGCATATTCACAATCTGCATCAACCTTAAATTTATTGAGAGCTTTTTCTCAAGGAGGTTTTGCAGATTTAAGACAAGTTCATCTGTGGAATTTAGGTTTCATAAAAGACAAAACTAAAGGCAAGTATAAAGAGATAGAAGAAAAAATTAGTGACGCATTAGCTTTTATGGAAGCATGCGGTATAAATTCCGATAACAATAGAAGATTAAGAACAGTAAATATTTATACTTCTCATGAGGCTTTACTATTACCTTTTGAAGAAGCAATGACTAGAGTAGACTCAACTACAGGTGAGTATCATGATACCTCAGCACATTTTGTTTGGATTGGAGATCGAACAAGACAATTAGATGGCGCTCATGTTGAATTTTGTAGAGGAATAAAAAATCCAATAGGTCTTAAGTGCGGACCAACTTTAAAAGCTGATGAACTGATTAAGCTTTGCAATATTCTCAATCCAGAAAATGAAGCTGGTAGAATGACACTAATTTCAAGATTTGGTGCTAATAATGTTGAAAAATATTTACCAAAATTAATGAAGGCAGTAAAAAAAGAAGGTTTAAAAGTAGTTTGGTCGTGTGATCCAATGCACGGTAATACTATAAAAGCAGCTACAGGATTTAAAACACGAACGTTCGATAGCGTTGTAAAGGAAGTAAAAAACTTTTTTGGTGTAAGCCAAGCTGAAGGAAGTTATGCTGGAGGTTTGCACATTGAGATGACAGGTCAAGATGTTACGGAATGTACTGGTGGAGCACAAAAAATATCCGAAAAGGATTTATCCAATAGATACAGGACTCATTGTGATCCTAGACTAAATGCTGATCAAGCTTTAGAGTTAGCTTTCTTAATTTCAGAGGAAATTAAGAAAAATTCAAAAATTTCAAATAAAATTATTCAAGCCGCGTCTTAATAATTATTGTAATTATTAAGACCTGACCTTAAAAGAGAGGTAGGTATTAATTATGGAAGTAAAAAAAAGATCAGAAATTATAACCAAATGGATTAATGATTATTGCGTTAAGGCATCATTTAACCCTAAATCTTTAATAGTCGGAATTTCCGGAGGCATAGACTCTTCTGTTGTTAGTACTTTATGTGCAAAGACTAAACGCAAAACAATTGTGTTAACAATGCCAATAAAACAAATAAAGTCTCAACATGACCTTAGCTTAACTCACGCAAAGTGGCTCAAAGACAATTATAATAATGTAGAACATCACATTATTGAGATGGATAAAATTTTTGACTCTTTCTCTAGTGTGTTAAGCAATTTCAATAATGAGCATGGTTACGCCAACTCCAGGGCAAGATTGAGAATGGCTACTTTATACCAAGTTGCTGCTGCTAACTCAGGATTAGTTGTGGGCACAGGTAATAAAGTCGAAGATTTTGGTGTTGGTTTCTATACTAAATATGGAGATGGCGGAGTAGACATCTCGCCAATAGCTGATTGTACAAAAAGCCAAGTGTGGGAACTGGGTAAATACTTAGGAGTTTCTGAAAAAATTATAAACTCGGAACCAACCGATGGATTATGGAACGACGGTAGAAATGACGTACAACAACTTGGTATGACTTATGATCAGCTTGAAAAAGCAATGACCGATAAAAATGATCAAAATCATAAAAAATATTTAGAGATTAGAAAAAAAAATTTACACAAGATGAACCCAATACCTGTGTGCACATTTAATGAAGAATAATCAACTTAACGTATCTAATACTTTAACTGGAAACAAAGAAACTTTTATTCCGATTAATGAAAAAAAAATTGGAATGTATGTTTGTGGCCCAACAGTTTATGATTTTCCACATATTGGAAATGCTAGACCATTAGTTGTATTTGATGTTTTGTATAGAGTTTTGTCAAAAATTTTTGGTAAAAATAATATTACATATGTAAGAAATATAACCGACATAGATGATAAAATCATAGAAAGTTCAAAAAATAAAAAAATATCTACAGATGATCTTACATCAAAAATTACAAAAAATTTTCATGATGATTGCAAATATTTAAATTGTCTAAAACCAAGTTTTGAACCCAAAGCTACTGAGCACATAGAAGGTATGATCTCAATGACTAAAAATTTGTTAAAGAATAATTATGCCTATGAAAAAGATAAACACGTATATTTTTCTATAAACTCTTTCAAAAATTACGGTAAGCTCTCAAGAAAAAATCCTGAAGAATTAGTTGCTGGTGCAAGAGTAGAAGTTTCGAAATTAAAAAAACATCCTCTTGACTTTGTTCTTTGGAAGCCATCATCAGCGGAGGACCCAGGTTGGGATTCTCCTTGGGGCAGGGGAAGACCAGGTTGGCATTTAGAATGTTCAGTTATGAGTGAAAAATTTCTTGGTAAAAATTTTGACATACATGGAGGTGGATTAGATCTTGTATTTCCTCATCATGAAAATGAGATTGCACAATCATGTTGTGCTAATAATTCTACAAAATTTGCAAATTATTGGTTACATAATGGTTATGTAACTTTTAATAAAGAAAAAATGTCAAAATCTTTAGGGAATATAGTCACAATTGAAAAAATGAGAAAAACAATTAATGGACAGGTTATTAGACTGGCACTTCTTAGTTCTCACTACAAACAACCTTTAGATTGGAATGAGAATTTAATCAGCGAGAGTCAAAGCACTCTAGATAAGTGGTATACTCAGTATGAAAATACCAAAGAAGATGTTTTAAACGAAGATTTATTGAAACCCCTTTTGGAAGATATAAATACTCCAGGTTTTATCGCAAAATTACATTTGCTTTTTGACAAAGCATCTAAAGGAGATGGTTCTTCAAAAAAACTTTTCCTTGCTGGATGTAAACTTATTGGTTTATTAGAAGAAAATGTTGATACATGGAATAAATTTAAAAAAGCTAAATCAAAAATTGATGAAAAAACTATCGTAAATAAAATTAAAGACAGAGATAATGCTAGAAAAAAAGGTGATTATAAATTAGCAGACAATATAAGGAAAGAACTAGAAAGTAGCGGAGTTAGTATTGAAGATAAAGGTAATCAAACAATTTGGAAATATAAATGAATAAAGAAAAAATATATATTTTTGACACTACCTTAAGGGATGGGGCTCAAACCGAAGGTGTTAATTTTTCTATTGATGACAAAAATAAAATAGCAAAAGCACTCTCAGATCTCGGTGTTGATTACATAGAGGGCGGATGGCCAGGCGCTAATACCCTTGATACAACTTTTTTTAATAATCCGCCTAAGTTGGGAACAACAGTACTCACTGCTTTTGGGATGACCAAACGATCAGGTAGAAGTGCTCAAAACGATCCTGGCTTATCTGCTGTTTTAAACTCTAATACCCCAGCGGTTTGTTTGGTAGGAAAGTCTTGGGATTTTCACGTTGATAAAGCACTAGGTATAACTAACAAAGAAAACTTAGAGAATATTAAAGAGTCAGCAAAATTATTTATTAAAAAGAAAAAAGAGTTTATGTTTGATGCTGAACATTTTTTTGATGGTTATAAAGGTAATCCAGAATATGCTTTAAATTGTATAAAAACTGCTTACGAAGAAGGTGCAAGATGGATTGTTCTTTGTGATACAAATGGTGGAACACTTCCGCATGAAGTTGGAGATATTGTTTCAAAAGTTGCAAAAGTTATTCCCGGTAAAAATATTGGAATTCACGCACATAATGACACAGAAAATGCAGTAGCCAATTCATTAATAGCTATATTATCAGGGGCCCGTCAAGTTCAAGGGACAATTAACGGATTAGGAGAAAGATGTGGAAATGCAAATTTAATTTCATTAATTCCTTCCCTAATATTAAAAGACAGCTTTTCAAAAAATTTTGATGTAGCAATTTCGAAAGATAAAATGAAAGCACTTACTGAATGTTCTAGATTACTAGATGAGATACTTAACAGAAAATCAAATAGACATTCAGCATATGTAGGTGCTTCTGCCTTCGCTCATAAAGGCGGTCTTCACGTGTCAGCAGTGACAAAAGACCCAAAAACTTACGAACATATTAATCCAGAGCTAGTAGGAAATTTTAGAAATATTGTAGTTTCAGATCAATCTGGCAAATCTAATATTATGTCTAGATTAGAAAAATATGGAATAAAAATTGATAAAAATGATCCAAAAGTTCAGGGATTATTAAATGAAGTTAAAGATAGAGAATTTGCAGGATATTCTTATGACGGTGCAGATGCTTCTTTTGAGTTATTAGCAAGAAGACTTTTAGGAGAAATTCCAAAATATTTAACTATCTCTAAATATGATGTTTCAGTCAAAAGAGACTCAAAAGATAAAATTAATTCTTTTGCGAAGGCTCATATTCTAGTTGATGGTAAAGAAATTATTTGTGAAGGATCTGGTAACGGACCTGTAAATGCATTAGATAACGCTATTAGATCGAATGTAGACAAGGTGGGAAAATATTCAAAATATTTGAAAGATCTTAAGCTTGTAGACTATAAAGTAAGAATTTTGAATACTGGAACAAATGCAACAACACGTGTTTCAATAGAAAGCACAGATAAAGACGGAAAAAATTGGTTTACAATAGGAGTATCTCCAAACATAATTGACGCTTCATTCAAAGCTTTAATAGATAGTTTAGACTATAAGTTATACAAAGAAAAAGCTCCAGCAAATGACTAATAGAATTGGCTTTCTTCTTGTAAAGCCTCAATTACCGGAAAACATAGGAGCATCAGCAAGAGCATTAAAAAATTTTGGCTTTAAAAATTTAGACCTAGTTAGCCCCTTAAAGGAATGGCCAAATAACAAGGCAATAGCAACTTCTGTTGGTGCAAAAGATATTTTTAAAAATACAAAAGTCTATTCAAATATTAGAGATGCTATAAATAAGTATGACATAGTTTATGCATCCTCAGCAAGAAAAAGAGATATAAATAAAAGACATCTATCTTTTGAAAAATTTATTCAAAGTATAAAAAAAAACAAACATAAGAAAATTGGAATTATGTTTGGCCCTGAATCTTCAGGGTTATCTAATGATGATATATCATATTCAAATTATATTTTTAAGGTTCCAGTTAATAAGAAATTTGAGTCTATAAATCTATCTCATTGTATAATTATTATTTGTTACGAAATATTTAAAAATCTAAAACCAAAGTATTTCAAAAAAGAAAAAAAATTACTCGATTGTATAAGTAAAAAAAAGCTTAATATATTTTTAAATTTTATTGAAAATAGACTAGAAAAAAAAGGTTTTTTTTCTCCCTCAGAGAAGAAAAAAATAATGCTGATTAATCTTAGAAATATTTTTGAACGTATTCAGTTAAGTAATAAAGAATTAAGGATATTATCTAGTGTTTTTAGTAAATTATAAGAACAATTGACAAATGCATTATAAGGATTATAAACGTTTTTTTTATGACAAAAAGAATTAAAGCTAAACATAAAGTTGATAGAAGATTAAAAGTAAATTTATGGGGAAAACCAAAAAGCCCATTCAATTCTCGTAATTATCCCCCTGGCCAACACGGTCAGAGCAGAAAAGGTAAACCAACTGATTATGGAGTGCAACTTAATGCAAAACAAAAACTAAAATCTTACTACGGCAATATCAATGAAAGACAGTTTAGAAATATTTACAGGAAAGCGATAAAGAAAAAGGGTAATACCACAGAAAATTTAGTAGGAATATTAGAACGAAGATTAGATACCGTTATTTACAGAGCTAAATTAGCACCAACCGTGTTTTCAGCTAGACAATTAATTAACCACGGACATTTTAGAGTTAACAAAAAAAAAGTTAATATATCTAGTTATTTGGTAAAAGAAGAAGATTTAATACAGGTAAAAGATAAATCAAAAGATTTGACTATTATTGATACTTGTCTCGCGAGCAAAGAACGAGATGTGCCTGAGTATATTCAGTTAGATATAAAAAATAAAACAGCGAAACTTGTAAGAGTACCTAAGTTTGCTGATGTTCCTTATCCTACCGTAATGGAACCAAAGCTTGTTATTGAATATTATTCAAGATAACAGAGATTTATTTTCTAAAAGTTTTTTTAATTCTCCTTTTTCAAACATCTCTTTAACAATATCGCATCCACCCACAAACTCTCCCTTAATATATAGTTGAGGAATTGTTGGCCAATCTGTATAATCTTTAATTCCTTGACGAATTTCATTACTTTCTAAAACATTAACTCCTTCAAATTTCACTTTTAAATGTTTTAAAATATTTGAAACGGCCATCGAAAAACCACATTGCGGAGCATCAGGCGTTCCTTTCATAAACAGCACTATATTGTTCGAATCTATTATCATTTTTATTTTTTGATTTACATCATCCATTTTTTTCCTCCGTTGTTAGAGCTAAAGCATGCAGTTCATTACCCATCTTACCCTCTAAAGCTTTGTAAACCATTTTATGTTGTTCAATTTTAGATTTACCATTAAATATTTTTGACATTATCTTAGCAGAGTAATGATTACTATCCCCGGCAATATCTTTTAGCTCAATAGTAGCATCAGGAAAAGCTTTTAAAATCATAGTTGAAATTTGATTTTTAGTTAGTGGCATTATAATTATTATACCACTGATTGTTAAAATTATGAAGATCATTAATTTTTAATGAAAATATTTTCTCCATTTCAAATATATCATTTTGTACTTCTGCGACAACTTCGAAGAAGATTTTGTTTTGTTTCATAAATTTTTCAATTCTGTTAAGGTTATTTTTAGAAATTTCTATTAAATAACGACCTTGATCTTCACCAAAAAAATATTCTAAAGCACTTGCCATTTTTTTAGGCTTATATATTTTTAAGCCTAATCCTGATGAAATTGACATTTCAGAAAGTGATACAAGCATACCACCAGAGGAAATATCATGAACACTTAAAGCAATTTTTTCTTTTATTAACTTCAGAACAGCTAATCCATTATTTTTTTCATTAACAAAATTTACTTCTGGAGGAGGTCCTTCACATATAGAAAAGTTTTCCTTAAGAAAAGCACTTTGGTTTAAATGCCCAATTGTTTTTCCAATTACAATTATTAAATTTCCCGGATTTTTTGTTTTTATACTCATAATATTATTAAGATTATCTAATAAACCTATTCCTCCAATTACTGGAGTAGGAAAAATACTTTTAGAATTAGTTTCATTGTAAAAAGAAACGTTTCCTGAAACCACAGGAAAATTTAAAAATTCACACGCTTCTTTAATTCCCTCTACACATTCAACAAATTCTCCCATAACATTTGTTTTTTCTGGGTTACCAAAATTTAAACAATTTGTAATAGCCAGGGGTTTTGCTCCCACAGAAATTAAATTTCTCCAATTTTCACATACTATTTGCTTACCGCCAGTTTTAGGGTCTGCTTTACAATAATTTGCCGATGAATCTACAGAAATAGCAATAGCTTTATTTTTATTATGGATTCTTATAACCGCTGAGTCCCCTCCAGATTTTTGAACGGTATCGCACATTACCACCTGATCATATTGGTTAGTTATCCAATTTTTGTTCGAATGATTTGGTGATGACAATATTTTAATGAGAGCATCTTCAATTCTAATTTTTTTTATATCTTTTATTTTAATTTTTTTTTTTGATATTTTTGATTTATTCCATTTTCTATCGTACATAGGAGCTTTATCAGATAAAGCTGAAATAGGGATATCAGCTACTATTTTGTTATCATAATTTAATACTAAACTATTACTATCTGTTGTTTTTCCTATAACTACAAAGTCTAAATCCCATTTTTGAAAAATTTTTTTTGCTTCTTTTTCTTTTTCATCATCAAGAATAATTAGCATTCTTTCTTGGCTTTCAGATAACATCATTTCATAAGGCGTCATATTTCTTTCTCGACAAGGTATTTTATTTAGGTTTAGTTCTATTCCGAGTTTACCTTTAGATGCCATTTCAACACTCGATGAAGTAAGACCGGCCGCACCCATATCTTGAATTGAAATTATTGAATTATCCTTCATCAATTCTAAACAGGCTTCTAAAAGTAATTTCTCTGTAAAAGGATCTCCAACTTGAACAGTTGGCTTTTTTTCATCAGATTTATCATCAAATTCTGAGGAAGCCATAGTAGCCCCATGAATTCCATCTCTTCCAGTTTTTGAGCCTACGTATACTACTTGTTTGTTTATACCTTTAGCTTTTGAGTAAAATATTTTATTTTTATTTGCGTGGCCTATTGCCATAGCATTAACTAAAATATTTTCATTGTAAGTGCTGTTGAATTTTGTCTCCCCCCCAACCGTCGGTATACCAACAGAATTTCCGTATCCACCAATTCCGGACACAACACCATTTAATAAGTTTTGAGTTATTTTTATGTCGGGAGAACCAAAATGAATCGAGTTCATAAGAGCTATTGGTCTTGCTCCCATTGTAAAAACATCTCTCAAAATACCACCTACACCCGTTGCGGCTCCCTGATATGGTTCAATAAAGGATGGATGATTATGACTTTCGATCTTAAAAACTATTGCATCATCGTCACCAATATCAATAACACCAGCATTTTCTCCAGGTCCCTGGATTACAATTTCGTTCTTAGTTGGTAATTTTTTTAAATGAATCTTTGAAGATTTATAGGAACAGTGTTCATTCCACATAGCTGAAAAAATTCCTAGTTCTAATAAATTTGCTTCTCTACCTAGGAGTTCCTTGATTTTTTTATATTCTTCAACTTTTAAGCCGTGAGAATTAATCTGATCTTTAGTAATTACCATATTAATTCATTAGACTTAAAAATAAGCCCAGCCCATCTTCATTTGTTAAAAATTTATCGGACATTCTTTCAGGATGTGGCATCATACCTAAAATATTTTTATCTTTATTAAATATACCTGCAATATTATTAATAGATCCGTTCGGATTACATTCGTTATTTAAATTACCTTTTTTATCACAATACTTTAAGGGTATTAAATTATTATCCTCTAATTCATCTAAGTGCTTTTTATCTGTAAAATAATTTCCTTCATTGTGAGCTATATTTAATTTTAAAACTTCGCCATCTTTATATTTGTTAAAAAATTTATTTTTATTTGATAGTACTTTTACAAGAATATCTTTTGAAATAAATTTTAATTTAGAATTTCTCAATAAAGCTCCTTTTAATAGACCACATTCAATTAAAATTTGAAAACCATTACATATTCCTAAAATTAGAGCCCCTTTATTTGCAGCTCTTATTACTTCAGATAAAATATTAGATTTTGCAGCTACCGCACCAGAACGAAGATAATCTCCATAAGAAAAACCTCCTGGAATTACAATTAGATCTGACCTAGGTAGCTCAGTTTCTTTATGCCAAATCATTGAATTTTTAAATTGTAGTTTTTCAAGGACTACAGCAACATCTCTATCACAATTCGATCCTGGAAAAACTATCACAGATGATTTCATTCTGTTATTTTTATTTTAAAATCTTCTATAATCTGATTTGCTAGCAACTTTTCACACATTTCTTTTACTTGATTTTTACCTTTAGTAGAATTTTCTTCACTTAAATCAATTTCAAAAAATTTACCTTGTCTAATTTGATTTAAATTTTTTACTCCCATATTTTTCAAAGTTTGACCAACTACTTTACCTTGAGGGTCTAGCACATCTTTTTTCAAAGTTACTGTTACGGAAAATTTCAAGTTATTTTTTTTTAATACTAATTGATGTAGGTTTTTTAAAATTTACTTCACTTATATTAGAAGTTTCTGGAACTATTCCTAATCTTCTGGCTACTTCTTGATAAGCTTGAATTATGTTTCCTAAATCTTTTCTAAATCTATCTTTGTCAAGTTTTCGCTCACTTTTAACATCCCAAAGCCTACAAGTGTCAGGGCTTATTTCGTCTGCCAAAATAACTTCTCTTTTATCATTATTCCAAATCCTTCCAAATTCTAATTTGAAATCTACAAGTTTAATCCCAACCCCTCTAAACATACCAGACATAAAATCATTTATTCTAAAAGTCATCTCTTCAATTTTTTTAATTTCATCTTCATTAGCCCAATTAAAAGCAAAGATGTGTTCCTTAGCTACAAGCGGGTCTCCCAACTCATCTTTTTTGTAACAAAATTCTAATAAAGGTTTATCTAAAATTGTTCCATCAGTAACACCAAGTCTTTTAGTTAATGAACCAGTAGCTATATTTCGCACAATGACTTCAATCGGTATAATCTCTACTAACTTAACTAATTGTTCTCTCATATTAAGTCTTTTGATAAAATGTGTTTTAATGCCAACTTGATTTAAGTTTTGCAAAATATGTTCTGAAATTCTGTTGTTTAAGACACCTTTTCCTTCAACTGTTGCTTTTTTTTGATTATTGAAGGCGGTAGCATCATCTTTAAAATGCTGAATTACTAAACCTTTTTCTTTGGTTTCGTAAATAATCTTAGCTTTACCCTCGTAAAGTTTTTTTCCTTTATTCATTTTTAGTTAACACCCTAGAGAAAATTACATTAATTTTTCTTGTGTGATAACTAAAATCAAATAATTTTTTTAGAATATTAACAGGTATTTTGTCTGTAATTGTTCTATCTTTTAATAAACTATCGTAGAACGGGATATTTTTTTCAAGAGATTGAATTGCACACTTTTGAACCAACCTGTATGCTTTATCTCTGCGTATTCCTCTAGTTGTTAATTCAAGCAATACTCGTTGAGAGAAAAATATACCTTTTGTTAAATCAAGATTCTTTTTCATATTGTCTTTATTTACTTTCATTGACTTAACAACATTAGTTAATCTATTAAGCGCAAAATCTAATGTTATAGTTGCATCTGGTCCAATATTTCTTTCAACACTTGAGTGAGAAATATCTCTTTCATGCCAAAGAGCAACATTTTCAAGGGCGGGTATAACAGATGCTCTTACCAGTCTCGCAAGACCAGTGAGGTTTTCAGTTAGTACTGGATTCTTTTTGTGAGGCATTGCTGAAGAACCCATTTGTTTTTTATTAAAAAATTCCTCTACCTCAGATACTTCTGTTCTCTGCAAATGTCTAATTTCAACAGCAAACCTTTCTAATGAACTCGCTATTACACCTAAAACAGAAAAAAAATATGCATGCCTGTCTCTTGGAATTATCTGAGTAGATATTGGCTCAACAGATAAATTTAATTTATTCGCAACATATTTTTCTACTCTTGGATCAACATTTGCAAATGTACCAACTGCTCCAGATATCGCACATGTTGAAATTTCTTTGATTGCAGTTTTTAATCTTTTGTGATTCCTAGAAAATTCTTTATAAAAAGTAAGAAGTTTTAAACCAAAAGTAGTTGGTTCAGCATGTATTCCATGACTTCTACCTATACACAAAGTATACTTATGTTTTATTGCTTGTTTTTTTATAAATTTTAATAAAATATTTATATCTTTTAATATAATTAATCCTGAGTCTCTTAATTGAATATTAAAACATGTGTCCAAAACATCTGACGAAGTCATTCCTTTATGTAAATAACTAGCTTCCATCCCAACTTTCTCTATTAAAGTTGTCAAAAAAGCAATTACGTCATGTCTTACTTTGCCTTCAATTTTTAATATTTTTTCAACATCGATTTTTGATTTGGCTTTAACTTTTTTTACCACTCCCTTGGGTATAATATTGTATTTTTCCATCGCTTCAGCAGCAGCAATTTCGATTTTAAGCCAAAGATTATATCTATTTCTATCTAGCCAAATCTCTCTAAGTTCTTTTCTCGAATATCTTTCAATCATTTAATATACGGTGGAAAATCGTAACCTTTTTTTGAAGCTGTAAATATTTCATAACCTTTATCAGTTATACCAACAGTGTGTTCAAATTGTGCTGATAATTTTTTATCTTTAGTTACCGCGGTCCATCCATCTTGTAACAATTTTGTTTGATACTCACCTTCATTGATCATTGGTTCGATAGTAAAAATCATTCCAGTTTTTAATTCTTCACCTGTATTACGTTCACCGAAATGTAAAATATTTGGAGGTTCATGAAAATTTTTTCCTGTACCGTGACCACAAAAATCCCTTACAACTGAGAAACCATTTGATTTAACGTATGTTTCAATAACGTATCCAATGTCTCCAACCTTAATACCATTTTTCAATATTTTTATAGATTTACTCATAGCCTCATAGGTAACCTCGACCAATTTTTTTGCTTTCGTTGAAACATCACCCACATAGTACATTCTGCTTGTATCTCCGTGCCAACCATTTTTTAATGCAGTTACATCAACATTAACAATGTCTCCTTCTTTTAAAACTTTGTATTTTGGAATCCCGTGACAAACAATATGATTTGTTGATGTACAACAAGATTTTGGAAAGCCCCTGTAATACAGAGGCGCAGAATAAGCACCATTATCGTTGATAAATTCAAAACATAATTTATCAATCTCTTCAGTTTTAATTCCAGGTTTAACAATTTTAGCAACTTCATCCAAAGCTGCAGAAGCAATTGAACCTGCTTTTCTAGTACCCTCAAAAGCTTCAAGTATTTTTTCTTTCATTTAATAAAATTTTTATTTTATTATTTATTTCTATTCCTTTGTTAGAAAATTTACAATCATAACAAAGTATATTGACGTTTTTTTTAATAGATTCTTGGAAGACTTTGGAATAATTCGGATCAATATCTGAGGCTATTCCAAACGATTTGCAATTCTCGATTTGAATCAAAAACATTAAATAGGTTTCGTAACCTTGTTTATTAGCTAACATTAGATGCTCTAAATGTTTTTTTCCTCTAGTTGTAACGGCATCAGGAAACTCAGCATGTCCAAGTGATCTGTTTAAAGTAACACTTTTAACTTCTAAGAATGCTTTTTTATTATTTTCAGTATTACTTAACATAAAATCAAACCTTGTATTATTTCCAAATTTTTTTTCAGGCTTAATCAAATTATAACTTTTTAAATTTTCTATAAATTTATTTTCTAAAGATTCAAGAACTATTTTATTAGTAATATGAGTATTAACACAAAACTTCGTTTTATTAACTTCAATAATTTGTAATGTATATTTTAATTTTCTCTGTTCGTTGTTCGTTTTTGTAACCCAAACCAAATTTCCTCTTTTTAAAAGATTGAACATTGAACCTGGGTTTGGGCAATGCGCCGTAATAATTTTATTTTTTAACTTAATATCTGCAAAAAATCGCTTATATCTTTTTATTAAAACTCCTGGTATTAATTCGTTCTCAAAATCCATTTTTAAATAGTATCAAATTATGGTTAGAAAAAATAAAAAAAAAACTTGCGCAATTTTAATAATTGGAAACGAAATTTTATCCGGAAGAACTAAAGATCAAAATGTATCGTTTTTAGCTTTATGGTTGAATTCAAATTTAGGTATAAAAATTGAAGAGGTAAGGATAATTCCAGATATAGAGAAAGAAATTATTAAAAATATAAAAGAACTATGTAAAAATTTTAGTTATGTTTTAACCACCGGTGGTATAGGACCAACACACGATGACATTACTGCAAAATCAATATCAAAGGCTTTTAAAAAAAAATATTCATATAATAATGAGGCATTAAATATTTTAAAAAAATATTATGGAAATCAGTTTAATGACCCACGAAAAAAAATGGCCAAAATGCCTGAGGGTTCAAAGTTAATCTACAATCCCTCTAGTGCTGCTCCTGGATTTATAATTAAAAATGTTATTTGTCTTCCTGGTGTTCCTTTAATTTTAAAATCAATGGTACATAATATCAAAAAATATTTGAAACCGGGAGCTAAAATTTACAGCTACTCAATCAATTGCCAAACTGTAGAAAGTAAAATCGCTTTTGAACTTGGTAGAACTCAAAATAAATATAAAAAATTTGTTGAAATAGGTAGTTACCCTTTCTTTAGACTTGGAAAAATAGGTGTTTCGATTGTAATCAGATCTTCAAAAAAAAGATTATTACAATCTTGCCATAAAGATATAATTAGAATTATAAAAAATAAAAAAATTAAGATCGTTAAAGGAACATAATGTTATATTTTGCTTTTGGAAGTAATTTACACAAAATACAGATGAAAAAACGATGTAAAGAATCCAAATATGTGGGATGTTACACGTTAAAGGATTACAAACTATCTTTCAGAACAGGAAGTTATTCAAAAGGAAAAATGACTTATGGAGTTGCTGATGTTGAAAAGAAAAAACATAGTAAAGTTTTGGGTGCAATTTACAAGATAAGTAAAAAAGACGAGAAAAAATTAGATGTATATGAAGATTATCCTTCTCTATACATCAAAAAATATTTTATGCTATATGGAAAAAAAGTAATGTTTTATTATATGCCCAGAAAAACCAAGCATACGGATCCAAGTACAAGATATTTAAATATTATTATACAAGGTTATAAAGACTGCGGTTATAGAGATGCTTACATTGTGGTTTCGAGCAGAAAAAAAGTAAAAGTAAGATGAAAATATTTGATTGTTTCATGTTCTTCGACGAAGAAATGTTATTGGATTTTCGTTTGAATTACTTAAACGATTATGTAGATAAATTTATTATAGTTGAAAGTTCTTATACTCATAGCGGAGAAAAAAAAAAATTAATATTTAACCTAAATAATTATAAGAAATTTAAAGATAAAATTATATATATAGTAGCTGATGAAGAACCACAAAATATTTCTAAAATATTAAATACAGATGATGAAAATACAAAAAATTCAAAGTATATTTTAAATGCTGCTAAAAGAGAAAATTTTCAAAGAAATTTTATTTTAAAAGGACTAAAAAGCGCTGCCAATGATGATATGATATTAATCTCAGATTTAGATGAAATACCCAATTTGGAAAGAAATAATTTGAAGGATATTAAGCATAAATTAATTTTTTTTAGACAGAAACTCTTTTATTACAAATTTAATTTAAAATTAAATTCATTTGAATGGTTTGGAACCAAGGGGTGTAAAATGGGTTCACTTATTTCACCTCAATGGTTAAGAAATATAAAAGACAGGAAATATCCTTTTTGGAGAATTGATACACTTTTTTCAATGATCAAATATCAAAATATATTCTTAATAAAAAACGGTGGGTGGCATTTTTCATATATGAAAACAGCAAAGAATATTGAAAAAAAATTAACCTCTTATCTTCACCATAGAGAGTATGACTTAGAGCCGTTAGGTGAAAATAAGATCCAAAATATGATAAATAGTAGGAAGCCAGTTTACGATTTAAGAGTAGATATGAAAAAATCTAAATTTGAGGGTGGTGATGAATTAGTTGTTTCTGGTATAGATGAACTACCAAATTATATTAAAAATAATCTCGATAAATATAAAGATTGGTTAGATTAAAAAATAATATATGAATTCAAATGCGATAGTTACACTTTCAGACTCAAATTATTTTGATTTACTTGAAGAGCTAATAAATTCAATAAAAATTCACGAAGAAAGCAATAAAGTTTCAATTTGTGTTTTGGATGCTGGTATGACCGAAGATCAAATTGAAAAAATTAAAAATAAAGTTCATTCTATAAAAAAAGCTAAGTGGGACATTGAGGTCCCAGGATACAAAGTTATTAAAAAAGAATGGTTAAAAAGCCAAGTTTCGAGAGCGTTTTTACCTAATTATTTTCCAGAATTTAAAAAATATCTTTGGATTGATTGTGATGCCTGGGTAAATTCTTGGTCAGCCGTAGATCTTTATTTTAAGGCTTGTGATAGTGGTAAGCTTGGCATTACTCAAAGTATTGGACAAGGATATCGAATAATGTCCAAGGTAAAATGGCTTTTTGGAAAACTAGCACTAATTAAATCTCAAAATTATAAACATGCTAAGGCTTCAGGAATTGATGAAAATATTTCAAGAAAACTTGCGTTTGCACCTCATATAAATATTGGTGTTTTTTCCTTGGAGAAAAATTCTAAATGCTGGGATGTTTGGCAAAAAAATTTAAAAAAAACTTTAGCGAAAGGAAAGGTATTTGGTTCAGAAGGTTTAGCAATTAATATTGCCGTTTATCACGATAATGTAGAGACAGAGTTTCTTCCGTTAAAATGTAATTGGATAACTAGTCATTTGTTACCAAAATACGATACTACCAATAAAACTTTTGTTGAACCATTCTTACCCAATGAAAAAATAGGTATAATTCATTTAGCTGCCGGTATTTGGAAAAATAATAAGGATATGAGATTAGATAAAAACATTAAAATTGAAATAAAAACACTTGATAATAATAAAGTTGAAAAAAGTTTAAGATTTTTATCCTAATTTATTCATCTTCAATTATATTTGATAGCAATCCTACTTCTGATATTTCTACCTCAACCTTGTCACCTTTTTTCATATAAATAGGTGGTTTTCTTTTAAAGCCAACACCACCAGGAGTTCCGGTTACCAAAACATCACCTGCTTTCCAAGGTATAGCTTTGGATATATATGAAATGAGTTTTGGTATATCAAATAATAATTGGCTAAGTTTCGCATCTTGCATCACCTTTCCATTCAAACGTGTTTGGATCGTAAGTTTTTTATAATCTGGAATATCTTCTGCTAAAACCATATAAGGACCAAAACTTCCAGTTTTTTCAAAATTCTTTCCCATACCAAATTGACTTGTATGTTGTTGCCAGTCTCTTACGGTACTATCATTATAACAAGAATAACCAACAATATATTTTAATGCATCTTCTTCTTTAATATTCTTACCTGCATCTTTTAAAATAACCGCCATTTCACATTCATAATCTAGATGTGTTGAAACTTTTGGTCTTTGTATCGGCTGCATATGTGCGGTTTGACTTTCTGGAACGCGAAAAAAAATGACCGGATTTTCCTCAACTGAGCGACCTGTTTCTTTAACATGTTCACTATAATTTAAACCAACACAAATTATTTTGCCAGGATTAGGAATTACAGGTAAATATTTTATTTTTTCTAAACTTATACTTGCAGGATTATTCTTTGCATATTCCTTAGCTTCTGGAATACCTTTTTTTGAAATAAGTTCTTTTAAAGTTTTAGTTGCTTTTATTTTATTAGTAAGATCAGTAATTTTTTCATTATTATAAATTCCAAACTTAGCTTGACCATCTATTAAAAAAGAAACAAATTTCATAATCTTTTTATGGTATAATATTAAACTCTAAATGAGAATCATAAATAAAACAAAACTTAAGGTAATTGACCTCTTTTCGGGTTGTGGTGGACTTAATGAGGGTTTTAAAAGCTCAGGATTTTACACATCGGTTTCCAACGATATTTTGGAACCTGCAGGAAAAACTTTTGTAAAAAATAATAAAGGCTCAAAGTTTATTTTGGGTGATATAACTAAAAAAAAAATCAGAGATGAAATAATCAAAAATGGTAAAGGCTCAGACATCTTAATCGGTGGACCTCCTTGTCAGGCATACAGTATGGCCGGTGCAAGAGATGTTGATGATCCAAGAGGAAAGTTATTCGAAGATTACATAAAAATCGTTAAAATTATAAAGCCAAAATATTTTGTAATGGAGAATGTTAAAGGCTTGATGTCTATGGAACACGATAAAACAAGACTTAATAAAAATGATCAGAAAAAACTAGATAAAATAAAAAAACTTGAAAATCAAAAAAATGAATTTCTTCTTAAACGTAAGAAATCTAAAAACACATCAAAGGTAAAATTCACAAAATCAGAGGAAAAACAGTTAGAGGAAATTAAACAAAAACTAGCCGAACAAAGAAAACTAACCTCGTCATTAAGAGTAAAAGTTACTGAAACTATAAAAAAAAGATTTTTAAGTCTCGGATATGATGTTCAAATTAAAGTTTTAAATGCAGCAGATTACGGGGTTCCCCAAAAAAGACAGAGAGTTATTGTTATAGGAGGTTTAGATGGTTATCCAGTAAATTTTCCAGAAGAAACATACAAAGAAAAATCTAATGGAAAGAATTTAGAATTATTCAAAAGTAATTTACTTGATTGGGTTACAGTAAAACAAGCGATAGATGATCTTAAAAATAAACCTGAAAATATTCCTTTCAATCATATATTCAATAAATGTGGGAAAGATTTTCAAAGAAAGATTAATAAAACGCCAATAGGCAGAACAGTTTATGGTGGATTTTCAGATGCATATTTTAGATGCCCTCCTAATGAACCTAGTAGAACTGTAAAGGAAAATCATGGTGGAGTATTTATTCATTATGAAAAAAATAGATTTATGACCCCTAGAGAACTTGCAAGACTTCAATCATTTAAAGATAATTTTATTTTTGAGGGATCTAAAAGCCAAATTTTAGTTCAAATAGGAAATGCTGTTCCACCTAAACTTGGATATCATATCGCTAATACTTTAAAAGAAAATTTGTAGATGGGTCATTTAGTAAAAATTCATAGGAAAGGGGTAAATGATCTGGTTAAAACAGGAATGTATTCCATTAAAGCTAAGTTAGGTGATAAGTGGGAAAAAACAACGGCAGATATTCTAGCCGATGCTTTTTGTGTTAGACCAGGAGATTATTTATTTCCTTGGATTACATATGATAAAATCACAGGTGATCAAAACGAAGGATTTAAATACGTATTTAAAGTTAGTAGTGGTCCGTATTACTCAAAGGAAGATACTGAATTTCCAATAAAAATTAAACTAGAAAAAACAGGATGGGAATACAAAAAAGCATTATCTGAAGATAGTGCTTTAGATTTATTTGGAAATAAATTACTTTGGAATATGATTGGATTTAAGTCAGCAGGTCGAGGAAAGGCTAACACACATCAAACCATTGAAGAAGACAATCTTTTAATAAGTATGTTAGATAAATTGAATGATAATTTAAAAACGGATATTAATTTTAAAAATGATGAAGAAAAAAATTTATTCAAAATAACTACTTCTAATATGGATGAGTTTAGCAATGATGAAAATAAAAGAATAATCTCATTTCCAGAAAAAGAAAGACTAAGTAAAATAAACTATAAAAATCTTCCATTTTTAAAAGGAAATATATTCAAACAAGAAAAATGTTTAGAAGCTTGGTTAATGGAATTTTTAGATAGCACTAATAAAGATATTCTATTTGGAGATCAGGCTAGAATAAACTGGTTTGGAAACTATTTATTTTATGGTGTTCAAGGATCTAATATAGACATTGTGGCTGATGTAAATAATAATAATGAAAGGCAAATTTTTGCTATTGAAATTAAGCGAGATAAACTTAATGAATCCAATCTTAAAGAAACAGTTGATCAAGTAGATAGGTATTCTGATTACCTTCTAAGAGCATATAATACGTATGGTTTAAACACTGTAGCTAAAAAAATTATAATATGTAACGGATTAACGACAGGGTGCCTAAATGACAAAAATTTGAAATCTTTTTTACACAAAAACAACATAAAAATAGTTTTTTATGAAATAATAAATAAAACTCCAAGGTTAAAAAATTTTACTTATTAATCTTATTCAATTATAAATAACAGCGTAAACACTTATGAAATTCATTAATGCCCTCGTGGTGAAATGGTAGACACAAAGGACTTAAAATCCTTGCCCGTAAGGGAGTGCCAGTTCGAGTCTGGCCGAGGGCACCACTTTAATATATTTTTTATTTTTTAAATTTGTAAACTTTAGAGAAATGTTTTGAGCTAGATCTTAGTTTTATGAAATTTAATATTTTTTTATTACTCTTTTGTTTTTCTGTGGGTGCATAAAGAGCCTTTTTTCTCTCCGAAGAATCTTTTTTTGGAGGGTTGATCAAATAATAAACTGCCATACTATTTCGTGTTACTTTTTTTTTTGGTTGTAAAACGCCATGCCAGCTATTTTTAGATACATCAAAGAATATAGCTCTATTAAATTTTGGGTAAATTTTAGTAGATATAGTTCCCGGCACTTTATTATTATTTTTATTTTGATAATAAAAACAGGTTTCACCACCCCAATTTTTTTTCCAACCTTTAGACAAAAAAACAATTAAATTAAATTTTCTTTGCAAGCTCGCTTTTGGATGAATAAAATAATCTAAATGTGGATTTAATCTGCCTTTATGACTCATCAAATGCCATCCACCTCCATGCAAACCATAATCTGGAAAAACTTTTGTTAAACGAAGTTTGTTAGCAATATAGTCAGTAATTTTACTTGAATTCAAAAGAGAAAAAATTTTATAAGTTAATGGAGGGAATAGGTTCCAACTATTTGATGTTTTTTTAACTTCGCAATAATTTTTGTATTCGTGCAAATTTTTGTCATTATAATCTGGGAATTCTTTTTCAAGTTTATGCGCTATATCAGTTTTAAAAAAATTATCTATTACAGCGTACGGGAATGGTTTTTTTGAATAAAAACCTTTTAAAC
>CACIKS010000010.1 GCA_902587295.1 uncultured Pelagibacteraceae bacterium | reverse complement strand
AGAAGAAGAAAATGATGATGAAAACTTTGCAAAAAATCTGTCCAAACTTGGAGACATTTATATAAATGAAGCTTTTTCATGTTCCCATAGGAGACAAGCTTCTATGCATAAAATTACTAAATTTATAAAAAGTTATGGAGGTCCTACCTTGGAAAAAGAGATTAGATCGATTGATTTAATAATAAAGAATAAAAAAAAACCTGTTACTTGTATAATTGGTGGTTCAAAGATTTCTACTAAAATAAATGTTTTATCAAACCTATCAAAAATAGCAGATAATCTAATAATAGTTGGAGCAATGGCGAATAATTTTATTAAGCATAATGGAGTTGATGTTGGAGCGTCTCTTGTAGAAAAAGATGCAGGAATTACTGTTAAGAAAATAAATTCTGTTGCCGAAAAAAATAATTGTAAAATTATTATTCCTGTAGACTGTAATACATCTTCGAATGTGAATGGGGATCCAATTTATAAATCTCTTAATGAAATAAATTCTAATGAAATGATTTTAGATATAGGTAAAAATACAATGAATTTAATATCAAAAATTATAGATGTCTCGAAAACAGTTTTTTGGAATGGGCCTGCTGGATATTATGAAAATACAAGTTTTTCATTAGGTTCTAGGCATATAGCAAAAAAAATTGCTGAAAATACAAAATCAAATTCCTTAATTTCTATCGTTGGTGGCGGAGATACAGTTGCAATAATTAAAAAAACTAGCTTAGAAAACGCTTTTACACATTTATCAACAGCTGGTGGTGCTTTCTTGGAATCTCTTGAAGGTAAAGAGCTGCCTGGTGTAAAAGTATTAGAAGATAATTAAATTATATGAACATTGAAGAAATAGCTAAATTAATGGTCGCAAAAGGTAAAGGGATACTTGCTGCTGACGAGAGTACTGGAACAATGGAAAAAAGATTAAAAAGTGTAAACGTAGAATGTACTGAAAAAAATAGACTTCACTTTAGAGAAACACTTTTCACTTCAAGTTCGATGAAAACATCTATAAGTGGAGTAATATTATTTGATGAAACCTTAAGACAAACCTCGAGTGATGGTGAACCGATTCCGGAATTAATCAAAAGAAGCGGTTCTATCCCTGGAATTAAAGTTGATAAAGGAGCAAAAGTTTTAGCTGGATCAGAAAAAGAAAAGGTTACAGAAGGTTTGGACGGTCTGAGAGGTAGAATGGAAGAGTATTATAGATTGGGTGCAAGATTTGCTAAATGGCGTGCAGTTTATTCTATTTCCTCAAAACACCCAAGTGATCAATGCATAAAGTCTAATGCACACGCGTTAGCTAGATATGCAGCAATTGTACAAGAAGCAAAAATGGTACCAATAGTGGAACCAGAAGTCTTAATGGATGGCAATCATACGATTGATAAATGTTATGATGTAACTAGCAAAGTTTTGAATGAATGTTATAAAGAACTTGAAATTCATAATATTAATCTTAAAGGAACAGTTCTTAAACCCAATATGATACTACCAGGATCTGATTGTGAACAGAAAGTTACTAATGAAGAAATTGCAAAAAAAACACTTGAATGTTTGAAAAAAAATATACCAAGTGAGGTTCCTGGTGTAGCTTTCCTTTCAGGAGGTCAAAGTGAAGTAGAAGCGACCAAGAACTTGAATGAGATAAATAAAATTAATAATACTTCTTTTCATTTCACTTTCTCTTATGGAAGAGCATTACAACAATCTGCACTTAAAATTTGGGCTAAATCAATGAGTGACACGAGCAAAATACAAAAAGTTTTTGACCACAGAGCTAAAATGAATGGCGCTTCAACAGAAGCAAAATGGGATGAAAAGCTTGAGCAAAGTTTTGCAGCTTAAAATTGATAAAACGTATATATTTAATATCTCCAAATAAAATTAAACCTAATTTCTTTAAAAGTTTAGAGGATGTACTATCTTCAGGAAAGATCAAATATTTTCAATTAAGATTAAAAAAATATCCAAATTATCAGCTAATTAAAATTGCAAGAAGAGTTAGAATTATAACAAAAAAATATAGGGTTAAATTAATTATTAATGACTTTCCTGAATTAGCAAAAAAAATCAATGCAGATGGATGTCACTTGGGTCAGAAAGATATTGCAATTAAAAAAGCTAGGAAATTATTAAAAAAAAATATGATCTTTGGTTTGACTTGTCACGGATCAAAGAAATTAATTTTAAATGCAATTAAGGATAGGCCCACTTATATTGCTTTAGGATCATTCTTTAAATCCAAACTTAAACCAAAAGCTAAAAAAGCACAAAAAAAATTGATTACTTGGTGTAAAAAAAGAACCAATTTGCCCATTGTCGTTATTGGAGGAATTAATAATAAAAATTACAAAAGTTTAATTAAAGTTGGGGCAAATTACCTTGCAATATCCAGTTATATTTGGAATAACCCTCGCTTGAAACCAAAAGAAGCTATTAAAGAATTTAATTAAAATGAAAATACAAGGAAATGAAATCAAGCCCGGAATGATAATTGAATTAAATAAAGATTATTGGACTGTGCTCAAAGCTCAACACGTAAAGCCGGGTAAGGGTGGTGCCTTTAATCAAGTAGAGTTAAAAAGTTTAACTAAAGGTACAAAACTTAACCAACGGTTTAGATCTAGCGAAAATATTGAAAGAGCACAACTTGAGGAGAAAGAATTCAATTTCTTATATAGTGATGAACAAAATTGTTTCTTTATGGATCCTAAAAATTTTGAACAGATTTCATTAAAAAGTGGAATATTAGGTGATAAAATAAAACTTTTGTCTGAAAACTTAAAAGTAACAATATCTTTCCTAGATGAAAAACCTCTATCTATTGATCTACCAACTAATATTGATTGTGTCATAGAAAGCACTGACGCAGTGATCAAGGGACAAACTGTAGCTTCGTCTTATAAACCTGCAAAATTAAAGAACGGACTGGATATTATGGTTCCTCCATTTATAGAGTCTGGTAACAAAATCGTATTAGATACCAGAACTTTAGAATATGTAAAAAAAATAAACTAATGAAAATAAATTCTCCTCAATTTAATTTAATGTACAAAGCTTGTATGAAAGCATCTAGAGTTTTAATAAGAGATTTTGGAGAAATTGAAAAACTTCAAGTTTCAGAAAAAGGTCCAGGGGATTTTGTAACTGCTTCAGATAAAAGGGTTGAAAAAATATTATTAAAAGAATTAAATATTGAAAATACAGGATACTCAGTTCTAACTGAAGAAACTGGAAAAATAGAAAATGAAAATAAAAATAGTAGATGGATAATTGATCCCATAGATGGAACTACAAATTTTTTAAATGGGGTACCTCATTTTGCAATTTCCATAGCTTATGAAGAAAATAAAGAGATAATTTGTGGAATAATTTTTGATCCTATAAAAAACGAAATGTTCACTGCTCATAAAGGGTCAGGTGCATATCTTAATAATTCAAGAATAAGGGTATCAAACAAATCTGATTTTAAAAATTCACTGATTGTAACAGGCGGACCGAGAGCTGCTAGCAAAATTAAAGACTCGGTATTTAAAGAATTTGAGAAAGTATCAATGAAAATTCGTCCTCCAATAAGAAAATCAGGAAGTGCTGCCTTGGACTTAGCCTATGTGGCTGCTGGAAGATACGATGGATCATGGCAAAGAGAATTAAATTATTGGGATGTAGCGGCAGGTATAATTTTAATAAAAGAATCCGGTGGTTTCATTGACAGTCTAAAAGAGGACAGATTTCAAGCTGAAAAAATAGATATTATTGCAAGTAACACAAAAATACATAAAGAATTGAAAAATTTGTTATAAAAAATTATTGAGCAATTCGTGATATTATTATAATAGTCTTTGAAATGAAAAAAAAAATTCACCCAAATTATCATAAAATCAATGTTGTTATGACTGACGGCTCTAAATTTGAAACAATGTCAACTTGGGGTAAAGAAGGCGACACTCTCAAACTTGATATAGATCCTAAATCTCATTCTGCTTGGACTGGAGGCAGTCAAAAAATTTTAGATAAAGGTAGAGTTAGCAAGTATAATAAAAAATTTAGTAATTTGAGAAAGCAAAAAAATTAAAATTATGCCTGAGGCACCATTTATGCCAAAAGCAACAGCTGTTTGGCTTGTTGAAAATACAACATTAAGCTTTAAACAGATAGCAAATTTTTGCAACCTGCATGAACTAGAAATAAAAGGGATTGCAGATGGAGATGTTGCGAAGGGAATTAAAGCTTACAATCCAATTTTAGCAGGTCAATTAACCAGGGAAGAGATCGATCTTAGTTCAAAAGATCATGCAAGGCCTCTTAAATTATTTAAAAAAAACCAAGAGGAAGTGGTTGTTTCGAAAGAAAGAAAAAAAGTAAAATACACTCCATTATCAAAAAGAAAAGACAGACCCGATACTGTGTTATGGTTAGTTAAAAACTTTCCTCAATTATCTGATGGCCAAATTGCAAAGCTAGTAGGTAGTACTAAGGGAACTGTAGCACTTATAAGAAATAGAACTTATTGGAACTTCTCAAATTTAACAGCTAGAGATCCTGTGATTTTAGGTTTGTGCAGTCAATTGCTGTTTGAAAAAGCAGTAGAAAAGGCTGATAGAAGAGTAAAGAGGGAGAAAAAATTAAAAGAAAAAGAACAGAAATTAAAAGATAAAGAGCAGGTATCGGAGGGTACAAGTGAAATCAATTAAAGATCCAATAGTAGGAATAATAATGGGAAGTAAATCTGATTGGAAAGGTGTTATGGAACACTGCAGTGAAATGTTGAAAGAATTTGAAATCAGCTTTGATGCAAGAGTAATATCTGCTCACAGAACTCCAAAGAGATTAGAAAGATTTATTTCTGAGGCTGAAAAAAAAGATTACCAAGTAATTATTGCTGCAGCTGGGGGAGCGGCACATCTTGCAGGTGTCACAGCTGCTTTAACAACTATTCCTGTTCTGGGTGTGCCAATGCCGAGTGTAACAAATGGTGTGGACAGCCTTTATTCAACTGTTCAGATGCCGGCTGGTGTTCCTGTAGCAACTTTGGCAATTGGAAAAGCAGGAGCCAGAAATTCAGCTTTATTTGCAATTGCTATCTTAGCTCAAAAATATCCTAAAATAAGACAAAAGCTAAAAAAATATAGATCTGAATTCGAAAGTAAAATTCCAAAAAGACCATATTAAATCAAATATAGACAATATCGTTACATCGTGATAACTAGCACATTAAAATTACGGAGGATTTATTAAAATAGACGTTAAAGATAACAATGTTGAACAGGCTTTAAGAGTTTTAAAAAGAAAACTTCAAAAAGAAGGTTTTTTTAAGATTATAAAAATGAAAAGTAATTACGAAAAGCCTTCTGAAAAAAAGAAAAGAATTAAACTTGAGAATCTTAAAAGAGTAAAAAAATTCCAACGTCTAAAAAATAGATTTTAGCCTCCCAAAAATATAGGAGAATATTATGCCTTCCGGTAAAGTAAAATGGTTCAATGCCAAAAAGGGGTATGGTTTTATTACTCTTGATGATAATGAGGAAAAAGATGTTTTTTTGCATGTTTCTTCACTAGAAAAGTCAAAGTTTAGAGTTTTAAAAGAAAATCAAAAAATACAATTTGAAATCAAGGAAGAACGGGGTAAGTTACAAGCGATAAACTTGAAAAGACCCAAATAATTATTATCGCGGGGTGGAGCAGTCTGGTAGCTCGTCAGGCTCATAACCTGAAGGTCGAAGGTTCAAATCCTTCCCCCGCAACCAACTGGCTAATTTTTATTTGCTAGTTCTTTATAAATGTTATTCACCCGATAAACTTCTCTAGAAATATTAAAATATCCCTCATATTGAATCTCTTCAGGAGTTACATCAAAGTGATAGTGGCCAGCATCTTTATTATTATTATAAGAGTGAAAATGAGTATGTTCACCTGAGTCTCTTAAATTTAATTTTCCTCCTGACGGATCTCCTGTCCATAAAACTGAATAACATTGAAGTTCGGAACCAACTGGCTCATAAAATTGTAAAAAATCTTTTGTGCATTTCATTAATTTTGGATCGTAGTAATCAACTTTGATGTCTTTATAGTCGGGTTGAACATGGCTTTTTATTTTTCCTTTTAGAATTCTAAACACCCCAGCTAAAGATATATGTTTATTTTCTGAAATTTTTAAATATTTGCTTAAAGCAGATCTCATTGATTGGGGTAAGGAGCCCTGTTTGCCAGTTCTAATATTAATATTAATTTTAATCACTTTGCCTTTTTTTCCATCAGAAAAGTAAATATTTGAGAGGCCCCCATGTTTTCTGGCAGAATATTTTTGAACTATACATTTTTTATTTTTATCAACTCTGGCAACAATAGATTTGGATTCAGAAGTGATTAAATTTTCGTTTATCGTAAGTTCTCCACAATGACCATCCATACATGACATAGCGCTTGAACCAGCCCCCAGAGCATATGATTTTTCTGAGCCAATTTTTTTTGAGATTTCCTCGTAATCAAATTCTGTACCTAAAAATTCTGGGTCATGCATATAAGGTTCTCCACCTACGTCTATTATTTTCTCATTTCCAGAAATACCCTCAGCAGGACAACCCCAAAGTTTAAGGTTTGGACAATCAACGACTTGTACATTTACATCTTTATAATTTTCCTTAAGGCCAATATTTAATGACTCTGCTACCTTTTCTAAGGAAGGGACGTCAAATTTTTCACTTTTAATATTTAGCTTCATGTGATTACTTATAGAATATGAGCACATTAGCAGAAAAATTAGTAGATGCATGGATAAAAAGAGATTTGATTAAACTTAAATCTGAAGAACTGCCAAAAAATAGAGAAGATTCACATAACATTCAAAAGCAATTTCATGCTGTTTTGAAGAAAAAAACTGTTGGCTGGAAAATTGGGTTAGTTTCAAAAAATTTGCAAGATGGAGCAAAAGTCAATGGTCCTATGATAGGAAAAATTATCGATGAAACAGTTTTAATGAACCCACAGAAAGTAGAGTATAGCAAAGTTCCAGATTGTATTCTTGAATGTGAATTTTGTTTAAAATTTTTAGAGGATACAAAAATGGTACCCGGTGCTGAAAATAAAAAGGGAAACTACGAGGCTTATATAGCTTTAGAACTTGTATCTACAAGAGTTCATTCGGATTCTAAAAAAGGTTTAGATCCAGTTGGAATGATGAATTTAAATATTGCAGATAATGGCGGAGCTGGAGCAATTGTTGTTGGAGACAAAATACAAAATCTTGAAAAAATAAATTTAGATTCTATTCAAGTTGAAATAAACTTAAATGGAAAAGTAACTGAGCCATTTTTTAAAGGAGAAAAGAGAGCTGGGCCAATTGAAGCTATTAAGTGTATAATTAATGAATTTAAAGATAATCCTGTAACTTTTAAAAAGGGAGATTATTTTATGACTGGTTCAGTCATACAACCATTTAAGGTAAGTAAGGGAGATAAACTTAAGGTTGACTTTAGAACCTTAGGAAAAATAAATTTAGATTTTATTTAATGAAAATTGCACTAATAACTGGTGCCAGCCAAGGGATAGGTGCATCGATTGCAAAAGTACTAAATGAAGCCAAAATAAAAGTAATTTTAGTTGCAAGATCCAGAAAAAACTTAAAACAAATTCAAAAAAACTTAACTTATCCTAAATATTCCAAAATAATTTCAAAAGATCTTAGATCCTTGTCTGCATGTAAAAGCTTAAATAAAAAGGTTAAAAAAATTAATTTTTTGATAAATGTTGCGGGTGCAACAAAAGGTGGTCACTTTGAGAAATTAAGTGATAAATTATGGGATGACGGGTTCAATTTAAAATTTAAATCTGCTTTAAGATTAGCAAGAATATTTTGGCCGACTTTAAAAAGAAATAAAGGTAAAATTATTAATATAGGTGGAGGAGCGGGAGCTTGGGAAAAACCATTACGCACATTTATGATAGGTGGAGCAGTAAATTCAGCTTTAAACCATTTCTCTAAAAGTTTAGCGTTACAGGGAAAAATCGATAAAGTTTCTGTTTCCATAATTAATCCCGGTATGACTTTAACCGGAAGACTTGAAAAATTATTAAAGGCTGAGTCAAAATTAACAAAAAAGAGTACTTCGCAAATTTTAAAAGAAAGGTCTAAAGCAGCAAAAATTACTAGACCTACTAAACCAGAGGAAGTAGCAAATCTTGTATATAAACTAATCAAAGATAAAAATTCTAATGGTAAAATTATTAAAATAGATGGTGGTAAAGTTAAACTTTGATTTTCTTACCTGTCTTCGAACTTTTAATTATGGCTGCAAAAATTTTTAAAGATTGTAAACCATCATTTCCGGTTACTTTCGGTTTTGCTTTCTCTGCAACTACATCGCACAAATGATCGATTTGGTTCACTAGTGTATATCTGCTATCTCTAGTGCTTGAATCTTGGTGATATATTTTTTTCCACCAGCTTCTCTCATTTTTATTATACCACTCTTTATAATTTGGGAATTGTATTGAACTCTTAGTGCCTCCAATATAATAAGCTGATTGATCAGTTACAGGATAGGCAGGATTTTCTGCTGCGGTTAATTCGTAACTCCAAGGCGAAACAATAGTATCTGAAACACTTAAAGTCCCTAACGCACCTGACTTGAAAATAAAGTTAACGATCGCTGTATCTTCAACTTCGTATTTTCTGATTTTGTTTGATGAAAATGCCTGAACATAAACAACTGGACCTAACAAATAACAAATTAAATCAATATCATGTACGAGGTTTATACCTAGTGGACCTCCGCCTTTTTTAATCCTCCATTTTTCTTTGAACCATTCTTTGTTTTTGTATAACCAGCACATCACATTAACTGAAACTATTTTTCCCAATTTTCCTTTAATAATTTTATTCTTTACTTTCGTTGCAATTGGGTTGTGTCTTCTATGATATCCAATTAACAGATTGGTTTTGTTTTTTTTTGACGAGGAAATTATTTTTTTTGCTTTTTCAATATTACTTGAAATTGGTTTTTCTAATAAAACTGGAATTTTAGCATTTAAAAAACTAATAGTATGTTTTTCATGAAATTGATTAGGGGTTGCAACAATAACGGCATCTGGCTTATTGAGTTTTATTAATGCTGAAGAGTTTTTGTAAAAAGGAACTTTAAATTTTTTTGCATGAACTCGCGACTTTTCATTAATATCTACTATTGAATGTAAAACTGCTTTTTTGGAATTTTTAATAGCTTTTAAATGTTGACTTCCCATTAATCCGATCCCAACGACTGCTATTTTTGTTTTTCTTTTCATTAAAAAATTTTGTTTGATATTTCGATTTGCCCAGGATGAATGCAGGCCTTACCAGCAAAACCTAAGCTTTTTGCAGTATTACAAGATTTTTTAAACCCAATTGTATCTTTAAAATTAAGATATGATGTATCTATTGGATTTGGAGAATGTGAAACTATTATTTTTCTATAATCAAGTAGCTCTTTTTCATCATAAGAAACTTTTAGATTAATTGATTTAGCTAAATCATGCGAACCAAAAGAAATCACTTTAACTCTCTCTTTAAATTCAGAAATTTCTTTTAAATTTTTTATACCATTTTGACTTTCTATAATTGGAATAATATCTGTTTTAATCTTTTCAAAAGACTTTAAAATTTTATCGATATTTAATAACTGTTCTTTAGTTTCTGTAAAAGGTAAAAAAATTCCCCTAAATTGATTTTTGGTTACAAAATTTAAATCATCATTTTTATCGATTCTTATATATGTTTTAATTTTATCGACCTTGCAGCTTTCAATGATTTTTTTTGCATTTTCTTTTTGATCTGAAGGTACAGTTGACTCTAAATCAATGACTATTAAATCAGCGTTTAAAGTATATGCTTTTCGAATTTTTTTTTCTTCATGACCAGGAACAAACAAAACTGATCTATATTTCATATTTGCTTAACCTTTTATAGTCTAAGTCCACACCTAAGCCAGGACCTGAGGGTAATTTATATTTTCCATTTATAGCTTTTTTAAAATTTGGATAAAATTCTTGATCAATATCAAGATAAAATCTCTCTATATATGTTTCTTTTTTAATTAAGGATGCTAGTTGAAGAGTGGCAAGAAATCCTGGTCCAAAATAAGCGGTATGAGGCATTACAGAAATATTATTTTTTTCTGCACGTTGTATAATTTTATACATTTCATAAATACCGCCAACTTTAATTACAGACGGTTGAATATATGTAGCAGCTTTTTGCTTGATCATTGACTTAAACTCAAATTCTGTACACGCATTCTCTCCACATGCTATTGGTATTCCGAGTTCTTTATTTAATTTTGCAAGAGTTTCATAATCTTCTGGTGGGTAAATAGGTTCTTCTAACCAAGTAAGCTTCATATTTTTTAAAAAATCTTTTTTGGCTAGAGTTTCTTCATAAGTCCACGGACAGTTAGCATCTAACATTAAAGGAAGATTGCCTATTCCTTTTCTTCCGGCTTCAATACAATTATTTTCTACTTCATGTAGTTTTATCGCTTTATAGCCATCGTCTAATGATTCTTTACATTTTTGTTCTACAGTTTTTGGATCTCCATATCTAAAAAGGCTAGAATAGGCTTTAAATAAATCTTTATTTTTTTTTCCTAACAATTCGTGAATTGGTTTATCTTTTTCTTTTCCTAAGGCATCCCACAAAGCTATTTCAACTCCTGATATCGCAAACATTGTAATCCCGTATCTGCCAAATAAATGTAAAGATTTTTGAAGTGTTAAAAGAAGCTCTGGTATATTGATGATATCTTTTCCAACGAGTAGTGGAGCAACCATATCATCAATAGCGATTTTAACAGCTTTCCAACTTGTATAACCAAAAGCTTCTCCCCACCCTACTATTCCGTTATCAGTTTCCAGTCTTATTAAGTTAAATTCTAAACTTTTCCATTCTTTTCCATGAAAAATTACTTTCTTTCCGCCATGGCTGAATGGCATACTCAAAGTGATTGCTTTGATTGATTTAATTTTCATTAACGAAATTTTTTAAAGTCTGGTTTTCTTTTTTCTAAAAAAGCTTTAGCTCCTTCAGATTGTTCGCCAGTTTTAAAATATCCTGGAGCAATTTCATCTACCATACTTTTTTGTGTAATTTTTAAGATTTCTTCAAATTGTTTTCTAAAACTGGCCTTTAAAATCTTTATACAAGTGGGTGCTCCTTTTAATATTTCATCGCCATATTTTTTTACTTCCTCATCCAATTTTTCTTTTTTTACAACAGAGTTGACTAATCCCCAATTCATCATCTCTTTTGCAGAATACCTTTTGCACGTCATCCACATTTCTCTGGCTCTTTTATGTCCAAGAATATTTGCAGAATGCGCGACGATTGCTCCACCAGCTGGTGAACCAACTCTTGGACCGTTTTGTCCGAAAATGGAATTTTCACTTGCAATTGTTAGATCACAGAAATACGCCATATGGTTTCCTCCTCCGATTGCATATCCATCTACTTTTGCAATAATTGGTTTGCTACATTTTGTTAAGTGGATATGAAATTCATATTCATGGTCTTGAAATTCTTTTGAACTTTCCCAGTTCATATCTCCACCTGCACAAAAAGCTCTACCCCCAGCACCAGATAAAACAATTACACCAACATTTTTATCTTTTTCAGCACTATCTAAAGCAGTTTTCAATTCTTGAAGAGTAACGGGTGTGAACGCGTTTAATACTTTTGGTCTATTTATAGTGACATAAGCATAATCACTTTTAACTTCATATATTATATCTTTAAATTGCATATTGTTTTATTTCCTCTACTGACTCTGGATTTAATAAAGTTGAAATATCACCAGGGTCCTCATTTGTTAAACACGATTTTATAACTCTCCTCATTATTTTCATATTTCTTGTTTTAGGTAAATCTTTAACAAATATTACTTTATCAGGCTTAAATGATTTTCCTAAATCTTTTATAATTAAATCAATAAATAAGTTTTCTTTAAGGTTTTTTTCACTTTCTAGAGGAACTATAGATAAAATTATCTTAGATCCTTTTTCTTCGTCTGGAATCCCAACAGCTGCAACCTCTTTAACTTTACCACTTTTCACAATTACGCTTTCTAATTCTGATGGACCAATCCTTTTACCGGAAATTTTAATTGTATCATCTGACCTTCCGTGCAGATACCAGTGACCGTCTTTATCCTTACTGGCTAAATCGCCATGAACCCATAAATCATTTTTAATAACCTTCCAATAATTCTGTATGTATCTCTCATCATCATTCCATAAACTTTTAGTCAATCCTATTGATGATTTTCTCATTACCAATTCTCCCATTTGATCAACAGATACTTTTTCACCTTTTGAGTCCACAATATCTGCGCTCATTCCAGGAATGGGCGCATTAAAAGAACCAACCTTAAAAGGTCTATGCAAGCAACAGTGCAGTATAGATCCGGATACTTCGGTTCCACCAGCTGAATTCATTATAGGAACTTTTGATTTACCAATAAATTCAAATAACCACTTCCAGGGTTTTTCTGTCCATGGTTCACCGCCTGTACAAATAATTCTTAATGAACTTAAATCTAAATTTTCAAAAAGTTTTTTATCTTTTGCCATTTGGTTTCTTATTAGTGCGGGGGACAATTCAGTCCAAGATACTTTATATTTTTCAATTAATTTCCAAAATCTTAATTCATCTGGAAAATCTGGAACACCTTCTGCAATAATCATTTTTGCACCATGAGAAGATGCAATTGTTGCTGATTTTGATCCAACCATCCAACCCATATCTGCCATACATAAGTGCATATCCGTTTGTTTAAAGTCAGCTAATATTCCTTCGTCAAAAGCCATTTTAGTTACAAGTCCTATGTGTGTATAAACGCATCCTTTTGGTTTTCCTGTTGTACCTGAAGTAAAATGGATAATAGCTGGATCTTCTGCGTTCATCTCTTCAGTTTTTAATTTGTCTGATACATTGTTAAAATTTCCCCAATTAAATATTTTTTTACCTTTATCATTCCCTAGAAGAAATATTTTTTCTAATGAACTAACCTGATCCAAATCACCTTTGATTTGATCAAACATTCTAATTTCCTTTGTTTTTCTAAAAGTTTTTTCTACAGTAAAAATACCTTTGGCTTTAGCAATATTTAATCTTTCAACGACAGCTTTGGAGCCATAACCAGAGAAAAGGGGTAAAACGATACAGCCTATTTTTAAAATAGCAAAATAGGCAATATATGTTTCAATAAATTGCGGCATATAAAGTGCTATTACATCACCTTTTTGAAAACCATTATTTTTTAATGTATTTCCAACTTTAGAAATTCTTTTATTAAATTCTTCATAAGTAATTGAAGTTTCTGTTCCATCCTCCCGTTCTGAAAAAATAAAAGTCTCCTTAAAAAAATCTTTGTCTTTATGACGATCAATACAATTAAGCACTATATTCGTCTTTCCATCCACGCACCATCTAGTCCAAGGGATACCTTTGCTTTCATCTATAATTTTTGAATAGGGTTTAAAAAACTTTAAATCAGAAAATTTGATAACGCTATCCCAAAGCCAACCAGGGTCCGTCAGGCTTTTTTTCTCAAGCTCATTATAATCTTGAATTTTAGAAAAGTTTAAAAACTTGGTTAGTTTTGAATTTTCAACTAGATCTTTTGATGGTTTCCAAATTATTTCTTTAGACACGGGTCTAGATATACATTCCCTCTTTGATTTTAATAATATTATACATAAGATCGTTTAGAGGAGTTTTAACTCCATGTTTTTTTCCAATTTTTGAAACAGCACCACTTATAAAGTCTATTTCTGTTTTTCTATTCTTCAATACATCAAACGCCATTGAGGATTTATTAGTTTGTCTGGAGTCTACTATTCTATTAAACATTTCTAGGCAGTCTTTCTCACTGACATCTACCCCATCTGCTTTAGCGACTTCTCTTGTCTCTAAGATTATTTCTTTGCCCAGATTTCGTGACATATTTTGATTTTTGTTAGATATATAAAGATCAGTGTGGTGAAGATCAAATATTGCAGAAAGTGGTCCTATCGCTGTAAGTGCAAATAATTTCATCCATTTTCTTCTTTTGATATCTTCTTCCGCAATAGTCTCTAAACCGTGTGATGTAAATGTTTCTGCAAGATCTTTTACCCTTTGGCTGTGCCCGCCATCATACTCTCCAATCCAAGATGGTAAACTTGCATGATTTTGAATAATGCCAGGTCCTTGAATACTTGATGCTTGAGTAGTTGATCCTCCCAAAACTTTATCTTTGCCAGCTATATTTTGCATTATTTCTTCATGTCCTATTCCATTTTGAAAAGACATAAGCATCGTTTTATCACCTATTATATTTTTTGAATTTGTAAGTGCCTTCTCTAACGCGGTTGCTTTACACATTATAATAATGGCATCAACTGGTTTTAAGGTTTTTGGATCAGTTGTTGCTTTGATTTTTACAATTCTATCGCCACCGTGACCCATCATTTTGAGGCCTTTATTATTTATCTCATCAACATGGTCTTTCCACACATCAATTAAAACTACACTTAATCCTTTTTCTGCGAGCAAACCTCCGAAGAGACAGCCCATAGCACCTGCGCCTAGTACAGCGACTTTGAGATTTTTATTAACCATTTATGCTTTCATTTTAACTTGCACACCAAAGAAACCAGTTGGTTTTATAAGTAAGACTACTATCATCAATAAAAATGCGTAAGCATCTTTATGACTTCCTGAAATAAAAAAAGCACACGATGTTTCAAAAAGACCTACGGTGAAACCACCAACGATTGCGCCTGGCAAACTTCCGAACCCTCCAACAACTGCAGATGCAAAAGCTTTTAATAAAATTATATAACCCATATAAACTACTACTTGATATGTAGGTCCAACTAAAGTTCCTGCTAATCCTGCAAGAGCACAAGCTATTCCAAATATAATCGAAATATAAAGTGGAACGTTAATTCCAACTAAGTTGGAGATTACCTTTGAGTGCGCTACGGCTCGAACACCTAAGCCCATTTTAGTTTTATTTAAAAAGAAATATAAAGCTCCTGCCACAGTAAATCCTGTTACCAACATCCATAAATATGTCATTGGCAACGTCACGCCACCTATATTAATTGGTAATCCTAAATCTGCATGAAAAGGATGTGCTGTTGGATTCCAAATTATGTAAGCTAAGTTTAATAAGACAACTGATAAGCCAAAACCACAAATAATAATTCCCATTCCAGCAACGGTATAACCACCGCCTTTTTTTGTTAATGGTCTTAAAAAAACCCTTTCTATTAAAACACCAAAAAGACCCATGATAACAAATGCAAAAAATAAACCTATTACATAACCTACCCATCCGTAAGCATCAGGAAAAATTGCGTAAATTAATTCTCCATCGATTAGAAAATTATAAACTGTTAAACCAGTAAATGCTCCAAGCATAAAAAACTCACCGTGAGAAAAATTTACCACATCTAGTCCTGTATAAATTAGAGAAATTCCTACAGCTACTAGTCCATAAATTATTCCTACAGTGATACCAATAATTAGTACACCCTTCAGAGACTCGAGGTTCATATCTGGGCTCATGCTGATATATCCAAGGAATATAAAAGTGAAAATCAACATTAAAGTATTCTCAATTTTTCTTGTAAATTTAAAACCTTTAAACATTTGCTGTGGTTCCTCCTCCACCTAAATATGAATCTTTCACAGACTCGTCGTACATCAATTTTTTAGACTCTCCCTCAACATTAATTACTCCGTCCTTTATTACATAACCGTAATCTGCAAGCAAAAGAGCCATTCTAACATTTTGTTCTACTACCAAAACTGTTAGGCCATCTTTTCTAATTTTATTAATATTTTTAAAAATATCTAAAACAATTTGCGGTGCTAGCGCTGCACTTGGTTCATCTAGCATAATCATCTTAGGATTTGACATTAAACCTCTCCCAATACAAAGCATTTGTAATTCACCGCCTGATAAAGTTGCAGCCAACTGGCTTTTTCTTTCATTTAATCTTGGAAAATAATTAAAAACTTTTTCTATATTATCATTTAATGTTTGCTTTGATTTAAGTGTAAAACCTCCTAATCTTAAATTTTCTAAAACTGTCATAGCAGGAAAAACGTCTTTTCCTTGAGTGACTTGAACCAAACCTTTTTCTACAATGTTGTGTGGCGGTAAATTTTGAATGTCTTCTCCATTAAAATTTATACTTCCTTTCCAAGTTCTAATTATTCCTGAGCAAGCTTTTAATATTGTGGACTTACCTGTCCCATTTCCGCCAAGCAATGCAACTATAGATTGATTATCTACTTTCATATTGGCTCCGTTAAGAATTTGTACGGATCCGTAACCTGAAACTAAACTTTTTATTTTAAGCATAAGCTGTTGACTTGAATTTGTTTCTTTAATTTAATGTATTTAATTAAATAAAGGCTTCGTCGTCAATTAAAAACGCCGAAGAAATAAAAATTAATGAAGGGAGAAACATGAAAAAAATAAATATAATTTTTTCAAGTTTATTACTTGCTGTTAGTTTACTAGTTACTTCAGTAGCACAAGCTAAAGACATCAAAATTGGTGTTTCATTTAGAATGCTATCTGACGTTGGCTATAAACATGGTGAGTTAATTCAAGATACTGTTGCGGAGTGGAATTCTTCTGGCGGTATTAACGGAAAAAAAGTTGATTTGATACTTTACAATGATGAATGTAAATCTGAGAAAGGTGTTGCAAATGCTACAAAGCTTGCATACCAAGATAACGTTCACGTTATAATCGGATCTAGCTGTAGTTCAGTTACTTTACCAATGGTACCAGTAATTTCTAAAGCTAAAGTTCCACAAATCATTCCGCACTCAACAAGTTCAAAAATCACATTAACAGGAAGTGAATGGATATTCAGAGTTCCTGTTTCATCTAGATTTTACAAAATAGTACAAGCTAAGTTCACAGCAGAAAATGCTGGTACGAAGATAGCTCATATCTATGTACCGGACCAAGCTAGTATGGATTTTTCAAAATCTATGATCGCATACGTGAAATCAGAGTATGGTGTTGATCCTGTTTACGAAGCACAAGCTGGAGAAAAAGAAACTGACTTTAGATCTTATTTATTAAAAGCTAAAGCAACTAATCCAGATGCACTTGTATGCTCAGGTCTAGTCGATGAAACTGTAAGATGTTTAGTACAATCTTACGAAGTCGGTATACCAAAGAGTGTTGCAAGAGTAGCAAACTCAGTTGCATCAAAAGTTGAAGTTCCAACAAACGCTGGTAAAGCCGCTGTTGGTGTTTCTTACGCTGCAGCATTTGCCGCTTCAGACACAAGACCGATAGCTAAAGACTTTGTGAAACATATTAAGAAAAGATATGGAGTAGTTCCTGGTCACGACTTTTCTCAAATGGAGGATTTATTAACTATGTTAAAACCTGCATTAGAAAAAGCAGAAAAAGGATTTAGCGGTGATCTTGCATCTGATAGAAAAGCTGTAAGAGACGCTATAGCTGGTATAACTAACTTTACTGGTTTAGCTTCAGGACCAATCAGCTTCTGTGCTGCTGGTACGCCTGAGTGTAGAGATGGTAACAGAACACCTGTTATGATCGAGTACACTAAAGGTGGTAAAAACTGGAAGACTAAAGTTGCTGGTACAGTTACATTTAACGCTAGCGCAGGTCTTTAATAACTAAAATTTGTGAGCGGTAGTTTAATTACTACCGCTCATTTTTTAATCTTAAGGCAATAAAAAATGGATAAATTCAAAGAAATTATAAGACAATATCCTTTTCTAGGTTTTATTATTGCTTTTATAATTTTAATGTTGGTCCCATCTGTTTTTTTTACAGATTTATATCAATCACATTTAGCAAGTTTAATTTGTATCAATATCATTGTTGCTGCAGGACTAAATATTGTTAAAGGCTTTTGCGGTCAGGTTACTGTAGGACATGTTGGTATATATGCAGTCGGTTCGTACACTGCGGGATGTATGTTTTTATACTTAGGTTCTGGTTTGTGGTTAACTTTGCCCGCAGCCATATTAATAGCTGGTTTGTTTGGTGTAGCTTTTGCAATTCCATCTTTTAGATTAGAAGGTCCCTATTTAGCTTTGGCCACTCTTGGTGGTGGAGAAGCTATAAGATTATTTATTGAAAATGGAGATTTTTTTATGTCAACTTATGGGATATCCAATATACCTCAGCCAATAATTTTTGGAGTACCCTTTGATACTCCAGACAAATATTATTATATAGCAATGCCTGTAATGCTTATCGCAGTTTATTTTTCTTTTAGTGTTTTAAGATCTTCAGTTGGTAGAGCTTTTATGGCTGTGAGAGAAGATCCAATTTCTGCAGCAGCATCTGGAATAAATGTAAAAAAACATAAAATGCTGGCTTTTGTTTTAAGTGCTATGTTCGCTGGTGGTGCTGGTGCAGTATATGCCCATTTACCTCCAGGATATATTCATCCAAATAATTATACTGTAATTGAAATGGTAACTTTCTTAGCCATGGTTGTTTTTGGTGGTTTAGGTCATATTTGGGGAGGAATAATTGGAGCGATTATTATTACAATTGTCTATGATTTAACAAGGCCACTTTATGAATATCAGTTATTTATTTTTGGTTTAACAATTGTATTAACAATTCTATTTATGCCTAAAGGTATTGGTGGATTTATTGACAAATACTTTATTGATAGAAGATTTAAAACTAAAACAGGAGCAGCGAGTAAATAATGTTATTAAAAACAAAAAAGTTAATGAAAGCATTTGGTGGATTAAAAGCTATAAATAAAGTTGATTTTGAATTGCCAGCAAACGAAATTAGAGGAATTATCGGACCAAATGGTTCAGGAAAAAGTACTTTTTTTAATTTAGTATCTGGTGTTTATGAACCAGATCCAGGTAGCTACATTGAGTTTGATGGTAAGGATATTACTAATGAGCCTCCACACAAAGTTGGAGAGCTTGGATTAGCTAGAACATTCCAATTACTGAGGTTGTATCAAGATATGTCGGTAATAAATAACGTAATGTCAGGCTATCATACTTTAGTGCCATATAGTTTTGTTGATGCTGTTACTGGTAGAAAAAAAATATGGGATCAAGAGAAAACTATTAAAGAGGAAATGATGGAACTTCTTTCTTTTGTAGGCTTGGCTGACTACGCAGAGTTAAATGCCAGTGAACTATCAGGAGGTCAAAGAAGACTTCTTGTTTTAGCTAGAGCTATTGCAGGAAAACCAAAATTATTAATGTTGGACGAACCTGCTGCAGGTCTATCACCAGTGAACGTTGATAATTTGATGAAGATATTAATGCGGTTAAAAGAAAAATACGGCTTAACACTAATTATAATTGAGCACATATTAAAAGTGGTTATGGACACCTGTAGTAAAGTTACAGTTCTTGATCATGGTGAAAAGATAGCAGAGGGTACCCCTTCTCAGATCAAGGATGATAACGCTGTAATTGAGGCTTATTTAGGCAAAAAAATGGATGACGAAGAAATGAGAAAAGCACTTGCGGTTTAATCTGCAAGGTATACTATTTTAAGTATTAAATAAGATTCTAAGAGCGTGAAAAATAGAATAAAAAAAGAACTGGAAGAAAAAGGTTTCATAAGAATAAGAAACGTCCTTAATTTTCAAAAAGATATCAAGCCTGTACTCAATGATTTAGAAGCAAAAGCTGATAAACTAATAGAAAAGTACTTTACAACAAAGGAAGCGAAGAGATTATTTAAATTAAAGTTTCAGGATAAGTATTTTGCATTAACCAAAAAATCTGGAGTAACTTTTGAAAAAGTTTTTAATAATAGACCCCCACAAAACTTAAAAAAACATGAAAATATTGAGTACTTCAACCCTGAATCAATTTTCAATCTTATTAAATCTGACAAGATTTTAAACATAGTTGAAAAAATTATTGGTAAAGAAATTTTTTCAAATCCAGTTCAAACTTTTAGGGTGAAAAAACCAAATATAAATTCAGGTAAAAATTTTATGGATGGTTTAATTGGTAGAACACCATGGCACCAAGATGAAGGAACTATAAATAAAAAAGCAAGATTCAAAACTGACTTGGTGACAGTCTGGATACCATTTACAAAAACTAATGCTAAGAACGGCTGTATGTTGGCTGTACCTAAAAGTAATAAACTAGGTTTGTTAAATCACCACCACGGATCAAAAGGTCAGGTGGAAATAAAAAATTCAGAACTTATCCATAAGTATAGCAAAATGGTTCCACTTGAAGCCGATGTTGGCGATATAATTATTTTAGATAAAAGATTGATTCACTGTTCTCTTCCAAATGTTTCGAAAAATATTAGGATAAGTATGGACATTAGGTTTCATAAAGCTGGTCAAAGTTCAGGTAGAGAGCCACTACCAAGTTTTTATGTAAGAAGTGCCAAAAAAGAAAAAATCAAAGTTAAAACTTACCAGCAATGGGTCGCTCTTTGGAACAAAGCTTACATGAAATCATTAAACAAGGGTTATACTTTTAAATATTATTTACCTATTTATAAACATTCCAAGCAAGATTATTCTAAGAAATTAAATTAATTAATGAAATCAGTTACGGAAAGGGTCTACCTTACAGACTTTATTCTTGCATGCTTTGCTTATTTCCTATTTGTAGGGAGTGATTCAATTGTTAAATATTTAGGTTCAGATTATTCAATTGTTCAAATTATTTTTGTAAATTCTTGGTTCGCTTTAATTCCAATTGTTTTATACACGCAAACTTTAAACGGTTGGAGAAAATTAAAAAAAGCTAATTTTACAGTTCATTTTTTTAGAGCTTTAACAATGGCTCTAGCTTTATTTTTTGGTTATACAGGATTTTATCGCTTACCGATGGTTACGATGTACAGCATTGTATTTTTAATTCCTTTGTTAATCACTCTTGGATCAGTTTTCTTTTTAGGTGAAGTGGTGAGATGGAAAAGGTTTACAGCAATATTGATTGGTTTTATTGGAGCAATAATTTCAATAAATCCATTTGGAACTGAATATGATAATTATATTTTTTTGGCGCTTTTCTGCCCAATATTTGCATCAGCAAGTTATTTAATAGTTAGAAAGTACGGCTTTAAAGAAAATTTATTTTCATTTTTGATTTATGGAAAAATATTAATGCTTGTTTTAACAGGAGTTTTTGCCTTATTTATTTTTAAGCCAGTCTCTTTAGACCACTTAATGTTAAATGGAGCGGCAGGGTTAATGAGGGGAATTGCAACAATTTTTGTAGTAAATGCAGCAAGACATTTACCTGGAGCTATTTTTGGCTCAATTCTTTATGTGCAAATATTTGGTGGGGTTTTAGTGGGTTATTTTGTTTTCTCTGAAATTCCAACATTAAATAATTATATCGGGAATATAATAATAATAGGCGCAGGTTTATATATTGTGTTTAGAGAAATGCAGCTTAAGAAAAATATTGTTACTTCAACAGCTAGACACCCGACTATCCCTATTAAAAAAGATTAAAGTTTCTTTTTAAAATTTTCTAGAATTTCTTCACTAACATTTACTGAATTTTCAGGCCCAGGAAACTTCCCCTCTAAACTATCTTTAATAAATGCTTTTAAGGCTTTAACTCTTTCGATTTCAATTTCATCTTTCATCTTTTTTAAATTTGTATAAGCTTTTGCATGTCTAGGGGACTTTTCTTTCTCACCACAGATATCATTCATGAATAGATACATAACATCGGCTTTTTTTCCAGATCCTAGAGATACAGTTACAATACTCGTCCTTTTTGATATTTCCCCCATAATATTTTCAGGAATAACTTCACATTCGGCTGAAAAGGCCCCGGCATCTTCTAAACGTTTAAATTTTTTAAATAGTTCGTATGCTTCATCAGCAGTTTTACCTACAGCTCTTAATCCACCAATCCATGTAGATTTTCTAGGAACTAAACCTAAATGACCCATAACTGGAACATCTTCTTTTGCAAGCATAGTAACAACATCCATACTTCTAGCGGTCATAACCGCATCAGCACCATTCTCTAAAGCTTTAAAGGCACCACGTAACACATCCTCGGCTGTAGGATAATTATGTAGTTCGAGTGCTGCTGTATAAAAAAGAGATTTAGATCCTTCCCTAACCTTCTTAACATTTGAAGCACTTCCTATTATCATGTCAAAATCTGCTTCCTCAGCTGCTTTTGCCTCTAAAGAATTATTTGCAGTTACTTGTGTAAGAATTTTTTTTCCTTTAGCTTCTATAATATCACCTACAGTGACAGTTCTTTTTGCAGGATTAGCCGCCCAAGTATAAATATTTTTCATATTTGTATTTAATCAAACTAATTAGTATTTTTCAATTCCTTCTAAATATTGTAACTTCGGCAGCGAGACACCCAACTATACCTATTAAAAAAGATTAATTTAATAATTTTATTATTTTAAGATATGTAAAGTCTCTTATTCTTCTTAAAATTGGTGCTTTATATATCTTTAAAGTTCCTTCGCCATTAGTTTTAATTTCAACATTATAGGATACCGCATGTTCAACTTTATATTTTTTATACTCTTTTGATCTACTTGATTCATAAAAACAACCATTTGTATACATGTTAATATCGTAATTTTTACTTTTTAAAACTTTATAAAAATAATCTTCAAGTGGATCTAAATTTTTTTTAATGTATGAGTTCATTATTAATAAACATACGCCTCCTTTTTCTAGATATTTGTCAATATCTTTAATGATACTTGGGGCTACTTCTAATCCACCCTTTTTTAAATCCACATACCACGGATTAGAAATAATAATATTAAATTTACCTTTTACTTTTTTAAAAAGATTTGATTTATAAACTTTTAAGTTTTTAACATTATTAATAACAGAATTTATAAAAGTTAATTTGATCGCCCGAATATTCAGATCTATTGCTTCACATTTATTAAAATTATTAGATATAGAATTTATCACTATTCCAGATCCCGACCCAATTTCTAAAGCTTTTCTAAAATTATTTTTTTCTAGATACTTATTCAAAAATTTAAGAAAAATAATTGAGTCCGCTCCCATCCAAACTTTATTTCTAGACTTTTTGGGATCGAAAAATCCATCATAAAATTGGTGTTGATCTCTTATATATATAAATTTTTTATATGGAACAAAGCAGTAGTTAAACTGATATTTCCCGCTTACTTTTTTAATTAAATCTTT
>CACIKS010000009.1 GCA_902587295.1 uncultured Pelagibacteraceae bacterium | reverse complement strand
CAGAAGAACTTAAAAAATTTATAGAATTAAATTTTAAAAATCATCCCGGATCAACAAGTAATTTTTGGTTTCCAACTACAAGAGAACAAAGTCAAAAACTTTTAAATCAATTTTTAAAAGACAAACTTAATCTTTTCGGAGATTATGAAGACGCAGTAAGTAAAAAATCAAACATTTTATTTCATAGCGCATTAAGTCCTATAATTAATTTAGGTTTAATTACACCAATAGAAATTTTAGAAAAATTAAAAAAAATTGAATCAAAAATAAGAATCAACTCATTAGAGGGCTATATTAGACAAATTATAGGATGGAGAGAATTTATGAGGGGAATTTATCAGAACTATAACAAAGAAATGCAGAGTAAAAATTTTTTTAATCACAAAAATAAAATGAAAATATCTTGGTACAATGGCACTACAGGACTAGAACCACTTGACCACTCAATAAATAATGCTCTTAAATATGGATGGTCACATCATATTGAGAGATTAATGATATTGGCAAATGTAATGAATCTTTGCCAAATTAATCCCAATGATGTTTATAAATGGTTTATGGAAATGTTCGTCGACTCTTCTGATTGGGTAATGGTACCAAATGTTTATGGTATGGGACTTTTTAGTGACGGTGGCATATTCGCAACCAAGCCTTATATTTGTGGATCAAGTTATTTTCTTAAAATGATGGATTTTAAAAAAGGAGAATGGTGTAATACAATGGATGGTCTTTATTGGAATTTTATAAACAAAAACAGAAAATTTTTTTTAAAAAACCCTAGACTCTCAATGATGGTAAGAGTTTTCGACAAAATGAAAAGTGAAAGAAAAATATTAATTTTAAAAGCTGCTCAAAAATTCATTAAACAAAATACTATCTAGAGTGACAAAAAAACAATATTTACCGTCCAAGATATGTCCAGTTTGCAAAAGATCTTTTTTATGGAGAAAAAAGTGGAGACTTAACTGGGAAAAAGTAAAATATTGTTCAAAAAAATGTTCAAGAATTTAATTAAAGCTTTCATATTTTTTCTTCTAATTATTTCGTCTTTTTCAAAAGTCTATTGCGATGACAAGATAATCAATGAATTAAAAAAAGGTGAAAAAATCATTTTTATTAGACATGCAATAGCACCAGGAAGTGGTGACCCTAAAAACTTCAATTTAAAAAATTGTGATACTCAAAGAAATTTAAATAATAAAGGGATTGAACAATCCAAAAAAATTGGTCTTTTTTTTTCAAAAAATAATATACCTATAGATAAAATTTTATCCAGCGAGTGGTGTAGATGTAAAGATACAGCAAAATTTGCATTCAAAAACTTTAAAACTTTTGATGCTCTAAATTCCTTTTTTTCTCCTAGATTTCAAAAAAATAGAGAAAAGCAAATGATTGCTTTGTCAAAGTATCTTAATAATTGGAATGGTAAAAAAAATTTAATCTTGGTTACCCATTATGTTGTTATTTTAGAAAAACTTAACAAAGCAGTCTCATCTGGAGAAATAGTTGTTACGGATAAAAATTTAAATTTAATCGGAAGTATTTTAAATTATTAACCAACGTTTGATCTACCACCATCAACGCCTATTATTTGTCCAGTGATCCAAGAACTTTCATCGGACAATAAAAATTTTGCTAGAGCAGCGGAATCTTTTCCCTCTCCTACTCTTTTCAGCGGATGTTGTTTAGCAATTCCTTCAGCAATTTTTGGATTTTTTAATATCTTGCTTGCCATTTTTGAATTACTCATACTTGGAGCTATACAATTAACTCTTACATTGGGAGACAGCTCTGATGCTAACGATACAGTAAGTCCTTCTAAAGATGCTTTAGCAGGAGAAATTATACTATGATTTGGAAAACCTTGTTTGACAGCAACAGTAGAAAAAAGAACTATAGATCCGTTATTTTTTTTCAAATTTTGTTGAAATTTTTTTATGATATCATAAATAGGAAATAGGTTTAGAGAGAAACATTTTAAAACATCTTTTTTTGAAATTAAATTTATAGGTTTTAAATCAATTGATCCAATACAATAAGCTATTCCACCTATATCTGTTTCCCCTATATCTTGCTCAATTTTATCTACAAAATTATCCTCTAAAACATCCGCTATACTAAAACTAAACCCTATTTCATTTGAGAGTTTTGAAACTTCTTCTTCATTTTTCCCTATCAAATGACATTCATTTGAAGCGTTCTTAAGTAATTTTGCTAATGAACTTCCAACAGCGCCAGTTGCACCAAATATTAAAATCTTTTTTGACATAAATTTAATCTCTCCTAGAAAGTTGTAATTTTTTTGCTATAGCAAAACTTAAAAACGTTAAGTATGTCCCCGTTATAAATAAAGCATTTGCAATTATCATTGTTACGTGTGAAATCTCAAAATATGAGAAAAGCAAATATGCAAAACCTAACATAAGATCCCAAACTCCAAATAGTAAAATGTAAAGTGACCATCTAGTATTTTGGTTCAATGATTTAAAATCAGATATTCTTCTTTTCATATAATCCGTACCAAGAGCTATTAACATTAATGGAAATATGAAAAAGAAAAGCCAAAGATAAATAGCTATACTAAAATTTTTTTCTAACCAAATTTTAGGGAACAAATCTGTTTCATGTAAAAATGTCCAAAAAATTAGGTATCCGAACATATAGTAACTGACTATCGCAAAAAGTTGTTTCATATTTTATTATGCTTCCTCACCAGGATTTTTTTTATCCATTCCAAGTTTTTTGCTATATCTCAATGTTAAGAAAAATACTGATAAAGCCAGTAGAAGTATTGCACCACCTTGATAAATTAGATTTATTGATGCGCTATCTTTGTCTTGTAAAATTATTAATCTAGCTAGCGCAGTAATTGCGATCAGTACAGGGTATGTAATTCTAATGGTTTTACTTGCCCAAAAAACACCAATCATTCCGATAACTTCAATATAGATGAACATTAGAAGAAGGTCTGCTAAAGTTACTCGTCCAGCCTTATACATTTCATTTAACTCAAAACCAAACGCAAGGACAGTTCCTAAAAGAATGAATATTACAGCTACTAACTGAATATTTCTGATTATAATGTTCATTGTCATAGAGGTTTCTTATATTTTTAATTATACTTAGACCCTAAGCTTTCTTGCCGCACCCGATATGAATTTCTCGACTTTTGACTTTTTAAAACTTTTATTTTCCTCAAAAGACACTTTATTTATAGAATAGGCTTTACTGTTACTTTGTCTTGATAAGATTATAACATTCCCTTTGTATAATTTAAGTTTAATATTTCCATTCACCTGATTTCTTTTAAGGTCAACCTTTTTTTGTAATTTAATTCTAGATTTTGAAAACCAAAAACCATTGTAAATAAGCTCAGCATATTTTGGCATTATCTCATCTTTTTGATGCATAGTTCTCTTATCTAAAGTTACAGACTCCATTGCTCTATGTGCGATCATTAAAAGAGTTCCTCCTGGCGTTTCGTATACTCCTCTAGATTTTATTCCTATAAATCTATTTTCAACCAGATCAACTCTTCCAACTCCATTATTACCGGCAATTACATTTAATTTTTGAAGTAGTTTTGCAGGAGATAATTTTTTATTATTTACAGAAATAGGGTCACCTTTCTTAAACCCTATAGTTACATAAGATGGTTTATTAGGCGCTCTTTCCGGAGAAACTGATCTTTGAAAAATATATTCTGGAGCTTGCTTTTTTGGGTCTTCTAAAATTTTACCCTCTGTTGAGGTGTGATATAGATTATCATCAACAGAAAATGGTGGCGCTCCTTTTTTATCTTTTGGTATTGGTATATTATTTTTTTTTGCGTATTTTATTAGATCTGTTCTAGATTTTAATTTCCAAATTCTCCATGGAGCAATGACCTTAATTTTTGGTCCGAAGTAATGATATCCAAGTTCAAATCTTATCTGATCATTTCCTTTTCCTGTTGAACCGTGTGATACAGCCGATGCTTTAAACTTTTTTGCAATCGCAATTTGTCTTTTAGCAATTAAAGGTCTAGCAATTGATGTTCCCAATAAATAAACACCTTCATATAGAGCATGGCCCCTGATCATTGGAAAAACATATTCTTTAACAAATATATTTTTTAAATCTTCAATAATTATATTTTTTACCCCTAATCTTTTTGCATTTTTAATAATTTTTATTTTATTCATTTTTTGACCTATATCTGCAGTATAAGATATTACTTCAGCTCTATAATTTACTTGAAGCCATTTTAATATAACTGAAGTATCAAGTCCTCCCGAGTAAGCTAGAACTATCTTATTTTTTTTTTTATTTTTAAGCACAATTTTTTTTTGCGGCATTATAGGCTTTTGTGAAACCCATCATCGAATAAAGATCTTTGGTTTGACTACCATTTATTGCAGTTGCAGAGACAGATAGTCTTGATGCTTTTTTCATTGTTTTAATTAAATTATATTCTTCTTCTCCGTCAAGTAACCATGCAAAATTACCTTGTGAAAAAAAAGCAAATTCATTTTTTCCAGTTTTAGCAGTTACCGAAGAGGTTTTGTATTGATATCCGCCAGTAATACTAATTTCATTTTTTATATTTTCAGTTTTTCTAAATGTAACAAATAATCTTGACGAGTCCCTTTTAAAATTTTTTGGAGCTCTTTCTAAAGGTATTGTTTGAGCAAAACAGATTTTACCTTTGCCACTGTTATAGATAAAGGTTTCCCAATTTTTAAACTTACCCACGCTTTTTGGTTCTGCAGAAATTATTACAGATGGAAAAAATAAAGCAAAAAATATTGAGATAAGTAAAGTTTTTTTAATCATTTTTTCTAATTAGATTGATCTAAGCAATTTATACAAATTTGATATCTTTTCAATAGTTGTTTAACTATGGAGCTGGATTAGGAATGCTTTCATGGATCAAATTTATATCATCTACGATCTCTTTCTTAAGCGAAATATTAATGCTATCAATGTTTTCTTTAAGTTGTCTTATTGTTGTAGCGCCTATTATATTGCTTGTAACAAAATCTCTTGAATTTACAAAAGCCAATGAAAGTTGAACTAAAGATAAATTATATTTTTTTGCAATTTTAAAGTATTCATCAATTGCATTATAGTTTCTTTGATTATGATATCTTGGATAATTTTCATAAAACAAATCTAATCTAGAATTTTTTGGTACCTGTTTATTTCTGTATTTACCCGTAAGGTAACCTACTGCTAAAGGAGAATAAGCTAATAAACCAGCTTTTTCTCTAATAGAAATTTCAGACATACCAATTTCATAAGTTCTATTCACTAAGCTATAAGGATTTTGTACTGATACAATCCTTGGTAAATTTTTTTTTTCTGCTATTTGTAAAAATTTTGAGAACCCCCAGGGAGTTTCATTAGACAGCCCAATATATCTAATTTTACCTTGGTCAACAAATTTATTCAAAGTTTTAAGAATGCTTTCAAAATCATACCAACTTTTTTCATTTTTGTTATGCTCGTAATCTAGATCTCCAAAAAAATTGGTATTTCTTTCTGGCCAATGCAGTTGATATAAATCTATGTAATCAGTTTTTAATCTTTTTAGGCTGTTGTGTAACGCTTGATCAATACTTTTTTCAGAATATTGTGCTCCGCCACCCCTAATCCATTTAAGTCCTGGTCCTGATATTTTACTTGCAAGTATAACTTTATTTCTATTTTTTTTAATTTTTAACCAATTACCTATAATCTCCTCGGTTTTTCCATAAGTTTTTTCTTTCGGTGGAATTGCATAAAGTTCAGCTGTATCAAAAAAATTTACACCTTTATCGAAAGCATAATCCATTTGTTCAAAACCCTCATCTTGAGTGTTTTGTTCTCCATAAGTCATAGTTCCTAAACAAATCAGACTTACATCTAAATCGGTGGTTCCTAATTTTTTAAACTTCATAAAAATGTAATATTTTAAGGTAATATATGTACCATTGAAAACAAAAAAAAAATGACTATATTTCAAATATGGAATTTAATAGACAAAACACAAGTGCAAAATCTTCAGTAAAAGATTCACATATAATTGATCAAGGTCTTAGAAATTATATGCTTAAAGTATATAATTATATGGCTTCAGGAGTTTTTTTAACTGGAGTAGTTTCTCTTATTCTTTTTAGACTATCAGGTGGATACGATATTCAGGTTACTTCATCAGGAATTACAGGACTAACTGGTATTGGCAGAGCACTTTTTGCATCACCTTTAATGTGGGTAGTTATGTTGGCTCCGTTAGGAATAGTTTTGTATATGAGTTTTGGGATAAGAAAAATGAGTGCAGCTAAAGCTCAAACAACATTTTGGGTATTTGCAGCATTAATGGGAGCCTCGTTGGCATCAATATTTTTGGTTTATACTGGCGCAAGTATCACGCGCGTATTTTTTATTACTGCAGGAACTTTTGGAGCGATGAGTATCTATGGTTACACCACAAAAAGAGATCTAACTAAATTTGGATCATTCTTAATGATGGGACTTATCGGAATTATAATAGCATCTATCGTAAATTTTTTTATGAAATCTTCTATGATGTATTTTGTAATTTCAGTTTTGGGAGTTTTAATTTTTGTAGGACTTACTGCTTATGACACACAAAAAATAAAGAATATGTACCTTGCAAGTGATGACTCTGAGATTTCAGGTAAAAAAGCAGTTATGGGAGCTTTAACTTTATACCTAGACTTTATAAACTTATTTATAATGCTTTTAAGGCTTTTTGGCCAAAGAAGATAAATATTTATCTTACAAGTTTTAATTTAGTCCACTCAACTTTATTTATCAAGCTGTCTAAATTTTCTGATTTTTTGATTATCTTTCCATTTTTATCTAAAATATAAAACTTTTCTGTTTTGTTTTTTGGATTTAAGTTTTTTGATATTCTATAAATAGGATTTTCAGATGTTCTTTGGTAAATATCAAAAGTTATTTCTTTTTTATTTATAGATAGTCCGTAATCTTTCCAATCGCCTGCGGATACTTTTTTTGCATATAAATTAAGGATAGATTGTAACTCTTTTTTTACAAAAAATTTTTCTTTTTTATAAAATTTGTTGTTAACAATTAATTTTAAATTATTCCTCATTTTTTTTAAACTTCTGTATTAGTGGTACCTGAAAAGCGGTAAATATAAAAGTCAATGGCAATATTCCCCATACCTTAAAATTAACCCAAACTTCTTCAGTTTGAGTTCTCCACACAACTTCATTAAGCAAAGCAAGAAAAATAAAAAATGCTGACCATCTATACAAGAGTTTATCCCAACCAGCTTCCTCTAACTTTAATGAACCTTTAAAAAAAACCTTTAAAAAATTTTTATTAAAAAGAATTTTGCCGATTAATAATGTAATAGCAAAAATAATATTTATTACTGTTGGTTTTAAATATATGAATATTGGATTTTTGAAAAAAAAGGTCAAACCACCAAATAAACTGATTAGTGCTGCACCAACAATAGGAAGGTAAGGTATTTTTTTTTCAAAAAGGTATGAAATTATAACAGCTATCAAAGTTGCTATAATTAAGGCCGGAATGGCATCAATTAAGTTTTTTTCTTTTCTGTAATATACAAAAAAGAAAATCAACAGTGGCCCAAAATCTGTAATAAATTTAATAAAAGATTTATTCACAGTAAAAAGTTATCATAAAAAAACTTTTATTTATATTTTTTTATTGATTTTATAAAAAAACATAATTATCCTTAACCTATTGATGAACACAAAAAAAGCCAAATTTTCAATTGGTGACATAGTTAAACACAGACATTTTAATTTTCGGGGAGTAATTTATGATGTTGATTTTGAATTCAATAATTCAGAAGAATGGTATGAGTCAATACCAAAAGATGTAAGACCAAAAAAAGATCAACCTTTTTATCATCTTTTAGCTGAGAATAATGAGGTAACATATGAAGCTTATGTTTCTGAACAAAATTTAACTTTCGACGATTCTAGTAAACCTATAAGACATCCATTAGTAGAGGAAGTTTTCTCTGAAAAAAGAGGTTCTGTTTATTACAAACCATCAAATTAATTGACTTTTTAATCTTTGCCACAAATTTAACAAATTTAGTCCAAATCTCCGGCTTAAATCAATAATAATTTATTAATGTTAGTGTCTAGTTGGAAATTTACTTATACTTCCTTTATCTCCCTCTCAATTTTCAACTAGACCAAAAATACCCCATTCAAACTTAAACAAAAATCAGTTAAATGAATGTATGTTTAAATTTTTAAATCCAAGCTATGTTTTTCATTTAACTGGAAAAATATTAAATTTTGTAAAAATATTTATTTTACCTATATCTATTATAGGTATTATTTTTGCATTATTTGTTTCACCAAGAGACTATATACAGGGTGAGTCTGTTAGGATAATGTACGTTCACGTTCCATCAGCTTGGATATCTTTGCTATGTTTTGCTTCAATAAGTTTCCTTTGTATTCTAAATTTTTTATTTAAAATTAAAAGTGCAAGCTTAATTTATAAAAGTCTTGCACCAATTGGTTTAGTATTCAATTTTATAGCTATTTTTACTGGATCACTTTGGGGTAAACCAACTTGGGGAACCTGGTGGGTTTGGGACGCTAGATTAACTTCGATGTTAGTTTTGATGTTTTTTTATATAATATTTATTTTGTCTTACAAATTTATTAAAGACGACTCTAAGGCGTTAAAGATTTGTACATCAATTTCAGTTTTGGGTCTAATTAATCTTATAATAATAAAGTACTCAGTTCACTGGTGGTCAACTCTTCATCAACAACCTAGTATTAATTTATCTGGTGAAACTACCGTTCATTATTCAATGCTTATACCTCTTAGCATAATGTTATGTGCATTTTTGCTGTATTCTGCGTTAATTTTTCTAATGAAATATAGGATAGAAACAATTAGAGTAAAAAGAAAAAGGTTGAAAAAATTATGAATTTAAATATTTTTCTTATGAATGGACATGGATTCTATGTCTGGTCATCTTTCCTATTAACCACCCTAGCTTGTTTATTTTTGTTCTTAAAAACAAGAAAAAGTCTTAAGAAACTAGAAAAAGAATTCATAAAAGAGGCCAAAACTCTTACAAATAAAGAATTTGAAGATATAAAAAAGCAAAAAGTTGTAAAAGCAATTTTACTTTCATATTCGAAAAACTAAATTAGCATTTTTGAAATGCTTAATAATAAGACAAAAAATAGATTAACAATTTTTGTAGCAATATCAATTTTAACTATAATTGCTATCGTTTTTATTTTTAAAACTTTAGAAGATAATGTTTTATATTTTTATTCGCCCTCTGAGATTTCTAAAACCGATGAAATAAATCTCAACAATAAAATTAGAATAGGAGGTATGGTTAAAGAAGGTTCAGTTAAAACTTCTGAAGATGAAATCAAATTTATAGTAACAGACTTCAAAAAAGAAATAATAGTTAGTTTTCAAGGCACAGTTCCCGCACTTTTTGCAGAAGGAAAAGGTGTTGTTGCAGAAGGAAAGTTAAAAGATAAAAAATTCTTTGTAGCCAAGAGAATTTTGGCTAAACATGATGAAAATTATATGCCTCCAGAAATAAAAAAAAATTTAAATAAAAATGCTAAGTAATATAGGTATCATTTTTTCAAGCTCTGCTTTACTATCGTCATTAATACTTATTTACTTCTCTATTGTAGAACTTAAGATTTCTGGTGATAAAATTTCTCAAAAAATATATAAATTTTCATTATTTAAACTGATTTTTTCTTTATCCAGCTTTTTAACTTTGATAGCTGGGTATGTATATTCAGATTTTTCTATAAATAATGTTTATGAAAATTCACATACGTCTAAACCACTATTTTATAAAATTTCAGGAACTTGGGGAAACCATGAAGGAAGCTTGCTGTTATGGATAAATATACTTGTCTTGTTTTCTTTTTTATTTTTAGTCTTAGATAAAAATAAAAATAAAAATTTTAAACTCTTAACGTTAATTTTTCAAAATTTATTAATTTCTATATTTTTTATATTTTTATTATCAAATTCCAATCCTTTTGCTCCAGTATTTCCGGTTCCTAGTGAAGGAAATGGATTAAATCCTATATTACAAGATCCAGCGTTAGCAATTCATCCTCCATTGCTTTATATTGGTTTTGTAGGCTCATCAATTTATTTCTCTGTAGCTCTTGCGTCCTTAATTTGTAAAATTGACTCAAGATCTTTAGCAACAACTTTAAAACCTTGGGTTTCTGTCTCTTGGTTTTTCCAAACACTTGGGATACTTGTCGGATCTATCTGGGCATATTATGAATTAGGTTGGGGCGGTTTCTGGTTCTGGGATCCAGTAGAAAATTCATCTCTTATGCCATGGTTATTAATGACAGCTTTGCTTCACTCAGTCTTAGTTTTGGAAAGAAAAATGGGACTTTATTCTTGGGTTATAGTTTTAAGCATTATGACTTTTACAATGAGTGTTGTAGGAACATTTTTAGTTAGATCAGGAATATTAAACTCAGTTCATACATTTGCCAGCGATCCAAATAGAGGTCTATTTATTCTATCGTTTTTGTTAGTAATGGTTTTTTCATCAATATTTATCTTTTTTAGGTATGCTCCATCCGAAAACAAAAACTATAAAATTTTCTCAAAAGAGTTTTTTATTTTACTAAATAACTGGTTTATGATTTTTTTTCTTGCAGTGGTTCTTATTGGTACATTATATCCTGTTTTTCTTGATACTTTAACCGGCGCCCAAATATCTGTAGGCCCTCCATACTATAATTTTATTTTAGCACCTTTTTTAATACCTTTATTATTTTTAATGACATCAGGACCTAAACATAGATGGATCTCTTCTGATTTCAAAAAGATTTTTGATATTATTTTATTTCTTTCGATTATCTCATTCGTAATAATATTCTTTTTCATAAAAGAAAGTAATTTATTAACAAATTTAATACTTTTATTTTCAATATATTTAATCATTCAGACTATTTTTGACTTTTATGGAAATTTAAAAAATAAAAATATAAATTTATCAAGAATAATTTCCCATTTTGGATTTGGACTGTTAATTTTTTTTATATCAATTAATAGTATTCTATCTTTAGAGAGTAATTTTAATGCTAAAATTGGGGAAAAAAAAAACCTAGGAAATTATGTAATAAATTTTAAAAAATTAGAAACAGCACAAATTGATAATTATAAATCTGTTATCGGACACTTTGAAATTCTTAATAAAAAAAAATCAACAATCGAAAATCTAAAACCAGAAATTAGACTTTACAATAAGCCAGAGACAATAACTTATGAAGCATCAATAAATTCAAATTTATTTTCAGATACTTACTTAACAATGAGCAATATATCTGACACAAATATTTTTAACATAAAATTTCAAAAAAAACCTTTTATGAATTTTATTTGGCTTTCTGTAATATTAATCTCTCTAGGAGGAGTATTAAAATTTTTTAAAATAAAAAGACAAATATGAAAAAATCTTATCTAATTTTAACTTCTATTTTTTTTATTTTTATTTTCACTATTTTTTATTTAAGTTTAGGTAAAAATAAAACTTATAATACGGAGGACATTGTAGGAAATAAAATTGATGAAATCGATCTTGAATTATTTAATGATAGTGGATTATTTAATACTAAGGAAATAACAAATTATAATTATATAGCTCTTAATTTTTGGGCCTCTTGGTGTGCACCTTGCAGAAAAGAGCACAATGTTCTTATGCAACTTAGTAAAATTAAAAATTTAAAAATTATTGGAGTTAATTTTAAAGACAATCATAATAATGCAAATTCTTTTTTGGAGGAAATGGGTAATCCTTTTTATATTTCAACGAAAGATACTGATGGAAAAAAATCTATTAATTTTGGAGTTTATGGTATTCCTGAAACTATGATTATAAGTAAAGATATGGTAATTTTAAAAAAGTATATAGGTCCATTAGACTTAAAAGATTTTAAAGAAATTGAGAGAATAGTAAAAAAATGAAAAAAGTAATTTTTATATTCTTGTTAATTTTTTTAAGCACTAAAATTAACGCAAAAGAAAATTTAAAAAATAATATTTTGAAAAATCTTAGATGTTTGGTATGTCAAGGACAAACAATATCCGACTCAAACTCAGATTTTGCTCAAATAATTAAAAGCGTCGTTGATGATAAACTACAGGAAGGTTTAAAAGAAAAAGAAATTTATCATTTTTTATCGGAAAAATATGGCTCTTGGATATTGTTAAATCCGCCAATTAAAACTAATAGCTATCTCCTATGGTTTTTACCTTACATATTATTCATATTAGGAGGTTTATTTATATATTTAATGGTTAAAAAAAGGGTAATAGAGAAGAAATAAAAAACTATATACTTTTTAAAATTAAAATTGTATTTTTTATGAAATGAAAATTAAATTCTTAACTTTTTTAATTAGTGCATTATTAATTAATACTTCAGTATTATCCGAAGAAAAAAAATATGGTGTTAATTTTTATACCGGTATGTTTGATTTTAGTGATGATGGCAAAAAATCTGCACTGTATGGAATAGAACACCAGAACGAAAATCTTTTTAAAGATACAATTTTTGGAAGGATTACTCCCGTAACTGGAGCAATGATTACTCAAGATAGTGCAGCATATTTTTATACAGGTATTGAGACTAATTACTCAGTTGGAAGATTAAAAATTACTCCAAGTTTTACACCAGGGCTTTACAGACAGGGCGATGGAAAAGACCTAGGGCATCCATTAGAGTTTAAAAGTGAAGTTCAGTTATCTCTTGATCTGTCAGAGGGTACAAACTTAGGAATGTCATATAATCACGTATCAAATGCTAGCCTAGGAGATAAAAATCCTGGAGCAAACAGCTATATGTTTAATTTCTTAAAGAAATTTTAAATTTAATAAATCTAAATGAACTTAAAAAATTGTTATAATTTTGAGGATTTTAGAAAACTAGCAAAAAAAAATTTACCTGCCCCAATATTTCATTATATAGATGGCGGTTCAGACGATGAAGTTACTTTAAGAAGAAATACAGAATCTTTTTCTAATTGTGACTTAGTTCCAAATATTTTAGCCGGAGTGGGCGAACCAGATATGTCCGTAGAAGTATTTGGAAAAAAAATAAAAATTCCACTTTTTTTATCTCCTACAGCAATGCAAAGACTTTATCATCATGATGGAGACAAAGCTAGCGCAAGAGCAGCAGAAAAATTTGGAACATTTTATAGTATGTCAACTATGTCCACATCATCAATTGAGGAAGTATCTAATGTTTCAAGCGGCCCAAAATTATTTCAATTATATATACACAAAGATCAAACTTTAACCGATGATCTTATTGACAGGTGTAAAAGATCTGGTTTCAATGCTATGTGTTTAACAGTTGATACTGTAGTTGCTGGAAATAGAGAAAGAGATCATAGATGGGGTTTCACTACTCCCCCAAAACTAACTCTTAAAAGTTTATTAAGTTTTGCATTACACCCCAAATGGTCAATTAACTACTTAACTCATGAAAAATTCAAATTAGCAAATGTTTCCCATTTTACAAAAAATGGAAGCAGTATAGCTAAAGGCGTGATGGAATATATTAACGAACAATATGATCCTGCGATGAGCTGGAAAGATGCAGAATACTGCATTAAAAGATGGGGAGGACCTTTCGCAATCAAAGGCATAATGTCAGTTGAGGACGCAAAACGTGCAGTACAAATCGGAGCATCTGCAATTATGCTTTCAAATCATGGAGGAAGACAACTTGACGGATCTAGATCTCCTTTTGACCAACTTCCAGCAATTGCTGATGCAGTTGGTGGTAAATTAGAAATAATTTTGGATGGAGGTATAAGAAGAGGAACACATGTTCTTAAAGCTTTATCTCTGGGTGCAACGGCATGTAGTTTTGGAAAAGGTTTTTTATTTGCATTAGGAGCTGGAGGGCAGAAAGGTGTGGAAGCTATGTTGCAAAGAATGCATGATGAAATAAGACGTGATATGATATTACTTGGATGTAAATCTGTTAAAGAATTAAGTAAAAAAAATATAGCTTTTAGAATATGAAATTAGCAAAAAATTTAGATAGATTAGGAACAGAAACTGCTTTTAGCGTATTAGCAGAGGCAAAAAAACTTGAGGCAGGAGGAAAAAAAATGATTCATTTAGGATTGGGACAACCTGATTTTAAAACTCCTAAACATATAGTTGATGCAGCGAAAAAAGCTTTAGATGATGGTCATCACGGTTATGTTTTGTCAAATGGTATTTTGGAGTGTAGACAATCAGTTACAAGAAAAATAAAAAAAATATATAATCAAGATATTGATCCTGAGAGAATTATTATTATGCCAGGTGGTAAGCCAACTATGCACTATGCTATTCAGTGTTTTGGTGAACCAGGAGTAGAAATTATTCATCCAACACCTGCTTTTCCAATTTACGAGTCTATGATTAATTACACTGGTTCTACATCGGTACCATATGATCTTACAAAGGATAAAGATTTAAAATTTAGTGCAGATAAAATTTTATCTTTAATAACTGATAAGACAAGATTATTAATTTTAATTAATCCTAACAATCCAACTGGTAGCTTTGTTGAAAAACCAGAAATAGATAAGTTAGCCGAAGGATTAAAAAAACATCCTCACGTAACTATTTTAAGTGATGAAATTTATAGCAGACAAATCTTTGATGAAAAACAAATGCCAACTTTTTTTAATTATCCAGATTTAAGAGAAAGATTAATTGTTTTAGAAGGATGGAGCAAAGCTTATTCGATGACGGGATGGAGATTAGGTTGGAGTTTTTGGCCTAAAAATTTAATTGAGCACGTTAACAAATTATTAATAAATAGTGTTTCATGTGTAAATGCTGCTGCCCAATATGCAGGTATTGCGGCACTAGATGGACCTGATGACTCCATAAAGGAAATGATGAGAAAGTTTTCAATAAGAAGAAAATTGATCCATCAAGGATTAAATAGTTTACCCGGAGTAAAATGCAGTTTACCTGGAGGCGCGTTTTATGCTTTTCCAAATGTAAGTGGAACAGGTATGAATGGAAGTGAATTTGCAAAAAAGTGTATGCATGAGGCAGGAGTTGCTATTGTTCCAGGAACAGCATTTGGAAAAACTTCTAAGGATTATGTAAGATTCAGCTTTGCGGCATCTAGTGACAATATTTCTCAGGCATTAGATAAAATTAAAAAGATTCTCTAAGAAAATTCATAATTTCGTTAAAATTATTACAATTTAATTTTTGACCCGCTTAAATTATAATTATAAGATATTGTTATGAGCTCACTTAAAATGCCTAAAGTTGATAGGCAGACATTAAAAAATAAAAGTAAGATTGTAGATGATATTTCTGCTTTCACAAAAAAAGTTAATATTTTATCTGAAAGCGAAGAACTCAAACCATACGAAACAGATGGGTTAGCCGCTTACAAACAAACACCAATGTTGGTGGTTCTCCCTGAGAGTACAAATGAAGTAAGTAAAATATTGTCGTATTGTAATAAAAATAAAATAAAAGTTGTTCCAAGAGGTGCTGGAACAGGCTTAGCTGGTAGCGCTTTACCTTTAGCAGATTGTATTTTATTAGGTTTAGGAAAGTTTAATAAGATCAAAGAAATAGATTATAATAACAGGTGTGTTGTTGCGCAGCCCGGGGTAACAAATTTATCCATTACCCACGCAGTTCAGGATAAGGGTTTTTATTATGCACCTGATCCATCAAGCCAAATGGCATGCTCAATCGGTGGAAATGTTGCAGAAAATTCAGGAGGGGTTCACTCTCTGAAATATGGAACTACGACGAATAATATTTTGGGTGTTGAAGCAGTATTAATGGATGGAACAATAACCAGAATTGGTGGCAAAGTTTTCGATGCACCTGGCTACGATCTTCTAGGATTAATAACTGGATCAGAAGGTTTACTTTGCGTTATAACAGAAGTGACTGTTAAAATTTTAAAAAAACCAGATACAGCAAAAGCAATACTTTTAGGTTTTCCATCTATCGAAGATGCAGGTAATTCTGTAATGGAAATTATATCTAATGGAATTATTCCTGCTGGTATGGAAATAATGGACAAAGTTTTGCTTGAAGCAACCAACAATTTTTCTAAAGCGGGCTATCCTTTAGAGGCCGAGGCAATGTTAATTGTAGAATTAGACGGAACAAAATCTGAAGTTGAAGAATTAATAAAAAAAGTTGCAGAAATTTGTAAACAAAATAAATGTACAAGTGTTAAAATTAGTAAATCAGACGAAGAGAGATCAAAATTTTGGTCCGGAAGAAAAGCGGCATTTCCTGCTTGTGGAGAGATGGCACCAGACTACTACTGTGTGGATGGAACAATACCAAGAAGTAAGCTAGCAAAAGTATTAAGAGAAATTACTAAACTTTCAAAAAAATATAAATTACCTGTAGCAAACGCATTTCATGCTGGAGATGGAAACTTGCATCCAATTATTATGTTTGATGCTAATGATAAAATTTCACTAGAGAAAACAGAAAAGTTTGGTGAGGACATTTTAAAACTATGTGTTAAATACGGGGGGGTCTTGTCAGGAGAGCATGGAATTGGAATTGAAAAAAGAGAACTTATGTGTGAAATGTTTAACAATAATGATATACAGCAACAGATAAGTATTAAAAATTCACTAGACCCAAGTTCACTTTTAAATCCAGGAAAAGTATACCCAATCTTAAGAAAATGTGCTGAGGAAGGAAGACTACATATTCATGGAAGAGATAAATCAAAATTCTCAGACATCCCTAGATTTTAATACTGAAAAATTTGAGCCAAAAAACGAAATCGAAATTCAGCAAATAATAAAATTTTGCTATAAAAAAAATTTACCAATAGAAATCGTAGGAAATAAAACCAAAATAAATATTGGTAAAAAACTTCAATGCGCGAAAACTTTAGACATGTCAAAATTTTCTGGAATTATTGACTATAAACCAGAGGAACTTTACATAACAGTAAAAGCAGGAACTCCAATTAATATTATTCAAGAGGAGTTAAAAAAAAATAAGCAGCATCTAGCTTTTGAGCCCGTAAATTTTTCAAAAATTTTTAAAAAAAATTCAAATGAGGGAACTGTCGGGGGTACTTTATCCTGTAATTTTTCCGGTTCGAGAAGATTTAAGGTTGGTAGTGCAAGAGATCATATACTTGGATTTAAAGGTTTTAATGGAAAAGGCGAAAAAATTAAATCAGGCGGTACAGTTGTAAAAAATGTTACAGGTTACGATTTATCAAAATTAATAACAGGATCATTCGGTACGCTTTTAACCATAAGTGAATTAACCCTCAAAGTTTTACCTTTAGAGTCTGAGATAAAAACTATAATTGTAAGTGGTTTAGCATTAGAACATGCAATGGGAATAATGGGATCCGCAATATCCTCTTCAAATGATCCATCAGGTGCAGTTTACTATCCAGGAAATTTAAGAAATAATTTTGTTTTTAATGATCTTACACATCCAGGGTCAATTACAGCAATAAGAGTTGAGGGAACTAAACTTTCAACTGAACAAAGAATTAATAATCTTATTAAAGAGCTAGTTTTAGAAAATAAAAAATTAACAATTTTAGATAGTAATCAATCTGAAATTTTTTGGGAGGACACGAGATCACTCAAAGCTTTTTCTATAAATGATAGAAATTTACTGAGAGCTGTTGTACCTCCATCTGAAACAGTAAATTTAATAAATAGACTAAAAACATTCCATCCAAATTACTTTTTAGATTGGGGAGGATCATTAATATGGCTAGAGCTAGATTACTTGTCTAATCAAAAGATTGATCAAATTCGAGAGAGAATCCTTGATGCAAATGGTTATTTAACAGTAATTAAATCACCAGAAAGTCTAAAATCTTCGTCAGAAATATTTACTATTGATCCAATTAAATTTAAGATTTCCCAAAATATAAAAAAAAGTTTTGACCCAAAAAGAATTTTTAACCCAGGAAAAATGTATACAGGAATTTAAATGCAAACTAACTTCTCAGAAGACCAATTAAAAAACAAAGACAATAAGTCTTCAGAAAAAATTTTAAGAAAATGTGTTCATTGTGGTATGTGCAATGCAACTTGCCCGACATTCAATTTGCTAGGTGATGAATTAGATGGTCCAAGAGGCAGAATTTATTTAATTAAAGAAATGATTGAAAAGAAAAAGACCCCAACAAAAAAAGTGGTTTCACATATAGACAAATGTTTATCCTGCTACTCTTGTATGACTACTTGTCCTTCGGGTGTAAACTATATGCATTTAATAGATCATGGAAGAAACTACGTCGAAAAAAATTATAAAAGACCTTTTTATCAAAGAGTATTTAGAGATTTTTTATCGAAAACTTTACCTAAACCAAAAATTTTTAAATTTTTAATTTTCTTTTCAAAAATTGGTCAGATTTTTAAATTTATTTTACCAAACAATTTAAAAAGTATGCTCGATGTTGCTCCAAAAAAAATATATTCTAAAACACTAAAATTCCAAAAAGTATATAAGGCAGAGAGAAAAAAACCCACAGCAAGAGTTGCATTACTTATTGGTTGTGTTCAAAGGGTAGTATCACCCCAAATAAATGAGTCCACAATCAGGATTTTAACAAGACACGGAGTTGAGGTCACTACTATGCCTGAAATTGAGTGTTGCGGATCCCTAAACCACCATCTAGGCAAAGAGGAAATTGCAAAAGAAACTTTTAAAAAAAATATTAATATGTGGTACGACGAATACTTAAAAAATGGATTAGATGCTATTATTTCAAATACATCAGGGTGCGGAACAACTTTAAAGGATTATGCTTTTATATTTAGAGATGATAATGAACTGAAAAAAAAGGCAAAAAAAATATCTGAATTAACAAAAGATATAACTGAATTCTTAGATCAAAATTTAAAACTCAATTTCAAATCAGACAAAGTCACCAAAAAATATAATATTGCATATCACTCAGCATGTTCAATGCAGCATGGGCAAAAAGTACATAAACAACCTATAGATTTATTAGAAAAGACTGGTAATAAAATATTAAATATACCAGACGGACATATTTGCTGTGGATCTGCTGGAACTTATAATATTTTGCAATCTGATATTGCAAAAAAATTGTTAAAACAAAAAGTCGAAAATATAAATAAAGTCAAACCAGATTTTATTTCTACAGGCAATATTGGTTGCATAATGCAAATTACAAATGGAACTAACATCCCTATTTTACATACAGTCGAAGTAATTGATTGGTATACAGGCGGCCCCAAGCCTAAAAGTCTTTCATCATTATTATGAAAAAAAAAGTTTTAATAACAAGGAAATTATTAAGATCAAATGAAGAAAGGGCATCTAAATTATGGGATGCAAAACTTAATTTAAATGATGAAGTTTATTCGCAGAAGAAAATAATTGAGCTTAGTCAAGGATGCGATGGAATTTTAAGTTCACTTACAGAAAAAATTGATGAAAAAGTTATAAATAATTTACCATCCTCTATTAAAATTATTTCTAATTTTGCAGTTGGATTTGGAAACATTGATCATCAAGCTGCAAAGAAAAAAAATATTATAGTTACAAATACTCCTGATGTTCTTACAGATGCAACTGCTGAAATTGCAATGTTGCTAATTTTGGGTGCATCTAGAAGAGCCAACGAAGGTATGGAATATGCAAAGAAAGAAAATTGGAAATGGTCTGCTGATTTTCTTATTGGGAAACAACTTACTGGCTCAAGGCTAGGAATTTTAGGAATGGGAAGAATTGGAAGAGCTCTAGCGAAAATTGCAAAAAGTTTTGGAATGGAGATTCACTATAGGAACAGATCAAGATTAAGTCCAGAAATTGAAAATGGGGCCAAATACCATAAAAGCATAAAAAGTTTATTCTCAGTTTCTGATATCTTATCAATCTGTTGCCCGGCGACTAAAGAAACTAAGGATATAATTAACAAAGAAACGCTCGAGTACTTTCCAACAGGGGCGATAATTACTAATGTTGCTAGAGGAGATATGATTGAAGATGAAGCTATGGTTCAGGCGCTTACTAACAGAAAAATATACGCTATCGGTCTTGATGTTTATAAAGGGGAACCAAAAATTCATTCTGGTTATTTAAATCAACCAACTGCATTTATTTTACCACATCTTGGAAGCGCGACTAAAAAAACTAGAACTGCTATGGCTGATTTAGCAATAAGTAATATTGATGAATTCTTTAATACTGGAAAATGTAAAAATGCAATCAATTAGTACAATCTATAATTGAATCTAGTATTTTTTTTCAAAAACATCACGAGACTCTACAACCTATTTATGCTTAAATATTTCATTAGTTAATTAACTAAAGGGAGACAAATATGTCTAAAAAAGAAAAAACGTTGAAGAGAGTTAAAACTCCTTCAAGACGTAAGTTCTTTAAAGCAGCAGCAGCAACGGGTGCAGCAGCGGCAGCAACTATTGCAATGCCGAACGTAGCGTTTGGTGCTCCTAAAACTTTAAAGATGCAAGCAGCTTGGCCTTCAGGAGCTAATATATTCTTCGAAATGGCTGGCGACTTTGCAAAAATGGTAGGCGATATGTCAGCTGGACAATTGAAGATTGATCTTCAACCAGTTGGAGCGGTTGTCAAAACATCAGAAATCGGTCAAGCAGTAAGTTCAGGAGTTCTTGATATGGGACACTGGGTAACTGCATACTGGTACGGAAAAAATCCAGCAGCATCATTGTTTGGAACAGGACCTTCGTATGGAATGTCATCACAAGAAGTTATGGGATGGATGGAATACGGTGGAGGAAGAAAACTTTATGAAGAAACTCTTTCTAAAGTTGGTTTCAATTATGTTGGTCTTTTCCATATGCCAATGCCTGCGCAGCCATTTGGTTGGTTCAAAAAGAACGTAACTAAAGTGTCTGATGTTAAAGGTATGAAATATAGAACAGTTGGTCTAGCGACTAACGTATTAACAGCTATGGGAATGGTTGTAAGACAACTTCCAGGCGGAGAAATTCAGCCAGCTATGAAAACTGGTTTGATTGAAGCTGCGGAGTTTAACAACCCGACATCAGACTCTCAGTTTGGTATGCAAGACGTATCTAAGCATTATCACTTAGGTAGCTTCCACCAATCTCAAGAGATGTTTGAAATTCCTGTAAACACTAAGACATTTAATGGACTTAGCCCTCAACATCAGGCTATTCTAAAAAATGCTGCTTACGCTGCAAATACAGACAACTATTTTAAAGCATTGGTAAGGTACTCAGCTGATTTATCTAAATTGATGAACCAACATAAAGTAAATGTTTATCAAACTTCAGATGAAATCTTAGCTCAACAATTAAAAGGATGGGACAAAGTTATAGGAGACTTTGTTAAAAAAGATGCATTCTTTGCCAAAATTGTAGCTTCACAAAAAGCTTATGCTAAAAGAGTTATGAAGTACTTACTCATGAATCAGCCAAATTACAAATTGGCATATGAAAATGAGTTCGGTGCTATAGCTAAAGTTAAAATTTAGTAGCTTTTAAAAAATTAAAAGGGGGCTTTTTGAAGCCCCCTTTTTTATGGAAATCGTAAAAAAATTAGAATAGTTTATTTATATGAGGGGATTTATTAAATTTGCAGACCACCTAAGCACCTCAGTTGGAAAAGCTTTTTCCTGGTGCATAGTCATTCTAATGGGTGGTACTTGTTATGAAGTTGTAATGGCTTATGCCTTTAATGCTCCAACCTTATGGAATTTTGATTTTAGCTTACAAATGTATGGTGCGATATTTATGATGGCAGGAGCCTATACTCTTTCAACAGAGGCTCATGTAAGGGGAGATGTTCTTTACAGATTATTTAAACCTAAAACACAAGGTTATATCGATTTGGTTTTATATTTTATTTTTTTCTTTCCAGGTGTATTTGCATTAGCATTTTATGGATATGAATATGCAGCTCTGGCTTGGAAAATAAAAGAAACTAGCTGGAATAGCCCTGCACAAATCCAAATTTATATGGCAAAATCTTTAATACCTGCTGCAGGTATTTTATTGATAATCCAGGGTGTCAGTGAAGTTTTTAGATCAATTATCTGCATTCAAACTGGACACTGGCCAGCAAGAATGGTTGTTGCAGAAGAAACAGAAAAAATATTAATGAGAACTTCTCAAGACGAGGATCAAAAAGATGTTATTTAGTTTAACCAATCCTGAAATTGCAATTATGATGATGGGAATATTCCTTTTAGCAGTTCTTTTAGGTTTTCCAATAGCTTTTACATTAATGGCTATGGGAGTCGGATTTGGTTACTATGCATACTATGACCCAAGTAGAATGGAGCACCTACTTGATAATAGGATTTTTCAATTATTTGTACAAAATACTTATACTGTAATGGATAATACAGTTCTTACCGCCGTACCTTTATTTTTATTTATGGGATACCTTGTTGAGAGAGCAGGAATAGTTTCAAGATTATTTTTTGCTATACGTTTAGCATCCCATGGATTGCCCGCATCTATGGCAGTTGCAGCTCTAATAACTTGTGCTTTGTTCTCAACAGCAACAGGTATTATAGGTGCTGTTGTAACATTAATGGGATTATTAGCTTGGCCCGCAATGATAAAAGCAGGCTATGACAAAAAATTCGCTTCCGGAGTAATATGTTCAGGTGGGTGTCTAGGAATATTAATACCGCCAAGCATTATGCTAATCGTATATTCCGTAATTGCTCAGTTATCACCATTAAGATTATTTGCGGCAGCTATTCTACCAGGAATAATGTTGGCTGGGTTATACATTCTTTATGCAGTTACTAGAGCTTACTTAAATCCCTCAATTGCACCGAAGCCACCAGCTGAAGAAATTCCACCACGATCAGAAATACTTAAAGAAGTTTTAGTTTCATTTTTACCATTATTTTCACTAATAATTTTAGTATTAGGAACTATCCTAGGAGGACTAGCGACACCAGCCGAAGCAGCAGCTGTGGGCGCGTTTGGTGCTTTAGTTTTATCGTATTTTTATAAAACACTTAAATGGAAAAATTTTAAAGAGTCTGTATTTCTTACAGCAAAAACAACTGCGATGATAATGTGGTTATTTATAGGATCGTGGACTTTTGCATCTGTTTTTTCTTATTTAGGTGGACACGAAGTATTTGAGCATTTCTTTAAATCAATGAATTTACAGCCTTGGCAATTTTTAGTTATTACTCAAATAATTATATTTCTTCTCGGTTGGCCTTTGGAATGGACAGAGATACTAATAATATTTGTTCCAATATTTTTACCGCTTGTTGAGTTCTTTGGAGTAAATCCTTACTTCTTTGCAATGCTAATAGCATTAAATCTTCAAACTTCTTTTTTAACGCCGCCTATGGCTATGTCCGCCTATTATCTAAAAGGCGTGCAAACTAAAAATGTAGAATTATTAGAAATTTTTAGTGGTATAATGCCATTCTTGTTAATTGTTATCTTTGCAATGTTTTTAATGTATATGTTTCCTGGAATTGCACTTTGGTTACCCGACTTACTTTTTGCAAACTAAATCTTAATTATGAGCAAAATCTTTTCAATCACAGCTATTGAGTTAGCTGAAAAATTAAAAAGTGGTGAAATTTCATGTGTTGACGCTTGCAAAGAATATATTAGCAGAATAGATAAGTTTGAAAAAGATGTCAAAGCTTGGGCTTTCTTTGATAAAAAACTTCTTCTAGAAAAAGCTGAAGAAAAAGATGAGTATAGAAAATCAGGTAAACCTCTCGGACCGCTCCATGGATTACCTATAGGAATAAAAGACATCATCGGAACCCAAGATATGCCGACAGAATGTGGAACTGTGTTAAGAAAAGGTATGTCAGAAAGTGCAGATGCTGAAGTAGTTAATTTATTAAAAATTTCAGGCGCAATAATTATGGGTAAAACAGTTACGACTGAACTTGCTTACTTTGATCCTGGTAAAACAACCAATCCACATGATAAAACTAGAACCCCAGGTGGATCTTCAAGTGGATCAGCAGCCGCTGTTGCAGCACATATGACACCATTATCTGTTGGGACTCAAACTAAAGGCTCAATTATTCGACCAGCTTCATACTGCGGGGTTGTAGGTTACAAACCTTCATTTGGTTTAATATCAAGAAATGGTGTTTTAAAGCAGTCATCAAAACTTGATCATATAGGAGTTTTTGGCAAAAACGTTGAAGATGTAGCTTTGATTGCAAAGTGTCTTATTAAAAAAGATTTATACGACAAAGATACAGTTCACTATTCAGCTGAAAAAATGTTGGAAGAATGTAGGAAAGGCCCTCACTTTGATCCAAAATTTATATTCTATAAAACTTCTAATTGGAAAAATATAGACAAAGAATCACAAAAAGCTTTTGAATTTTTAATTAAAAAACTAAAAAAATATATAAAAGTATTTGATGAGCCATCTTACTTTAAGGATATACACAAGTATCAACAAGTTGTTCATGAAACTGATATGGCAAATAGTTTTCAAAAGTATTATAAAAATTCAAAAAACAAATTAGGAAAAAAACTCATAGAGGCCATTGAGCGTGGAAATAAATATTCTGCAGGTCAATATACTGAAGCAAAAGATTTTATGGAGCAAAGCTATAGATCTTATAGTGAAGTCTTTGAAGATTATCACGGAGTAATCACACCAGCATCTACAGGCGTTGCAGATAAAGGATTAAAATTTACTGGAAGTCCTGAGTTCTCAACCATCTGGACATATATGGGTTTGCCATCGGTATCACTACCTTTACTTACAGGTGAAAATAATTTACCATTAGGTGTTCAATTAGTAGGCAATAAGCTTGATGATTTAAGATTTCTAGGGGTTGCAAATTGGTTGGAAAATAAATGTAAGGATAAGAACGATGAGTAAAATAACAAGTATAGTTGGATGTTCTATAGCAATTGCCTTCTTGATAGGGTTAGCCACAACATTAACAAGATCAATGATGATTAGTTTTACCGACGTTCTTCCAGTTTATATCCTTATGGGCTTGGTAATATGCATGATGATTTATGAAGCCTTCATACAAAAAAAATAAAAATTTTTTTTTTCCTTACTTTTTGTTATTTTTACAACCCATATTTATGGCAAGCAATCTCATTGTGGCTAGAGGAGGTGTTGAATTTGTTCCACCAATTTCTTTAGCTTTTTGGAGATGGACAACAGTTTTTGTTTTATTAATACCTTTTTTTTATAAACCAATATTAAAAAAAATTAAAAGTTTAAAAGATGAATTTTTAAAACTTTTTTTTCTGGGACTTACTGGTTGTGGAATATGTGGAGCATTTCCATTTATAGCTGGTCAAACAACTACAGTTGTTAATATGGCTGTGATTTATACTTCTTCTCCGATATTTATAATTTTATTATCAAGTTTAATTTATAAAGAGAGAATAAATTTCACACAAATTCTGGGACTAATAGTCTGTTTATTTGGAGTTTTTTCTATTATTTTTAAGGGAGACTCTTCATTTTTATCAAACCTTGACTTTACAATAGGAGATATTTGGATGTTAGGAGCCGCAATAAGTTGGGCTCTTTACTCCGTCTATTTGTTAAATTGGAAGTCGCAGTTTGATTTGTTAACCAGATTTGTTTTGATTGCAATGTTTGGATCAATATCCCTATTTCCTTTTTATTTATTAGAGGAATTTCAAAGACAGAGCACGAACTTTGATTTAAACTTTCTTTTTTGGGTAATTTTTGCAGCAATATCTCCTGCAATAATTGCTTTTACACTTTATGCTAAAGTTCAAAAATATTTAGGTGCATCAATAACTGGATTTACATTATACTTATTTACAGTTTACGGAGCTTTTTACGGGTTAATATTTTTTGGAGAAACTTTAGAATATTATCATTTAGTTGGAGCATTTTTAGTTTTTATTGGTGTTTATCTTGCAAAGAAAAATTAAATATATGTACACCGTCGCAGTAATAATAATTTTATGTTACTTACTCGTTGTTTTTTTTGTATTTTTTAATCAAAGAAATCTACTCTATCATCCATTTGAAAATAATTATAACAAGGACGAAGCAAATTTTTCTTATGAAGAAATTTTTATTCCAACATCTAATGGAAATAATTTAAAAGCATGGTTTCATAAAAAAAATCTTAAACAAAAGAAAACATTAGTTTTTTTTCACGGAAATGCTGGAGATTTAAAGAACAGAATTTATAAGCTTAATATGATTAAAGATTTAGATATTAATTTTTTGATTGTTGCTTACAGGGGTTTTAGCGGTAATAAGGGAGAACCTACCGAAGATGGTTTATACCAAGATGCTAGAGATACTTTAGATTGGTTAAAAAAACAGAAAGTTAGGGATGATCAAATCCTAATTTATGGAGAATCATTAGGTACCGCAATTTCAGTCGAAGTTGCACAAAATAAAAAATTTGCTGGAATTATTTTAGAATCACCTTTTACTTCAATGGTTGATGCAGGAAAGCATTATTATTTCTATTTACCGGTTTCGCTTTTATTGAAAGATAGGTTCGAAACTCTAAGTAAATTAAAAAATATTAGAATTCCAATTTTAGTTATGCACGGAAAAAAAGATAAAATCGTACCATTTCATATGGGTGAAAAAGTCTTTAGAGAAGCTAATGAACCTAAATTTTCTTATTTTCCTGAATATGATGATCATATGATGGAATACAACGAAAGTCTAATAAAGGAACTTGATAAATTTTTTAAATCAACTTAACCAAAAACGCTTTGTAGGATATTTTCTTTTTAAAATAATTTTATTTATAAAAATAGACATTAGAATTATTAAAATTGTACCAGTAATCACTGGAAATAATATAAAATCTATAGATACGTCAGAAAACAAAACAACTAAAGGGTTGGAAGCAGCAGGTGGATGCATTACTTTAAAATAAACCATTAATGTTACTGCGACACCAACTGATAAACCTAGGGAGAAAAAAGAAAATCCGATTATTTCATTGAAAATAATTCCAACCAATACCGAAACTAGGTGTCCAAAAAAAACATTTTTTGGCTGTGCTGTTTCTAAATTATAGAGAACAAAAACTAAAAAGACAGTTGCCCCAAATGAAAACATTAATAATACACCTGCTGAAGTTCTTAAAGTTAAAAAGGCAAGAATACTAATAACTATTGCAGCAGATATTCCTGACACTATAGGTTCTAAATTTTTTTTTATTTTCATTTATTATCAACTAACATTTTTGAAAAATTATCTGAACTAAAAGGATGTAGGTCAGTATCTTTCTCACCCATTCCAATCGCAATAATTGGTATACTAAATTTTTTACTTATCGCTAATAATATTCCACCCTTTGCAGATGTATCCATCTTAGTAATTATTAAACCTGTTAAGTTAGAAATTTTTTTAAATTCTTCCACCTGATTAAGTGCATTTTGACCTGTTGTGGCATCTAAAACTAAAATAGTTTCATGTGGATATTCAGGATTAATTTTCTTTAAAACTGTGAATATTTTTTTGTATTCTTCCATAAGATTTTTTTTGTTTTGTAATCTTCCAGCAGTATCAATAAATGCCATATCAATTTTATTGTCTTCAGCAAATTTTGCTGTTTTATATCCAACTGATGCTGGATCAGTTCCTAAATCAGATTTAACAAATTCAGCACCAATTTTTTTTGACCAAAACTCAAGTTGTTCAATAGCTGCTGCTCTAAAAGTATCTGCTGCCCCAAAAACTATTTTTTTTCCATTATTTTTAAATAATTTTCCCAATTTTCCAATTGTAGTTGTTTTTCCAACTCCATTTACACCAGCAACAACTATAATAGATGGTAAACTTTTATTTAAATCATTAAATTTTCTTTCATATGGCAGTAGTATTTTAGATATTTGTTTTGCTAGAAATTCAAAAATTTCCTTTTCATCTTTAATTTCTTTACCGATTTTTTCTTTTTTAAATCTTTCTTTTAGTTCAAAAGCTATTTCTGTACCAACATCAGATTCAACTAATAATTCTTCGAACTTATCAAGTAAATCATTGTCTATCTTTTTCTTACTGAATAAATTTCCAAATTTTAAATTTTCAAAGAACTTCATTAAATTTCTAAATCAATTTTTTTAATATCTGAAACAGGCCCAGTCATAAATATTTCATTTTTATAATCAATTTTAAGATTTCCATTTTTAAAATGTATTATTGAATTTTCACCCACTAAACCGTTTTTTGAAGCCGCTACAGCTGTAGCACAAGCTGCTGTCCCACATGCTTTTGTTAAACCCGCACCTCTCTCCCAAACATTAATTTTAATATTTTTTTTATCTAAGACTTCAGCAAAGGTTACATTAATTCTTTCGGGAAAAAGTTCATAATTTTCTACTTTACTTCCTAGTTCTTTAATATCTATTTTTGCACAGTCATCTACAAAGTAAATAATATGTGGATTTCCAACGTTTACACAAAAACCGGAACCGAAATTTTTTTTTAAAAAATCAATTTTAACTTCTTGAGCATTCATTTTTTTACTCAAAGGTATTTCATCCCAATTAAATTTAGCTTTTCCCATATTGATTTTTACAACTTGTTTACCAACTATTTCTGCAAACAAGACTCTTTCATTCGTTTTAATTGAAATTTTTTTTTCATTTTTCTCTTGATAAATTAAATATGCAATACATCTAACGCCATTACCGCAAGCAGAAACTTCAATACCATCAGAATTAAAAATTTTTATTGGATATTCTTTGCCATTATTTTTTTCAATAGTAATTAACTGATCAAATGGAAAAACCTTTTTACTTGATAGATTAGCGATCTTATTTTTATCCAATTGAAAATTGTTGAATCTTCTATCAATTATTACAAAATTATTTCCTAAACCATCCATACTGTAAGCGTGAATTTGTGCCATAAATTGATTAGTATCTTTATTCATTGACTTTTAAAACCCTAAATTGTAGCTTCTCGTCACTTCCGCAAATAGTAGATTTTGCGGTGCCTTTAGAAATAAAGGGATCGACACTAGTCAGCGAGGGTTCGCCCACTAGTGCGATTGGTGTTGGAAAAATTTAAAAATGTTTGAAAATTTAACAAGTAAATTAGAGGCAATATTAAGTAAATTAAAGAAATCTCCCTCACTTAATGAAGGTCAGGTAGAGACTGGTTTAAAAGAAATCAGACAGGCATTACTTGCTGCTGATGTGGCATTACCAGTAGTCAAGAAATTCATAGAAGACATTAAACCTAAAGCAATAGGTCAAGAAATTATTCGATCTACTTCACCAGGACAAATGCTAGTCAAGATTGTTTATGATGAGTTAGTTAAAGTGTTAGGTGGTAAAGTGGAAGAAATAAATTTAAAAGCTGTCCCACCAGCATCCATATTATTAGTTGGCCTTCAAGGATCTGGAAAAACAACAACAGCTGTAAAGCTTGCAAAAAATCTAGAAAAAAATTTTAAGAAAAAAATTTTATTAGTTAGTTTGGACGTTTATAGGCCTGCTGCACAAGAGCAATTAAAGATTTTGTGTGAAAAGAATAGCTTAAATGTTCTTCCAATTATAAAAGACCAACTTCCAATTGATATTGCAAAGAGAGCAAATAATGCAGCGAACCTTAGCGGCTCAGATGTCGTAGTCTATGATACTGCAGGCCGTACTCAAATAGATTTAAATATGATGAGTGAGATAAAAAACATCAAGGCAGAGACTAATCCTGTTGAAACAATACTAGTAGCAGATTCTTTGACAGGACAATTAGCTGTTAAGTTAGCCTCAGAATTTGATAAGGCCGTAGAGCTAACAAGCATTATTTTAACAAGAGTTGATGGAGACGGCAGAGGTGGTGCTGCCCTAAGTATGAAACAAACAACTGGAAAGCCTATAAAATTTATAGGTGTTGGTGAAAAAATAAATGATTTCGAACCATTTCACCCAGACAGACTAGCTAATAGAATTCTTGGAATGGGAGATATAGTATCTCTAGTTGAAAAAGCATCCCAAGATCTTGATGAAGAAAAAATTAAAGAAGCAGAGGAAAATCTTAAGAAAGGTAATTTTTCTTTTGACGATTACCTTATGCAAATAAGACAGATGAAAAAAATGGGAGGAATGGAAGGCGTTCTCTCTCTTTTACCTGGGGTTGGAAAAGCAAAAGAACAAATGAAAAATGCAAACGTAGATGAAAAACTTTTGTCAGCAAATGAGGCTATAATTTTATCTATGACAAAGAAAGAAAGACATAACCCTGAAATAATTAGTGGTTCTAGAAGAAAAAGAATTTCTTTGGGGTCAGGTACAGATGTACAAACAATTAATAGATTGTTAAAGCAATTTAAAATGATGTCAAAGATGATGAAGAAAATGTCAAAAGGGAAAATACCAGAAGGTAAAATACCTGATGAACTTTTAAATAACTTAAAATGAAAGGATCAATATGTTACGAATACGATTATCAATAGGCGGAGCAAAAAAGAGACCAGTATACAAAATTGTTGTTGCAGACAGTAGATTTCCAAGAGACGGAAGGTTTATAGAAAAGTTAGGATCATTCAATCCTCTTTTACCAAAAGAGAAAAAAGAAAGAATTAAAATAGAGTCCGAAAGAGTTAAACATTGGTTGAGCAAAGGGGCAAGGCCAACATTAAGAGTTTCAAGAATTCTTGGTGAGGTAAACATAATGCCTATGCCTAAACCTGGTAATAATC
>CACIKS010000008.1 GCA_902587295.1 uncultured Pelagibacteraceae bacterium | reverse complement strand
CCCATTCTTGAGGATCAAAGTATTAAGAAAATCGGACAGAATATTAAGTTTGACAATATTATATTAAAAAAAAATGATATTAATGTGAATCCTATCGAAGATACAATGCTTGCTTCTTATACTTTAGATGCAGGATTAAACCGACATAACCTTGATACATTATCTGAAATTCATTTAGGACACAAAACAATTTCTTTTAAAGATTTAGTTGGAACTGGAAAGAAGAAAATTTCTTTTGAAGAGGTTGATTTAAAAACCTCAACAAAATATGCAGGTGAGGATGCAGATGTAACTTTCAGATTATATAATTTATTAAAAAAAAGACTAGATCGAGAAAAACTTACTAAAATTTACGAAATTTTAGAAAAACCTATGGTGAAAGTTCTTTCAGATATTGAAATAAATGGTGTAAAAGTTAATAAGAATTATTTAAAAAAATTATCTAAAAATTTTCAAAACAAAATTACAAAAATAGAGAAAGAAATTTACTTTTTGGCTAAAAAAGAATTTAATATTGGATCTCCAAAACAACTTGGAGAAATTATTTATAATGAACTTAAGATTGCTAACCTCAAAAAAACAAAAAAAGGAAGTTTAGCTACTAGTGCTAGTATATTGGAAGATTTAGCTTTTAAAGGTCATAAGTTTCCTCGTTTAGTGCTAGATTGGAGACAGTTATCTAAACTAAAAAATACTTACTCGGATGCACTTCAAGACCATATAAATTTAAAAACAAATAGAGTGCACACATCATTTCTTTTAGCAGCTACTAATACTGGAAGATTAGCTTCCAGCGATCCTAACTTACAAAATATACCTATTAAAACAGAAGACGGTAGAGAAATAAGAAAAGCATTCGTTGCAGAAAAAAATAATATTTTAATTTCCGCTGACTACAATCAAGTAGAGATGAGAATACTTGCCGATCTTGCAGAAGTAAAAGAATTAAAAAAAGCTTTTATTAATAAAGATGATATTCATAGCTTGACAGCAAGCCAAGTTTTTAATGTTCCTATAAACAAAGTTGACCAAAACTTAAGAAGAAAAGCAAAAGCAATTAACTTTGGAATTATTTATGGAATTACACAGTATGGGCTTGCAAAGCAAATATCAGTTTCTAATAATGAGGCATTAGATTTTATCAACTCCTATTTTAAAAAATTCCCTGAAATCAAAGATTATATGCGGTCAACAATTAAATTTTGTAGAAAAAATGGTTATGTAAATAATATTTTTGGAAGAAGAATTCATTTAAAAGGAATTAACGACAAAAATTTTAGTGTAAGAAGTTTTCAAGAAAGAGCAGCTATAAATGCACCGATACAAAGCTCTGCAGCTGATATAATAAGACTTGCAATGATTAAATTACATAATCAAATCAATTTAAAAAAAATATACGATGCACAAATGCTTTTACAAATACACGATGAATTAGTTTTTGAATGTCTCAAAAACAATCAATCTGCTGTTGAGAAGGCTATTAAAAAAACAATGGAGTCAGTTTCAAGTTCAGAACATCATATATTTACAATTCCTTTAGAGGTTAATATTAATTCAGGAAATTCTTGGGAAGAAGCACACTGATGCCTAAATTTTGACAATTTGTTTTAAACTATTAGGATAATAGAAATGTCTAAAACTATAGCTCTCGTTGATGACGATAGGAACATTCTTACTGGTATCAGTATGGCCCTTGAAAGAGAGGGATTCAAAGTTCAAACTTATATAGATGGGGAGAGTGCATTAGTAGGACTTTCAAGAAATCCCCCTGATTTAGCAGTAGTCGACATCAAAATGCCCAGGATGGACGGAGAAGAATTGTTAAAAAAAATAAGAAAAAAAATGTCTATACCAATAATATTTCTTACTTCAAAAGACGAGGAAGTAGATGAGCTTCTAGGTTTAAAACTTGGCGCCGATGATTTTATAAAAAAGTCAGGAGGTTTTTCAATCAAGGTCTTAATTGAAAGAATAAGAGTACAATTAAGAAAAAAAAGCAATCCAACAGAGGAATCTAAAAGTTTAATCGTCCACGGCAAGCTAAAACTTGATCCTACCCAATTAGAATGCGAATGGAACGGGAAACCTTTGCCGGAAAAATTAACCACTACAGAATTTTTAATTGTAAAAGAATTAGCAAAAAGACCAGGCGTGATAAAAGAAAGAGCTCACTTAATGGATATTGCTTATAAAGAAAATACTGAAATTGAAGATAGAACTATTGATTCTCACATTAAAAGAATAAGAAAAAAATTCAAAAAGGTTGATGAAAAGTTTTCCTCAATTGAAACTCGCTATGGAAGCGGTTATAGATGGAACATTGACTAATGAAGTTAGTTAAAAGCTCATCATCTATCTTAAGAAAGTTTCTAATTTTTAATTTTTTTGCTTTTTTGATTTTGGGGTTATTTACTTTTTTTTATCTAAAAGGAATTCAGCCAAATCTAGTCAAGCAGCGTACTGAAAAACACTCGATTATAATAAATAATACCTCGAATCATTTAGAGAGACTAAAAATCGGCTTTAAAATTGATGAATTAAAAAATTTTTTATTATCAACAAGATTTCTTTTTCAAAATTTGGAGAGAGTTCAATTTTATAACTTAGATGGCAATTTAATTGCAGATACAAATGTACTTGATTTAGATCGAGATGTTTTTAAAAAAACAGAGACTGTTTTTGAAGAAAAAATTCCAAACGACTCAATGACACCAAAAAGTGTAGAAAAAAAAATTGAGGAAATAAATTTACAAGAAACTAATTCAATAAAAAATATGATAATAAAAAAAAAAGAGAATGAATCGATATCCTTTGAATTATTGGAGGGCGACAATCTTTATATAAAAACTTTAGACAGTGTTAATGTAGGAAATCAAATCCTAGGATACATTATGGTTACAGAACAGGCTAATGAAATACTTACTGCAGTAGAAGAAAGAAAAAATTTCATTATAAGAACCGTTTTAGCAATCGCTATGGTTATTTTCATTTTTTTGATATTTTTGAATAGATATATTTTAAATCCAATTGCAGGATTAGTTGCATATACCGAATCTATTAAGGCTAAAGATGAGTCACTAGGTAAAATTGAGAGATTTCTATACAGAAGTGATGAATTGGGTCTTTTATCTAGATCACTAAATAATATGACAAAAGATTTACAGCAAAGAACTCAAAGAGCAGAAAATTCCTCTGCGGATTTGGCACATGAAATAAGGAACCCTTTAGCATCTTTAAAAGGGGCATCAGAATTATTGGATAGTAGCACCCATCAAGACGAGAGAACAAAATTAATTAAACTTTTAAGTCATGACGTTGAAAGAATTGAAAGATTAATAACTGACTATTCACAAATGCTAAAAGACGAAGCCTCATTATCTAGAGAAAAAATGAAAATTTTAGATGTAGAAAATTTAATTAGTGATGTAATAGAGGAATTTAACAATAACAGCACTGTTATTGAAAAAAAAATAAAATTTGCAGTCAAAAGAAAAAATTTAAATGGTTATAAGCTTGAATTATTTGGAATTAAAAATAGATTAGAGCAAGTCTTAGCCAACTTATTAGATAATGCAGTTTCTTTCAGTCCTATGAACAGTGAGATAATTATTGAGCTAGAAAGTACAAAAGATATCATCTTAATAAGAATTAAGGACAAGGGTCCAGGCTTTAAAGAAATAAATACTGAGAAAGTTTTTAAGAGGTTTTATAGCAACAGGCCAGAAAAATTTGGAGAACATTCGGGCTTAGGGTTAAACATTGTCAAAAGTATTGTTGAAATGCACGGCGGTAACGTTAGAGCTTTAAATAGATCTGACATCAATAGTGGAGCTGAAATTGAATTACAGCTTCCAAAAAGAGGTTAGAAATAATCAATTCCTTGATTGCTATAAATTAAATTGTTAAAAGATTTTAATTATGAATAAAGATTTTAAAGTAAAAGATATAAACCTTTCAGAATTTGGAAGAAAAGAAATTTCAATAGCAGAAAGTGAAATGCCAGGACTAATGGCACTTAGAAAAGAATATCAGGGGAAGAAGCCATTAAAGGGAGCAAAAATTTTAGGATGCCTCCATATGACAATTCAAACAGCAGTTTTAATTGAGACTTTAGTTGAATTAGGTTCCGAGGTTAGATGGTCTTCTTGTAATATTTTTTCAACCCAAGATCATGCAGCTGCAGCGATAGCAAAAAAGGGTATTCCAGTTTTTGCTTGGAAGGGAGAAACCGAAGAAGAATATTGGTGGTGTATTAAACAAACTATCGAAGGCAAAAAAGATTGGAAACCTAATATGTTATTAGATGATGGCGGAGACCTTACTGCGTTAATGCACAAAGATTATAAAGATCTGTTGAAATCGGTTAAAGGAGTATCAGAGGAAACCACAACAGGAATTAAAGCTTTAAAAAAAATGGAGTCAGAAAAAAAACTTTTAGTTCCAGCAATAAATGTTAATGACTCTGTTACTAAGTCCAAGTTTGATAACCTATATGGTTGTAGAGAAAGTTTAGTAGACGGAATTAAGAGAGCCACAGATGTTATGATGTCAGGTAAAACGGCAATCGTGGCTGGATTCGGTGATGTAGGGAAAGGTAGCGCCGCCTCTTTAAGACAAAGTGGAGCAAGGGTAATGGTAACAGAAGCAGACCCTATTTGTGCCTTACAGGCAGCGATGGAAGGTTACGAAGTTGTATTAATGGATGAAGCAATAGGCGATGCCGATATAGTTGTTACTGCCACTGGAAACAAAGATGTGGTAACTGCCGATCATATGAGAAAAATGAAAGATAGATCAATACTATGCAATATAGGACACTTTGATAACGAAATACAGGTAGAGGCATTAAAAAACTATAAATGGAGCGAGGTAAAGCCACAGGTTCATGAAATAGAATTCCCAGATAAAAAAAGAATAATACTTTTGGCCGAAGGAAGATTAGTTAATCTTGGTTGCGCAACAGGTCATCCAAGTTTTGTTATGAGTGCATCTTTTACTAACCAAGTGATGGCTCAAATAGAGCTTTGGAATAATTACAAAAATTATGAAAAAAAAGTCTATGTTTTGCCAAAACATCTTGATGAAAAAGTTGCGATGTTACATTTAAAGAAAGTAGGGGCGAAATTAACAAAACTCACAAAGAACCAAGCAGATTATATCAGTGTAGATGTTAAGGGACCATTTAAATCTGACAGCTATCGCTACTAAAAAGTAGCCAATGTTAAAATACAATTTATCTCAAATAAATAAAATCTCAGAAAAAGTTTTATCAAATCTATCTAGCAAGGAATGCATTTTTCTTTTTGGAGAATTAGGAAGCGGAAAGACAACTTTTACAAGAAGTTTAATTCATCAATTACAGGAAAAGCATAAAGTTAAGAAAACAGAAGTTTTAAGTCCAACCTTTAATTTACTGTATGAGTATGAAGTGAATTCTCTCAAAATTATGCACTATGATTTATATAGATTAAAAACTATAGAAGAATTGTATCAATTAGGTTTTTTCGAAAATTCAAAAAATTCAATTATAATTGTCGAATGGCCTGAAAAAATAAAAAAAGGTTTTGAGAATAGGCTTGAGATTACATTTTATTATGACCTTAAGGAAGATAATAGAAAAATAAAATTCAAAGGTTTTGGAAAATGGAAAAATTTTAAAATCAATGAAATTTAAACTTAAGAAAATTAGAAGTGATGCTTCTTTCAGAGAATTTTACAGACTTTACAAAGGAAGTAAAACCTCAATAATTGTTACAGCTAAAAAAGAGAGATTTAAAAATCTTATAATTTATTCAGCAGTAAATAAGTTTTTAAGAAAAAAGGGTGTTTATACTCCTAAATTAATTAGCCAATATTTTAGAGAAGGAATTATTGAAGTGGAAGACTTGGGGACTAATACACTTCTACATAGTGTAAAAACTTCTAAAAATAAATTAAGTCTTTATAAGAAATGTGTAGATGTAATATTAAAAATTCAAAGAATTAAACCACCAAAAAAAATTAAATACGGTCCAAGAAAATATTTTAAAATAAGTAATTATAATACTAGAAATTTACATAAAGAGTCTGATTTGTTTTTTGATTGGTATCTTTTAGGTATTATAGGTAAAAAAAAATCTTCTAAATACAAAAGAATAATAAAAAATGAATTGAACAAGTTATATAAAAAAATTTTTTTTAAAAATCAATTTATTGTTCACAGAGATTTTCATATATCTAATATTATGTCGATCAAAAATAAACTTGGAGTCATAGATACCCAAGATTTAATACAGGGTAACCCTATGTATGATCTTGCTTCTTTAATAGATGATGTGCGGGTTTACACTCCATTTAATATAAAAGATAAAATTTTCCAGTATTATTTAAAAAAATGTTCCATAAAAAAAATGCAGACAGCTCAATTAAAAAATGATTTTGATATTTTATCTATTCAGAGAAACCTAAAGATTCTTGGAATTTTCTATAGACTGTATAAGCGGGACTCCAAATCCCAATATTTAAAATATTTACCTTATACATGGAGGTTAATCGAATTAAGAATAAAAAATAAAATTTTTAAAAATTTAGAAATTATACTCAACAAGGCCGTAAACAAAAAAATAAGGAGAAAAAAAATTTTTAAATGAGAATAAAAAAAGCAATTATTTTAGGAGCAGGCTTTGGGAAAAGAATGTACCCTATTACAAAAAAAACTCCAAAACCACTTGTAACAATCAATAGTATAACCTTATTGGAAAATAGTATAAGGTTTTTGACTTCTTTAGGAGTGAAACATATTTTGGTTAATGCACATTATCTTCATAGCAAGATTACCAATTTCTTAAAAAGAAAAAAATTTTCTTCGAGTGTAAAAGTAGTTGTAGAAAAGAAAAAAATTTTGAATACAGGTGGTGGAATTTTAAATGCATCAAAAAAATTTAAAAAACATCCTTTTTTTGTTTTAAATCCTGATACTGTTTGGAGGAAAGAATATAAAAAAGAATTTAGAAATTTGGAAAAAGTTTACTTAAAGAATAAAAAAGCAACGATGCTTTTGGTATCAAAAAGAAAAAGCTTTGATAAATCATTTAAAGGAGACTTCAATTTAAATCAAAAAAACCAGATTTTAAGGCAAAAGAATAATAAGCTAATTTTTACCGGAGCCCAAATTATTAATAGATCAGTTTTTAAAAAAAGAAAAGTTAATCCCTTTTCTATGAATGTAATTTGGGATGAATTAATAAAGAACAAAGAACTATTAGGAGTTATAAGTAAACAAAAATTCTTTCATATTAATAGTCATAAAGTTTATAAAAAATTGATTAAAAAAATTATTCGTTAGATATTATTTCTTTTTTTCTCGTACTATCCAAATATTTGGCACTCAATACTTTTCCTGAATTATCAAAGTCAATTATTAAAGGATTACCTGTTGGAATCTCCAGTGAAGTTATTTTTTTATCTGATATATTAAAAATTTTCTTAGCCAAAGCTCTTATAGTGTTTCCATGAGCTGAAATTATAATATTTTTATTTTGCTCTAAGTGCTTTTTTATATTCATATCAAAATAAGGCACAACACGTTCATAGGTATTTTTTAACGATTCAGTATCAGGTATATTTTTTAAATCTTTAAATATGGGATCTTTGTGTGAACTATAGGTTGAATTTTTATCAAGTTTTGGAGGAGGAATGTTCCAAGATCTTCTGTATTTTTTGAACTGTTCGTCTCCCAGTTTTTTTTTAGTTTCAGCTTTATTCAAACCAGTTAAAGCTCCATAATGTCTTTCGTTAAGTTCCCAAGCTTTGATGTAATTATTATTATCTCCTATAACTTTCAACACTATCTCTAAGGTATTTATTGCTCGTTTAAGATAAGAAGTAAAAAAAATATCAAAATTCAAATTCAATTCTTTCAATAATTTTCCAGACTTCTCAGCTTCTTGAACGCCTTTTTCAGACAAATCAACATCTACCCAACCTGTGAAACGATTTTCCGCGTTCCAGGTACTCTGTCCGTGCCTAATTGCTATGAGTTTGCTCATTGAATATAATATATTTAATATATTAAAAAAATTATATGAAGGGTATTAAATTCTTTTACATAACCTGCTCAAAGAAAAAAGAAGCACACAAAATAGCTGAATTACTTGTAAAAAAGAAACTCGTAGCCTGTGCAAATATTATCCAAAATGTTGACTCAGTTTTTAACTGGAAAGGAAAAATAACAAAAGAAAAAGAGGTTTTAATTGTCGGAAAAACAATGAATAAAAATGTTCAAAAAGTTATTCAGAGTGTCAAGAAATTACACAGCTATGAAGTTCCTTGCGTTATTTTTTTTGATATAAAAAATGGGAATGTAGATTTTTTAAAATGGATTATAAAATCCGTATAATTACTTACCTATATTATTTCTCTCTTATGGGGCTATTAGTTCTGTATCTATTTCCAGGAAGTATAATCGGATATTTTCTTTATGGAGATTTTACAAGACAACTAGATTTAATTCCAAATCCTTTAGGCACATCTATTAATCACGCATTGGCTTTTTTTTATTTGTCATTACTTGGTCTCTTGACTTATATGGGGCAAAAAAGTTTTAAACAAAATTTGATTTTTTTAATAGCTATATCTTTATCATTAGAATTGTCTCATTTGTTCATTCCCAATAGATCTTTTCAATATTTAGATGTTATTGCAAATTTACTTGGAACATTGTCAGCTATTGTTATAATATTAATTTATAAAAAATTTAAAAATGGAAAAATTTGACGAACGAAAAAAATCTTTTGAGAAAAAATTTGCTCACGACGAAGAATTAAAGTTTAAGGTTGCATCAAAACGAAATAAATATCTTGGTCAGTGGGTATCACAAAAACTTGGTTATGATGCAGAGAAAGAAAAAGAATATATTCAATCAGTTATAAAAGCAGATTTCCAAGAGGCAGGCGATGAAGATGTTTTTAGAAAAATAAAAGCAGATTTAAAAGATCATAGTGTTTCAGATGAAGACATAAGAAACAAAATGAAAGAGTATGATGAAAAAGCTAAGTCTGATTTTATTTAGTTTAATATTATTTTTAAAATCTTTTGCCAGCGCCGAAGAATTTATTTATGGAAAACTAAGAATTGTAGACGGCGATTCAATTGTAATTAAAAATCAAAAAATTAGATTATGGGGGATTGATGCGCCAGAAATGAATCAAATTTGTAAAAATGAATTTAAAAAAAATTATAATTGTGGGATAGAAAGTAAAAAGGCATTAGAAAGGGCAATTTTAGAAAAACTGCCTAAGCCAAAAAATCTTAATGTAAAATATGAACCTAATAATGAAGTTTGGTGTATTACAAAAGGAAAAGATAGATATAAAAGAATATTAGGTATATGTGCCGTCGAACACAATGATTTACTAATGCCAATCAATGATTTTACATTAAATGCATGGATGGTAAGAAATGGATATGCTGTTGCATATAATAGGTATTCTAAATTGTTTATAGAATTTGAGGAAGAAGCTAAAACAAATAAAAATGGAGTGTGGCGAGGTGAATTTGAAAGACCGGAACAATGGAGAAGAAAAAATAAATAATTTATAATGTTTAGGTGATTCGAAAAACAAATCTATATTTATTAACTTTATTATTCTTTCTTGCTGCTTGTTCTTCTGTCCCAAAAAATACAAAAAATAGTTGCGCAATATTTGAAGATCGATATTTGTGGTACAAACATACTAAAAAGGTAGAAGAGAAGTGGGGTGTTCCAGTTTATATTCAGTTAGCATTTATAAAAAAAGAATCAGATTTCAATTTTTTAGCTAAACCTCCTCGTCACAAATTATTCAAAGTTATCCCATACAAACGCAAATCTAGCTCCTTTGGTTACTCCCAAGCTATAAAAGGTACTTGGGAACAATATAAAAAAGAAACCGGAAACAAATTAGCTCTAAGAACAAGTTTCAAATCGAGTGTAGATTTCGTGGGTTGGTACGTGAACAAGACCCACAAATTATTGAAAATACCTAAGAATGATGCGTACCGACAATATTTAGCTTATTACAAAGGGTGGGGCGATTATAAGAACTATGCAAAGGACAAAAAAGCAATCATATACGCGAAATCTACAAAAGATATTGCCTCTACTTACAGAAAACAACTTACAGTCTGTAGAGATAGTCTGAATAGAAAAAAATATATTATTTATTAAGTTCTTTTTTGAGTTTTAAATCAACAGCATCAATTCTTTTTGTATTTTTAGCTAAAATTAAATACATCGTGGGTGTTACATATAATGTAAAGAACGTTGATATCAGTGTACCACCTAGAATACAGGATCCTACCGCAAGCCTCGATCCCTCACCAGCTCCTGGCCCTATATTACCTATACACAACGGAATCATTGCAATCATAGTGCTTAGGGATGTCATTATGATCGGTCTAAATCTTAGTGTGCAAGCTTCCTCAACAGCTGTTTGAATGTTTTTTCCAAGAGTTCTTAATTGATTAGCATAGTCTACTATTAATATAGAATTCTTTGTACTTATTCCAATTAAAATTATTAGAGCAATCTGTGAAAAGATATTTATTGAACTATTCAAAAATAATATAAAAACAAGCCCACCAAAAACAGCAAGAGGAACAGTAAGCATTATTATAAATGGATGAACGAATGAGTTAAAAGTTGCAGCCATTACGAGAAAAGCTGTTAAAAGAGCTAATGCAAAAATTATGTATAGTTCGTTGCTGGTTTCCTTTAGTTCCTCTGATTTTCCTTTCCAAGTTATTTGCTTTTCGGGTGCAACTCTTGACATCGTTTCCTCTAAATATTTTATTGCTTCAGTTAATGTGTAATTTTCACTTATATTTGCAGATATAGTAATAGCTCTTTGCCTATTATATCTTGACAATTTATTGGAAGAACCAACCTCTTTCAATTCGACTAAATTTGCCAAAGAAACTAATTTCCCAGTCGTTGTTGATCTAACAAACACTTTGCTTAAACTCTCTTTATCTCTTCTATCTTCTAGATAGGTCTTAAAGATTATAGGATAGCCCTTACCAAGCTTATTAAAAGTGGTTACATTTTTTCCCCCATATAAAGTTTCTAAACTTTGACCTATTGATTGAATTGATATGCCTAAGTCTTTAGCTTTATTCTTATTTATAATTAGTTTAACCTCAGGTTTATTCCTAGTATAATCAGACTCAATTCTAGATAAGTTTTTATTTTTATATAAAATTCCCATCACCTTAGATTGAGTTTGCTCTAATTCTTCATATGTATTTCCATATATAACCATTTGGATAGGTTTATTATAATTTGATACTCGAATAGCTTGCGGAGATATCGGAAATGCTAAAGTTTGAGGAACGGTTACAATTTTACCTATAGCTTTTCTCATAATTATTTGAGAATTCTCACCTCTATTTTTCCAATTATCTAATAAAGCGATTATTAAGAAACTATTGTCCGAACCAAATCCTGGAGTAATTACCAGTAGTTTTTTGTATGGACTTTTATCATTTTGCAACAAAGGTATAAGTCTTTTTTCTACATCCTCTGCACGATTTTGTGTATATTGAAAGGAACTTCCTTCATCAGTGAATCCTATTACTAAATATGCCCCTCTATCTTCCATCGGAAGCAATTCTTTTTTTGTGAAATTATATAGTAATCCCGAACCAATTATCATAAATATTATAAATACTATGACCATCTTTTGCTTATTTAACCAAAACTTAAGCGTATCACTGTAAAAACTTAAAAAGCCTTTGAAAAATTTGTCAAATTTAATAACAAAATAATTTGTCTTTGGTTTTTTAATTAAAAATTTGCTTCCCAGCATTGGAGATAATGTTAATGCAACAAATGAGGAAATAACTATTGCAAAACTCAAAGCGATTGCTGTTTCTCTAAATAATGTTCCAGCAATTCCTTCAATAAAAATTAGTGGCAAAAAAACTGCCACCAGAATTAATGTAGTTGCAATAATCGCAAAAGTAATCTGTTTTGATCCTTTATAAGCTGCAACTAATGAATTTTCCCCTGATTCTATCCTCCTATATATTGCATCGGTCATTATTACCGAGTCATCAGTAATTATTCCTATTGCAAGAATAAAACTTAATAAAACAAATATATTTATAGATAAATCAAAAATATAAAGACCTAGAAAAGTTGCAATTAAACTTACTGGTAAGGCTATGGCAGGTACAATTACTGCTTTTAAGTTCCCAAGAAATAAATAGATAATTGCAACAACCAAAATAAATGCAATAATCAATGTTTTATAAACTTCATTTATTGCTGATTTGATATAAGTTGCTCTCGAGAACGCTATTTCCAGCTCTAAACCTTCAGGAAGGTTGGGTTTGATTTCCTCAATTTTTTTTTTAATTTCTTTAGCCAATTCAACTGTTGAGGCTCCGCTTCTTGCATAAATACCAATACCTACTGTGTTTAAGTTTAAGGACTCTTTGCTTTGAGTCCTAAATACCGCTTTTTCTGAAACTGGACCAAACTCTATATTCGCAACCTCTGACAGCCTTACCAAACTATTTCTATTTTTTTTGATTGGAAGCTGCTTAAGCTTCTCTAAATCGTTATAAGATTTATCCAAATTAAGTGTAAGATCAATATTTGCAGACTCTAAGCTTCCTGAGGGTAAACTTATATTTTCATTCCTAACAGCCTGTTCAACTTCTTGAACTGTCAAATTATTAGCTGCTAATTTTATTGGGTCAATCCAAACCCTAACGCTTAACTCCCTTAAACCTCCAGTTCTTACTCTACCCACGTTACGAATCGAGGAAAATTGGTCAATCAAGTATCGATCAACGTAATCTCCTAATTCTAAATCACTCCAAGTTTTAGATGATAGAGAAATCCATAAAGTTGTTGTGAATCCTGCAGCCTGCTTTAATATTTGAGGAGGGCTAGATTCGGATGGTAAATTATCTACAACTCTAGCAACTCGTTCTCTAACATCATTTGCGGCATCATCAAGATCAATTTCTGGATCGAATTCAATATTTATTGTGCTTTTTCCATATTCAGATTTAGCATCAATATTTTTAATTCCCTCAGCCCCTCCTATTACTTCCTCAATCTTAGTAGTAACTTCTTCGTCAATTATATCTGCAGAAGCTGACTTATAATCTACTTTTACCTGAACAACAGGCGGTTGAATACCCGAAGGAAGTTCACGAACAGGTAATTTTGAAAAAACAAAAATTCCAAAGACAATTAAAATAAGCGATAAAACCCAAGCGACAACTGGTCTTCTAATACTTAGTTCAGTTATATACATTATTTATTAATTGGTTTAATCTTTCCTTTTGGTCTAACTTTTTTAAGACCTTCTGCCACTATAATATCCCCTTCATCAAGACCAGATAAAACTTGTAAGTTCCCCTTATTTCTAAGACCAATAGAAACCTCGGTTTTGTTAGCAATATTTTCTTTTGAAACTTTATATACATAAGCTTTGTTTCCTTCTAACATCACACTAGTATCAGGAATACTTAAGGCTTCTCCACTATTATAATTTACTCCGATTTCTAAAAGTGAACCGGGTAAAATTTCATTATTTTCATTTTTAATTTTTGCTCTAACTAAAATAGAACGTGTTTGAGCGTCGATTCTTGAAGTAACTGACTGTATTACTCCAGCATACTCTTTTTCTTTGTAGGCTGAAAATCTTCCACTAACCTTAAGTCCTTTTTCTAAAACGCCCGCATATACCTCGGGTATTTGTAAATCACAAAGAATATTACCTGTGTCATCAAGAGTTAACATTATAGAATTTGTTCCCAAAGTTGTGCTTGAAATACCTCTTGTTCCAAGTTTACCCGAAAAAGGCGCTAAAATATTTTTTGATGTCAATTTGGCAATTATTTCTCCTTTTTTAACTTTTAATCCCGATTTTATTGGTTCTAAAAGTTCACTTTTGTTAATTTTAAAGGATTTAGATTTACTGCTAAGGGCAGTACAATAACTTTCAATAGTCTGGCTAAAATTTTTTTTAGATACAACCTCTATAACAATACCTGGCGGAGGTCTATTTCCAAATTTCTTTTTAAAATATAATCCCATTGCTGTCCTGCCGCCAATAACGGTAGCAACAATGATGAAAAATATTATAATACCTATAGTTACTTTTTTAGACCTTTTCATTTTTTTCCATACTCCGACCACGAACCATCATAAATCACAGCATTTTTATCACTTATCAGAGAATATGCTAGACCTAAAACGCAAGCAGTCATTCCCGAACCACATGTAAAAACTATGGGTCTTGATATATCTACCTCATTTACTTTGAAAATTTCGCTTAATTCATTTTTTGTTTTGAAAGTATTTGTTTTAGAATTAATACAATCCTTGAACGGGATATTTTTAGATCCTAATATACACCCTTTTTTTAAACCAGGACGAGGTTCATCCATCTTTCCATCAAACCTTTCCCGACTTCTGGCGTCAACTGTTTGAAAAATTTTACTTTTAATATTATCATCAATTTGTTTTTTATTTTTAATCCATTCACTATTTTCCTTGACCTTATATTTATTCTCGGGATTTAATTTTTCTATATTACTAAATTTACCAAAATTGGTATCCACCACTTTACTTGTAGGTCTATTCTCACTTAACCATTTTTTCATACCTCCATCTAAAACAGAAACTTTTTTATGTCCAAAATATTTTAAAGAAAACCATAATCTACAAGAGCTATATGTATCACTATAGTCGTAAACAATTATATGATCATTGTTTTGAATTCCAAAAGACCAAAGCATTCTGTTCCAATAATCCGAATTTGACATCATATGAGGATAAGGCGAGTCCTTATCACTATGCTGATCAACATCCCAAAACAAAGCACCTTTTATATGTTTTTCCTCAAATTCCTTTTTTGCATTTCTTTTTGAGGATGGCATATGCCAACTTGCATCAAATATCCTCACTGTATTTAAATTCTTTTCAAGCCAGTCTGTTGTAACTAAACTCATAAAAATCCTTTACGTTTTAAATAATATTGATGATACGCCTCAGCAGGTTGATAAAGTTTTTCCTTAGAAATATTAGTAACGATTTTACCTTTTAGTTTATCATTAAACTCCACTTTAATTTTTTCAGCAATTTTTTTTTGATTTTCATCACTATAAAAAATTTCAGACCTATATTGAGTTCCAATATCGGGTCCTTGTCTATTAAGTTCAGTAGGATTATGAATTTTAAAAAAAAATCTTACAAGTTCCTCGTACGAAACAATATTTTCGTCAAAATCGACTTTAACAGTCTCAGCGTGGTTTGTTGAACCTGAGCAAACTTTTTCGTAGGTTGTATTTGGGTCATCTCCGCCACAATATCCTACTTCAGTTTTTTTAACTCCATTTATTTTTTCAAACTCCAGTTGAGGGCTCCAAAAACATCCAAGAGAAAAATAAGCAGTTTTCATTATTATAAAATTCTAATATGTTATTACAATTAATTAAAGGTAGTAAAATGCTCACAAAATCTCAATTAGCAATTCTCTATATGATCGCAAGTGTAGCTTGTTTCAGTGTAATGGATATAATTGTTAAGTATTTGAAAGATGCTCCGTTTGGCCAAGTGCTTTTTATGCGTTTTTTCTTTGGAATGATACCCATTTTTCTATTAATTCCTAAAGAAAAAATTTTTACTTTTTATAAAACAAAAAGACCCGGACTCCATGCTTGGCGAGCAACTTGGGGTGCAGTAGCAATTATAGCCTTGTTCATAGGTCTAAGAAATGTTGAGTTAGCTGATTGTATTTCTTTGACTTTTCTTGGTCCTGTTTTTGTAACTATTTTATCAGCACTTTTTCTTGGAGAAAAAATAAGAATGAAAAGGATTTCAGCAATTATTCTTGGAATAATTGGTGGTATAATTATTATTAAACCAACTTTTAATGAATTTAACTATTTTTATTTTATGCCATTAATTTTTGCATTTGGTTTTGCGCAAGTGGCACTATCTATTAAATCCTTATCGAAAACAGAGCCAAATTATTTAATAGCTTTTTACTTTTCCCTTTTATCAATGTTAATTGGATTAGCAACAATAGTTGATGGATGGGTTTGGCCGAATTTTTATGAAGCATTTTTATTTGTTGTATTAGGATTAGCCGGCGGATATGCCAACATACTTCTCACCCAATCATTACGTATGGCAGACACTGGGTTAGTAACTCCTATAAAGTATCTATCACTAGTTTTTGCAGCAACTGCTGGGTATTTTTTATTTGACGAAGCACTGAAAACATCAACTTTAATTGGTGCTTTGTTCATCGTTGTTGGTTCTTATATAATCTTTAGAAGAGAAGAAACTTTAAAAAAACAAGTAGTTCCTCCAAGATATGAAACCTAAGTGGTGGAATAAAGGAAAAAGTCATCTCTCTAGAAGAGATAAGGTAATAAAAAAACTTCTTAGAGTCTACAAAGGCCATTTAACTTCAAGAAATAATTTTTTTTATTCATTATGCAGATCTATAATCTCACAGCAAATATCAGTTTCGGCTGCAGATTCTGTTTTTCTAAAATTTGAAAAAAAGTGTAAAAGCAAAATTAAACCAAAAACTATTTCAAAATTATCTATATCTGATTTAAGAAAGTGCGGTCTTAGCAGAATGAAGGCCAAAGGTATAAAAAGCTTAGCAGAAAAAATTTTAAATAAATCATTTGATCCTAAATTAATCAAAAAAATGTCTGATGAGGATGCAATAAACTATTTGTCATCTTTAAGACAAATAGGAAGATGGTCAAGTGAAATGGTTCTTATATTTTTTTACAATAGACCAAATATATGGCCAGTCCAGGATATAGGCTTATTAAGGGCAATTTCAAACAATTATCATAAGAAATATCTACCTCCAAAATCTTTTGTGAAAAAACTTCAAAAAAAATTTTCACCATTCTGTACTCTAGCAGTAATGGCTTTATGGTACTCAGTAGACAATGAGCCAGTACAATATTAAATTTATTTACATATTCTTTAAAATGATATAATTTTTTTTATGGCTGAAAAACTTTTCATATCTTGGGATGAATATAATTCAATAGTTGAAAAACTTGCAATCCAAATAGCTGATAGTGGATTCAAACCAGATTTACTAATAGGTATAGCAAGAGGCGGACTCCCAATCATAGATGTTTTAAGTAGAGTAATGAAATTAAAATGCGCCTATTTGGCTGTAGAGTCTTACTCGGGCACAGGAATAGAGGATCAACAAGGTAAACTGACTTTTTCGAGAGAAATGAGTTCAACAGTTCAAAATTTAGGCGGCAATTTACTTTTGTGTGACGATCTATCAGATACTGGTGTTACTTTAAATAGAAGTATGGATTGGTTGAGAAAATATAAACCATTAAAAGATAAAATTAATTCAATTAAAACTGCTATTTTATGGAAAAAAGCAAAATCAACTTTCAATCCAGATTTTTGTGCTGTTACACTAAAAAATAATCCATGGATTGTGCAGCCTTTTGAGCGATATGAAGAAATAAGAATTGAAGAGCTAAAATCGAAACATAAAAAATAAAGGCCAGACAAAAAGTCCGGCCTTTATTAATAATTATTATTTTCTAAAGAGTAAAACTTAATACACTAAGTACTGCCACAACCCATATGGCTGGTGAAGTTTTTGCTGATTTTCCACTTAAAATTTTGATTAATGCATAAGCTATAAACGCCATAGCAATACCGTTGCTAATACTATATGTCAGAGGCATTACTATCATTGCTATTACTGCCGGAGCAGACTCAGCAATATCATTCCATTCAATATCTACAATATTTCTTACGAATAAAACAGATACATATACAAGCGCTGCACCATCGATTTCTTTTGGAAGACTAGTTGCTAGAGGTGCAAAGCCCAAACATAAAAGAAAAAGAACACCTATAACTATCGAGGTCATTCCTGTTCTTCCTCCAGCTTTTACTCCGGCTCCAGACTCAACATAACTTGTTACAGTAGTCGTACCCATAAGTCCGCCAGCCACAGTCCCAATACTATCTGCAAGCATAGCCTTTTCAATATCTTGTACTTTTCCTTTACTATCAACTTTTCCTGCAACATTTGCCACGGCAGTTAAAGTTCCGGCAGTATCAAAGAAATCTACAAAGAATAAAGTAAAAATAACTGTTAGACCACTAGCAGTAAAAACTTTTCCAGTATTGAAACCTTCAAATGCATCAAACAAATACATCATTGAAGGAGGCGCCGAAAAGATACCATTAAATTTTGCTAGCGATGCTCCATCTTTAATTGTTGCACCAGTCCATTCCCACATAGGTAACCAAGCCAAAATACTAAAGAACAAAATTCCTATTATAATATTTCCTTTGACTTTAAGTTTTTCCAAAGCAATCATTACAACTAAAGCTAGGCAACCCAATAAAACAAGAGGATTCTTTATATCGCCTAAAGTGACTAGGGTAACTGGATGGTCTCCAACTACTCCCATTATTTCTAAGCCAATAATTGCAAGAAACAAACCTATTCCAGCACCAATACCGAGTTTTAAACTTTTTGGAATAGAATTAATAATCCAAGCTCTTATGGGTGTAAGAGAAACTAGTAAGAAAAGAATTCCAGCAATTAATACTGCGGATAATGCTTCAGCAGGTGTGAAACCCATACCAGCAACTATACCGAAAGCTACCAGAGCATTTAAACCCATACCGCTTGCAAGACCGACGGGCCATGAACGTCCTACAAATCCCATTATAAAACATGATAAAGCTGCAGCGACAATTGTTGCCGTAAAGACACCGCCAAAATCAAAAAAACCTTTTTCTGTTCCAGCAAATTCTCCAGAAAGAATAAAAGGATTTAAAAACATAATGTATGCCATAGTTAAAAAGGTTGTGACCCCAGCAATAACCTCAGTTTTAAAATTTGTTTTATGTTTTCTGTACTCAAAATACTTATCCATCATAAAATGACTCCTTTAATTATTTAATTTGTCCTTAATGTATTTGTTTTTAAAAAAAGTAAAAGTTCAAAACGGGTTTAAATTAAATCTTAGGTTGTTTTTTGTTAATAACTTATTTGTTATAAATTAATTTTGAAAAACTTATGAAGAAAATAATAATTTTTTGCTTATTTGTAACTTTACTTTTGGGTTGTAAGACAGTTTCTAAAAAAGTAGATGAAGCTTCAGAAAAGGAAACAGAAAATCTTAGTAAATTTTTAAAAAAGACCGAGTCTGAATTAAAGATAGAATTTGGCAAACCAGATTTGATAGAAGTCTTAAGCAATAAAAATAAGGTACTAGTTTATTATGACTCGAAATTTAAAATCAAATGCGAAAGGAGATTTGAAGTAGATCCAAAAAACATAGTAATTTCTTTCAAAAGCAAAAATTGTTTCTAAACTAGGTTTTATTCGCTGTTTTTAAGGCAAATGCATAATCAAAAGCGACATCTTCAATTATATTTTTCCTACCAGTCCTAGATCCGTGCCCAGCTTCCATTTCACATTTTAATAAAAGTAAATTACTGTCAGTTTTGTAATCTCTTAGCTTTGCACAATATTTCGTTGGTTCATCAAACAAAACTCTCGAGTCAGATAAAGATGTTGTAATTAGTATGTGAGGATAATCTTTTTTTTCGATGTTGTCATAAGGAGCGTATGAACGAATATACTCAAAGTGTTCTTTGTTACCTCTTGCATCGGCGAACTCTAAAAGTTCACCTTTTGATAAAGGTAAAGAGTGATCCATATTTGTTGTTAAGTTGTCTACGAATGGAACAGCAAGTATTGCACTCAAAAATAGTTCTGGTTTTTTATTTATTACACTTCCAATCAAAAGACCCCCAGCTGAACCACCGTAAGCAATAATTTTTTTTTCACTTGTATATTTTTTCTTAATAAGAAATTTTGCACAGCTTATAAAGTCTTCAAAAGTATTTTTCTTATTAAGCATCTTTCCTTCCTTCCACCATTTCATTCCTCTTTCCATACCGCCTCTAACGTGACAGGTTGCCCAAATTACATCTCTGTTAATCAAAGATAATCTTGATGATGAAAAAGAGGGCACTTGCATTGACCCATAAGATCCGTATCCGTAAAGAAGCAAATTTGCATTCCCATCTAGCTTTGTATTTTTGTGATAAGTTATAGTTATAGGAATTTGGCGACCATCATGACTTGGACAATTTAATCGCTCAACTAAATAATCATCTCTTTTATGACCAGATGGAACCACTTGTTCCTTTACAAGTTTTTTTTCTTTAGTTCTCAGATTATATTCAAAAGTTCTAGCTGGTGTTTTTGGAGACTCATATCCTATTCTTATTAAATCCGTATTTTTATCCTTTTGCATAAGTGAAATATTGGGAGATATTACTTTTTCCTCAGTAAAAATTATTTGTTCTTCTTTATTTGTTTTAATGTCTCTCACAAAAACTTTTTGTAGGGCATCTGAAACTTCTGTCCTTACAATCCAATCTTTTAAAAAAGTAAAACCACCAACTAAAACTCCGTTTCTTGCAGGTATGAAATCTTTCCAGTCATTTTTTCCATTTTTGCATTTCATTATCTTGAAATCTTCGGCGTCTTTGTTTGTATGCATATACCAATGACCATTAAAACTATCTATAGTGTAAAGAATACCTTGTTCCCTTTTTATAAATAGTTTTGGAATAAAGTCTTTCTCATCTTTATTAAAATAAAAAACCTCTGAAGTTGTATGCTCCCCAGTTTCGATTAAATAATATTGTTCACAAGAAGTCGTATCAATAGAACATGTAAAACTTTCTTCTTTCTCTTCAAAAATTAATTTATCTTCACTTACGGGTGTTCCTAATTTATGTTGAAAAATTTGACGTGGTCTTTTTTGTGAATCATGTCTTCTATAGAAAAAAGATTTGTCATCGTAAGCCCAAACTATTCCACCTGCTGTATCTTCAATTTTTTCAATTATTTTATTGTCTGATATTTTTCTTATATAAATTGTAAAATACTCTCCTCCTTTATCATCCACAGAAAAAGCCAAAAATTCATCGTTGTAAGATACTGTAAGATCACCCGTGCTAAAAAATTTTTTTCCTTTAGCCTCAACATCTCCATCAAAATAGCACTCAATCTTATTGCCACCTATTTTTCTTCTTAATTTTTTAGAATAATTACCTTTAGAAGTCGTTCTTGTAAAATACTCATAACGCTTATCTTTATAAGGTAAACTTTCATCGTCCAATTTAATTCTGCCCTCAATCTCTTTAAAAAGTTTTTTTTGTAAATCCTCGGTATCTTTCATATTTTTTTTTGTATAAGCATTTTCATCTTCAAGGTATTTTCTTACCTCCGGATTGAGTTTAGATGTATCTCTTAAGATTTCTAGGCAGTTATCTTGGTGAATCCAAGAGTATTCATCTACCCAAGTGTACGAGTGACAAGTTTTCTTTTCTGGTTGTTTCTTTAATCGTGGTATCATCTAATTATGAATTTATTTTTAATCATCGGAATTTCTTTTGTCGTTTTATATCTTTTATTGAATTTTTTTGCCAAAGCAAGTAGCAAAAAAATCGCAAAAGGCATTAGGTATATAATTTTTTCTGTCGGAATTCTGTTGGCTATTACCTTATTTTTGCTTGGAAGATACGCATTTAGTATTCCTATCTTACTGTTTTTAGTTCCTCTAATAAAATTAAAAGGCATAGGAGGCCTTTTTCAATTATTTCAATTATGGAGATTAATTAATTATCTTCGACAGACAGGCAGATATTCATTTACGTCAGGAGCAAATTATTCAAAAGCATCTTCGTCAATGAAATTAGATGATGCTTATAAAATTTTGGATTGTAAAAAAGGATGCTCAAAGAGTGAAGTTTTATCTAAATATAAAAAAATAATGTCAAAATTACATCCAGATAAAAATAATGATACTGACACAACTAAATTAGCTCAAATGGTTTCAGAGGCAAAAGAAACTATTTTAAAAGATTTAAGTTAATTTAATAGCTTTAAAGTCTCTGATAATACTTTTGTGAAAGATATTTTGTCTTTTCCGAGTGTATCGTGTTTCGTGCTATTTTTTTCTCCATCAGGTTCAATCGTAACCATTCTTGTGGAGTAACGTCCATAAGAGAGTACTGGGCTGTCCATAAAAAGTGTTAAAGTTTTTACACCAAGCGCAGCACTGATATGAGCAAATCCAGTATCGTTAGCAATTGTTAAATTACAACTTTTTATAATAGGTAAAGTTTCTTTAATAGTTAATTCCTCAAAAGACTCAGAATTTTCTCCCACGTTAGAATTTTTAAATTTTTTTATTAATTCGATATCATTTTTTCCAGCAGCTATATAAAACTTACATTTTTGGTTCTTAGATAGCTCCTCACAAAGCCTAATAAAATTTTGTATTGGCCAAATTTTAGTTGGTCCTGAAGCTGCAATTGCAATACAAATTTTTTTTATATTTTTATTAGTATTATCTCCAGAACTTTTTATTTTTAAATTAGCCTCCGTTGAAACAATTTTACCAATTACACTTTCAGTGAAAATTTTAGCACTATTAACAATGTTATCTTTTGATCTAAACAATGGATACTGATATATAGATTTAATACCTGCGAATTTTGCAATTAAATTATACCTTAAAGAACTATTAAAAATAAAAACTTTATCAAATTTTTTATTTTTAATTTCATTTGATAATTTGAAAATTCCCATCAAACCATCTTTTTCATCACTCAAAGTAATTATTTCCCCTATGTGTTCATCCTCAGCTAATAAATCTACTGCTCTAGAATTTTCCTTGATCAAAAGACTAACTTTTGAATTGAATTTTTTTGAAATGGCATGAATATAGGGCAGGAAAATAATACAGTCCCCTATGCCCCGTCTTTGCTGGATTATAAGAATTTTCATTCTTTTTTAATTTATAGTACCTTTATATACAAAATTAGGTAAAAAAATGTCGGAAGATTTTAGAGGGGTATTTGCTGCGTCAATGTCAGTATTAAAGGCTGATCTAAGTTTGGACATAGAGGCAACAATTAGCCATGCAAAGAAAAATTTAGATGAAAATGGTGTTGGCTCGGCTTTTTTTGGCAGTACGGGAGCTGGACAGTTGATTGGGATTCGAATGAAAAAAGAATTCATTAGTGAACTTTCGAAAGAAAAATTTAAAGAAAAGATTTTAATAGGTACTTCAAGTAACAGTTTGTACGATACGATAGATTTAATGCAACATTCTATAAAAAAAGGTTTAAAAAATTTCCTAATTATGAATGTTGCGTATTATAAAAACGAAGACTCGGGGGTTTATGATTTTTTCAAAAATATTATTAAAGCAGCACCAGAATCTAAAATCATACTTTATAATTTTTCAAAATTAAGCGGTTATGAGTTTTCGTCCGATGTTACCAAAAAATTAATTAAAGACTTTCCAAATATAGTTGGAATGAAAGATTCCACAGGAAATCTATGGGAGAATTTTAAAGCTAAAAACTTTTCAATGTTTGTAGGAAGTGAAAAAAAATTATTAGATAATTTGAAAATTGGTGGAGCAGGTTGTATATCAGCTACTACAAACTTCACAGGCTCCTTGGCAAAAAAAGTATATGACGATTTTAAAAAAAAAGGAGCTTCATCTGAAAATGAAAAACTTAAAGCTATAAGAAGTGCATTTGATGAGACCGGAAACCTAATATCAGCATTACATACTTTAAAAAGTTTAGAAAATCCATCATATTCAAACTTACTTCCACCTTTAGAGCTGCTGAACAAAAATAAAAAAGATGAATTAATTAAAAAATTAAAAGGACTGGGTGTTCTAAATAATAAAAATATTGCTGCATAATTTTTATGTTACTTGCTAAATTACTTTCTAAAATTTATAAAAAACACAGTGGGATAATATTAATTGATCATACTGGGCAAAAGTACATTTGTGGAAATCCTAATAAAAATAATCCAATTATCCTTAAACTTTTAAAAAAAAATTTAAATTGGAAATTACTTTTAAATCCTGATTTAGAATTTCCTGAAGCTTTCATTCGAGGTGATATCATAATCGAAAACGCTTCTTTGTTAGAATTTTTGAATTTAACATTTAAAAATTTAGGGAATGAAGAAATCACTAAATCTGCTTTCATTTTAAAAAAAATTGCTAATCTTAGAAAGTTTTTTTCTTTCATTGATTTGTCACAATCAAAATCTGATATTCAATATCATTATGATATTGGCGGGAGTAAAGGAGAAAAACTTTATGATCTTTTTTTAGATAAAAAGCATCGACAATACTCTTGCGCCTATTGGAAATCAGATGATGAAACTTTAGAGCAAGCACAACAAAATAAAATTGATCACATAATTAAAAAGCTGGGAAACATAAAACCTGGCTCACGGATTTTAGACATAGGGTGTGGATGGGGTGGTATGGCTTTTGAATTGGCAAAACAAAAAGGCTGTGAAGTAACAGGAATATCACTCAGCAAAAACCAAATTGATTACTGTAATAAGAAAGCTAGAGAGTTAAAGCTAGACAATCAAGTAAACTTTGAACTTAAAGATTATCGAGAGATTAAAGGTAAATATGATTTTATTGTTAGCGTTGGTGCGTGGGAACATTTCTTAAAAAGAAATTACTTTAAAGCATTAAAAAAAATTTATGAAATTTTATCTGATAAAGGCGTTTGTGTTTTACATACTATCGGCAGTATCTTACCACCACAACCAAATGCACCATTCATACAAAAATACGTATTCCCTAATGGTGAAATCCCTCACGAGTCAGATATGTCTAAAAATATAGAAAAATCAGGATTAATAATGTCTGATCGTGAAACATTAATAAGACATTACGATAAGACACTTGAAAGTTGGTTGAAAAGATTTTTAGATAAAAAGAATATCGCCAAAGATTTATTTGATGAAAAATTTTGTCGAATGTGGGAAATGTATCTAGCAGGTTGCAGCGCAGCTTTTAAATATCGAGATTTGGTAGTCTTTCAATATCAACTTGTGAAAAACTTCGACGCTATTCCAAGCAATCGAAGAGACTACATTTACTCTTAATAACTATCTGTTATTAATAAAGTAGCAGATGAAAAAAAAGAAAAAACCAAAAAAGCTAAAAAAAAAAATTAAACGTAGAATTAAGCAAAAGATACTAAAAAAAAAGGTTTTTCGAAGAAAAAAAAATAAAAAAAAATCTAAAAAGACTAAAATTTTCTTAAAAGGTTTAAAATTAATTAAACTTAAGGATTCTATTAAGTTAAAAATTAAATTTAGTTTTAGTTTAAAAGATCTATTAAAAAAATTGACTTCCCCAATAATTAAGCGAATACAAAATTTGAAAAAAAACAGGGACAAGGACAATCTTAAGAAAAAACTTGACGCCGAAAAACAAAAAAAAATCCAGACTTCATTACGTGAAGAACTTTTAAAAAAAGAGATAAAAGAGGAAAAAGCTCTTGCTAAGACTAGAGCCGCAGAGTTGAAAAGCTTTTTAAAGGAGGAACAAAAAGCAATTCGTGAAAAAGAAAAACAAAAACAAAGAAAGTTTTTAGAAGAAGTAAAACTTGAAAAAACCCTAGAACGTTTCAGAGATCGAGAGATGGAGGAAATTAAATCAATAGAAAAATATACACTCAATATTGAAAAAGAAGATTACAAGGCTTTTCAAGAAAGAATTGATCAAGTTAGAGAAAAGTATAAAAATTTAAGAAACGAACGATTAAGAAAAAGAGTTGAGGAGTTAGGCGTGACTCTCTCAGACCAGGCGAGTGTTGAAGAAATTAGACAAAAAGAAAAAGAATACCTTAAAAGAAGAGAATTAATAGAGACAAGTTTAGAAAGTTTTACACGAAGTGCTACATCTCTGGTATATCAAATTAACAAAAAATTTTTACCAAAGAATTCAGACTTATTAAGAGTAATCAATCTAGTTTATGAGCAATCTGAAATAATAATAAGAGAGGATCAAGAACAAAATGAAAATTTTTTAATTTTAATTTATGTTAAAGATCAAGATGCTAAAAAAGAAATTATAGTTGAAGATAAAATCAAACAAGAAACTCGAGAGTATAATCGAAATGCTATATTTAAATTTGGAGATGATTTGACGGACAGTTTAATTTTATACTTAGAGAGAGCTCGTGAAAAGATGAAAAAAGCTAGTTAATAAGATCGTCTAGTTTTTTAATTTCACCAATTTTAAATATAACAGCATCCTCTTTTTTATAGCCAAATTTTTCAGCATTAGCTTTAAATCTTACTGGAGGTTCCCAGATTGGTTCCAAACTCAAGATTGCCGTACCCCAATGCATTCCAATAATTTTTTTTACTCTTAAATCTTTCATTAATGACAAAAGCTCTTCAGGATTTGCATGAGCTGTAGATTTATCTTTGACGGGAACAATTGGATAGAAATTGTAGGCACCCAAATTTCCAAACCCCAAATCAATTGGGCCATATTTTTCTCCTAATTTTTTATAAAAGGGGGCTGGTCCAGTATCGCAGGCAAAAAAGATTTTTTTACCTTTGTATTCGATTAAAAAACTCCCCCAAAGACTTCTATTATTATCTCCATCTCCCCAAATCCATCTCTTTGACCAATGTTGGCTTGGAAGCATCGTAACTGTGATTTCATCATTAATTTTAATTTTATCAAACCAATCCATTTCTTTAACAGTATCTTTTTTATATCCATTTCTGGTGAAATATTTTCCAAGTTTTAGAGGAATAAGGACTTTGGCACTCTTATAAGGAAAATTTTTTATTGTACGTATACTCATATGATCATAATGATTATGAGTTAGTAAAAATAAATTTATTTTAGGAATTTCTTTAAGAGTTAAAGGGGAGTCTACAAATTTTTTTGGGCCAAATATTAATGGACCATAGTTCCTTTCAAAAACTGGATCAGTAATAATTGTAGTGTCTCCAAGCTTAATTATGAAGCTCGCGTGATCAAGCCACATAACATACGAGTCTGATTTATGTTTCTCAAGATTTTTTAAAACTAATTGTTTATCAATTACATGTTCAGGGGGATAATCAATTTTAAGTTTCTTTTTTTCTTCTCTAAAAACTTTCCAATCCCACTTAAAATTAGGATCTCTTTTTGGACCCCCCTCTAGATTCCTAAACGAATGTAATTTTCCATCTTTATAAATATGATGGTATGGTTTTTTATCCATTGCGCTTAAATTATTAAAAGAAAAAAAGAGAAGTATAAATAGGAAATATTTTATCATTTGGTGTCTTCTTTATCGTGTTTTGATTTGAAATTCACGATTAAAAAAGACACCAGAAATGCGGCACATCCAAGCAGTAAAAGACCAATAGTTATCATCTTTTAAAAACTGTGCTTAATTAGGATTTTTTAGCTACTTTAGGACAGTTTTCTTTTGAAATTCTTTTTCCAAAAGCGTCATCACTCATAGTTCTATCTACAGACCATATGAATGATTTTTCGTAAGCCCCAGTTAACTTATCAGGATTTGTACACTTTGTACCCAAAACGTAACGATTACTACAGTTTGCAAGAAACAATCCACATACTAAAACGATTATAATATTTTTCATATCTAAAGATTTAAATGCGATTTTTGTTTTAAGAGGGGCTGAATTTTGTTTTTTTTATGCGTCTAAAATAATTCTATGCATCATTCTTCTTCCTTGAAAGGGGGTAGCAGAGTGAATGACAGAATGGTTATCCCAAATAACTATAGTATTTTTTTCCCAAAAAAAGCTATTTTGAAACTCTTTTTTCGTTTGATGGTTGAATAAAAATTTTAAAAGTTTTTTTGAACTCTCCTCACTTAAGTCTTTTATGGCGATTGTATGACCTGGACTTAGATAAAGTGCTTTTCTACTTCCGATTTTTTTTACTATTGGATGTTCTGCTATAAAATCTTTTGACTTTCCAGTTCCTCTCTCGGCTTCTCTCTCAAGCCTTGTTACAGATATCGGTCCCGCTGAACTAAATATACCTACAAGATTTTGAATTTTATCCTTAGTTTCTTGATCTAAGGCTTCATAGGATGCTAATTGTGAGGCGAAAAGTGTTTGACCTTGATCTCTTTTAACTATTTTACCCATAAGACAAGTATATTTTGGTGTTTTTTCTAGATAACTACTATCTGTGTGCCACCCTTCACCATAAGACTTTCCTTTATCTTCTTCTTTTCTTTCAACAACAGTGATGCCTTTATAATTTTCTAAGTCTTTTAACATCGGGTACTCTTTAATTTTGCCTAGTTGTTCTGCAAATTTTAAATATTCTCCTGGTTCTAAATTTTGATCTCTGAAGCAAACAAAACCATAATTATTAAGTGTTGCTTTAATTTGATCAATAATTTTTGAGTCTGCCAACTTAAGATTGTAAGAAATTGATGCACCAATATCATTTCTAAATGGCTCTATTTTTATATTCATTACTCACTACTAAAATAGATATCCCGGTAATATGCAATAATTTTTTGTTTTGAGTTATTCGAGTCAGAAAATATAGCAATAAAGTTGGTAAAAGAAATTCCGTGAGTTTCCTCAAGTAATTCCTGCACATTTATCTTTCTTGTATGCCATTCACCACTTTTGTCATTCGAAATAACATAATCTCTGCTTCCTTTAGTCCAAGGACTTTGTTGTAGAAAACCCTCCTCTAAAAATGATGAGTGCGCCAAGCTTACCAATTTAGCACCGATTTTTTTTCCATGCCCAACCATTACTCTTGCAGTCCAATCGTGGCCGTCTTTAGTCTTTTGATTGATATTTGTAAAATCCTTTTCAATTTTGAAAGTGATATTTAAAAACGGCATTTCATTAAGAAGATCTTCATCGATTTCCATACCCAAACCTGTTGCACTATCTACTGCTTCAGCTTTTAAATACCATCCTTTTTTATCTTTACCATTTGTATAAAGAGTTTTTTTTCCAAATCCTCTTTTTTTTAAAAGCTTCATACCTTCATCACTAAAATCGATTCGGAATTCTTTCGCGCTTAGATTGTTAAACAATAATAGTGATATAAAAAAAAATATTAAAGTTCTCATAAAAAAATATATTTAACCCTTGACTTTTTAAAAAACAATGTATATATTAATTTATGAAGCTATTATTGTAATATACGCTTAAAATTAAATAATCGAATATAAAAACAGTAATGCTTTAGAAAGGTAAGTTATGTCTAAAGTAAAAAAAGGCAATAAAGGATCTAAAAACGTTAAAAACAACGTTATTCCTTTTAAATCCAAGAAGTTGGAGATAATAAAAAATGTTACTCCAATGAACAAACAGGAAGTAGAAACTGCTCGTGTAAATGATTATGCAAAAGAAGTTTGTAAAAATCTTGATGATTTTGCTTCAAATGCAGGAATTGATGTTGAGAGGTTTTATTACAACTTCCTTTTCTACATAAAACAGGCTGTGATAATGAAACTTTCTTATCCTGCATTTAAGTATCTTGATAAAGGCAGTACAGAGGAAGTGACACGAAATCACTCAGATTTTCTGGCAGAAAATTTCCCAGAATTATCAATGGCAAAACAGGAGTCGGATACTATCCACTAATGGAAAAGTTTAAATGTCCACACTGTAAAAAAGAAATTGAGTTAGGCGAGGTAGCTGAAAAAAGAGCTCAGTCCCTCGCTGCTCAAAAAGAAAAAAATTTTAAAGATCTTGCAGACAAAAGAATAAAAGAGGCAGATAAAAAAGCTCAGGATCTGATTATCAAAGAAAGACAGAAGCTTGAAAGTTTAAAAAAGAGAGAAATAGAAGATAACAAGAAAAATGCAAGAGAAGAAGCAAAAAAGGATTTTTTAAAAGTCCAAAAAGAAAAAGATCTTAAGATAAAACAACTAGAGTCAGATAAGAAAAAAGATATCAAAGCCGCAGTAGAAGCCGCTGAGTCTGTTTCAAAAGCAAAAATTGATGAGAAGTTAAAACAGGAAAAAAGGCAGTCTGAACAGAGAGAAAATGTTTATAAACTTAAAATAGAGAGAATGCAGAAAGATATGGAAAAGGCGAAAGAAAGAGGAAACCAAGGTTTAACTGCCGATCAAGGTTCTGCTCAAGAAATTACAATAGGGAAACTATTAAAAGAAGTATTCGATGATAAAGATGATGAAATTACCGCTTATGAAAAAGGTGAGCCAGGTGCCGATTGGCTGCAAAAGGTAAAAAATGGAGGAGTAGAAATCGGTAGAATTTTATATGAGAGCAAAAAAACCAAATCCTTTTCAAAGAATTGGATAGATAAATTACAACAAGATATGAAAGAGACAAAAGCAGATGCTGGAATCATATTTACTACTGCAGTTCCAAAAGAATTCAATCCAAAAAAAGCATTTATACAAAAAGGTAATATTTTTATTTGTAATTATAATTTTGAAAAACTCAGAATGTTAGCTGAACTTCAAAGAAAGTTTTTAGAAAAATACGATCTTATGAATAAGAATGAGAATAAAGATAACAAGAAATCTGCTCTTGAATTTTTTAGCTCACCTGACTTTCAAAATTTAATGGGGTTAATCCAGAACAATATGTTTGGTTTTGAGGATATAGTTGGAAAACAAAAAAAATTGACCAGAGATTTAGAAAAGCAATATCTTAATTTTGATAGCTATCTCGATGAGTTTTTTGCAATGACAGCTGAATATGGTTTAAAAAAAAAGGATAAGAAATGAATTATGTAATTTTTGACCTAGAAGCTAGCGGGGCCAGTACATCGTTTGATTCTGTCTTGGAAATTTATGCCAAATTAGTTGACGATGAATTTAATGAATTAGATGAATTTCATGGGCGCGCAAGATTAACAGAAGGTGTAATACCTAATCTTACTGCCGTGATGGAAGTCTGTAAAATTAGTGCTGATACTCTAAGAAATACAAACAAAAGTAATTTTCAACTTTTACTTGATGCAGAAAAGAAATTTCAGTCTTGGGGAAAAGTTATTTTCTTTGGGTATAATTCGACAAATTATGACATTGAGGTAATAAGGAAGTGGTTGTTTAAATCTTTAAAAAAACCCTACTTAACAAATACTAACGGTAATAAGCAAGGCGATATTTTAAATATTATAAGATCCGCCAAGTTAATTGATGACAAAATTATAAAAACAAAAATGTCTGAAAAAAATAATCCAATATTTAAACTTGATACCTTAATACCCAGGGAGGATAGTCATGGAGCACGTTCTGACACTATTGCATGTGAGTCTTTGCTTAAACTTGTTTACAAAAAAAATAAAATGCTTTGGAACAATTATTTAAATACTCTTTATAAGGAAGGGGCCGAAAACTTTATTAAGAAAGAAAAAATTTTTTGTAATCACGAATGGTTTTACGGGCGTCTTCGTGCCTACGCTGTGACTTTTATCGGTTTTCATAAAATTTATAGATGGGGTCTAGCATGGGATCTTGCTAATCCACCCGAGGACTATTTTAACTTAAATAAAAAAGATTTAGCTCGTGAATTAAAAAAAACCCCTCGTCCAATTAGAACTATTCGAACTAATAAAAGCATTGTTCTCCTACAACAGGAATATGCGCTGCAAAATGAAATTTATAAAAAAATTGGCACTAAAACCCTTATTGAAAGAGCTAACGCTTTAAATGCAAATAATGAATTTAAAAATTTAGTCTTAGATATTATTGAAGAGCAAGCTCAAGAGAAAATTAGTTTAAAAGAAGATAAGCCAAATCTTCAACCAGAAGAAACTATATATGACGGTAAATTTGCTGATAAAAAAGATGAAATCTTAATGGAAAAATTTCATTCTTCTGATTGGAAAAATAAAATAAAATTAATTGGTAGTTTTGAACAGGACAAATATAATTTTTTTGCAGCACATATCTGCCATGCTGAAAGGCCTGATATACTTCAGTCTACTTCAGAAAGAATTTATAAAGATGTTAGACGTGATATAGCAAAAAGGATTTTTTCTGACAAAAATGAAAATTGGACTACAGTTGGAGACTTTATGAAACAAATTGATGATGCTAGAGCCAAATATGAAAATGATAGCAAAAAACTTGCGTTGCTTGAAGATTACAATACTCTTGTTATGGATATACAAAAAAAATATGAGGTAGCTTGATGTCGTGGGGCGAATATAGACAAGCAGATTTTTTAAAAGAGAATTTGAAATATAAAATGGATTGGATTGTAAAAGCTTATAGGTATAAAAAATTTATAGAAATAGAGAATAAAGCAGAATTAGAATTCTTTAAACAACGACCGTTAATATTTTCAATTGTTTACCTAATAAACCTTCCTACCAATATTGTGTATTTAATAAATAGATTTAGATGGAATTATCAATATGAAAAAATTTGTATAGAAGCTAGATATTTAAGAAAAGAAATTAACAAAATTGATAATAAAACAAAATTGTTAAATTGACATTTTTAAAAAAAACTTTATTTATATTTTTATGGCTACTAAAAAAGTAACTGATGAGAGTTTTGAGTCAGACGTAATTAAATCACAAAAACCAACTATTGTAGATTTTTGGGCCGAGTGGTGTGGTCCTTGCAAACAAATTGGCCCGATTCTTGAAGAGATTTCAAACGAGATGTCTAATGATGTTGTGATTGCTAAACATAATATTGATCAAGAACCAAATATTCCGACTCGGTACGGAATCAGAGGAATCCCGACAATGCTTTTATTTAAATCTGGGGAACTTAAAGCAACTAAAGTTGGCGCTACTACAAAATCTAACATTGTTTCTTGGATAAAAGAAAATATTTAATTTATACTAAGAACATATCCCGCAAGATAGAGGCTTCCAAATATGACAATCAATTTATTTTCTTTTGTTGAAATTTTTTTTAAAGCATCTTTGATATCTTTAGATTCAATAGTAAGAAAACTATTTTTTTTGGCTATTTTATATAAATCAAAAGAGCTTACTGCACTAGGCTCATTTGGAATTTTTATCGTTACAACTTTTTTAAAAATACCTTTAAAATTTTTTATAAGCTGGTCTGGGTTTTTATTTTTTAGACTTCCCCAAATTCCATAAACAGGAATTTTAAATTTTTTCAAATACCTAGCTAAATTTTTAGTAGATGCATCACTATGACAACCATCCACTAAAACTCTGGTTTTTTTTAGGTTTTTAGTTAAATTACCTTTAATAAATTGTACTCGACCCTCAAACTGTATTTTCGGAAGAGTTTTTTTAATTATTTTAATATTTACCCCTAAATCTAAAGCCACTTTTATTGCTAAGCTCACATTTTCCCACAAACCATCCGAATTAATAAATTTAGAATTAAGTTCTATTAAATTATTATCATCCTTGTAATATTTTCTTTTATTTTTATTTATGATCTTCCAAGATCCATAAAGCACTTTAGTACTTGGATTTTTTTTTAAAATATTTTTAATAATTTTTAATGTTTTTGGTTTTTGTTTGCCCATATAAATTTTAGTATTTTCACTTAAAGACCCCACTTTTTGTCTACATATTTCACCTATTGTTTTTGGGGTTACCCACTCTTGGTGCTGGTAATTAATATTTGTCACTATTTGTGCTAAAGGATAAGACCATAGATTTGTACTATCTTTTTTAAACAATAATCCACTTTCTATAAGGTTATAAGAGTTAGAATCTGTTTTAGCGGCTGCTAAAATATAAATACAGGTAAGCAACTCAAATAGAGTAAGTTTTTGTTTTGTTTGCTCTATTTTTTTTTTGTATTTTTTTATTTCCTTGAGTGAAATAAATTTATTTCCTAACCAAAATCTTTGTCGAACATCATATAAATGTGGACTGGTAAAAGTATTTACTTTTTGATTATTTGCTTCAAGAAAATATTTTAATGAAGTTAAAACACTATTTTTCCCATCACTACCAATTATGTTTATAACATTTTCAAGTTGATTTTCTGGATAGTTTAATTTTTCTAAAGCTCTTTTTATCCTTTTAAGATCTAAATTAATCCTTCGGCTATACTGCTTTTGAAGTTTTTGGTAAAGTTTCTTCGAAGGTTGCGACATCAGTTGTAGATATAGCTTGAGCTTCTTTTTTCTTCAATAGAATTGATAAAAGTGTTGAAATTGTTGACCTTAGATATTTTCTTTCCACTACCAAGTCAATCCCACCGTGTTCTTTTACAAATTCTGCTGTTTGAAATTCTTCCGGCAATTCTTCTTTTACAGTATCTTGTATAACTCGGCGTCCTGCGAATGCGATTATAGCTTTTGGTTCCCCAATTAAAATATCACCTAGACCAGCAAAAGAAGCTGTAACTCCACCAGCTGTTGGATTCGTCATTACAACAACGTAGGGTACTTTTGCTTTTTTAAGTTCATGCACAGCTAAAACAGATCGTGTCATTTGCATAAGAGCAATAGCGCTCTCTTGCATTCTAGCTCCCCCGCTACAGCTAAAAAAAAATAAAAGGATTTTTATTATCAATTGAGTTTTGAATACCATGTATAAAAGCCTCTCCAGCAGCTGCGCCTAATGACCCACCAATGAAAGAAAAATTTTGTGCACCTACTGTAACATCAATTCCATTTAATTTTCCTTTTGCAATTACTATAGCGTCTGATTGCTTTGTTTGTTCTCTGGCTTTTTTTAATCTCTCTGTATATTTTTTTGTATCTTTAAAATTCAAAGGGTCATCCTTAGGTAAAGGCACTTCCAAAATTTCGTATTGCTGTTTATCAAAGAAAATTTTAAATCTTTCATCGGGTGTAAGTTTGTGATGGGACCCGCAAGTTGGACAGACACTTAAATTTTTAAAAAGATCTTCCTTATAAATTAGATTTTTACATTCACATGTTGCCCATAATGCATCTTTGCTATCTGAAGATTTTTTTTTAAATAAAGATTTAATTTTTGGTTTAATAAAATTTTTTATCCAATTCATGACATTTTTCTTTTTAATTCTTTTACCATTTTATTCAACTTTTTGACAGGATTTTGACGGTTCTTTAGCGATGTTGATATTTCTTTACATATAGCAGAACCTACTACTAATCCGTCACATTTCTTAAGTGATGATATATTTTTTTTGTTAATACCAAAGCCTACTACAACGTTTTTTTTGGGATTAATTCGTTTTATTATCTTGTTATTTTTAATAATTTCTTTGGACGAAACTTTCAACTTCTTTCCAGTCGTACTTATCATAGAAATTTGGTACAGAATTTGGTGACTGTCCTTAATTATCATTTTCATTCTTTTTTTGGTTGTTGTAGGTGCAACCAACTGAATAAAACAAATCGAGTTTTTTTTACAAAGTTTAGCAATATCTTTATTATTAGGCCAAGGAAGATCAACTACGATTAATCCATCAACACCAACCTCTTTACATTTTTTTACAAATCTTTTTTCACCATAGTGAAAAATCATTTGATAATAGCCCATCAAAATTAACGGTTTTGAATTTTTATATTTTTTATAATCTTTAACTAATTTAAAAGTATCTTTTAAATTTACCCCATTTTTAATTGCTCTATAAGAGCTGTTTTGTATGTCAGGACCATCAGCTGTTGGACAGTTGTGGGCAAAGCCCCATTCTACAATATTTACATATTCTGAGATCGACTTTAAAATTTCAAGAGATTTTTTTTTATTAGGGTCCCCACAAACAGTGTAGGAAATTAAAAGTGGTTTTTTTTCAACCCTGCCTTTTTGAAAAGCTAAATCTATTGCATTCCTCATGTAGGATAATATCCTATTTTTTCCTGAATTATTTTTCGATCTTTGTATGCATGACCGCAATTATTATAAATTATTATTTCATCCTCATTTAATTTTGGTGCCAAACGTATTACTTCGTGAAGACAATGAGAAGGTTCAAGACTAGGTTTAACGGATGGTTCAAGTTGTGTAACTAATTTAAAAGCAGCTAACGCCTGCTCATCACTCGCAGAACAGTAACGTGCACGGCCTGTGTCTTTTAAAAAACAGTGAAGAGGTGAGACGCCTGGATAATCTAAACCTGCAGAGATTGAGTGAGTTTCTTTTATCTGACCATTTTTGTCAGTCAAACAATATTGAGCAGCTCCATGTAAAATTGCTAGTTTTGCATTTGTTGTAAGAGGAGCACAATATTTTGCTTCAACACCGATTAGCTCAATATGTTTTTTTGGATAATGTATAAACTCACTCCAAAATCCTGCTGCGCTGGAGCCACCACCGATCACATTTACAAGCTTCATTTTTGGAATTTCACCAAATTCTTCTAACAATTGTTTTTTTAATTCTCTTGATATTTGTGCGGTTGAATATGCGCAAATTTTTAAAAACACGTTTGCTCCAATTGCAGACCCCACTGCTAGGTGAGTTGTATCACAGTTACTAACATAATATCTCATACACTCTGATACAGCATCAACTAAAGTTGCACTACCACTGCTTACAGGAATAATTTCTGCACCAGCTTCTCTCATAAACTTAACATTAGGTGCCTGACGTTTTATATCTTTTGTTCCCATAAAGATTTTGCATTTTAGTTTTAGTTCACGGGCAGCCATCGCTAAGTTTTTTCCAAACATGCCAGCTCCTGTGTCGCCTACAATATATTTTTTACCTGCAGCTTTACAAATAAGCGCGTTTACCGTTGCATGATAAGCCTTATGAGCATCTCCATGTATGGCCGATACATCTTTACACCAGATCTGTGCACCACCGAGGTGATCAGTTAAATTCTCTAATTTGAAAAGAGGTGTCTCTCCCTTCAAGTAGTTTTTGAAATAATAATCTTTAAGTTTTAGAAATTTTTTATCTTTTCTGAGCTTCTCAAATAACTTTGATAAATCTTGTATGGGTTTTATAGCTGTTTCGGCAATAAAATTTCCACCAAATTTACCACCGTAAAAACCATTTTTATCGTGCTGATCGATTAAAGGTATACCTTTTCTAATTTTCATTATTTAATTCGATTAATTTTGCTAATCAGCTGATTGTATAATTTTTTTGATGTTTTGGCCAGCATCGCCGTTTTCGTAAATAGGTCTACCAATTACACAAAAGGCCTTAGCGTCACTTTTTGAGATTTTACAAAATTCAGAATAGCTTTTAACCCTTTTTTGATCATCTTTCTTATCATAAGCACCCCGTATTCCAGGACAAAAGATTTTTAAATCTTTAGACATCAATCTTACTAAATCATATTCTTGAGCTGAAGCAATGACACCACTAAGGCCCGATTTGATAGCGAGGTCAGTTAAAGTTTTGACTTTATCTTTTGATGAGAGCTGTGAAGTTAATACAGTGACCCCTAACAGTTCTAATTGACCCGAGCTTTCCTTTGCCGCTTTCAACATATCAGAATCTCCACTTGTATGAACGGTTAAATATTTTACAGTTTTCAAAGATGCGATACTTGCTACAGTTTTTTTTACCGTGTTAGGAATATCAAGAATTTTTAAATCAAGAAAAATTTCTAGTCCAAAATCAGAAAGTTTTTTTAAACCCTCTTTTCCGCAAATTGCGAATAATTCATTTGTAATTTTAAGCCCAGCTGCATCATTTTTAACGCTATTAGCAATATCTAGAGCTTTTTCAAAGTTTGAAAAATCCAGGGCAACAAAAATATTCTTTTTCAATTTATCATACTTCCTTCATTAAGGCTTTTTTTTAAATCTTTTGACATCTTGAAGGCAATTGATTTTTTTTCCAAAATTTGAATTGTTTCTCCTGTTCTTGGATCTCTACCCAACTTTGCTCTCAATTTTTTACTAGCAAATCGACCAAAACTTCTGATTTCAGTTGCTTTATCATTTTTTATACCATCAACAATTGTATCGATGAATATTTGTAATATTTTTTCTAAGTCAGATTTTTTTAATTTTCGGTGAATTTTTTTAGATAATATTGAGATTATCTCAGATCTCACCATAGAGTTTTATTTTTTATCCTCTTTTTTCTTATTTTTCTTTGAACCAAATGCTTTACCTAATATATCACCAAGCATTTGACCCGAGCTAGTCCCACCTTTACCATATTTCTTGATAGCAATCTTTTCATTTTCTATTTCTAATTCTTTTATTGATAAAGAGACTTTCCTTTTTTCCTTATCTAGACCAACTATCATACAATCGATTTTGTTACCTTCATTGAAGACCTCTGGCCTACAGTTTTCTGGTTCTTTAGCTAAATCAGATTTTTTTATTGTAAAAAGGGAGTTTTCATCTTTTCCAACAGATACTTTTATACCGTTTTTTAAAACTTCTTTCACAACCGCAGTAACTACATCACCATTATTTTTTGAGGCAAAATAGTCAAATGGATCTTTCTCTAGCTGTTTTACTCCCAATCGTATCTTTTCTTTCTCTCTATCTATTTCAAGAATCTTTGCAGAAACCAAGTCTTGTTTTTTATATTTTTGTAAATCTCCATCTGATGGACGCCAAGAAATATCATTTTTGTGTATCATCCCAGTAAGTTCGGAATTTTCTAATTTAACAAATAAACCAAAATCAGCAATATTAGTAACTTTAGATTTCACACTTGAACCAACAGGAAATTTTTTAATGAAAGTATCCCATGGATTGTCTAAAGTTTGTTTATAAGAAAGGGAAATTCGTTTTTTTTCTGGGTCTAGTTCAACAACCTTTACATTTATTTCCTGTGAAGGAGAAAGTATTTTGCTAGGCTGCACATTTTTATTAGTCCATGAAATTTGACTTGCATGCACTAAGCCTTCCAAACCTTCTTGTAATTTTACAAATGCTCCATATTCAACACACTTAGTCACTACACCTTTATAAGTCTCATTCACTTTATACTTCTTTTCTAGGTCTTTATAAGGATCTTCGTGCATTTGTTTTATTCCACAACTTATTCTTTTTGTTTCTTGGTCGATTTTTATAATCTTACACTTAATAGACTGGCCAACTGTTAATAGATCTGATGTTTTTTTTACGCGTGAGTACGATAGGTCTGTAACATGTAAAAGGGCATCCGCACCATTTAAATCCAAAAATGCGCCCCAATCTAAAATTGCTTTCACCTGGGCCTCAACAATATCTCCCTCTTTAATTTTTGCTAAAACCTTTTTTAAATCTTCATTTTTACCTTTTTCTAAAATAGCTCTTCTTGAAACCACGATATTTCCCCTCAATTTATCGAGTTTTACACATAAAAATTTTAATGGCGTGTTCATTAAGTGGTCAAAATTTTTCAAATGTTTCGTGTCGATTTGTGAGCCTGGTAAAAAACATAAACATGAGTCAATATTTACTACCATTCCTCCACGAACTTTGTTTGTTATAATACCTTCCACTTCTTCTTGATTTGCAAAAGCTTTCTCCATTCGTTTCCACGAGGACATACGACGTGCTTTTTCACGAGACACAATTATTTCACCTTTATAAGTTTCAATCCTTTCAAGATAAACTTCAATTTTCGAACCAACTTTTAAAGAGTCAAGTTCTTTTGATATTTTAAATTCTTCAATGGGAATGATTCCTTCGCTCTTCGCTTTTAAATCTACAAAGACGTGTCTTTTGCCTATTTCGCTAATAGTTGCTTTTATTATATTACCTTCTTTTAAATCCCTTTTTTTAAAATCTTCATTTAAAAGATTCTCAAATTCTTTTATACTCTCTTTTTTTACGGTTTCTAACTTACCTTCCATATTTACTTTTTATTTTATCCTCTACAATTTCTGACATTTTTTTTATCATATTCGGTATATTTTTTAATTTACCGGTGTCCACAATTACCGCACCAGGGCTTTTAAGTAAAGGGCTGTTTTTTCGTGACACATCCCGATAATTACGTATTTGCAGTTGTTTTCTGACACTTAAAAATTTAATTTTTTTATTCTTTTTCTTTAGTTCTTTAAAACGTCTTTTTGCGGCAGTATTTAGATCACATACAAAAAAAAATTTAATATCTGCTTTAGGAAGAATTACTGTGCCAATATCTCGGCCCTCAATACAAACTTTATTATACCTTTTTGCAAATTTTTTTTGAAACGACTTTAATATTAGCCTTATCTTTTTTTCTTTAGCTATAATTGATGTGTACTCAGAAATTTTTGATGAATACAAATCAATTTTTTTTAAATTATTGTAATTTGTTTTTTTAAAAATTTTTTTTAAAAAAAGAATTTTATTTTTTGGTTTACTTTTTAATAGTCTATAACTTGCGTATCTATATAACAAACCTGAAGAAAGAAAATTTAAACCGAATTTTTTAGAAATTTTTTTTGCACCAGTGGTTTTTCCGCTAGCAGCAGAACCGTCAGCAGCTATTATTAGTTTATCACTTTTTTTTAATTTCATATTTACCACCTAAATTTTTTACTATCTTTAGAAAAGACGGAAAAGATGTATCAACAGTCTCAAACCCTTTTATAGAAAATTTAATTCCAGTTATCAAAGCTAGAACGGCACAGGACATTGCTATTCTATGATCGTGCATACTGTTAACTTTAATAATATGTTTTTTTTTGTTTGAAATAACGTTTCCAGATATAGTCATCGAGTCTTTATTTGATTTACATTTTACACCAATTTTTTTCAATATTTTTTTCATTTCTAAAATTCTATTTGATTCTTTGTTTGCTAGCTCTTTTATTCCGGTAAATTTTGAAATTCCTTTAGTAAGTGCAGCAATTATAAACATAATTGGATATTCGTCTGTGGCTGAAAGATAATGTTTAGATCCACTTTTAATAGGTCTAATTTTACTACTTCTTACCAAAATATCTCCAACAAGTTCATTATTTTTTTTTTTAACATTTACCATTTTTATCCTTGCACCTGATTTTTTTAGCAGATTGTAAAAACCTAATCTTTTTTGATTTAAACAAACATTTTTAATTATAATTTTAGAGTTTTTAGTTAACAAACATAAAGTAGAAAAAAATGCAGCAGAAGATGGATCTGAAGGAATTTGAATATTTAAATTTCCAAGACTCTTTTTGCCAAAAACTTTTATTAAATTTTTATTTTTTTCTATTTTTATACTTTTAGAATTCAACGATAAAATTTTCTCAGTATGATCTCTAGTCTCTTTTTTTTCTATAATTTCTGAATTTCCATATGAATTTAAACCAGCTAAAATAACGGAACTTTTAATTTGAGCAGAGTCTCCAGAAATATAATCTATTCCAATTGGCATCTCTGATGAAACTAAGGTCAACGGAAAATTATATTTATTTTTTGGCAGGAATTCTGCGCCAAAACGGTTCATTACTTTGATAAGTCTAGACATATTTCTCTTATTCAAGGACTCATCACCC
>CACIKS010000007.1 GCA_902587295.1 uncultured Pelagibacteraceae bacterium | reverse complement strand
GTTTTAATCCACACATAACTGTAAAACCTTATAGAAATTTAATAACCGATAACATTTACAGGAACATTAAAGAAGAATTTCCAAACTTAAAAATAATAAAAACCTATAATGGCGAAGCAGTTATTATGAGGAATGAGTCTGCAAAAGGCGTCTTGATTAGAGGTATAGATAGTCAAAAAAAAAAAGAAATTGAACTATTTAATTCAAATATAATAGATGGTGAATTATCAAATTTTGTAAATGGAACAATAATTGTTGGAAAACATCTAGCCATTGAACTAGGCGTTGTTGTCGGTGATAGAGTTAACATAATGTCATCTTCTTCTGTATCTACTCCTTTTGGTGCTATTCCTAAACAATCTTCGTTTAAAATTGCAGCAGTTTTTAATAGCGGCCTTTATGAATTTGATAGGAATGTTTCATTTTTTAATCTCCAAGATTCTCTTTCTTTCTTTGAAAAAAATAAAGATGATATTAGCTTAGAAATCTTCCTTAAAGACCCTCTCAACGCAGACAAGTATAAATCTATTATACAAAAAAATAATTCAAATTTTTACGTCAATAGTTGGTCTGATTTAAATAAATCATTTCTTTCAGCTCTAAAAGTCGAAAGAAATGTTATGTTTTTAATTCTTACATTAATAATTGTTGTTGCTGCATTTAATATTATTTCTGGTTTAACAATCCTTATTAAAAATAAAACCAAAGAAATTGCCATACTTAAATCGTTAGGGTTATCCAAAAAATCAATTGTGAAATCATTCTTTTTAACTGGTTTTTTAATAGGTTTTCTTGCTACAATTGCAGGAGTAATTTTTGGGGTTACTTTTTCATTTTATATTGAGGAGATAAGACAATTCCTTTCAATGACACTAGGTTTGCAAATATTCCCTGAAGATATTTATTTTTTAAGTGAAATGCCTAGTGAATTAAATCCAAAATCAATATTATTAATTTCCTCATTCTCTATTATTGTTTCATCTTTAGCTTCATTATTTCCTTCAATAGCAGTAACTAAAATTGAACCTATAAAGGCTTTAAAATATGAATAAATTTATAATTGAAATAAAAAAATTAAATAAAAATTTTGAGAATAATAATTCTACAATAAAAGTTCTAAAAAATATAAATTTAAATTTTGAATCTGGAAAAGTTGTTGCTCTTATAGGTCCATCAGGTTCTGGTAAATCTACTTTTTTACATTTAATATCAATGCTTGATAAACCAACAAAAGGAAAAATTTTTATTTTAGGCAAAAATATTTCTAACGCATCAGAAACAGAAAAAGATTTACTTATAAGAAACCATATTTCTATTATATTTCAAAATAATAATTTATTATCTGATTTTACCGCAATTGAAAATGTAGCAATACCTTTAATAATTAGAAATAAAAATTATACATTTGCATTAAAAAAAGCTGAAAAATGTTTGAAAGAAGTTAATTTAGGTCACAGATTGAATCATTTCCCTTCCGATCTATCAGGGGGCGAACAACAAAGAGTTGCAATTGCAAGATCACTCATAGCTGAGACAAAAATAATTTTAGCAGACGAACCGACTGGAAATCTCGATTATAAAAATTCACAGGAAGTTTTTTCTTATTTTCTTAAGTTAAAAGAAAAAAATAAAATAATCTTAATTGCAACTCATAATAGAGAATTAGCCAAGAAAGCTGATTATACTTTAAGCTTAAGTAATGGTAATATAAGAAAGAATTAATGAAAAATGGTAAGTCGCAGTTTACTAATTTTAAAATACACACACAGTATTCAGTATGCGAAGGCGCTATCAAAATTAATGATTTAGCGGAATATTGTAAAGAAAATAAAATCTCAGCAATTGGACTTAGTGATAGTTTTAATCTTTGCGGAGCATTAGAATTTTCTGAAACAATAAGTAAAGTTGGTACACAACCTATTATTGGAACACAAATAAATTTTAAATATCACGAAACAATTGGCAAATTACCAATTTTTGCTAAAACAGATCAAGGGTATAATAATCTAGTTAAATTATCTTCAAGAAGTTTTTTAGATTCTAAAAACAAAGAAATACCCTGTTGTTCCATTGAAGATCTTCTTAAAAATTACAAAGACGTAATTGTTTTAAGTGGAGGAATCGACTCATTATTTTTCAATTTAGTAAAAAAAAATAAAAATAAAGAATTAAAAACACTATCCTCAGAACTAAAAAAAATATTCTCAGATTCTTTTTATTTTGAAATTCAGAGACATAACGATGAGGGTGAAAAATTACTTGAGAACTTATTCTTAGATTTATCAGATCATTTAAAGATACCACTTATTGCATCACAAGAAGTTTTTTATATTGATAAAAATATGCACGAAGCACACGATGCTCTTTTATGTATAGGAGAAAAAACATATGTTGATGAAAAAAATAGAAAAAAATATTCAAATCAACACTATTTAAGATCTTTCGATGAATTAATCAAAGTATATTCTGATATACCTGAAGCTCTTGAAAACAATTATAATTTTCCATACCGCTTTAATTATAAACCAAAAAAATCCAAACCTATTCTTCCATCCTTGAAGATTGTGAATAATCTTACCGAAGATGATGAACTTGTATCTCAATCAAATTTAGGTTTGAAAAATAGATTAGAAAAATTTATTTTAAAAAAAAATTTGTCAATTAACCCCAAAGACATCAAAAAAAAGTATGAAGATAGATTAGATCACGAGTTATCTATTATAAAAAAAATGAATTATTCAGGTTACTTTCTAATAGTATCTGATTATATAAAATGGGCAAAAAAAAATAATATTCCTGTTGGTCCAGGAAGAGGATCTGGCGCGGGATCTTTAGTAGCTTATTCTCTTGACATAACAGACCTTGATCCAATCGAATTTGGTTTAATTTTTGAGAGATTTTTAAACCCTGACAGAATTTCTATGCCTGATTTTGATATTGATTTCTGTGAAGAAAAAAGAGATTTAGTTTTTGAGTATTTAAAATCAAAATATAAAAACGGTGTAGCGCATATAATTACTTTTGGTAAATTAAAAGCAAGAATGGCCTTAAGAGATATTGGAAGGGTTTTGGGTTTGCCTTACGGACATGTTGACAAAATTTGCAAAATGATACCTTTTGATCCTTCTAGACCCTTAAGTTTACAAGAGTCTATTGATAGGGAACCTAGATTTAAAGAAGAGATAAAAAATAATATTAAGGTAAAAAAATTAATTGAATTATCTTTAAAATTAGAGGGATTAAACAGAAACCTTGCTACTCATGCAGCAGGAGTTGTTATAGCTGGTGAAAAATTAGCTGAAGAGGTTCCTCTATACAAAGACAATAGTTCAGAATTACTTTTACCGTCCACCCAATTTGATATGCATTCTTCGGAGAATGCTGGATTAGTAAAATTTGATATATTGGGATTGAATACTTTGACATTAATTTACAAGACAATTCAAATTCTTAAAGGAAAAAAAATTGAAATAGATCTAGCTAAGATACCACTTAATGATAATAAAATATTTGAAATGTTATCAACGGGGGAAACAACAGGGCTGTTCCAACTAGAAAGTTCTGGTGTGAGATCAGCTTTAAAACAAATGAAGCCTAATAAGTTTGAAGATATAATAGCTTTAGTTGCATTATACAGACCCGGTCCAATGAATAATATTCCGATTTATAATGATTGTAAAAATGGTTTAAAAAAACCAGACTATATTCATAAAAGTTTAGAAAATATCCTAAAACCAACTTATGGAATTATAATTTATCAAGAACAAGTAATGCAGATAGCACAAATACTAGCAAATTTTACACCTGGAGAGGCAGATATATTAAGAAAAGCGATGGGTAAAAAGAAAAGAAAAGAGTTAGAAAAACAAGAAGAAAAATTTATAAAGGGTGCAACAAATAACGGTATCAGAAAAGATATAGCCCAATTTATTTTTAAAAAAATAATGCCATTTGCTGAATACGGTTTCAACAAAAGTCATGCGGCTGCATACGCTTTAATAGCTTATCAAACTGCATATTTAAAAAAATATTATCCAGAAGATTTTATTGCTGCCACAATGTCCACAGAATTATCGAATACTGATAAGCTTAGAGAATTTGTTGAAGAGTTGAAAAGATTAAAAATTAACATTATTAGACCAAATATAAATTCTTGTTTTGCAGATTTCAAATCGGAAAAAAATAAAATTTATTATGCACTTTCTGGAATTAAAAGCGTAGGTCAAGAAGCAGTATCTAATCTGGTCAAAGAAAGAGAGAAAAACGGTATATTTAAATCTTTGAACGATTTTATTAAAAGAGTTAGTCCTAAGGATATAAACAAATTACAATTGGAGGGTTTAGTAAAAGCAGGAGCTTTTGATGAATTAGAGAAAAATAGATGTGCTCTATTAAATTCAATACCCAAAATAATTCAAATTAATAAGAGTCTTTGGGAAGAAAAAATTAGTAATCAAAATAGTTTGTTTTCATCAAAATCAGAAGATGAGGAAGTTATTTTTAAATTAGAAGAAACAAAGAAATGGTCAAAAAATGAAATGCTAATGAATGAATTTCATTCAATAGGGTTTTATATGTCAGATCATCCACTTAATGAGTATAAAGATTATTTTGATGAAGCCAAAATTACTTCTTTTGTGGATTTTATAAATAATACTGACAGTAATGGTATTGTTGCTGGTACAATAATGTCTATTCAAGAGAAAAAAAGTGCCAAAGGAAACCCTTTTGCTATAATTAAATTTACAGACTTAAAAAGTGAGTTCGAATTATTTTTATTTTCTGATCTATTGGTTTTTAATCGAGATAAGTTAAAAAATGCAAATTCTTTCGTGCTTACTTTACAAAAGGATACCACATCTGACTTAAATAACTCTAGAAGAATAAATATTAAAAGTATATCCGAATTGGGAAATTTTATAAAAAAATCTTACGATAATGTAATTATTGAGATAAATGAAAAGTCAAATTTAAATGAACTGCAAAGTTTACTAAGTGAGAATGGTGAAACAAAAATACAGATTAAAATGAAAAAAAGTTCTAAAATTTACACATTTTCACTAAAAAACCCCAGAAAATTTAATTTTAACACGTTTAAAAACATAAGAAGTAAAGAATATGTCAAAAAAATAAGCTTTTAATATCTTGATTTCTTTTAAAATTGATTATATTTACTAGCTAATTTCGCACACAGCAAAGGGCAAAAGCCCACCGGTCCGAAAGGAAAGCTGTGGTGGTTTAACCGGAAAAAATATGAATATACCTAATATATCTATCAAACAATTATTAGAGGCAGGCGTTCACTTGGGTCACAAGACTTTAAGGTGGAATCCAAGAATGAAACAATTTATATACGGAGAAAAAAATTCAATTCACATTATAGATCTAACTCAAACCGTTGTTCTTTTAAAAAGTGCAATGAAAGAAATACACAAGTGCATTTCTTCTGGGGGAAAAATTTTAATTGTTTCTACAAAAAAACAAGCATCCGAAACTGTTTTAAAACTTGCTAATGAAACTGACCAATTTTATGTGAATTATAGATGGCTTGGAGGAATGTTAACAAATTGGCAAACAATTCAAAATTCTATTAAAAGATTACAAAAACTCGATAAAGATTTATCAAAAGAAGATATTGGATTCACTAAAAAAGAAATTCTTAAATTAGGAAAAGAAAGAGATAAATTAAAAAGATCATTAGGCGGGATATCAAATATGAACAAAGTTCCAGAAATGATTTTCATAATAGACACTAATATGGAGTCATTAGCAGTTAAAGAAGCAATAAAATTAAAAATACCGATTGTTGGAATTTTAGACTCCAATTCAGATCCAAGAGGGATTAATTTTCCTATTCCCGGAAATGATGATGCAAGAAGATCTATCGATCTTTATTGTGAAGTATTAAAAAATACAATTATTGATGCCAAAAAAAATATTGTAAAAAAAGAAATAACAGAAAGTATAGATAAAAATAAAATTAAGTCAGAAAAAATTAATATAAAGCCCAAAAATTTAGATCCTTCACCTAAGAAAAATAATATTAAGTAAATTCTTTATAAATGCCCGACAAAAATAATTTAGAAAACATCAAGAAGTTAAGGGAAATAACTGGAGTTGGCTTTTCAGATTGTAAACTAGCTATACAAGAAAATAATGGAAATATCGATAAAGCAATCGAATATTTGAGAAAAAAGGGAATTGCTAAAGCATCAAAAAAAATGAGCAGGGTTGCTGCCGATGGATTAGTTTTATTAAAAGAAAATGATGGAAATATTTCTGGGGTAGAGATTAATAGTGAAACTGACTTTGTAGCTAAGAATAAAGACTTCATTTCTTTTTGTAAGGAAATTTCTGAATTAAATTATGAGGTAAAAGCAGATCTTAATTTATTAAACTCAAAAAAAATGAATAATGGAAAGACAGTTGAAGAAAATCTTGTGACTTTAATTACAAAAATTGGTGAAAAAATTACGATTAGAAGAGCTAAGTTTTTCTCTAATGACGGTGCTAATTTTTGTTATGTTCACAATAGTTTAGAAAAAAATATTGGAAAAGTCATATCTATTGTTAAGCTTTCAAAAAGTTCAAAAAAAGATTTAAAAGATCTAGGAATAAAATTAGCTATGCACATAGCTGCACAAGCCCCAATTTCTATTGATGAAAAAGGGCTTAAGAAAGAATCTATAGATAAAGAACTTGAAATTATCAAAGAAGAGATAAAGAATAGTGGTAAAAAAGGTGATATGGTGGAGAAAATTGCAAATGGTAAAATTAAAAAATTTATTTCTGATAATACACTTATGAATCAGCTTTGGATTATGGATACAAAATTGAGAGTAAACCAGGTAATTAAAAATTATGCTGACAATGAAAATATTCAAGTTTTAGATTTCATTAGATATAAAGTGGGTGAGGGCATTTAATTATTTATGGCTTTTTTTGAAAAAAAAAATATTGCCGACAAAATGAGCAAATCAATCGAAGCTTTTAAAAAAGATTTAAGCACTTTAAGAACCGGGAGAGCTAATCCTGCTATGCTTGATTTAATAAGAATTGATGTATATGGCCAAAAAATGCCTATTAATCAAATTGCTACAGTTACAGTGCCTGAACCCAGAACTATAACGATCCAAGTTTGGGATAAAAATAATGTTAATTTAGTTGATACAGAAATTAAAAAATCAAACCTTGGCGTAAACCCACAAATAGATGGACAAATTGTAAGAATACGAATTCCACAACTTACAGAGGAAAGAAGAAAAGAGCTAACGAAGGTGCTAAAAACTCTTGGAGAAAAAAGTAAAGTTTCAGTTAGAAATATAAGACGAGACTCTAATGATAACATTAAAAACTTACTAAAAGAAAAAAAAATCAGCGAAGATGAAAGAGAAAGTTATGAAAAAGAAATTCAAAAAAGCACTGATGATAATATTTCTTTAATTGACAAAATTCTTTCAGAGAAAGAAAAAGAAATTCTTACTTTATGAACAAAATTAACCATATTGCCATTATTATGGACGGAAATGGTAGATGGGGTAGAAAAAAAAAGAAATCTAGAAATTTTGGCCACCTAAACGGTATAAATGTAATTGAAAAGATTGTAAAAAATTCTATAAAAATAAATATTCCAATATTGACTTTTTTTACTTTTTCCACAGAAAATTGGAAAAGACCAAAAAAAGAAATTAACTTCTTATTTAAACTAATTGATCATTATTTCACAAAAGAAATAAATAATTTAATTAAGAATAATATAAGAATTAATATTATTGGAAACATAAAAACCCTACCAAAAAAAGTAAAAAATAAATTATATGAATCTATGAAAAGAACAAGAAAGTGTAAAAAAATTATAGTCAATCTTGCAATTAATTATGGATCAAAAAATGAGATTTTAGAAGCTTTGAATAAATTAAAAAGAAAAAATCAAAATGTTTCTATAAAAAGCTTTGAATTAAATTTACAGACTAAAGGTATACCAAATCCTGATATTTTAATAAGAACAGGAGGAAAAAGAAGACTTAGTAACTTTATGTTGTGGCAATTAGCATACTCAGAATTATATTTTATAAATAAGTTGTGGCCAGATTTTAACATTTCAGATTATAATAAAATTATTAGACATTTTAAAAAAGTAAAAAGAAATTTTGGTAAAATATGAATAATTTAAAAAAAAGAATCTTAACATCAGTTATTATTTTTCCTTTGTCAATTTTTTTTATTATCAAAGGGGGGTATTATATTGTTTCATTTTTATATGCAGTATTAATTTTAGCAAACTTTGAGGTATTTTCATTTTTTAAAAGAAAAATTTTAATTATCACACTAGATGGGTTGCTTGTAATTTCTCTTCTTTCAATATTATATTTGAGAAATGATACTACCTCATCATTTGTATTATTGATATGGGTTATAATACTTACTGTTTGTTCAGATATTGGTGGTTATATTTTTGGCAAAATATTTAAAGGAAAAAAATTTACAAAAATTAGTCCCAACAAAACACTTTCAGGTGTTATTGGATCTTTCTTGTTTTCATTAGGATCTGTATTTTTATTAGGTTTTATAATTGAAATTGTTTCTGGAGTAGAAAGTGATTTTTTTCAAAAACCCAGATATTTTATTTTAGCAATAGCATTATCTTTAGCTGCTCAATTAGGCGACCTTACAATATCTTATTTTAAAAGGTTAGAAAAAATTAAAGATGCCGGAAAACTTCTGCCAGGGCATGGTGGTATATTTGACCGTATAGATAGCTTGATGTTCGTAGCGTTGACAGCATACATCTTCTATGCACTAAAATTATTTCCATGAAAAAAAAAATTGCTATTCTAGGATCAACAGGATCTATTGGTAAAGCTTCTTTAGAAGTAATTTCAAAAAATAAATCAGAATTTAAAATAACTTTACTATCTGCTAACTCCAATTATTTTTTAATAAAAAAACAAATTAAGAATTTTAAACCAAATTTTTTTATTATAAATAATCAAAATGTATACAATAAAATAAAAAAAGAATTTCATAATAAAAAAACTAATATTTATAATAAATTTTCTAATATACCAGCAAATGTAAGATTTGATATAACCATTTCCGCTATTGTTGGAATAGCTGGACTTGAACCAACTATTAATTTTATTAAAAAAAGTAAAAAAATTTTATTAGCAAATAAAGAAAGTATTATTTGTGGTTGGCATATATTAAAAAAAATCTCGTTAAAATATAAAACTAAAATTCTCCCAATAGATTCCGAACATTTCTCTATACATCAATTAACTCAAGGCTGCAGTGACTCAGATATTAAAAAAATTTACATAACAGCATCTGGCGGTCCATTTTTAAGAAAACCCCTAAAGTACTTTAAGAATATAAATCCAATAGAAGCTGCAAAACACCCAAGGTGGAAAATGGGAAAAAAGATTTCTATAGATTCATCAAATCTTATGAATAAAGTTTTTGAACTCATTGAAGCGTACAATCTTTTTCCATTTAATCCAAAAAAATTTGAAATATTGATTCATCCACAATCATTAATACACGCAATAGTTTTTTTTAAAAACGGACAAACAAAGTTTTTATATCATAAAACAGATATGAAGATACCAATAGCAAACGGACTTTATGATAATAAAATAGATGTAGGCAATTTTATAAAAAGTGACAAAAATTTTATTAAAAATTTAAAACACCTTGAGTTTGAAAAAGTTGATAAAAAAAGATTTCCAATTGTTACTCTATTGAATAAAAAAATATACGAAAATTCCGGACCAATTATTCTAAATGCAAGTAATGAAGTTTTAGTGCATAACTTCCTAAATAAAAAAATATCTTTTACTGCAATTTATCAATGTCTAAGACTTTTATTTAGGGATAGAGATTTTAATAAATATGCTATAAAAAAGAGACCAAATACTAATGATATTTACAAAATTGATAAATGGGCAAGACAAAAAACAATTGAAATTATTGAAAAGAGATTATGAAAAAAATACTTTATAAAATTTGTTTTTTGGCTTTGATTGTTCTTACCCCAACAATTCTAAAAGCTGAAATTTTAAAAAAAGTTGAAATATACGGCAATGAGAGGATAGGCAAAGAAACAATTTTAGTTTATGGTGAAATAAAAAAAAATCAGGATTATTTTCAAGAGGATGTTGATAAGGTAATTAAAAAACTTTATGAAACTAATTTTTTTTCTAATATTTCAGTAAATTTTTTTAATGGAATATTAAAAATAACAGTAAAAGAAAATCCAATTATTAATACTATAATTTTGCAAGGCGAGCCTACAAAAAAATATACTAAAGTTATATTAGATGTCATTTCTCTTAAGGAAAAAGCTTCTTATATTAAAAGCGATGTAAGAAAAGATGTTGAAATTATTAAGGGATTTTATAAATCACTTGGATACTATTCACCAAAAGTTGAAGCTAGAGTTAGAGATCTAGAGAACGAAAATAATATTTTAGATTTAATTTTCGTTGTCGATAAAGGTAAAAGAGAAAAAATATCTAAAATATTTTTTGTTGGTGATAAAAAAATTAAAACAAAAAGATTAAGAGACGTTATTGCAACAGAAGAATCAAAATTTTGGAAATTTTTATCAAGAAATGTTTATTTAAATGAGGAAAGAATTGAACTCGATAAAAGACTATTAAAAAATTATTATTTAGGAAAAGGATATTTTGATGTTCAAATTTTATCTAGCAACGTATTTATAAAGGATAAAGAAGGAATTGAACTTACTTTTAGTATAAATTCTGGCAAAAGATATAGAGTCAAAAAAATTTCAACAAATATAGACCCTGTATTTGACAAATCCATTTTCGCTCCATTATCTTCAGATTTTAAAAAATATGCTGGTGACTTTTATTCTCCTTTCAAAATAGCTAAAATTTTAGAAAGTATTGATGAAATAATTGATGATAATGAACTTCAGTTTGTTCAACATTCAGTATCTGAGACTGTAGATGAAGATTACATAAATGTTGTATTTAACATATTTGAGGGAAGAAAAGTTCAGGTTGAAAGAGTGAATATTAAAGGTAACACTGTAACAAACGACTCCGTCATAAGATCTGAATTATTACTAGATGAGGGTGATCCTTATAGCAAAGTAAAACTTGAGAAGTCTATATCAAATATTAGAGCTAGAGGAATTTTTAAAACTGTGACACATAAATTAACTGAAGGTTCATCTAAAGATTTAAAAATAATGGAAATTACAGTTGAAGAAAAACCAACTGGTGAAATTTCAGCAGGAGCAGGTACAGGTACAGATGGTACAACTTTTCAATTTGCTTTGAGTGAAAATAATTATTTAGGAAAAGGTCTAAAAGTGGATACATCACTCGAGCTTTCAGAAAGTTCTATAAGAGGTGGATTAGATATAGTAGATCCAAATTATAATTATTCTGGTAATTCTGTAGATGCAGGAGTTTCAAGTAAAAAAACAGATAGACCAGAGTCTGGATATGAAAATACATTAACGCAATTTGGAATAGGTACAAGATTTGAGCAATATGATGATTTATATCTTTCTCCGCGAATAAATTTTTCATTTGATAATTTAACTGTTGATAACACGGCTTCGAATACTTTAAAAAAACAAGCTGGTGATTTTACGGATGTAGAATTTTCATACAGAGTTGAAAAAGACACAAGAGACAGAAGTTTTATGCCGACAAGTGGATCAATTTTTAGTTTTTCACAAGGACTACCGATGTATGCAGAGGATAAAGCATCAGTATTCAATCAATTTAGCTGGAATAAATATTATGGATTTAGTGATAACTTCTTAGGAGCCTTAAAATTTTATACAGCGGCTGTTGTTGCTGTAGAAGATGAAGTTAGGATAAGTAAAAGATTACACATACCTTCAAGAAGATTAAGAGGTTTTGAAAAAAGAAAGATAGGCCCAGTTGATGGAGGTGATTATGTTGGTGGAAATTATGCAACAGCTTTGAATTTAGAAGCTGCCTTACCGAATTTACTACCAGAAGCCACGCAGACTGATGTTGCTGCATTTATAGATATAGCTAATTTATGGCACGCAGATTATGATTCAACAGTTGGACAATCTAGCAAAATAAGATCTTCATTTGGAGTAGCAACTAATATGTATACACCAATAGGACCCTTAAACTTTGTTCTTGCTCAAGATATAACTTCAGCTGAAAGTGATGTCACGCAAACATTTAAATTCGAAATAGGTACATCTTTTTAAATTATGAAATATTTAAGAATTATCTTTTTTTTATCTATATTATTGAATTTTAATAACTTTAGTTATTCATCAGAAATTTATTTTGTTGATCTAACAAAAATTTTAAACGAAAGTAAAGCAGGCAAAGGCGCACAAGAATTTTTAAAAAAAAATTTTGAAAGTGAAAATAAGAAATTCGAAAAAGAAGGTTTGGCTCTTAAAAAAGAAGAAACAGATCTAATAGCAAAGAAAAAACTCATATCTGCCGAAGAATATAAAAAAAATCTTAATACCCTTAGGGAAAAAAGTGTAAATTATCAAAAGAAAAAAAGAAATGCCACTAACGAATGGATTAGAAAAAAAAATGAAGCCAGGGCAAAACTCTTAAAAGCACTTACTCCAATAATGCAAAAATACATGGCTGATAATAAAATTGAAACAATTGTAGATAAAAAATATATTCTTTTAGCAAATTCAAATTTTGAATTAACTGGAAAAATTTTAAAAATTTTAGATAAAGAAGTTAAATCTATAAATTTAAAATAACATTAAATGTCTTCAACATTTTTCTTTGTACCCAAAGGTCCTTTTAATCTTAGCGATCTATCTAAAAACCTACCTATGGAAAAAAAAATTAAAATTAAGATTTACGATATCAAGACTTTAGATTTTGCTACAAACAAAGATATAAGTTTTTTAAATTCAATTAACTATCAATCAGATGCAAAAAAAACTAAGGCAGTTGCTTGTATTACTACAAATAATTTAAAAGATTGTTTACCAGATAAATGTATAAAAATTGTTGTTAAAAATGTTCTATTTACTGCCGCTCAAGTATCCAAAAAATTTTACCCAGAAGCTGAACTTGATTATTTAGACAAAACCCTTGTTGAATCAAAAAAAGTCTCATCCAAGTATTCATCCGTCACATTTGGTAAGAATATTTTTATTGGAAAAAAAGTTAAAATAGGGTCTAAGACGTCAATTGGTAGTAATAGTGTTGTTGAGCATAATGTTATAATAGGAAAGAATTGTTTGATTGGTTCTAATGTTACAATTAAAAATTCAATAATTGGTAATAATGTGGTTATACAAGATGGATGTAAAGTTGGCGTTAAAGGATTTGGGTTTATCCCTATTAAAAATAAAAATTTTAGATTTCCCCACATTGGAAGAGTAATTTTAAACGATAATGTTGAATTAGGAGCAAACTGCACTATCGACCGAGGATCAATTGGAGACACTATAATTGATGAGAATACTTTTTTAGATAACCAAGTTCATATGGCTCATAATGTGAAATTAGGGAAAAATTGTATGATAGCAGGACAAGTTGGTTTTGCTGGTAGTTCAACAATTGGAGACAATGTTTCAATAGGTGGACAAGCAGGAGTTTCAGGACATTTAAAAATTGGTAACAATGTTAGAATTGGAGGTGGCAGTGGCGTTATTAAGGATATTCCTGATAATACAACGGTAATGGGATATCCAGCTGTTCCATTAAGAGATTTTTTAAAAAAGGAAAAAAACAATGGTTAATAGTATAAGCAAAGATGAAATCCAAAAACTTCTTCCTCATAGAGAGCCAATGCTTTTGATTGACAGATTAATAAATATAGTTCCTTTAAAATCAGCTACGGCAATTGTTAATGTTAAAAAAGGAAAATTCTTTTTTGATGGACATTTTCCTGGACAACCTGTAATGCCTGGAGTTTTAATTGTTGAAGCTTTTGGACAAGCTGCTGCAGCACTTACTGCACACGGTATCGATCCAAAAGAATATAAAGATAAATTAGTCTATTTAATGAGTGTTGAAAAGGCGCGTTTTAGAAACCCCGTTATGCCAGATTGTGAGTTACATTTGGATATAGAGGCAATTAGATCACACGGAAGAGTTTGGAAATACAAAGGAGTAGCAAGAGTTAAAGATAAAAAAATGGCAGATGCAGAATGGTCAGCCACAATAGTAGATAGAAAAAGATGATACACAAATCTAGTGTAATAGACGCTAAAGCTAAAATTGCAAAAGATGTTAAAATTGGACCATTTTGTTCTGTTGGACCAAACGTACAATTAGATAATGGTGTTGAATTAATTTCAAGTATTCATATTGAGGGCAATACAAAAATAGGAAAGGGAACAAAAATCTATCCCTTTGCAAGCATTGGAACAGCTCCACAAGATTTAAAATATAAAGGTGAAGCTAATAGTTTAGAGATAGGAGAAAATAATGTTATTAGAGAATACGTTACAATAAATCCTGGTACAGCCGGGGGTGGAAGTAAGACGGTGGTTGGAAACAATTGTTTATTTATGATTTCTTCCCATATTGCCCATGATTGCAAAATTGGAAATAACGTTGTTATTGCTAACAATGTCCCTCTAGGAGGACACGTTACTATTGAAGACTCAGTTGTAATTGGGGGTAATTCTGCTGTTCAGCAATTTACAAGAATAGGAAGGTTAGCCATGATTGGTGGAATGACTGGAGTATTAAAAGATGTAATTCCTTTTGGTCTATCTTTTGGGAATAGAAACTATTTAAAAGGAATAAATTTAATAGGATTAAGAAGAAAAAAATATGACAATAAAAAAATAATGGAATTAGATCAAGCGTATAAAAAAATATTTTCATCAAATAATCTCTATGAGAATTTGAGTAAAATTAACGGGGAATATAAAGAAAACGAATTAGTACAAGAGGTCACTAAATTTATAGAAAAGGATAAAAGAAGACCTATTTGCTCACCTTTGTCTGAATAATGATTGGTTTAATATTTGGAGAAACATCCTTTCCAAAAGAAATCCTTAGAAAAATTAAAAAAAGAAAGTCCAAATATTTAATTATTGATTTAACAAGGAGCAAAGTATTTAAAAAAGACAGATACTCTTACGCAGTATCGATAGGACAATTTGGGAAAATAATTAACATATTAAAAATGAATAGCTGCAACAAAGTCTTATTTGCAGGAAGAGTTAAAAAGCCCAATTTATATAAACTACGTTTAGATATAAAAGGTATCTATTATATGCCTAGAATAATTAAAAGTTCAAAACTTGGTGATGCAGCCCTATTAAAAGAAATAATTAAAATATTAAACAAAGAAAAAATTAAAACAATAAGTTCACTAACTTATAATCCCGAATTAACTTTAAAAAAAGGCAACTATTCAAAATTAAAACCTAACAAGAAAGATAAAGAAGATATAATTAAGGGAATTAAAATTTTAAATAGATTAGGAAAATATACATTTAGTCAGGGAACAGTAGTAAGAAATAACAAAGTCATTGCCATAGAAGGCAAGGGTGGTACCCAAAAATTACTTCAAAGATGTAAAAGTAAAAAATTTAGAAGCAGGGGTGTGTTAGTTAAATTTCCAAAGAAAAAACAAGATCTTAGGATTGATTTACCTACAGTTGGTCTAAAAACTTTCCTACAATGTAAATCAGCTGGGCTTAAAGGTGTTGTATTGAAAAGTAACAGAAATGTTTTTTTAGATAGAAAAAAATGCATTAAATTCGCTAATAAAAATAAAATGTTTATTACTGTAAAATGAAAAAATTATTTATTTTTATATTTTATTTTATTTCTTCCAACATATCTGCTTCAGAAATAAAATTAGAAAAAATAGTTGAAGATTTAGATAAACCCTGGAGTCTAACTTTTATAGATAAAGATAATATTATATTCACTGAAAAGTCAGGTAAATTATTTGGTTTAAATTTAAAAGACAAAAAAATAATTGAGATTAAACATAATCTTTCAGTTTTAGAGAATGGACAGGGTGGATTGCTTGATGTTTTATATGATAATCAGCATATCTATATTTCATATTCAGAAAATAGAGGTAATTGGGAAACAAGCACCTCTGTTGCCAAAGGTGTTATTAACCAATCTAATATTCAATTTAAAAATATTTTTCAGGCGGAACCTCCAATAGATTCTGGTTATCATTTTGGATCTAGATTAGTAATTAAAGACAAGCATCTCTATGTAAGCGCAGGTGAAAGAGGTAAAGGAATGATAGCTCAAGATGCAACTCAACATCCAGGTAGTATAATTAGAATAAACCTTGATGGATCTATTCCTAAAAATAACCCTAAATTTAAAAACAAAAAAGATTGGTTACCTGAAATATTTCAAATTGGTGTAAGAAATCCTCAAGGAATGGCTTTATCCCCTTTCGATAATAAAATTTATATGACTAATCATGGTGCCAAAGGAGGAGATTGGTTTGGAACAGCAAATTATGGTGAGAATTATGGATGGAAAATATTAGGATGGGGTGGAACAAACTATTCAGGAACAAAAATTGGTCCTAAATGGAAACCAGGTTTCACAAAAGCAATTAAATATTGGGTTCCATCTATAGCTGTAAGTGCAATGGTAATCTATAAGGGTGATGAATTTAGTGAGTGGAATGGCGATGCTCTGATTACATCGCTTAAGGATCAATCGTTAAGAAAAATTAAATTTAAAGATAATAAATTTTTAAGTGAGGAAATTATTTTTAAAAGTAAAATAGGAAGAATTAGGGATATAAAAATACAAAAAGAAACAGGAGAACTTTATATGCTTTCAGATAAAGGAGAACTTTGGAGAATGTATAAATGAAAAAAATATTTTTAACTCTATTATTTTTAACATTAAGCTCAAACTCAAATGCAATAAATACTCAAAAGGTTTACTTTGCAGGAGGTTGTTTTTGGTGCATGGAAGAGTCTTTTGATAAAGTAAAAGGTGTTATCAAAACTATTTCCGGCTATTCAGGAGGTCATATAAAAAATCCAAAATATAAGGATGTAGTAAAAAATACCACTGGTCATTACGAAACATTAGAAATTACTTATGATACAACACTTATTAACTTCGATAAGTTACTAGAGATATATTGGGTAAATGTAGATCCATTTGATGCCGATGGTCAGTTTTGTGATAAAGGAGAAAGTTATAAGTCTGTGGTTTTTTTTGAAAATAATGATCAAAAAAAAATTATTGAGGACTCAATTAAAAATATTGAAACAAAATTCAACAAAAAAGTGGTTACTTACGTCAAAAAATTTAAAGAATTCTATGTGGCAGAGACTTACCATCAGGATTATTATGAAAAGAATTTTATAAGGTATTTGATGTACAAAAAGAGCTGTCAAAGAGAAGAAACATTAAAAAAAATTTGGGGATGAGGAAAATATTTATATTAACTGGCGAACCTTCAGGAGATAAATTAGCCTCAAAGGTTATTACTAAACTTAAAAACTCAAGATCAGATATAGAATATTTATCTGTCGGTGGCGAATATTTAAATGCTTTAGGTATTAAGTCACTTTATGATTTAAAAGAAATTACATATCTTGGATTTACGAGAGTTTTATTAAATATTTTTAAAATAAAGAACAAAATAAATGAAACTGTAAAAGAAATTATTAAATTTAAACCAGATATTCTTTTTTCGGTTGATAGTCCTGATTTTACATTACGTGTAGCAAAAGAAGTTAAAAAAAGAGATCCAGCTATAAAAACAATTCATTTCGTAGCACCACAAGTCTGGGTTTGGAGAGAACATAGAGTTAAGCAACTTAAATCATTTTTAGATCATATTTTATTATTATTTCCTTTTGAGAAGAAATACTTTGACAAAGAAGGCATTCAATCAACTTTTACAGGACATCCTTTATTAGAGGAAGGGGATAAAAGTAAAGTTGATATTAGCCAAATCATTAAAGATAACAAAAAAATTTTTTCCATTTATCCTGGAAGTAGATTGTCTGAAATTAATGTTTTAACTCCAATATTATTGAAATTTGTTAAAAAAATGAATGAAAAGTACAGGGATTTGTTTTTTGTTTTTCACTCAACAGCTGAACATGTACAATTAATCCAAAATCTTTTATTAAAAGAAGGATTTAAGAATTGTGGTGCTATAGGGGATGAAAAAATTAAATCACATATACTAAAATCATCTATTTTTGCCATAGCAAAATCTGGAACTATATCTTTGGAAATCTGTAATGTAAAAATACCATCTATCATTATTTATAAGATGGGTATGATTAATTTTTTTATTGTTAAAATGTTAGTCAAAGTTAAATTTGCAAACATTATTAACATTGCTGCTAATGAAGAAGTAATTCCTGAGTTATTGCAATCTAAATGCAATGCAACTAATATTTATAATACCGTTGATAAACTTTTAAGCGACAAACAGGCTATGGAAAAACAAATAACAAAAACACAGACAATTATTAGTGATTTCAAAACAGAAAAATCATCTGAAATTGCTAGCTCAGTTTTAAACAAATCACTTTCTTAATATTAAACAAACATATCGCTATATTGTGAGTCAGATATATCGGAAATTTTTTCTTTTACCACGTATTGATGTAAGTTTATCCATTTACTTTTTGAATTTTGAAAAGGATTCTTAAATCTGTGTATCGTATCTTTAATAATATTGTCCATCAAAGTACTAGATTTTGTTTTTGTATAAGCATAATAAGAAGATTTAGAATAATCGAAATCTGAACTTAAAATCTTGATACTTTCCTGGGCCATAGATTTAAAGTCATTAATTAAATTCATGTTTTTACTTGCAAAAGTTTTAGAGGCAAACACATCTAGTGCACAAAAATTAGGTATTTCAACATCCTCCAAATATATTTTTTTTACTTCTAAACCTTCCAATTTAGACTCAACACCCTCAAAGTTCTCAAAACATAGCCAAGCCGCATCAAATCCAGCTTTTAGATGTTTAATATGATAAAAATCATTAGCTACAATTTTTATATTGTTATTTGTTTTATTAATTTTTTTCAAATGTCTTTGAATAATATCATTAGCTATTTTGTCTGTAACAGGATTACTAACTGGTGAGGTAATTTTAACTTCTTTTTCATTAATTAAATTTTCGTAGCCTTTGGTTGTAAATATAATACCTCCGTTTGTTTCAAAAAAGTTTCCAATTGAACAAATATTTTTTTGATATTTTTCAATTAAGTGCAAAGGTTCATTGGTTGCTAATTGAATATTATTTTGGGCAAGTTCTTTAAATCCATCATAATGACCTTCAGGCTCAATAATTTCTAACTCAATATTATTTTTTTTGTATAAACCTTTATCCAAACCTACAATGAAGGGTAGGTGATCAGGATTTATAAACCACTCAAGTGCTAATTTTATTTTCATATTTCCTCACTGAATTACCGGTCAGGTTCAAGGGTATAATCTCAGTCATATTAGACACCCCTAAAATTTATTTTCTTAACTCATTGTAAAGGAATGATGCTATCGAATCCATTCCTTTTAAATCACTCTTTCTCTCAGCGATTGAATTATAATTCGTATTTGTATTTATATCGTAAGTATAATGTATTCCATCTTTACCTTTAATATATTCTATACCTGCAATTTCAATATCGTTTGATTTTAATAAATCTTCATATTTTTGAATTTCTGAGTTTTTATAATTTTTTAATATCATAAATTTATTACCATCAGGATTTGTGGGACAAAACTTTTCTTCAATATTACATTCGTCTGCTGGACATAATTCAAAACCATCAGATGCATCAACTTGAACTGCATATAAAAATTTTCCTTTTACAAATTCGACGCGAGTAATTACTCTAGGATCAGACTCGATATATTCTTGTAATAACATTATCCCATCTACTGAATTTTCAAAATTTTCGTTTACATACTTTTCAAGTTCAAAAGAATTTTTAAAAAATTTTACTCCTAAACCTCTTCCACCCCTATTGTGTTTTGTAATAAATGATTTATCAAATTTTTTTGAATTTTTTATTATTTCATTTTTATCTTTTGCATAAAAAGTTTTTGGAAACTTTATATTAAATTTTTTGAGCTCATTGTATTGTTTTTGTTTACTAATTTCTAATTCTAACGCTCTTGAATTATTTATAATTCTTCTTTTTTCTTTTTCTAACCATCCAAGCACATCTTTTGTATTTTCTGGTGCGTATCGATGCCCCCTAGAATGTGAACTTGCACTCATTCTATTATAAAATACTCCATCAGGTGGAGTTTTTTTAAAATCAAAAACTTCTTTGTCCATATGCCATTCTTTATATGGAGCGTTTATTTTTTTAAAACTCTCTCTTAATGGAACTAGCCATTCATCATTTTCGTGAATTATATATATATTTTTTTCCACTAGTTTTTATAGCCAATTTTTTACCTTTTTATCAATATTGATTTAGAATAATTATGACGCACTTACTTTTGGAAGATAATCAAATGAAGCCGTATCTATTCTGGAAGAATGTTTTCTTCTCATTTTCCAACCTTTACTTATTCCTGCGTTTGCAATACTAATTGCATGCCTTCCGTATTTCATATTTGTATAGTCAATAGCTTTCATTAACTCTTTTGATTTATTTTCTAGTATAGGACTTAATAGATTAATGTCTTTACCGTCCGAGTCTTTTAATTTAGATAAAATTATTCCAGCTTTTTGATAATAGTAACCAGGTTTATATATACTCTTTAATGCCTTTCTGGCATTTTTCACTAACTCAATACTATTACTTGTTGCTATCGGAAGATCAATGGTTAGTCCATTTGAATAATATTTTCTTTTTTTGTTAAAAGGACTTGTTCTAATAAAAACTGTTAATGTTTTACATATCTGATTGTCTCCTCTTATTTTTTCGGCTGCGTTTAAGCAATAAGTAGTGACAGCTTCCTCTAGTTTTTGTAGGTCTGTCACTTTTTTACCAAACGATCTAGATACACAACAATTTTTTCTTTTCTCTTCGTATGTTTGTAAACCAATGCAATTTATACCACGAAGTTCCATAGCTGTTCTTGATCCTAGAACGTTTGTGCTTTTTTTGATCCAGGTATTTGAGGTTGATTTTAATTTGTATGCATTATCAATACCGTTTTTTATATATAATTTTGATAATTTTCTTCCAACACCCCAAACATCTCCTATGGGAAATTTTTTAAGTTTTTCGTCTATATTTTCATTTAAATACATAACTCCTGTTTTTTCTTTTTTAGCAATATTATTTGCAACTTTACTAAGAGTTTTTGTTGATGATATACCAACACTTGTTGGAATACCCGTCCATTTCAAAATTTTTTTTCTTATTTCTTTTCCATAATTTTCTATGCTTTTTTCATCTAAAAAAGACAAATCAATAAATGCCTCGTCAATAGAATAAATTTCTACGTTAGTTGCAAAACTTTTCAATACCCTCATAACTCTACGAGATAAATCTCCGTACAAAGCATAGTTTGATGAAAAAATATATACTTTGTTTTTTTTGATTAATTCTTTTACTTTAAAATAGGGTTCGCCCATTTTAATTCCTAAAGATTTTGCTTCGTTAGATCTTGAAATTACACAACCATCATTGTTTGATAAAACCACAACCGGTTTATATTGTATTTTTGGATTAAATAACCTCTCACAAGAAACATAGAAAGAATTACAGTCTACTAGAGCAATTTTATTTTTATTATAATTTATGAATGACATAAGTAACTGTTCCCCAAATTATTACATTAGGATTTTCACTTAATTCAATTTTGTTTGGACCAGAAGCCAGGTAATTATTATTTTTTCCTTTCATAAAGGTTTTTACTACCAATTCTTCGTTAACGTTTGCTATTACTGTTGATGAATTCTTTGGATTAATACTTCTATCAACGACTAATAAATCTCCGTCACAGATACCAACACCACTCATAGATTTACCTTGCACTCTTATTATAAAGGTTGCTGGTGGATTTTTTATTAGATGTGTATTTAAATCTACATCATCCTCAATGTAATCAGTGGCAGGCGAAGGAAAACCGGCGCCAACTTTGTGAATATAAAAAGGTAATTTAAGCTTCATAAGTGTTCTTGATTTGTTCTTTTTATAAAGGTATGATACAAAATCGTCAAGTTTAATTAGCAAAAGAAATTAATTAATTTTAGAAATTCTTTTTACGACTTCATCTTTTGTGAGAGAGAGGATGATATTATAGATACCAGGACCAAATCTACAACCTATCAAGGCTATTCTTAGTGGTTGACCAACACCTTTAAAGTTAGTTTTGTGTTTACCAATCAAATTATTGATCAATTTTTCAAGAATTTCTTTGTTTATCTTTTTCATATTTTTAAATTCTTCAAGAAACTCAGTGATAATTTTTTTGGCATTTGCATCTAAAAGCTTAATGTCTTCTGGTACTATCTTTATATCATCGTTCAGTATGTATTGTGAATTTTGGTAAATATCATCAAGGGTTTTTGCTTTATTTTTAAGAAAATTTATAGACTTCATAATAGACTCTTCTTTAGATGAACTAATAGCTTTTTTAAAACTTTGAGCATATTTTTTTAAAAATTCAAAAAGAATTTTTTCATCCATATTTTTAATATAATGTTCGTTTAGTGACAGTATTCTAGACATATCAAGTTTTGAAGGAGATTTTCCAACACCTTTTAAGTCAAATAGTTGAATACTTTCTTCTAAAGTAAATATTTCCTTATCTTTATATGCCCAACCTAATCTCAACAAGTAATTTCTTAATGCGTCAGGTAAAATCCCGATTTTAACATAATCATCAATGGTTGAAGATTTATCTCTTTTGGAAAGTTTAGATCCTTTTTCGCTATGGATTAAAGGTATGTGCGCAAATTTAGGAATATTCCATTTCATAGCCTCATAAATTTGCTTTTGCTTAAATGTATTAATTTTATGGTCATCACCTCTAATTACGTGAGAAACCTTCATTGTATGATCGTCCACTGTAGCACATAGTTGATAAGTCGGCGATTCATCTTGTCTTAAAATAACAAAATCTTCAATAATAGAATTTGAAACATTAATATCTCCTTGGACCAAATCTTTGATTGTAGAGTTTCCTGAAATTTTGCTTTTAAACCTAATAACTGGTTTGATATCTTTTGGAATTTGAATATTTTTAGGGTCTCTCCATTTTCTATTATAAATATAGGGTATACCTTGCTTCTTACATTTATCTTTTTGTTCTTTAATTTCTTCTTCGGAACAATAACACTTATATGCAAAACCTTTTTCAAGAAGCTCTTTAGCTACCTCTTGATGTTTATTAATATTTTTTGATTGAATAAATTCGTTATCATCATATTTTACCCCAACCCAACTTAAAGATTGAATTATTTGTTTTTTAAACTCTTCTTTAGACCTTTCTTTATCTGTATCCTCAATTCTCAGATAAAATTTTCCCTTATTTTTTTTAGCCAGTAGCCAATTAAATAGAGCAGTTCTCACACCACCAATGTGCAAAGGTCCAGTCGGTGAAGGTGCAAACCTACATATAAAAGCCATGAATTGAAATTAAACTATTTTAATTGAAGTTTCTATATAAAGAAACTAATTTTCCTTGAATCTTAATTCTTTTTGCTGCGTATATTTTTGTGCCGTATTTTTTATTTGCACTCTCTAAAGCTACAGTATTTCCTTTTTTAATTATTCTTTTTAAAGTTGCTTCCTCATTATCTATCAATACCACGGCTATTTGCCCGTTTTCTGCATTAGAGCTTTTTTTGATGATAACTGTATCACCATCATTAATTCCTGCTTCAATCATTGAATCACCTTTTACTCTTAGTCCAAAGTGATCATCATTTTTGTTAAAATCAGAGGGCAAATTAATTTTATCAACTTCATGTTGTATTGCCTCGATAGGAGTACCAGCCGCTATAGAGCCAAGAATTGAAACTTTAGTAGATTTATTTGAACTCTGGTCGAGACCACCTTTTATCACACTTGGAGTAAAACTGTTGAATAAATCATGTGCACTTGCTGTTTCTGGAAGCTTGATGACCTCGAGAGCTCTAGCTTTATGTGCTAATCTTTTAATAAAACCTCTTTCTTCTAACGCTGATATTAAGCGATGAATACCAGATTTCGACTTAAGGTTGAGCGAATTTTTCATTTCCTCATATGAAGGAGAAACACCAGTTGACCTAATTTTTTTATTAATAAAAATTAATAAGTTTTTTTGTTTTTTTGTAAGCATAGAACAAATCCTGTACATCTATGTTCTATAAAAGTTCTAATGTAATATCAACGCCAAATTAGCCTTTATTTAAGCCTTTATTTGAGTAATTTTCATTAGTAGAGAAGTATTTTTGTTTAAGTCCTTAAGAAGTGATTCACCTATAAGGAAGTTATTTATTTTTGTATTTTTAACTATTTTCTCCACTTCTTCTGCCGACTCAATACCACTCTCACACACAATTGGTCCTTTGTGATCAATAAGGAATTTATATAAATTATAAGTTGTCCTTAGGTCCGTTTTTAATGTTTTAAGATTTCTATTGTTAATACCTATTATTGCATTTTTAAAATCAAGAGATTTTTTGGCCTCATCAATTGTATGAACTTCTACAATTGTGCTCAAATTTAATTCCTCGGCAATATTATAAATTTCTTTTGCAGTTTCCTCATCAATTGCAGAGAGTATAATTAATATAGCATCAGCACCAAAACTTCTAGCAAGATAGACTTGAAAGGGATCTATAAAAAAATCTTTGCACAATAAAGGTAATTTAACCTCTGTTTTAATTTGAGAAATATGTTCCAAATTACCTTTAAAATAATTTTCCTCTGTTAATATAGAAAGACAAGAAGCGCCAGAATTTAAATATTGTTTAGCTATATCAATAGGATTATAATTTTCTATGATAATACCAGCTGACGGACTCGCTTTTTTGATTTCAGCAATTACTGCAACTTCATTTTTAGTTAATTTATCCTTAAAATTTATATAATTTTTATAAGACGATATTTTGTTTTCAAGATCTACAATTTGATATAACTTTTTGTATTTTTCTATAGTTTTCTTCTTATCTATTATGATTTTTTCTAAGATATTATTCATTTTGTCAATTTAGAAATATGATTAATAACTTTACCAGATAGCAGATGTTCTTTTAATTTTATATACCCATCTTTTAAAGAATTTGATTTTTCTGCAACAATTAATCCAGCTGCTGCATTCAAACAAACGGCAATTGAAAAGTCATTTTCTTCACCTTTAAATATTTCTTTTAATTTTTCGGCATTATATTCAGGGTCTTTTCCAATAATATTATTAAAATTATTCGCTTTTATATCTAAGTCACTTGGATTGAAAATACTTTCTTTAATTACTCCATTGTTAAGTTCTACGATGTTCGTATTTGAGTATGGAGAAATTTCATCTAACCCATCTTCACTGTTAACGATTAATGCTTTTTTCAAGTTTAGGTTTTTGAGTGCCTCAGCAAAAATTTTGAGGAGTTTTTTATCGAAAACTCCAACGACCTGTCTTTTTACTTTTGCTGGACTACTCAATGGTCCAACTAAATTAAATATTGTTCTTTTACCAATTTTTTTTCTAACTGGACCAACATATTTCATTGTTGAATGATAACTTGGAGCAAACATAAATCCGAAATTATTATCGTTTATACTTTTTTCTACCTCTTTAGGTTTAAGGTTTATATTTATATTTAATTTTTCAAGAACATCCGCAGAACCACATTTTGATGAAACTGACTTATTTCCATGTTTTGCAACCTTTAACCCAAAACTTGATAATAATAATGCTGCAGCAGTAGATATATTTAAAGTGTTTTTTCCGTCGCCTCCTGTCCCGCACGTATCGATAGTATTATCTGGTACATTTACCATATTTGCTTTATTACGAAGAACATAAACACCGCCAGCAACTTCTTCGGATGTTTCGCCTTTATTCGAAGAAAAGGTTAAAAAATTAAAAATATCTTCCTCCTTAACCTTTCCAGACATCATACTTTCAAAGGCAGATTTACTTTCTTCAAAAGTTAGATTTTCTTTTTTTTTAAGTTTTGCAATAATTTCATTCATTTTTAATTATAATTTAGAAAATTTTTAATTATTTTCATTCCTTCTTTAGTATTTATACTTTCAGGATGAAATTGTACTCCGTGTAAATCATATTTCTTATGCATTATTCCCATTATTACATTGTCCTCTGTTTTTGCTGTAATTATAAAGTCTTTGTTCAAGCTTTTTCTATCTATTATAAGACTATGATATCTAGTTCCTATAAGATTATTTTTTATACCTTTAAAAATTCCAACTTTATTATGTAAAATTTCACTTGTCTTTCCATGCATCAGTTTTTTAGCATTTATTATTTTTGCTCCATATGCTTGGCCAATTACTTGGTGACCTAAACAAACACCAAGAATTGAAATCTTTTTTGACAGTTCTTTCACAATTTTTAAACAATTTCCTGCTTGTGTTGGATTTCCAGGACCAGGCGAAATAACAATTTTTTTATATTTTTTTTTTAAAATTCTTCTTGAGTCTATCTTATCATTCCTTACAACTTCCACCCTGCATCTTAAGGATAGAAGATAGTGGTAAAGATTGTAAGTGAAACTATCATAATTATCTATTAATAAGATTTTCATTTAATTAATTGCTTTCAGCAATGCTTTTGCTTTGTTAACAGTTTCAACATATTCGTTTCGTGGGTTGCTATCTGCAACTATTCCCGCACCTGATTGAACATAAATTTTTTTATTTTTAATCAAAGCGGTCCTTAATGCTATACAAGTATCAAAGTCTTGTTTCCCAGTAAAATATCCAATTCCGCCAGCATAAAGTTTTCTTTTGGTGCCTTCCAATTCATCAATTATTTCCATAGCTCTAATTTTAGGTGCACCACTTACTGTGCCAGCTGGAAATCCTGATAAAAAAGTTTCAAAGATAGAAAAATTTTTTTTAAGTTTTCCTGTTACATTTGAAACTATATGCATTACGTGAGAATATTTTTCTACTTTAAATTTTTCAGTTACTTTAACACTATTAACTTTTGAAACTTTACCAATGTCATTTCGCCCTAGATCTAATAGCATTAGGTGTTCAGCGAGTTCTTTAGGGTCTTGTAATAATTCGATGGTTAGCTTTTTATCTTGTTTTTTATTTTTACCTCGAGGTCTAGTGCCTGCGATTGGGCGAATAGTAACTTCACCATTCAATAACCTTACTAAAATTTCAGGACTACTACCTAAAATTTTAAAATCTTCGAAATTAAAATAAAACATAAAAGGTGATGGATTTAGAACTCTTAGTTTATTATAGATTTCGATAGGAGGTTTTTGAATCGGGGCTTCAAATCTTTGACTCAAAACAACTTGAAAAATATCACCTTTTTTAATGTAATTTTTTGCTTTAAGAACAATTTTTTTAAATTTTGAACTTGATACATTTGATTTAATATTGACTTTTTTATTTGATTTATAAAAATTCTCGGGAAGATTTATTTTACCAAAATTATTTAATTCATTGAATTTTTTTTTGATCAAATGATATTTAGTATTGTAGTCACTTATATTTTCTTCCTTAAAAATATTATGTATAAAAAAAATTTTTTTTTTTAAATTATCATAAATAACTAAATCTTTTGGTCTCATTAATCTTATGTCAGGAATATTTAAGTCATTTTTACATTTATTAGGAATTTTCTCTATTAAACGTATTATATCATATGAAAAGTAACCAACGAGCATAGACGACATTCTTGGCACATTTACTGGTGATTTTACTTTAAAATCTTCAATTAATTTATTTAGATATTTTAAAACATCTTTTTTAATTATTTTTTTTTTCTTGAAGTCGTCAACTATGATTTTATTATTCTTAATATTGTATATTTTATCAGGATTAAAACCTATAATAGTATATCTACCTCTTAAAACTCCTTTTTCAACAGACTCAAATATAAAGCTATTTTTTTTCGATAAAATAAATTTGTATATATTTTCAACAAATTTATAATCTTTACATTTTTGAGAAAAAAAAACTATTTGATTTCGTTTTTTTTTGTGTATTTTTTTTAAATTTACTAAACTTGTGCTTAATTTCATCAAAATGAATTTTTTAACCTTTCAAGAACTTTTTGATTTGTTTCAATTTTGTAATTAGAATTAATATACTTATCATATGACTTGTAAATTTTTGAAATATATAGGCTATTAGCTCTATCAGTGTATTTTTTGTAATCTTTAGATTCATTTTTAATAATAGGGTCGGTTTCTTTATTGATTCTGACTAAAAAGTTTTTTTGCAGAATGTTATCTGTAAGTACAAATATTTCTTCATTGTTATGCTGGTATATTTTTTTAACTAAATCCAGACTAAAATTTTTTTTATCATTTATACCGTTAATTTTTGTTTTGTTAAGCAAAACATTATTTTCTAGATAAAAGTTATACATATCCTTTTTTTTAAATTTTTTACTATTAATCTTATCAACCAAACTTATATTCTCTTTTATTTTAAACTGAACTTTTAATTGAGCTTCAATTGTATTTCTTAATTCTTTATCATTTAGTGTTAGGGTGATATTTGGATCATCTAATATTTCGGCAATATAATAGTCGTTATCAAGATTTATAAATTGTGGAGCATTTTTGTTTTTGATAGAAAAAATTTTGCTAAATAAACTGTCATTAATTTCTTTTACAATTCTCCCATCCTTTTTAGTTTTACGAGAATTTAACAACTCATATCTTTTGACATTTTTTTTATTATCGCTCACAATCTCATCAAAGGTTTGTCCGTCTAGAATTTTGTTTTCTAATTCATCTAGTTTTTGATAGTACTCTTCATTATACTCATTATTTTCTGTTAAATATTCTGGTAATAATTTTATATACTTAAATGTAATAAATTTTTCTTTAAAAAAATCTTTATTTTTAATATAGAATTCTTTTATTTCTTCCTCAGATATTATTTTTTTGGAATATATTTTATTCAAATCTATAAATTCAATTTCTTTGGTCTTATTTTCTTTTTTGTATAGATCGTCAATAATGAACTTCGGTAATTTTATTCCGCCGCTGTAATAGTTTAATAACTGACTTTTTAGTTCAGCATTTTTAATATATTTTTCATAAGTTGTTGCATTATAATTATTCTCAATTAAAAATTTTTCATACTTAGTTCTTGAAAATTTATTATCTTTGTAGAATTTTTTATCTGATACTATTATTTTCTTTAATCCATTATCATTTAATATTATTCCTTTATTTTTTCTTTCTATATCTATAATTTTTTCACTTATATAATTGGTTAATAAATCATCAAATAGTTTTGATTTACCCACTGACTCAACTTCATCCTTAGTTATGTTAATTTTTTGTATGTACGAAATAAATTCTTTTGAGTTAATCTTGTCTTTATTTATTTCAACCAAAACATTTTGTTTTCCAGATCTAAAAAGATCTCCCATACCCCAAAGAATGAATGGAAGAGCAATAATTGCTACAAAAATCTTAGCAAAAATCGTTTTAGAAAATTTTCTTATTGAAGCTAGCATAATTTTAATTTAAGAAATTTAAATTAATTGAATTAAAAAATCTATATATAAAGTCTATAAATATGGCTAATGGCGTAAAATACTTCATAGGAAATTGGAAAATGTTTGGAATTCCAAGCTCTAATAAAATTTTATACAGAATTGAAAGGTTTTTTGTTAATGACAAAAAACATAATAAAAAATATAAAATTATAATAGCACCACCATTTACATTGCTTTATGATTTTTCAAAAAGATTTAAGAATAAGAAAATACAAATCTCATCACAAAACTGTTACGAGAAGGATAATTATGGCGCATTCACTGGTAACGTAAGTCCTTTTATGATTAAAAAACTTGGAATTAGATATGTAATTATTGGACATTCGGAGAATAGAATTATTGAAAATAATAAAATAATACAAGAAAAAATAAAGCTTGCTTTAAAAAATAAACTTAAAATTATTTTTTGTATAGGTGAAAATAAAAAACAAAAAAAACAAAAAAAAACTTTTATTGTTTTAAAAAAACAAATTTTAAGTGGTTTATCCAAAAATTATAATTTAAAAAATATAATTTTCGCATATGAACCAGTTTGGTCTATCGGGACTGGTTTAACACCTTCAGTAAAATTATTAAAAAAAAATGTAGTATTCTTAAAAAAATTTATTAAACAGAAATTTAGGTTAAATTATAATCCAAAACTTATTTACGGCGGATCAGTAGACAAAAAGAATGCTAAAGATTTTGAAACTATCAAAGAATTAGATGGTTTTTTAATTGGAGGGGCCTCTAAATCCTCAAAGAATTTCATTGATATAATAAAAAATTTCTATAAATAACATCTATGGAAACAATCCTAATAGTTGCAAATGTAGTTTTGGCAATAATATTAATTATACTAGTTTTATTACAAAGGTCTGAGGGCGGGGCACTTGGTTTAGGCTTATCACAAGATAATTTTGCTTCAACTAGATCTGTGGGAAATTTTTTAACTAAATCCACATCAATAATTGCCGCTTTATTCATTATATCAAGTATTTCTCTTGTTCTGTTATCAAGGGGCGATTTGCAAGAAACCCAATCAGTTTTAGAGAAAATTGAGGAAGAAAAAGAATCAGGATCACCTAAAATCCCCGAGTCATCAAAATAAACTTTATTTTTTAGTCAAATGTAGATATACTGTCCTTCCATGGCGCGATATGTATTCGTTACTGGCGGCGTGGTATCATCACTAGGCAAAGGTCTCTCTTCCGCTTCATTAGCATCACTTCTTCAATTAAGAGGTTATAAAGTTCGTGTAAGAAAACTTGATCCTTATTTAAACGTTGATCCAGGAACTATGAATCCTTTTCAACACGGCGAAGTTTTTGTTACTGACGATGGAGCCGAAACAGATTTAGATATTGGCCACTACGAAAGATTTACAGGAATTTCAGCAATGCAATCAGATAATATTACTACTGGTGGAATATATAGTGACATAATTCAAAAAGAAAGAAGAGGAGATTATTTAGGAGGAACAGTTCAAGTAGTTCCTCATGTTACTGATAGAATTAAAAAATTTATTTCTCAAGACTTAAGAAAAGAAGATTTCATCATCTGTGAAATTGGAGGAACAGTTGGCGACATAGAAAGTTTACCATTTTTAGAAGCAATTAGGCAATTTTCAAATGATGTGGGAAAAAAAAATAGTTTATTTATTCATTTAACTCTAGTTCCATATTTAAAAGCCTCTGGCGAATTAAAAACAAAACCCACTCAACATTCTGTCAAAGAATTAAGAAGTTTAGGAATACAACCTGACATAATAATTTGTAGGTCTGAAAGAGAAATTCCAAAAAATGAAAGAAAAAAAATATCTTTATTTTGCAATGTTCCGATAGACAATGTTATAGAAACTGTTGATGTAAAAACTATTTATGAGGCACCAATTAGTTTTCATAAAGAAAAATTGGACGATAGAGTACTTTCTTATTTTAATATTAAAAGCAAAAAATCACCTGACTTAAGTAAGTGGAAAAGCATTACTTCAAGAGTTCTAAATCCAAAGAAGGATGTCAGCATAGGAATTATAGGAAAGTATGTTAATTTGAAAGATGCATATAAATCTTTAGATGAAGCCTTAATTCATGGCGGTATATCAAATAATGTTAAAGTTAATTTAAAAAGGATAGATTCTGAAAATTTAAAACCTAAAAATATTAAATCTGACTTAAAAGATGTAACTGGAATCCTTATACCTGGTGGTTTTGGGAAAAGAGGCACCGAGGGTAAAATTGCTGCCATAAAATACGCAAGATTGAACCGTATACCTTTCTTTGGTATTTGTTTCGGTATGCAAATGGCAGTAATTGAAGCTGCTAGAAATTTATTGAATATTAAGAATGCATCTACAAGTGAATTTGGAAATAACTGTACCCCTGTAGTTGGATTAATTGAAGAGTGGCAAAAGGGTAAAAAAAAAATTAAAGGAACAAAAATTAATTTAGGTGGAACGATGAGATTAGGTTTATACGATGCAATATTAAAAAATAATTCCTTAATATCTAAAATTTATTCTGAAAAAAAAATTAAAGAAAGACACAGACATAGATACGAAGTGAATATTAAGTACAAAAACGATTTTGAAAAAAAAGGCCTAATTTTTTCTGCTTTATCTCCTGATGGTACACTTCCAGAAATTATAGAATTAAGAGATCATCCTTGGTTCATAGGTGTTCAATTTCATCCCGAATTTAAATCAAGACCATTTACACCACACCCATTATTTTCATCTTTTATTAAAGCAGCTGGTTCTAACGGAAGGAAACGATAATGGGAAGTAAAATTGTTAAGTGCGGAAAAATTAATATTTCAAACACTAGACCATTTACATTGATTGCAGGGCCATGCCAATTAGAAAATGAGAAACATGCGCTAGATGTTGCAAATGAATTGAAAAAAATTACAGAAAGACTTGGTGTCAGTTTTATTTATAAAACCTCTTTTGATAAAGCAAATAGAACCAGTCTTAACGGTAAAAGGGGTGCTGGTCTTGAAAAGTCCTTACCCATTTTCGATAAAATAAGAAAAGATATTGGCGTTCCTGTTCTAACTGATATTCATAATTCAGAACAGTGTGAAGTAGTATCTAAACACGTTGATGTTTTACAAATACCAGCTTTTTTATGTAGGCAAACAGATTTATTAGTAGCCGCTGCTAAAACGGGAAAAATTATAAATGTTAAGAAAGGTCAATTCTTAGCTCCCTGGGATATGGTTAATGTTACAAAAAAAATTGAAGACTCTGGGAATAAAAATATTCTGGTAACCGAAAGAGGTGCTAGCTTTGGCTACAATACTCTAGTTTCTGATATGAGATCATTACCTATTATGGCAAAAAATGGATATCCAGTTGTTTACGATGCTACTCATTCTGTGCAACAACCAGGGGGGATGGGAGACAAAAGTGGTGGACAAAAAGAATTTGTTGAATATCTTTCAAGAGCTGCTATTGCAGTTGGAGTTGCTGCAATTTTTATTGAAACTCATCCTGATCCTGATAATGCACCATCAGATGGTCCTAATATGGTTCCATTAGCAAAAATGCCAAAACTTTTAAGTCAATTAGTAGAAATAGACAGTTTAATTAAGAATGGTAAAAATTAAAAAGATTAAGGGTCGACAAGTTTTTGACAGTAGAGGAAACCCAACAGTAGAAGCTGAAGTTTTTTCAGAAAATGAGTCTGCTTTGGCAATAGTTCCATCGGGTGCATCAACTGGCTCCCACGAGGCTTTTGAACTAAGAGATACTGATAATAAAAATTATCTCGGTAAAAGTGTATTGCAAGCTGTAGAAAATATAAATGGACCAATTTCAAAGGCAATAACTAATTTTGACAGTGAGGATCAAACCAAAATAGACAAAACCTTAATCGAATTAGATGGAACAGATCAAAAGAAAAAACTTGGCGCTAATGCAATCTTAGCTGTCTCAATTGCATCTTGTAAATTAGCATCAATTGAAAAAAAAATATCTTTATTTAGACACATTGGAAATTCAAAAGAATATAAATTACCATTGCCAATGTTAAATATAATAAATGGTGGAGTTCACGCTAACAACAATTTGGATATACAGGAATTTATGATACGTCCTGAAAAAGCGCAATCATTTTCTGACGCATTAAGAAAAAGCTTTTTAGTAATACAAAATTTAAAAGGAATGGTTGATAATACAAATGTCGGTGACGAAGGCGGATTTGCTCCAAATTTAAAAGATACCGAAGAAGCTATTAAACTGATAACCAAAGCTATTAATAAATCTGGTTTAAAATTAGGTGATGATATTTCAATATGTTTAGATGTAGCTGCGAATGAATTAAAAAAACCAATCGAAATTAACAATTTTTTAGAATTAATTAAAAAATATCCGATTAAATCAATAGAAGATCCTTTTAAAGAGGATGAATGGGATTCCTGGAAAAAATTAACAAATACTTCGAATATTCAGATTGTAGGAGACGATTTATTTGCAACAAACATAAAAAGACTAAAAAAAGGTATTAAGGAAAAATCAGCTAATGCTGTATTAGTTAAATTAAACCAAATTGGAACAGTAAGTGAAACCTTAAGTGTTATAGAATTGGCCCATAATAGCGGTTTTAAAACTATTATTTCTCACAGGTCAGGCGACTCAGAGGATACTTTTATTGCCGATTTGGCGGTTGCGACAAATTCATCTCAAATAAAAACCGGTTCCTTAGCAAGATCTGAGAGGGTTTCTAAGTATAATAGACTAATAAGAATCGAAGAGGAACTTGGAAATCACGCTAAAATGGCTAAAATCTAACTATGAAATTTTTTGAAATTTTAATAAAAAAGAAAATAATCTTTTTAAACATTTTTTTGTTTTTATATATTATTACGAATCTTTTTACAGGAGACAGAGGTCTTATTTCATATTTTGATAAAAAAGAACTAAACAAGTATCTTGAAAATAAAAAAGTTTTTCTTTCAAATGAAATTCATAAGACTGAGAAAAAAAACTTGTTACTTTCAGAAAATTTAAATTTTGATTTTGTAGATATTTTAATTAGGGATAAATTAAAATTTGGAAATAAGAATGAAATATTAATAAAATTGCATGAGTAAACCAAGACACCCGGAAAAAGTAAATAAACCAATTAATCCTATTAAAAAAAAACCAAGTTGGATTAGGTCTAAAATTTTAGACACAAAAACTTTTTTTAAAACCAAGGAAGTTGTAAATAGAAATAGATTAAATACTGTTTGCCAAGAAGCTAATTGCCCAAATATATCTGAGTGTTGGAGCAAAAAGCATGCAACTTTTATGATAATGGGCGATACTTGTACAAGAGGATGTGCTTTTTGTGATGTTAAAACAGGAAAACCTAATAGACTGGATCCTTTAGAACCACTTAAAATTGCTAAAGCAGTAAAAGAACTTAACCTTCATCATGTTGTAATTACTTCTGTAGATAGAGATGATTTAAAAGATGGCGGAGCAAATCATTTTAGAGATGTTGTTTTAGAAACAAAAAAAAATAATCCTAAGACAACCATAGAAGTTTTAACGCCAGATTTTCTTAGAAAGGGAGATGCTTTTAAAAAAGTTTTAGATTCTTCTCCAGACGTTTTTAACCATAATATAGAAACTGTACCCAGTCTTTATTTAAACGTTAGACCTGGATCAAGATATTTTGCTTCTATAAAGTTATTAGACTCAGCAAAAAAAATTAAACCAAATGTTTTTACTAAATCTGGTTTAATGGTTGGATTGGGTGAAAGGAAAAATGAAATACTTCAGGTTATGGACGATCTAAGAATGGCAAATGTGGATTTTTTAACTATTGGTCAATATCTTCAACCATCATCCAAACATTACCCTCTCTCTAGATATTATCATCCTGATGAATTTAAAGAATTAAAAGATATTGCTTTATCCAAAGGATTTTTATTGGTTGCTTCATCTCCACTAACAAGATCTTCTTATCATGCAGACGAAGATTTTAAAAAACTTAAAAGCGCAAGAGATGAATTTATTAAATGCCAAACGCTTCAATAAAAAAAATCATACCCTGTAAAAAAATTGATATTATTCATATGATACTAGATATTGAAAAATACCCAGAATTTGTTCCATGGTGTTTAAAAGGTACAATACATAAAAAAAAAGATATGTCTGATATTATTGAAATAGAGGCAGACTTGACAGTAGGGAAAAAGTTTCTAAATCAAACTTATAAAAGTCATGTTACTTACTACAAGGACAAGGACAAAATTTTAGTTAGTAATATAGGTGGACCGCTTAAACACTTAAAGAATGAATGGCAGATTAAAGAGATTAACAGTCAAAGCGAAGTTAGTTTTTTAATTGATTTTGAAATAAAGAATGTTTTTTATAATATGATAATGAAAAAATCATTTGATAAAGGCTTGAAAGAAATCGCTGATGCTTTTGAGAAAAGAGCCATTCAATTATTTAATAGATCTTAAAATTAGATCTAGAGATTTTTTAACAGCAGCTTTTTGGATATTGTAACGCCCTCTTTTTTTAAAAAAAAATCTATTTATTGTAACTTTATTAGCTCTTTTTATACCTATATATACTAATCCAACCGGCTTTTGTTTAGAACCACCGCTAGGTCCGGCTATTCCAGTAATAGATACTGCAACGTCACACTTACTTATTTTACCTAAATTAGTAACCATTGAATTACAACATTCAAAACTAACTGCACCATAATTTCTAATAATTTGTTTTGGTACTTTAAGAAGACGATTTTTTGATTGATTAGAATAAGTAACTAATCCCAGAGTAAACATTTTTGAAGATTTACTTACAGAGGTAATAGTGCTTGAAAGCATTCCACCAGTACATGACTCTGCTACAGCTAATTTAAATTTTTTTTTTAAAAATAATCTAACTATTTTCTTGCTTAATTTTTTCATTAAAAAAAGAAGGTTTTTCCTACCATATATAATATAAAACAGATAACTACATATATGCCAGCCAAAATATCATCAAATATAATACCAAATGTATTTTTATATTTTTTATCAATATAATCTATTGGAAAAGGTTTAAGTCCGTCAAACAATCTAAATAATAAAAAGAACCAAAAATATATTTGTAACACTTCTATATTAGAGTTAATTCGATCTGAATGAAAAAGTTCATATAAAATTATAGGAATTGATTGGCCAATAAATTCATCAACAACTATTTCTTGCGGATCATCGTCTTTAAAGTCTTTAAGGCAGGATTTAATTGCAACAAATGAATAAAAAAAAATTACCAATATTAATAATGCGATTATTAGGACAGGTATTTTAATAATATAGATTATAAAAAATAAAAATAACGTAGTAAATAATGATGCCCAGGTTCCTCTAAATTTCTGAATTGAGTCAGCAAAAATAAAAAGAGTTACGAAATAATAATTAAATTTATTAATCATATTTAATGATGGAAGATATTACCTCTGCAGCTATAGCTTTTTCTTTTCCTATAAGACCTAATTTTTCTGTTGTTTTACCTTTTATATTTATTTGGTTTATTGAAATTTCACAAATTTTAGAAATATTATATATCATTTTATTTTTATATTTTTGTATTTTAGGAGTTTGAGTAATTACATTAATATCTAAATTATTCACATAATAACCTTTTGATTTAATCTTATCGACAACTTTTTTTAATAAAATATTAGATCTAATATTTTTATACTTTATATTTTTATCTGAAAACATTTGACCAATGTCTCCCATTTTACATGCTCCAAGAATCGAGTCTGTTATTGCATGTAATACTGGATCCCCATCTGAATGTCCTAATGTCCCTAGTTTAGATTTAATTTTTAAACCAGCTATATATAGTTTTCTATTAGGAACAAGTCTGTGAACATCAAAACCTATTCCTGTTCTAATATTTAACTTCATAAAATTTTTTAAAGTCAAAAGATCTTTTGAATCTGTAATTTTTATATTAGTTTTTTCTCCGTCTACAAATCCAACTTTTTCTAAAGATTGTATGAGTGATAGATCATCATCTTTATATAAATGTTTATTTTTAGTATGAAGATTTAAAATTTCATTAAATTTAAAACACTGTGGAGTTTGTGTCACAAAGAAGTTTTCCCTTGGAAGATTTAATAATATTTTATTATCAACAACTTCTTTTAATGCATCATATAATGGAATTTTTGGAATAATAGTTTTTGCTTTTGAAATTTTAACTATTTTTTTTATCAATTTAATAGAAAAATTGGGTCTTGCTGCATCGTGTATTAAAACTTTGTTAAATTTTGTTTTTTCTTTTTTTAAATATTTTAATGCTTTATGTGTCGACTCTTGTCTTGTTTTTCCACCTAAAATTTTTGAAAAATTCTTGGTATTAATTTTGTTAATAAATTTCGTGTGTTTAGCATTATAAGCAACCACTATTTTTTTAATTTCACTTATTTTTGCGAATTTTAGCAAAGAGTGTTCTAAAAGGGTTTTTCCACCCACTTTTACATAAGGTTTTGGAATTTTAGATTTAAATCTTTTACCTTCTCCTGCTGCCAATAAAATTAAGCAAAAACTCATTATGTTAATTTACCTCATATTTATGTAAAATGTTAAGGAATTTAAATGTTAAACACTTTAAAAAATTTTAAATGGTTTTTTACCATTTCAATTATATCAGTTTTATTAGGTGTATTCACTTTTATAACTTTTATAAATCAGAATTTTATTTTTTTAAATGAGAATAATCTACAATATTTATTAATTCTAGATGTAACTATACTTTTGATATTTATAATCTTGTTAATAAAAGAAACATCAAGAATTTTTTCACAATATAAATCTAAACAAGCAGGATCAAAAACTGGGTTAAATTATGTTTTACAATTTTCATTATTTGCTTTTATTCCATCGTTAATAGTGGCAATTTTTTCATTAATTTTATTTAATGTTGGATTGCAGAAATATTTTGATCAAAAAATTAAATCTGCTGTAAATAATTCATATGAAGTAGCAAGAAATTATATCGATGAAACAAAAAAATCTGTCGAAGCAGATGTAACTCTAGTTGGTTTAGATTTAAACAGATACTCGGGAATTTTATTTTTGGATCCAAAAAGAGTCCAAAAAAGTATTAGAACACAAAAAATTTTAAGAAGACTGGACGAAGTTTACCTTATAGATAGCTCTGGAACTATCTTACTTGGAGAAACTAATAATCCAGAAAATGAATTTACATTACCTACAGAAGAAGAATTTGATTTAGCTCTAGAAGGAAAAATAGTTTCAATAGGTGACTCTGGTGAAAATAAAACAGCAGTAATGCTAAAATTAAATAATTTTATAGACACATATCTTTATGTTTCAAGGAATGTTCAGCCAAAATTACTTGAATATTTAGAAGATACTGAACAGGCAGTTAATTTCTATTATACTGTTGAAAACAACCGAACAGGAATAAAAATTACATTTGCAATAATTTATATAATTGTAGTTTCAATGTTATTATTTTTAACCATAGTGCTTGCTATTACCTTTGCAGGAAGATTAACTAAACCTATTATTAATTTAATATCAGCTTCAAAAAATATAAGTTCTGGAAAATTAGACAGTAAAGTTCCAAACATCGAAACCGATGAAGAAATAAAAATTCTTAATGATAATTTTAATAATATGATTGATAGGTTAAAAAAACAGCAACAAAGACTTCTCGTAACCGAAAGATATTCTGCATGGGAGTCTGTTGCGAGAAAATTAGCACATGAAATAAAAAATCCATTAACACCTATACAACTTTCAATTGACAGATTAAAAGAAAAATACTCCGATAAATTAAGCGATCAAAAAAAAGAATTTAATAATTACCTTGAGACTATTAATAGACAAATTTTTGACATAAAAAAATTAGTTAATGAATTTTCTGATTTTGCAAGAATGCCATCGCCAATATTAAAAAAAATTAATATCCAAGATGTATTGCAGAGGGCAATAAGTTTTTACAAAATGTCAGATAATAAAACTTCTTTTATTTATAATCAAAGTAAGAATATTGATTTTTTAATTAAGGGAGACTCTGAGCAACTATATAGAGTGTTTATTAATTTAATAAAAAATTCTTTAGAGGCTATAGAAGAAAAAAAACAAAAAAATGCCAATTTACAAGGGAAAATTAATGTAGAAATAATCAAAAATAATGAATATATAGTGATCAAAATGCAAGACAATGGTGCTGGTTTTGCTGATATTAAAAATATCACCAAGCCTTATTTTACCACTAAAAAAGATGGAACAGGATTAGGCCTTCCTATTGTTACTAAAATTATAAACGAACATAATGGTGACATAAATTTTGTTAAAAAATCTGAAGGAGCTGAGATAATAATTTCTCTTCCAAATATTATATGAAACAAGAAGTTTTAGTTATTGATGATAATTTTGATATTCGAAATTTAATTTCAGAAATTTTAAAAGATAATAATTATAGAGTTAGGGTAGCGGCAAATTTTGAGCAAGCTTGTTTTGAAATAAACAAAAATCTTCCTGATATTGCTGTCATTGATGTAAAATTAGATAAAGGTGACAAAGATGGAATTGAATTATTAAAAAAAATTAAAGAAATTACAGACCTTGTTCCTGTAATAATGATATCAGGACACGCCAATGTAGAAATGGCCGTAGAATCACTTAAGTTAGGTGCTTATGAATTTATTACAAAGCCTTTTGCACCAGAACAATTATTAAATTTTATAAGCAGAGGATTGGAAAATATTCGTCTTAAGAAGGAAAATGTTCAATTAGAAAATAGATCTTTCCATTCATTTGAATTTATAGGCGAAAATCCACAAATCTCTAAAATAAAAAAGTTAATTTCAAAACTTTCATCTACAGATAGCAGAATTTTAATATCAGGACCAACTGGATCTGGCAAAGAACTTTTAGCAAGAAAATTGCATAAAAATTCACCAAGAAGTAATGAACCTTTTGTAGTTTTAAATGGAGCTCTTTTACAACCAGATAACTATGAAATAGAATTATTTGGATCAGACAACACCGATGGTAGTACAAATTATGGTTTTTTAGAAAGAGCCAAAGAAGGAACTTTACTAATAGACGAAGTCTCCGAGATACCTTTAGAAACCCAAGCAAAGATTTTAAGAATTTTAATGGATCAAAAATTTAAAAGAATCAATGGTAAAGAAGATTTATTTGTAAATGTACGTATAATTTCATCTACATCAAAAGATCTTAAAAACGAAGTTACTTTAGGAAATTTTAGAGAAGATCTTTACCACAGACTTAACGTTGTACCGATAGAAATACCATCTTTAAGCTCAAGAACTGGAGATATTCCTTTATTAATTAAATACTTTCAAAAGAAAATTTCTGAAATTAATGGAATTCCAGAAATTGAAATCAATGTTGATGATGAATTATTATACACTTATCAATGGCCTGGTAACGTAAGAGAACTAAGAAATTTAGTTGAAAGAATATCTATTCTTTCACAAAATGAGAACAAATCTAATGTTGGAAGACTTTTACATGAAATTTTAAGCAAGAATTCTAATGAAATACTTGATAATACAGCAGTATCAATGTCTTATCCATTAAAACAGGCTAGAGAAAATTTTGAAAAAAATTACTTGTTGGCACAATTGAAAAAAAATAAAGGCAACATCTCCAAAACAGCTGAATTTATTGGTATGGAGAGGTCAGCGCTTCATAGAAAACTTAAATCCTTGGGGATTAAAGGTATCAATTAATAATGAACATTATAATTTGTGGTGCCGGTATGGTCGGCTTTTCGATAAGTAAACAATTACAAGCACAGGGACATTCTGTAACTGTTATTGACCAATCATCTGAAGATATTAAAAAAATTAATGATACCCAAGATGTTAAAGGTATTGTTGGAAGAGCAACTTTTCCATCTGTGTTGGAAAATGCTGGAGCTAAAGAAGCAGATATGATTATTGCTGTAACAAGAAATGATGAAACTAATATGATTGTTTGCCAAATAGCCAGCTCCCTTTTTAACATTTCTAAAAAAATTGCTCGAATACGATCGCAAGAATTTTTAGAAGGTAAATGGAGTAAATTATATAGCAAATCAAATATTCCAATTGATGTAATTATTTCACCAGAGCGTGAAGTAGCTAAGTCTTTATTTAGAAAACTTGAGGCACCCGGTGCTTTAGATAATGTTCCTTTTGTAAAGGATAAAGTAAAGCTTTTGGAAATATCGATAGAAAATAAATGTCCTATAGCAAATATTCCATTAAAAGACTTAACAAAAAAATTTCCTGAATTCAAAGCATATATTTTTGGTGCTGAAAGAAAAGAAGGTTTTGTCTTTTTTAAAAAAGATGACCAAATGAAAGTTGGAGACAAAGTTTATCTTGTTGTAAGCACAGAACAAATAAATAAACTTCTTTCAGTTTTTGGTCATGACGAAAAATTAGCCCAAAAAATTTTGATAATAGGTGGTGGAAATATAGGTCTTCATTTAGCGAAACTTTTAGAAAATACTGATGGTTTAAGAACAAAAATTATAGAAAAAAATAAATCAAGAGCAGAACAATTAGCTAGCGAGCTCTCTTCTTCAATTGTTATATGCGGAGATCCTTTGGATGAAAAAATTCTCAAAGAAGCTAACATTGAGGAAATAGAAACTGTTTTTGCATTAACAGATGATGACGAGGACAATATTATGGCCTGTGTATTAGCTGAAAAATATACACCATCCAAAAGAACTATAGCGATAATAAATAAACATAATTACAGTCTTTTACAGGAGTCTTTAAAGATCGATGACTTAGTTGATCCTAAAATGGCAACTGTTTCAACTATAATGAAACATGTTCATATGGGAACAATAGATACAGTTTATTCTTTACTAGATGGTCGGTACGAATTTTTAGAAGCTAAAATTTTAGAAACATCTGATATTGTTAATAAATCAATAAAAGATTCTAACTTGCCAGACGAAGTTAGAGTAGGCGCCATAGTAAGAAAAGATAAAGTAATGATGCCTAAATCTAATTTTGTATTTGAAAAAAACGACATTGTTATAGTTCTATCAAAAAGAGAACAACTAAAAGAAGTTGAAGATATCTTTAGAATTACTTCGTAAGAATGAAATTAAAACCAAGTATTTATTTTTTAGGCCTAAGCTGTTTACCTATAGCTTTAATGTCGTTATTAAACATATTTTATTGTTTCTATTTCAATTATCTTCAAAATATAAACTCTTATTTATCTGTATTAATACTTGCCTTATTATTTTTTTTTATTTTAGTTAAAATAGGAAGAAATGATAAAAATAATATAACTGTATATGAACAGATATTTTTAATTTTTTTAATTTATTTTTTAATTTCCTTTTTAATCTTTATTCCATACCTATTTAGCTCATATGATATTTCATTTTTGGATGCTTATTTTGAGTCTATCTCAGGTTTGACTTCTACAGGATTTACAATATTCACTAATATCAAAAATCTAGATGAACCATTAATTTTATGGAGATCATCTTCTCAATGGGTAGGAGGTTTTTATTTCTTAATTTTTTTAGTTCTTATTTTTTCAAATAAAAGAATAAATTTTAAAATGGTAGACCTTTCATATATGATTGAAAAAAAGATAAATTTTTCATCTAATCTTGTATCAGTAACATACAGAATTTTTTTTATTTATTTGTCATTAACGGCACTAATTTTTTTTATATTTTTAATTTCTGGTATTCGGCTTTTTGACAGTATGAATCTTAGTATGACCATAATATCTTCTGGTGGTTTCTTACCAACCCAATCACTTGAAGATATTATTAGAAATAATTTTCAATTATTTTTACTTTGTTTTACTTTTCTAATACCAATTTTAAATTTTTATCTTTTTTATAATATTGTTTTAGCAAGAGATAATATTAAAGAACACAAGGAGGATATCTATTTAATCATTTTTATTATATCCTTTTCAATAATATTCTATTTTTTTAATGATTTAAAAATTTTAGTGGTTTTTTTAAATATACTAAGCAGCATATCTACATCAGGATTATCTATTGGTTATGTACCAGAAAATTTTGGCTTATATTTTCTTATCCTAACTCTGTTTGGAGGATCAGTATTATCAACAACTTCTGGAATAAAGTTTTTGAGAATTTACATACTGTTAAAAGCTTTCTTATTGGAAATTTCAAAAATTGTTAAACCAAATGTAATATTAAATACTAAAATAATGTTCTCAGAAAAAAAAATAAATTCTGATAATATAAAAATTTCTTTTTTGATTTTTATATTATTCTTTTTTAGTTTATTTATTTTAAGTACTATATTGCTAGTAGATGTGCTAGATTTTGAAAATTCATTTAAACTTTCAATTTTAACCCTTACAAATACAACGTCATCTAATATTTATGGTATTGAAAATATACAATTTTCAAACTTATTCACATTTACGAAAATTTCGCTTATTATTTTTATGGTGATAGCTAAAGTAGAATTATTGGCAATTTTAATATTAGTTCGAAAGGTTTTTTTTAAAAGTTAATTATGAGTAAAATAGTTATTATTGGTGCGGGAGCTATGGGAACAGCTTTTTCTTTTCCTTGCGTGGATAATGATCACGATGTTTCTATTATAGGATCACCTTTGGAAAACAGTGTTATTGATAATCTCAAAAAAAATAATTTCCATAAAGATTTAGATTGCACTATTTCTAAGAATATTAATTTTTTAAGATCAGATAATTTAAACGACCAATTAAAAAACAAACCAGATTTAATTGTAATCGGTGTTAATTCTAAAGGTATTGATTGGGTCGCAAAAGAAATACAGGACGCTACTAATTTAAAAACTCCATTATTAATGCTCACAAAAGGCTTAACAATTCAAAACAATAAATTCACAATACTTACTGAAAAGTTTAAAAATTCTGAAATTACTGCAGTAGCTGGTCCCTGTTTAGCAAAAGACTTATCAAAAAAAAATAATACAACGGTTGTATTTGCAAATAAAAATTTAGATAAAGCTAAATCTATTATTAAATTAATTAAAACAAATTATTATTATATTGAAAG
>CACIKS010000006.1 GCA_902587295.1 uncultured Pelagibacteraceae bacterium | reverse complement strand
TGGAAGATTAATTCTCAGAGCTTTATTAGAAAATTACAAAGATAAAATTCAAGTTGTTGGTATTAATGATCTTGGTTCCATTGATACTAACGCACATTTAATAAAATATGATAGTACGCACGGAACTCTACCACACGATGTGAGTACATCAAAAGACGGTTTTAAAATTTTAAATCAAAATATAAAAGTTTTTGCTGAGAGGGATCCGGCGAATTTACCTTGGGGTAAAGTTGGTGCTGATATTGTTTTAGAATGTACAGGATTATTTTTAAACAAAGAAACTGCTGGTAAACACTTAAAAGGTGGAGCTAAAAAAGTTATTATATCCGCTCCTGGAAAAGATGTAGATTTTACAATAGTTCAAGGAGTAAATAGTAAGGAATTAAAAAAAGAGCACAATGTTATTTCCAATGGATCTTGTACAACAAATTGTTTAGCACCTGTCGCAATGATTTTGGAGAATAGTTTTGGTATTGAGTATGGATATATGACCACCATTCACAGTTATACTGGGGATCAAAAATTGCTGGATACTTTTCATAAAGATTTAAGAAGGGCAAGATCTACTGAAGGCGCGATGATACCTACTTCAACAGGAGCTGCAAAAGCAATGAGTTTAGTTTTACCAAGTCTTAAAGGCAAACTTGATGGCACGGCCATAAGAGTTCCAACACCAAATGTCTCTTTAATTGATTTTACATTAGTTACAAAAAAAGATGTTACTACTGATAGTATAAATGATGCTATGACAAAGGCTTCTAATGGTGAGTTAAAAGGTATTCTTGGAATTAATAAAGAGCCATTAGTTTCAAAAGATTTTAATCATAATGCACACAGTTCAATATTTGACGTTACCCAAACTCAGGTTGTCAAAAATAAATTTAGTAGAGTACTATCTTGGTATGATAATGAATGGGGTTTTTCAAATCGTATGTGTGATACATCAATACAAATATCAAAACTTATTTAATAAATGGAAGTAGTAACAAAAATTGCACCTATAGCGCTTGCACTAATAATGTTGGCTCTTGGATTAGGTTTAACTGGTCAAGATTTTGTAAGAGTAGCAAAACAACCAAAAGATTTTTTAGTTGGATTAATTTGTCAGTTAATACTGCTTCCAATTATTGCTTTTCTATTACTTAAAATTTTTAATTTACCTTTAGAGATTGCTCTCGGTGTAATGATTATTGCTGCAGCGCCAGGTGGTGTAACATCAAATGTACTTACAAAATTTGCTAATGGAGATGTGGCTCTTTCAATTTCATTAACAGCAATTATAAGTTTAATCAGCATTATTTCGGTTCCATTTATTGTATTTAAATCTGCAGAATTATTAGACGTTGCCGAAATTTCAAAAGAAATTTCTATGATAGGAATATCAATGAAAATGTTTTTGGTTGTAACTCTTCCAGTACTTATTGGAATGTTAATAAGAAAATTCGCAACAAATTTTGTTATGTCTAAATCTCAATTGATTGAAAGAATTTCAGTTCTTTTATTTGTAATTGTTTTTGCTGCTATATGGGTTGAAGAGTGGGAGAATATAATGGGTTATATTAAACAAGCAGGATTAATTACTTTAGTTTTAAATATTGTTATGATGTATATCGGATATTATGTTGCAAAGTTTCTTGCCAGTGGAGTTTCGCAAAGAAAATCCATTTCACTAGAGTGTGGACTTCAAAATGGAACTTTAGCTGTATTCGTAGCAAGTCAGCTCTTTAGCGACATAGAATATTTAATACCAACTGCTACTTACGCTATAGTGATGTTTGTAACTTCTATAATTTTTGTTTTTATTGTTAGAAAAATTAATTAAATTTAAAATCCAAATATAGAGCTGCTGACCAAGAAAAATTATTAGCTCCCAAACATTCGCCAGTTTTATAATTATAATATTCATAAAATTTCTTATTTTCCAACAATTCTAAAGTTTTATTTTTTATTAATGATGAGAAGTTTTTATCTTTATTAATTAAGCCTTGATAAACTATCCAATTTGAATTTATCCAAACAGGCCCTCTCCAATATCTTGTTTCCTCAAAAGTTTTATCTTTTGGATTAACTGTGGTAAAAAAATAATCTTTCTGTGAGTTGTATTTTTTGAGTTTATCAATAATTTTATTATTTATTTTCTGATTTTCAAGGTTAGCAAATAATATGAAATAATTAGAAATAGCATCAACTTTAATTAAACTGTGGTTCTTAAAATCGTAAGAAAAAAAACTTTGATCTTCATCTTTATAAAATTTAATTAAACTTTCTTCTGACTTTGATATTTTATTTTTAAGATCAGTAAAATCTAAATTAAATTTTTTTGATACCTCTATAAGATCTTTAGTAGCTCTAATAAGTATTGAATTAAAACCAATATCAATTACATTAAACATTGAGTCATTTACAATTTTATTTGGATTGTATTTGTTTTTTTTAAATTGATTTAATAAGGTTATGTAACCATCGTAATCTTTTTTCAGCGGCCTATTTGAACTTCTTGAAACATTGAGATCTCTTCTTTCATACTTTAAATTTTCCTCAATTTTCACTTTATCCAATGGACCATCCCAAATAGGAGAGTTATCAAGTCCACTTTCCCAAGGATGGATAATTGCAGCCAGACCAATTTTATTTGTATCTCTGTAACTATAAAACCACTCTAAATATTTTTTTAATTTTTTTATTATAAGTTCCATTCTTTTCATTTGACTTTGATCTAATTTATTCTGGTCGACGATTTTTTTAATTATTGTTGCAATAATTGGTGGTTGCGTAATACCAGAAGAGGGCACTTTATTACCACAATCCCATGTTTTGTGATTTGGAAAATAAGTTTCGTCAGTATCATGAAATAAAATATGAGGTATCATACCGTCTTCCCACTGTCCTGATATAAGTTTTTCTAATTCTTCAATTGCATATTCCATATTAAAATATGAGTATCCCAAAGCTATGAAAGCCGAGTCCCAATTCCATTGAGCAGGGTACAATTCGTTATTTGTAGGTAGTGTATAACCAGATCTTCTATTATTTATTAAAACTTCTTTTGCAATTTTGATTGTTTCTTTCATTAACCTTTTACACTTCCTGCAGTTAATCCACTTACAAGATATTTTTCAAAGTAAACAAAAATCAAAAGAATTGGAAGTGTTACAACAACAGATCCTGCCATTAAATATTGTCTAGGTGTTTCTGCATCTCCAGTTAAATGATTAATAGCTCTGGATAATGTAAATGATTTAGGATTATCCAAGAACATTAATGAAAATAGAAATTCATTCCATGCAATCATAAAAACATATAAAGCAACTGATGCAATTGCAGGTAAACTTAAAGGGATTATAATTTTAATTATTATTCCAAACCAATTTTGTCCATCCATAAGACCAGCATCTTCAATTTCTTTTGGTATACTTTTGAAATATCCTTGAAGCATATAAATAGCGACAGGCAACGTTGTTGCGGTATAGACGATTAGAAGGCCCTCAATTGAATTTCTTAATCCTAACTGACTAAAGACAGTATAAAGAGGTATAACTAAAACAATGGCAGGAAACATGTATATAATTAATATTGAGGTTGATAAAAAAGTTTTACCAAAAAAGTTTAATCTAGCAACTGCATAAGCAGCTGGTATTGCAAAGATTAAAGTAATAATTACAGTTCCTATTGAGACTATAGAGCTTGTTAAAATATATCTTCCAAAATCATATGTTTTAAAAATTACTAGATAAGATTTAAATTGGTCAGAAATATTTTTGGTAAAATCAATACTTAAATCTAAAGGATTATATAGTAATGCTGCTTGTAATTTAAAACTTGTAACGAACATTAAATAAAATGGAAACAAAATGATAAAAGCGAAAAATACAATTGCAAATAAAGACAAGAAGTCAAAAACGATTTTTTCGGACACAAAATCTTCTTTAAGATAATTTAAGTTATAATTCTTAACTCTATTTGTAAAAAATAAACTTATTAAAAGAATTCCAACATTATACCAAATTGGAGCACTTTCATTTATAGCAATATAAATAAAAGTAAATATTAATGGTAGCACTAGTATTTTAAATAGATGATTAATTTTATTACCAATAAAAACAAGTGATAAACTTAATAATAAAGCTAAAAGAAAATTTATATTAAAATTTATTTCTGTTAACTTAAGTCCTTGAAGGGTTGCCATTATTTTCCAAATTGAACCTACTAATGTCAGAAAAATAGACGATATAAATAAATAAATTACTAATGGTTTATATCTCATTCGCACGCTTCCCAATTAATTTGAAATAAATAATCATAAAAATTATTAATAGCATAACTATAACAATTGAAACCGCTGACCCCATTCCTATGTTAGAAACAGCAAAACCTTGTTGGTAAACATTTATTGGCAATGTTCTTGTTCCCGATGCTCCTCCGGTTAAAAGAAAAATGTCTTCAAATTTATTAAAGTTCCAAATAAACCTAATCATAAATAAAATAGATAAAATTGCTGTTATCTGTGGCAGAGTAATATTAATAAATTTTCTTAATGGTCCAGCACCATCAACCTCAGCAGCTTCATACAAATCTTTGGGGACCGCCTGTAATCTAGCTAGAATGAATAAGAAGGCTAGGGGAAAATATCTCCAAATCTCAAACATTATTACTGTAGTTAGGGCCAACCTTAATTTAATATCAAAACCCAATAGATTTAGTGTTATATACTTCTGACCTAATAAATTTATCGGTTTATCAATAATTCCAAAATTAACTAACAAAGCATTTAAAGTCCCGCTATTTGGATCTAACAATAAAGTCCACGTGTATGCTAATGCAACTACAGGTCCGACATATGGAAATAGTAGAATACTTCTCATAAAAGTCCTACCATAAAATTTTTGATTTACTAATTGCGCTGCAAACATACCAAAAATGATTGCACCAATTGTTCCAAAAAAAGTAAAATAAAAAGTAGTTAGTAATAAATCTAAAAATTCATTTTCACTAAAAACTTGTTTAAAATTTTTTAAAGTAAATTTGCTAGTTAATAAAATATTATCAGCATCACCAGATAGTTTAGGTTTTTGAGATTTAATAGTATTTTTATTAATTACATTATTATTAATATTTTGAATAACAATCTCAAAATTTTCCCTATATTTAGCCTCCCAATTTCCAAAATCACATTTAATTTTTTTTGATTTAAATTCGCATCTTGAGTCAAGATTTACAGGTTCAATATTTCTAGGTAAATTATCTGAAAATTTAATATTATTAATATCTTCAATTAGTGAACTGTTTCTTAGTCTATAAACTATTTTTAATTTAGTATTATCTCCAGGAATACTTTTTACTATCTTTTTTGCTCTTGGCTCAGGAATTCTAATATCTTTTAATTGTACTTCTTTAAAACTAATCCAAACATTTGCAAAAATTGGAAATAATACTATAGCGAAAACTAAAAATACCGCCGGTAATAAGAGCGTGTAAGCTGTTCTTTTTTCTATTTTTGATAATGTATCGTTCATATAAAAAGCGGATAATATTATATTACCCGCTTTTTAAAAATATTTTTACTAAAATTTAGCTAATTCAGCGTTGATTTTATCAACTGCTTCATCTGCTGAAATTTGATCATCAATAAATTCTCTTGTGATTCTATTTAAGAATTGTGCATTAATGATTTTTGATGCTCTAGAAAGTTCTCCTTCTTTAACACCCCATCTGTTAGCAGTATCTAAACCTGCCACAATGTTATTAATAACATCACCAGAATAAAGTTCTGTTAAAGGTTTCTTTCTATCAACACCAACTGGAAGTTTACTCCAAGCTTTTGTAAAAGCTGCTGGATCACTAGCATTTCCTCTTCTTACAGGAAATTTACCTTCTGGTGCGATAGACAATGTAGCTGTGTAACCTTCATCCATTGAATATTCGATGAATTTTTTAGCTTCGTCAGTATCAGCATCAGCAGTAATACCAAAGTATCTAACATCAGCCCAAGCTGCACCTTTTTTATTATCTGGTCCACTAAAGTTTGTAATGAATCCAGTTTTTGATGCAAGTTCCGGTGATGTAGGATCGCTATTTATTGTTGGAGGAGCAGAGTCTCTAAGACCAGCTAATTCATCCATAATAAATGGTGACCAAATAATCATTGGTGTTTTACCAGCAAAGTAAAGTGCTCTAGATTGCTTCCAGAATAATTCTCCTGGAGGGCTCGCTTTAGCAAGCTCTTTGTAAAATATTAAAGCATTTTTAAGTTCTTTACCTTGTTTTTTTGTTCCACCTTTTTTAACAAAATTAACTCCATTAGCTAAAAGCACATGTTCTAGTACCTGGCTCATAAAGTTTTCATCTGTTTTGGTAGCGGCAACGAATCCAAATCTGTCAGCATTAGATAAAGCTTTTACAGCTTTAGAAATGTTTTCATAATTTGTTGGTGGTTGAAGATTAAATTCTTTGAATAAATCTTTTCTGTAAACAACCATCTGTGTCCAGCCATCAACTGGTACAGCAGCGATTTTTCCACCTTTTTTTGCCATGTTAAGTGCGCCTGGAGCAAAAGTATCTTTGCCCAAAGATTTAACAACTGCGTTGTTAGCATTAACATCTAATATCCCAGCTTCTGCCCAAGGTAATACATATTGAAGTGTATGATAAATCACATCAGGTAGATCACCTGCAGCCGCTGCAGCTGTAGCTCTTTTACCAAGATCTTTTTCTTCAACAGGAATTACTTCTACGCTAATACCTGACTTGGCTTCAAAAGCTTTAGCCATTTCTTTTTGCTTTTCCATTCTAGCCGGCTGTACTTCAGTCGTCCAAAATGTAATTCCGGCATAACTAGAGTTAGCCAAAAATGCGAATGCAAAAAGATAAATTAATATTTTCTTCATTTATCCCCCTAATAAATTAATTTTTAACGTGAAAACCTACCAAATCTGTCGAGAATGAAAACCTATAAAAAAATTATAGAAGACAATTAATTTTTCTATTACTTTAATTTTCTAATATAAATATGAATTTAAGTCTAAAGTTAAACCAGAAGTTGTATGACTACTATTGAATTAAAAAATATTGAAAAATCATTTGGCACAAACAAAGTAATAGATAAATTTAACATTAAAATTAATCATGGTGAATTTATCGTTTTAGTTGGTCCATCAGGATGTGGAAAGTCGACCCTCTTAAGAATGATTTCTGGTTTAGAGTCAGTTGATCAAGGCGAAATACATTTAGATAAAAAAATAATTAATAATTTAATTCCATCTAAAAGGGGAATTGCTATGGTTTTTCAATCATACGCTTTATACCCGCATATGAATGTTTATGAAAATATGTCTTTTGGTTTAAAGAATGAAAAACTTGATAAAAATGAAATAGATAAAAAGGTAAAAGATGCCGCAAAAACTCTTCAAATTGAAGATCTTCTTGATAGAAAACCAAGACAACTTTCTGGCGGACAACGACAAAGAGTGGCAATAGGTCGTGCAATAACCAGAAACCCTAAGTTGTTTTTGTTTGATGAACCACTTTCAAATCTTGATGCTGCTTTAAGATCAGAAATGCGTGTAGAAATTTCAAAACTTCATAAAAAACTTAGCACGAATATGATTTATGTCACACACGATCAAATAGAGGCTATGACTTTAGCTGACAAGATTGTTATTTTAAATCAAGGCGTAATGGAGCAATACGGATCACCTGATGAAATATATAACAATCCAAATAATATTTTTGTAGCAGAATTTATAGGGTCTCCAAGAATGAATATTTTAAAAATTGATAAAGGAAAAATTAAAAATGGAAATACAATTAAAATTTTTAACAGCGATATCCAGTTTAATGGTTATAAATTTAATGATGATATTTATCTTGGAATTAGACCTGAACATATTAAGGCTGATAATTCTCAAGATATAAAAGCCAAAATTAAGATTGATCTTATAGAAAATCTTGGATTTGATAAGATTATATACTCGTCTGTGGATGGACAAGAGTTTAGAATAAAAACTTCAAGCAATATTGATAAAAATCATTCCCAAATATCATTCTCTAAAGAAAATGTTTATTTCTTTGACTCAAATAAAAATAGGATCAAAAATTAGCAGCCTTTAAAGGATGAAGACATATTTTTCAGTAATTCTGAATACATGCCTTTACCTTTGTCTAGAGTTGCTCCTAAAGGATCTAAAACACCAGTTTTAATATTTGTATCCTTTGCAATTGTTTTTATAATTGACGGATTAAACTGTGGTTCTGAAAAAATACAATTAACTTTCTCATGTTCAATAACTTCTCTAATCTCAGCTAATTGTTCAGCTCCAGGTAATACATCTGTATTTACAGTTAATGCACCTAAAACCTTAATTCCAAATCTATTTTCAAAATATTGATAAGCATCATGAAATACTACAACTCTTGAATTTTTATTTAAGTCTTTTTTAATAGATTTTGTTAAAGCATCTATATCAGCAATAGCTTCTTTAGAATTTGCCTTATATTTTTCGCTGTTTGCTGAATCAAGCTTAACCAATTGATTTGTAATTTCTTTAATAATCACTTTGGCGTTCATTGGGTCTAACCAAATGTGCGGATCGTGTTCTCCGTGAGCATGGCCTTCGTGTCCATGATCATCGTGTTTATCTTTTTTATGTCCATGATCATCGTGTTTATCTTTTTTATGTCCGTGATCATCGTGTTTATCTTTTTTATGTCCGTGATCATCGTGACCTTCAAAAATATTTTTTTCTCTAAATTTTAATTTTTTAATTCCTTTTAGATCCATTAATTCAACTTTTGTTGCTTTTTTTGCAATTGAAACTAATGGTTTTTCTAGAAATGCCTCTAAGTCTTCACCAACCCAAATAATTAGATCAGCGTTTTCAATCATTTTTGCATGTGATGGTTTTAAGCTAAAACCGTGTGGTGAATTATAACCATCTACTATTACATTGGGTTTTCCAACACCATCCATAACGTATGCAGCCAAAGAATGTATTGGCTTAATTGAAGTAACTACTTTAACGTCTGCAGATACTGTGCTGTTAAAAGAAAATATAGATAAAAATAATGTAATAAATAGGGTTCGTTTCATGTTGCTCCTTAATTTGTTATAATATAACGTTTGTTATAATATTACATTTTATTTATCAAGAGTTTTATTATGAAAAATAAAAATAACAAAATTCTCTTAAAAGTAGAAAATGCGAGCTTTTATTTAAATAATAAAGCATTAATAAAAGAAGTTTCATTAGAAATAAAACAAGGTGAAATAGTTACATTAATTGGCCCCAATGGATCAGGTAAGTCGACTACAGCGAAAATTGCACTAGGTATTTATAAAAAAATAGAAGGCAGAGTAAGAAGATATACTTGCGAATAACCTGTGGGTAAAGAGGTAAAAAGAATTTCAATTCTATGCCAATTAACATTTTTAATTTTTGTTATTCTCGGTAATTTCTTTTTAATTCTTTTGTCGAAAAACTGAATATTTTTTCCTATATTTTTTTGTGCGCATAAATATTTGATATTAACTTTTGGATGGTTCGATAATATTTTTATCAAATCCAAACCAACGTACCCAGTTGCCCCAATAACAGCTATATTGATCTTTTTAGATGACATAATTCCTTATATCACTTTTATATCTAATGAAAATAAATGTTTTATCTTTTAGAAAATTGGAAACTTCTTCGGGCTTTTCTGCGCCCATATTTTTTTCTCTCAACTTTTCTTGAATCTCTTGTGGTCATTTTATTTTTTTTGAGACTTTTCTTTAATGAAGTGTCGAAACTTACCAAGGCTCTTGATAAACCGTGAATTATTGCACCAGCTTGGCCTGATAAACCTCCCCCTTTAACATTACATTTTACATCATAATCTGTGGGTGCATTAATTTCTTGAAGTGGTCTAACGACTAAAATTTGATGGACTGGTCTTTTAAAATATTTATTCATTTCCTTTCCATTTACATAAATTTTACCTGTTCCCTTTTTTACCCATACTCTTGCAATAGATTTTTTTCTTCTTCCTGTAGCATATTTACTTTCTTTAAAATCAAGTTTAATTTTTTGATTATTATTTTTAGAACTCTCTAGAATTGTTGTGTTCATACTGTTTTGATCGAATTTTTTTTATTTAAATCTGAAAATTTAATTTCAATTGGATTTTGTGTATCATGTGGATGTTTTGATCCATAATAAATTTTAAGTTTACTTAATTGTTTTTTAGCTAAAGGACCTCCTGGCAACATTCTTTTTACCGCATATTTAAGAATATCCTGAGATTTATTTTTTTCATTTAAATTATAAGGATTTGTCTCTTTAATTCCACCTGGATGACCAGTGTGTCTAAAATATTTTTTGTTTTTAAATTTTTTTCCAGTAAACTTAATTTTCTCAATATTTGTAACTATAACAAAGTCTCCATTGTCCTGATTAGGATTATATTGACTTTTATTTTTTCCTCTAAGAACTATAGAGATATATGCTGCCAGTCTACCAACAACAGCATCTTCGGCACTTACTAAGTACCATTTGTTTTTGAGTTCTTTTTTTTTGGCAAAGGGCGTCATAAAACTTGGGCATAATTACAAGTTATTATTTAATCTGTCAACCTAAACTAAGCTTTTAATGAATTATAATAAAAATATATTGATGAAATTAATAAAAAAATTGTCGAAATTTGATGTAATGATGCAATCCAAATATAAGCTCCGCTTAGTAATGTTATAATGCCTAAAAATACCTGAATGAAAATCATTGATAAAAGAAAAAAAGTTGAATTATACATATGTGTCTCTTTTTTATAAAAAACAAAAAAAGACATTAATAATACATATATAAAAATCAGATAGGCTAGTTTCCTATGAATAAATTGAACAAATGATGGATCATTAAAAATTTTAATATTCATAATATTGCTTAAAGTTAAATCATCAGGAAAAAAATAATTATTCATAAGTGGCCATGTCTGGTAAATTTTCCCTGCATCTAACCCAGATGTAAATGCTCCAAAAGTAATTTGTAAAAATATTAAAAAAATAAATACTTTAGAAATTATATTATTTGTCTTAAATTGAAAAAAATATTTATTTTGTTTTAATCTTATATTTAAAAAATACCAGAAAATTGCTGAAAACAATATAAAAGCTAAATTTAAATGAATTGCTAATCTATAATGACTTACTGTTGTGTTTTCAACCAAACCACTTTTAACCATATACCATCCAACAGTTCCTTGTAGAAGTATAAGCAAGAACAAAATAAATAAATTTTTATTATATTTTTTATTCAATATTTTTTTTAAATAAATGAAGATAAAAGGTATGAGAAATAATAAACCTAAAATTCTTCCTAGTATTCTGTGAATATATTCCCAATAAAAAATGACTTTAAATTCCTCGATAGACATATTTTGATTTAAAAGATAAAATTGTGGTATTTCTTTATATAGATTAAATGCATTCTGCCATTGTTCCATAGTTAGTGGTGGCAAAATTCCCTTAACAACATCCCAAGTGGTAATAGATAAACCAGAGTCAGTTAGCCGCGTAAGTCCGCCCACTATTACTATTAATCCAATAAAAAATAATAAGCTTAATAGCCAATAATTAATAAATTTTGTGTATTCTTTTCTTAATATAATTTCCATTATTTTGTTATATAATATTTAGGAATGATTTTAATTACATTTATGTCGCTATGATTAGTAAAAAAATTAAAAAAATTAGAAGAAAATTGGATAAGCTGGATGATAAAATGCTGCAAATAATTAAAAAAAGAAGTATTTTAGTTGAACAGATTTTATCAAATAAAACAAAAAAAAATCAAATAGTAGACAAAAAAAGAATAAAAATGATTTTAAAAAATATTAAAAATAAATCAATTAAAAAAAATATTGATGTACAAATTACTAAGGGTATATGGGTTTCGATGATTCGTGAGTTTGTCAGGTACGAATATAAAAATTTTAAAAAAAAATGAATTTACTTACTATGTGGAGGAAGTTTTTTTTCAACAAAAGTTTCATGTTTTTTTGTTGAAGGATTATACTTCTTCATTTTAAGTTTAACTTTTGCCTTTTCGCCTTTTGTTGGTTTTTTAACGTAGTAGAAAAAAGGACTATCCGGCTTTGTTTCAGGAACCAATCTAACTTTAACCGAACTTTTCTTAGCCATTATCTAATCCTTTAATTTTATTTAATATTAGTTTAATTTTTTGAGCTCTTACTTTTAAAGAACTTTTAAAATTTTCTCTTTTTATACCTGAAGATAAATGTTCGTCAAGTTTAATGGAACTTGAATTTAAAAGTTTTTTTGCACCCTCAATTGTATATCCTTGTTTTTTTAGCAGCTCATATATCAACTTTAAAATTTTTACTGCATTATCATCATAATATCTTCTTTTACCTAATAATATTTTGGGTTTGATTTGCTTAAATTCTTTCTCCCAAAATCTTAATGTATGTGTCTTTATGGACATCTCTTTTGCTACATTTCCAATAGTTTTGTAAACAGTTTTATTTTTTTTTCATTAATTCTTTTTTTTATTTCTTTAGAAGGAATAAACGTAATAACTTTTCTTGCATTTATAAGGTATTCCTGCTTAGTTTTGGGGTTTCTACCAGGTCTTTCTTTTTTATTTATAATTTTAAATGTTCCAAAACCATGTATTTTAACTTTGTTTTTTTTCTTTAAACCTTGAAGTATAATAAGAAAAATTAAATCTAGAATTTTCTCAGAAAAAGAAATTGGTATACCTAAACCTAAGTTTATCTTTTAAAGAACATCTTTTTTGCTAATATTGTCCCTTATCATTTAAACTTTTAATATGACCTAAATTATTTTTGATTTTTTCAATTAATTTACCTTTTGCGATTTTATAACATAGCTCAATAGAATAAGAAAAACCTAATGCATCTGTTCCTCCATGGCTTTTGACAACGGGACCGTTTAAACCTAAAAAAATAGCTCCGTTGTATTTTCGAGGATCTAATCTCTCTTTAAATTTTTTCATAGCAAAGTAGGAAAAGATAACTGATATCTTTGACAATAAATTCTCAGACAAACTCTTTTTTAAAGTTTGAGTTAAAAAATTTGCTGTTCCTTCTGCTGTTTTGAGTGCCACATTACCTGTAAAACCATCTGTAACTATAACGTTAGATTCGCCTTTGGTAATTTGATTTCCTTCTATGTAACCGTTAAATTTAAAATCACCTAATTTGCTAATTTCTTTTAATTTTAAAAAAGTAGTTTTTAATAGTTCTGTACCTTTCATTTCTTCAAGACCTATATTCAATAATGAAACTTTTGGTGTATCATCAGGGAAGATCGATTTAAAAAGAGCCGATCCCATCTCGGAGAAATCAATTAGGTTTTTTTCACTACAGTCTATATTTGCGCCAAGATCTAAAACCACATTCATATTTTTTTCATTTGGCCACAAACCAGCTAATGCTGGTTTGTCGACATTTTCTAATGTTTTTAGAATCATTTTTGACATAACTAGTAATACTCCAGTATTTCCTGCTGATAATGTTATATCTGCTTTATGATCTATTTGAGCTTGAATACTTTTCCACATACTTGAATCTTTTCCTTTTTTTAAAGCCGATATTGGTGAAAGTTCATCTGAAACAATTATCTCGGTATTAAATATTTTGTAATTATTATTTAGGTTTTTATACTTTTTTAACTTTTCTTGAATTATATTTTCATCTCCAAAAAAATAAAACTTAAGATCTTTGATATTTTTGTTTCTACTAAGAAATAAATCTGCACCTTCTAGAGTTTTATTGGGTGAATTTTCTCCGCCCATTAAATCTATAGCAATTTTTACCTGTTCAGCCATAATGATCTATTTTAGTTTTTAGACTATTTGTCTAATATTTTTTTTCCATTGTAGAAACCTGTTTTAAGATCAATATGATGTGATAAACGATATTCACCACTTTTTTTGTCTTCTACAATATTAGTTCCAATTATCTTGTGATGAGACCTTCTTTTATTTCTTCTCGATTTAGACGTTTTTCGTTTTGGAACAGCCATAGAAATATTACCTATATTTAAAGTTTAAAGAACCGTTTAACACACTATTGATGTCTAAATCAAAACAAAAATTTTGAAATTCATCTAGATATTTGGCTAATTTAGTAGTTTTATCTCGATCATTTTCAATTTTTACATAAAAATATTTATTAATTAAATAGGAGTTATTCTCAAAAGAAATAAAATCTTTTTTATCAAGATTATATAAAATATCGTAAAAAATTTTACTTAAACTTTTCATAGTTTTGTTTACTTTAGTGTCTCCATAAGAAAGCTCACGTATATTTGTTTCTATATTTTTAAAAATATTGTCAAATATTATCTGTAATGTTTCTTTTCCTTTTTTTTTCTTATTGATCTTTAAAATAATTGCAAGGTGAAAAAAAATTAATACAGCTCGTGTTTCGAAAGTATCTGGTAATTTTAATTGCCTGTAAAAGAATTTATTTCGTGATAATTCAACTAATTTATTGTAAAGTTTATCATTATGTTTTTTATAAAAAGCAAACATATAAATTTTTTACTTATATTATTTCTATCTATTTTTCTAACTAATTGTCAAAAGAATAAAGTGATAAAAAGTCATGGTATTATTTTCCTTGAGAAAAGAGAGGCTTTACTTAAACCCAATGAAAGCAACAAAAATGATGTTATTAATGTACTGGGCGAACCACACGTGAGGTCCATAAGTGAAAAAAACACTTGGCTTTATATTGAAAGAACAAGAACAAGAGGGAGTATGGCAAGATTAGGAAAGAATATTTTATTAAATAACAACGTTTTGGTTGTAAAATTTGATAAATATGGAGTATTAGAGCAGAAACTTTTTTATGATAAAAATAAAATGAATAATCATAAATTCGAAAAAGAAGTTACTGATAACGCTGTAAAAAAAGGAAGTTTTTTGAATTCTTTTTTATCTAGTTTGGTTAAAAAAATGAATCAGGGAAAAGGTCTCAAAAAAGATTAATTAAATTTTTAATGTGATATAACAGCTAAAAGTAAAAGTGCAACTATATTAGTTATTTTTATCATTGGGTTTACAGCTGGTCCTGCTGTATCTTTGTATGGATCCCCTACAGTATCTCCGGTTACAGCTGCTTTGTGAGACTCGGAACCTTTGCCACCATAATTTCCGTCTTCAATGTATTTTTTGGCATTATCCCAAGCTCCTCCCCCAGCGGTCATCGATATTGCTACAAATAAACCTGTAACAATAACTCCTAACAACATTGCTCCAACAGATGATAGCGCGGCTTCTAGTCCACCTATTTGATAAATAATTAAATATAAAACTATTGGTGAGAGAACTGGAAGTAGTGAGGGAATAATCATTTCCTTTATTGCAGCTTTTGTTAGTAAATCAACTAATCTTCCATAATCAGGTTTTCTTTTGCCTTTCATAATTCCTGGAATTTTTTTGAATTGTCTTCTAACCTCAATAACAACAGCGCCTCCCGCCCTACCTACAGCTTGCATTCCCATAGATCCAAACAAATAAGGTAGCATTCCACCAACTAATAAACCTATAACAACAAATGGATTCGACAAATCAAAACTCACATTTATTCCCTCTAAAGCAGAACCAGATACTGTTGAAAAAAATTTAATATCTTCTGTATAAGCAGCAAAAAGAACTAAAGCTCCGAGACCGGCTGAACCAATTGCATAACCTTTGGTTACCGCTTTTGTTGTGTTTCCGACAGCATCAAGGGCATCAGTAGTTTTTCTAACTTTCTTTGGTAGTTTTGACATTTCAGCTATTCCGCCTGCATTATCTGTTACAGGACCGTACGCATCTAAAGCGACTACCATTCCTGTCAAAGCTAACATCGCTGTGACCGCTATTGCTATACCAAATAATCCTGCTAATTCATTTGTAGCAATTATTCCTGCTACAATTATTAATGCTGGTAAAGCAGTAGCTTCCATTGAAACCGCCAAACCTTGAATTACGTTTGTGCCATGTCCAGTAGTTGAAGATTTGGCAACACTTCTTACTGGTCTATAATTGGTCCCTGTATAATATTCAGTAACCCAAATAATCAAGCCTGTTACTACCAAACCAATAACCCCACAATAATACAAATCGAATCCGGTAAAACTTTTATCTCCGACACTAAAGGAATTTTCTAAACCAATAATACTAGATGTAATTGGATAAAGTAATATTAAAGAAATTATTGCCGTAACAATAAACCCTTTGTAAAGAGCCCCCATAATATTTTTACTTTTACCAAGTTTAACAAAAAAGGTTCCAATTATTGAAGCGATAATACAACCTCCTCCAATAGCTAATGGATAGATCATCATCCCCGTATTTCCTTGGAAGAATATCGATGCAAGAACCATTGTTGCAACAATCGTGACAGCATATGTTTCAAATAGATCTGCTGCCATTCCAGCACAATCGCCGACATTATCTCCAACGTTGTCAGCTATAACCGCAGGATTCCTTGGATCATCTTCGGGTATCCCTGCTTCAACTTTTCCAACTAAGTCAGCACCAACATCAGCACCTTTGGTAAAAATACCGCCTCCAAGCCTTGCAAAAATAGAAATTAAAGAGGCTCCAAATCCTAGAGCAATTAGAGCGTTTATTAATTCCCTGCTGTCTATATCAAAAGATACCAGCATCCAGTAATAAATTGAAATCGCTAATAAAGCTAAACCAGCTACTAACAGACCAGTTATTGCTCCAGATTTAAAGGCCATTGTTAATCCTTTTTGTAAACTTGTTCTTGATGCTTCGGCAGTTCTAACATTTGCCTGAACAGAAATTAACATTCCTATATAACCAGCAACACCTGATAGTAAAGCACCTATGAGATAACCAAGGCCAACTAGTAAACTAAAAAAATAACTTATAATTAACAAAACTACCACACCAACAATTGCTATAGTTTTATACTGTCTGTTTAAGTATGCTTTTGCGCCAATTTGTATTGCTTCTGCAATTTCTTGCATTTTATCATTACCAGGGCTAGATGAAATAATTTGTTTGCTTAAAAAGTAACTATAAACAACAGCTAAAATTCCGACTAATATTATTAAATATAAATTTTCCAATGATGCATCTCCACTTATGATCGTTTAAAAAAAGGAAAGTTGCCAAAAAAATAAGTAAAAGGCAAGAAATTATTCGCTATCTTTCCTAACATTTTTTGAAATTTTATCTAAAATCGCATTTAAATAGGCTTTATGAGCACTTTCTAAAAAAAAATCTGAAATTTTAACATATTCACTAACAATCACTTTAATAGGCGTTTTGTGTGTGAACATAAGCTCAAAAGTGGCTGAAAGAATCATTAGTTTAAGTATAAGATCAGTTCGAGATGGGTTAAACTCATTTTGTAATATTGTTTTTAAGTTTTCAAGTAGAAGTTCTTCCCTTTCGATTGTGCCTGAAACTGTATCCTTAATAAATTTTTTATATCGGTGTTTTGGGTAAGAAATTTCAGTTTCTTTATTTAAGAAATATCCGTATAGTTTTTGTACAACAATTATCCTAGGATTTGCATCTAAATTTGCTTCATTCATTATTTTATTTTTAAAACTTCCAGGATCGCTTGAGCTGCTTCTTTTCCTCTATTAAATCTTTTTAAAGCTTGCTCTCTATTAAAAGATGTAATTACTGCATTTCCTATTGGTTTTTTTTGACTAATAGATATTTCCATAATTCCATTTGTTATTGCTTTTGAAATTAAATCAAAATTAGCTGTTTCGCCTTTAATAACGCAGCCTATTGCAATAAATCCATCATATTTTTTTGCAAGTTTTGATATGACTACTGGTATTTCAAATGATCCTGGAACTTTAACAATATCTATTTTTTTTAGTGAAAATTTATCTAATTCTTTTTTTGCATTAAGATACAAATTTTCAGTAATATCGTTATTATATGTTGATATAACTATGCAAATTTTGAATTTCATTTAATAATTTCTTGTTTAGTAATTTTTATACCATAACCCTTTAAAGCAATAATACGTTTTTTTGATCTTGAAACTAATATCATATTTTTAATTTTTAATTCTTTAATTATTTGAGCTCCTACACCATAATATCTTAATATGCTGCTATTTTCTGAAGATTGTGGACCTGTATTTGATCCCTTAACAAGTATTAAAGCAAAATTATTAAACCTATTGAGATATTTTAATGAATTTTTAAAAATATTTTTATTAAAATTAAAAAAACTATTCGGTATACTTGTAGAAATTACCCTTACTCTTGATGCTTTATTTTGATTAAATCTACCCTTTACTAAGGCATAATGTTCAGAACCGTCTAATTTATTTTTAAATATTTTTATATCAAAATTTCCAAATTTTTTAATCTTAATTTTTTTTGTAGATAATATTTTTATTAGTCTCTCATTTTTTAATCTGTACGATATTAAATCTTCAATTTTAGCTATTCTTAATTTATGTTTTTTTGCAAATGGTATTAAATCGTTATATCTTGCCATTGTGCCATCCTCATTCATCACTTCGCAAATCACAGCGCTAGGATTTAGTTTTGCCAGTTTAGAAATATCTATTGATGCCTCTGTGTGACCTGCCCTCTCAAGAACACCACCATTTTTTGCTACAAGTGGAAAGACGTGACCAGGGGAGACTATATCTTTTTTAGTTGATGAAGATTTGATAGCCACCTTAATAGTTTTTGATCTATCATAAGCAGATATTCCAGTTGAAATACCTTTTTTTGACTCAATTGAAACCGTAAAAGCCGTTTGTGTTCTGGACTTATTTATCAATGACATTAGGGGTAAATTTAATTTTTTTACTTTATTAGAAGTAAGAGCCAAACATATTAATCCTCTTCCATGTTTTGCCATAAAATTAATTTTTTTTGGATTTATTTTTGAAGCTGGAACTACTAAATCACCCTCGTTCTCTCTATCTTTATTATCTACTAAGATAAACATTTTTCCATTTTTAGCATCTTTAATAATTTGTTTGATGGTAGATGAATTGTTTTTCATTTGATTAATTATAAATGTTGTTTAAGTATTTTCCAATTATATCAAATTCTACATTTACTATGTCACCTCTTTTTAAGTTAATTAAATTAGTAAGTTTTAAAGTATGTGGAATTATTGTAATTTGAAAACTGTTTGATCTTACCTTTGAGATTGTTAAAGAAACACCATTGATGGAGATCGAACCTTTTTCAACAACAAATTTAGCTGATTTTTTATCAAGCGAAAAAATAACATTCCAGGATCTATCAATAATTTTTATATTTTTGACAAAAGATGTTGTGTCAACGTGGCCTTGGATATAGTGGCCAGAAATTTTTTTTCCATGATGGAGTGATTTTTCAATATTTATAAGTTTACCAACTTTGGCATTTTTAAAATTTGATCTATTCAAGGTTTCTTTAGATAGATAAAAAAGAAAAGATTTCTTTTTAATTCTTATTAGGGTCAAACATACACCATCACAACAAACTGATTCTCCAATATCAGATTTTTTGAATGAGATATTTGAGGTAATTTCAATAACTAAACTACCTTGAACATATCTCGAGCTTTTTTTAATACTTTTTATATATCCTTTATTATAAACAATTCCATTAAACATTATCTTAATCTTTCTTTATAAAGTTTATCGCCAAATAAATTAACATTAATTATATTTTTAAGATTTATTTTTTTAATTAAATTATAGTTAGAAAAATTAGTTCCATATTTCATTAACTTGTTACCTGATTTAAATATAAATATATTTTTTAAAAATTTATATTTAATTAAAATATTAAGCAATGTAAGACCTGATTCAATAAAAATTCTTGAGTATCCCTTCTTTTTCAAAATTAAGAATAAATTTATTAAATCCTTTTTATTGTTTAATGATTTAAACTTAATTATTTTAATTCCATTTCGTTTAAAAAAAGATATTTTTTTTTTATTTTCGGAACAAGTATACAAATATATTTTTCTATTTTTTCTTTTCATAAGTAAATTTAATTTTTTCTTCAATTTTAAGTTTCTATCTAATATAACAAGATCTGGGCTTTTTTTTTCTAAACCTTTAATTCTACAGTCGAGCAAAGAGTTGTCATCATTTATTGATTTTGATGTTGAAATTATACAATTGTACATAGACCTGAGTAACTGGGCTCTTGATCTTGAATAAAAGTTTGTGATCCATTTTTTTTTAAGATTTTTAGTATAATAATCTCTTGAAATTGCTATTTTTGCATCAATTAAAGGTAGATCTGAATTGTGTTGCAAATAATAACTTTTATAGAAATTAAGTCCCTCTTTTTTTAGAATTGATCCTTTGATATAAATATTTTTATTTTTAAGTTTTTTTTTCAATTTATTTTTCGTTCTTGAGTCAGGATCTATGGCTGAATAAAAAATTTTTTTAATTTTTTTTTTTATAATTATATCTGTACAAGGTGGTGTTTGACCAAAATGAGTACAAGGTTCTAAAGTTGTATATATATTTGCATTTTTAAAATTTTTTTTTACATTTAAAGCATTAAATTCAGCGTGGGGCCTTCCATTAAATGATGTACATCCAGAAGATAACACAGTGCCTTCTCTTTCAACAATGCATCCTACGGAAGGGTTGGTTTTTGTTGAACCTAGATTTTTTTTAGCTTCTTCAAAGGCGAGTGATAAAAAATAGTTATGCTTAGATTTATTTTTATTTTTTAGGTTTCCCATCAAGTTCCTCAATATATTCTCCAAAGTCACCTACCTCTTTGAAATTTGTATATACTGAAGCAAATCGGATATACGCAACTTTATCTAGTTCCTTTAATGTGTCCATAACTTTTTTACCTATAACATTCGACTGAATTTCAGATTGACCCATTTCCTCGAGTTCTCTTGAAATTCTTGAGATCACTTTCTCTGTTGTATCAGAGTCTATTGGTCTCTTTTTTAATGCAGTAAAAAAAGATTTAGCTAATTTTTCTCGATCAAATGGAGTTCTTCGACCATTCCTTTTTATAACAGTTAATTCTCGAAATTGAACTCTTTCGAATGTTGTGAATCTCTGACCTCCACTACAATTACAAAATCTTCTTCTTCTTATTGCTGTACCATCCTCCGTTGGCCTTGAATCTACAACTGAAGTGTCTTTTTCTCTGCAAAATGGACAAAGCATAAATTAATTTTTAAACAAGTGATTATATATAGGAAATTTTGAACAAAGTTCAATCACTTCTTTTCTAACTTCTGATTCAATTTTACTATTATCTTCAGGATTTTCTGACAAACCTTTTATTACTTTTGTAATTAACTCACCAACTTTTTTAAATTCATTTAATCCAAATCCTCGAGTTGTTGCTGCTTGAGATCCAAGTCTAATACCTGAGGTAACAGTCATTTTTTCCTTATCAAATGGTATACCATTTTTATTACAGGTAATATTTGACTTGCCTAAACTAACCTCGGCAGCTTTACCAGTAACCTTAAATGGTCTTAAATCTACCAACATTAAATGTGTATCAGTGCCTCCAGAAAATATTTTAAAACCATTATTTTTAAGTGTCTCTGATAAGATCTTTGCATTTGATATTACTGATTTAATATATTCTCTGAAACTTGGTTGCAAAGCTTCATGAAATGAAGCGGCTTTGGCTGCTATAACATGCATTAAAGGACCACCCTGATATCCGGGAAAAACAGCTGAATTAAATTTTTTGTACAAATCCTCTCTATTTGTTAAAATAATTCCTCCTCTTCCTCCTCTAAGAACTTTGTGTGTTGTAGATGTAACGACATCAGCATACTCAACTGGATTAGGATAACCTTTGCCTGCAACCAAACCTGAAAAATGCGCCATATCAACCATTAGGTAAGCGTTAACACTATCAGCTATCTCTCTAAATTTTTTAAAATCAATTATACGAGAATATGCGCTCCCACCTGCAATTAAAATTTTTGGTTTATGTTCTTGGGCTAATTTCTTTACTTGATCATAATCAATAAGACCAGTTTCTTTATCAACTTCGTAGTGAAAAGATTTAAGCCATTTTCCAGATTGAGAAACTTTTGCGCCATGAGTTAAATGACCTCCAGAATTTAAGCTCATACCCAAAATTGTATCTCCAGGATTTAATAAAGCAAGATAGACTGCACCATTAGCTTGTGCGCCAGAGTGAGGTTGAACGTTTGCATATTTGCTGTTAAATAATTTTTTAACTCTTTCAAGGGCAAGTTCTTCCGTTTTATCAACGAACTCGCATCCACCGTAATACCTTTTTCCAGGATAACCTTCGGCATATTTGTTTGTTAAAATTGACCCTTGGGCATCTAGGACTGCTTTTGAAACTATATTTTCCGATGCAATTAGCTCAATGTGTTGTTGTTGTCTATCAAGCTCGTTTTTAATTGATTTGTATAAATCTGGATCTCTATCAGATAAATTTTTATTAAAGTAATCCTGATAGTAAACACTAATATCTTTTTTAATATTCGACATATTTAATTTAAATTTTTTTTACTCTTCGAAGATGCCTTCCACCTTCAAATTTAGTACTAAGAAAAATATTAACTAAAAGTATTGCATTTTGTCTATTAATTAATCTTGATCCTAGTGCCAGGATATTAGCATTATTATGCTTTCTAGACAAACGAGTAGATGCTTTATTATAACAAACAGCTGCTCTTATTCTTTTGTATTTATTAGCTGAGATAGCCATTCCTGTTCCAGATCCACAAACCAATATACCTATATCGCTTTTTTTAGAAATAATACTTTTTGCAACTTTCTTAGCATAATCAGGGTAATCTACTGAATTGTCATCTTTAGGCCCTAAATCAATAACTTGAATTTTTTTTTTTAATAAAAATTTTTTAATATTTTCTTTTAAATAAAATCCTGCGTGATCTGATGATAAGGATATTTTTTTAAATAAAAATTTCAAATTAATTAAATCTATTTTCTAACATACAAGCTACAATATGAATTCTATTTTGCTCACCACCATTAAAAAAGTTATGGTACCTTGTATTATTTGTAATCCAAACTTTTCCGTCTGCAGGCATATGTTTGGCAACATCTTCTATAACCATTTTACAACCAGGATTGGTTATAATTGGAATGTGAAGCCTTGGTTCAGGATCTTTGTGCCAGCTTAGAGTTGATCTTGGCTCTTTTAATAAAATTCTTACTCTTCCAATTTTAAACTTCGATTTTAAAACTTTATATACCTCTTCAAAATAAGTATTTTTAAAATCTTTCATTAATTCAGTATACTTAGACTCGTCTATTGGTTTATCTCTCATAACTTCTTTTCCTGTCTCATCTGGTTTTGTCCAATAAACGCCTCTTACATTATGTCCTGTGACTGACTCATCATCACCTGGAATTTTATTCATCGGTATAGCATGAAAATTTGTAATACCTAAAGTTTGATAATTTGATTTGCTTAATACTTTCTCAAGATCAGATTTTAGTTTACTAATATCGAAAGATAAGTCAGGTACTTGGTAAAAATCAGTTGATGTGCTCGAATTTGACATATTTAATAATTTAATACACTTTTTATTATCTTAAATAATATTATATTTGTCGCATTATACAAAGTTTAATAAGTTTAAAAAATGAAAATAATTGGTAAATATCCAGAATCAAGATTGAGAAGGAATCGCAAAAGTGATTGGGCTAGGAGGTTGGTAGCAGAAAACAACTTAACTGCTAATGATTTGATACTTCCGATTTTTATTACAGAAGGTAATAATAAAATTCAATCAATAAAAACAATGCCTGGTATTTTCAGATATTCTGTAGATAAAATTAGTTATGTTGTAGAAAAAGCGAGCAAATTAAATATTCCGCTAATTGCAGTTTTTCCTAACACACCAGAAAAATTTAAAAATAAAAATGGAAGCGAGGCGTTAAATGAAAATAATCTCGTTTGCAGAGCTATAAGAAAAATTAAAAGAAACAATTTTAAAATTGGTGTTATGGCTGATGTTGCTTTGGATCCGTATACAAGTCATGGTCATGATGGAATTTTAAAAAAGAAAGAAATATTAAATGATGAAACAATTGAAATATTATCTAAACAAGCAGTCCTACAAGCTGATATGGGGTGTGATGTTATTGCTCCTTCAGATATGATGGATGGAAGAGTTGGGGTAATTAGAAAAGCTTTAGATAATAAAAATTATAAAAATGTACAAATTCTGTCATACTCAGCAAAATATGCTTCTAATTTTTATGGCCCTTTTAGAAATGCTATTGGATCAAATAAAAAACTTAAGGGAGATAAAAAAACCTATCAGATGGATTTTAAAAATTCAAATGAAGCACTTAGAGAGGTCGCTTTAGACATAAAAGAAGGGGCAGATTTTGTTATGGTTAAACCAGCGCTTCCATATTTAGATGTTATAAAATCAATAAAAGAAAATTTTAAGATACCAGTTTTTGGTTATCAAGTTTCAGGAGAGTATTCGATGATTATAAACGCTATTAAAAAAGGAATTATAGATAAAAATTCAATTACAGAAAGTCTTATGTCAATTAAAAGAGCAGGAACATCTGCAATTGTTACGTATTTTGCACTGGAAGTTGCAAAAAACTTAAAAAAATAAATTATGCAAATTTTTCCTCTAACAATTTTCTTGAGTAAGGAAAACGTAAATTGTTGGGAATAAAAAATTTATTTTCCATTAAGTTTCTCGAAAAACATAAAGCATTATAAATATCTATATTATTTGGATTTTTTAAATCTGTAAAAATTAAAAAACTAGGTATTTTATAATCAATATTGTCGACTTTAATATTGACAGTACTATCTTTTTTTAATTTTTTATATTTATCTGGATCAAATGAGAAGCCAAAACCTAAGTTTTTAATTAATTCAATTTCCCAATTTAAGTATAATAATAGCCAATTAGTATTATTAAAATTATTTAAAAGGTTATCTAAAGATTTATAAATTTTCTCATAGGGTTGCTGTTCTGGCAAAACAGATCGAAGTATTGCGGATAATGCATTTAAACATAATATTTTATTTCTTTGATTAAAGTATTTTGGTGAAATAGCATTAATTAATTCTGTTTTAAAATAACCTGCTTTATTTTCACCTTTAGAATTGTAAGTAATAAATATTTTATTTATTAACTGCAAATAATTCTTTATTTTTCTAGAAGTGCCCCCATAAACTATGCCACTAACTTTTCCATATTTACTTGTGAAAACTTCTAATATTATAGAATTTTCTCTAAACTTTCTTTTTGATATTACAAAACCTTGGTCTTCCCAATTCATTTTAATTAAGATTTAAACTCTGCAATAATTTTAAAGCTGCATCTTTTTGGGCTATTTTTTTGGATTTACCATAACCAAAAAATTTTTTTGAATTAGATATTTGTACCTGAACTTTAAAAAAGGGGTTATGATTAGGTCCAATCTGTTTTGACATTCTATATGAAGGTAACTTTTTATATTTTTTTAATGAATGTTCTTGTAATCGCGTTTTCGGATCAATTTTTAGAACGTTGGATTTTTTAATAAAATTATCCCAATTTTTAATAATAAATTTTTCAGAAGATTCGAATCCTTGATCCAAATATATTGCTCCAATTAATGCTTCACAGCAATCACCTAATATTTTATCGCCTATATTTATAATATTTTTAAATGATTTACCTGTTCTAATATATTTTTGTAAATTTAATTGATTTGCTACTTTCTTGCAGGTTTTTTTATCAACAAGATTTGAAAATTTTTTATCAATAACTCCCTCACTTTCTTCAGGATAAAGCTCAAGAAGTTTTTTTGAAATCACTAATCCTATAACTCTATCTCCTAAAAATTCGAGTTTTTCATTGTTGTCTTTTTCATTAAAACTTTTGTGAGTAAGACTTTGTAATAAAAGCTCTTTATTTTTAAAGATAAAATTAATATCTTTTTGTAATTTTTTTAAATTATTTTTCATTTCAATTTCTTAAAAAGTCTTTCAAATCTAAATGAATAACCCCAGTTCCAAAACTTGAGTACACTTCCCTTAATTGTATCATTTGAGAAAAAAATAACTCTAGCTTTACCTACTAAATTCTCTTGATGAACATATCCTACACTTGCTAAAAATCTACTATCCCTTGAACAATCCCTATTGTCACCTAAAAAAAAATAATGCTTTTCAGGTACTATATATTTATCCGAATTAACCATGGTTCCCAATTTGTTATAAGCTACTGAGTGAGTTTTTCCATTAGGCAGTTTTTCTTTGTGAAAGGAAACATCTATATTATTTCCCCCACATCTTAATTTAAGATCATTATAAATATCTTTTTTTAATATTTTTTTTTTATTTATATATAAATCACCATTAATTATTTGTATTTCGTCTCCTGGAAGTCCAATTAATCTTTTGATAAAATCAGTTCTATTATCTGATGGTGTCTTAAATACAACTAAATCACCATACTCTGGATTTGACAAAAATAATCTGTTTTTAAACATAGGTGGGCTAAATGGAAAAGAGTGTTTGCTATATCCATATGAATATTTTGACACGAATATTCTATCCCCTACTAACAAAGTAGGTTCCATTGATGATGACGGTATATAAAAAGGTTGAAAAAATAAGGATCTTATTAGAATTGCTATAACAAGAGCTATTAACAAGGTTTTTAAATTATCTAAGATTTTTTTTATCATTTATTATTTGTGTAAAAAAATAATTACATTAGCTATTGCCCAAGGTTTATCATCAGACAAAGATAGATGTATAGTGAACTTTTTATTTTTGAAGAAATTTTTTAAATTTTTAAGCGAAACACCCTTAATAAAAAATTTTGGAGCACCAGAAATATTATTTTTTACTTCAACATCTTGAAATTTTAATTTATTTGCAGATCCAACAGCCTTAAAAAGGGCTTCTTTTGCAGCAAATCTTTTGGCAAAACACTCAATTTTATTTTTTCTCTTTTCACAAGTTTTAATTTCAAAACTAGTAAAGACTCTTTTTTGGAATGCGTTTTGCTTATTCTTAATTACATTTTTTATTCTATTAATATTTACGATATCAGTACCTATTCCATAGATATTCATTTTTTTAAAATTTTTTTAAATTTATTGATAGATTCTTTTATACCTATAAAAATTGATTCTCCAATTAGAAAGTGACCTATGTTGTATTCGTTTATTCCTTGGATTTTTGACAATAATTTAGCTGAATGAAACGTAATTCCGTGACCTAAATGAACTTCTAATCCAATAAACTTTGCAAAATTTACAGATTTTTGTATTTTTTTAAATTCTTTTTTAATATTTTTTTTATGGTTTAATAAGTTACATATCTTGCCTGTATGTATTTCAATACAGTCTGCCCCAATTTTTTTTGCGATTTTAACGTCATTTAAATTTGGTTCAATAAATAAACTTGTTCTAATTTTTTTTTTTTTTAAATGATTAATAATCTTTTTAATTAAAAAGTATTTCTTTTTTAAATTCAAACCACCCTCTGTCGTAATTTCCATTCGCTTTTCTGGAACTATACAGACAAAAGTTGGTTTATACTTTAATGAAATTCTTAACATTTCATTTGTCGGTGCAATCTCTAAATTTAATGGGATTTTTAATTTTTTTTTTATTTCTTTTAAATCTTCTTCTTTTATATGCCTTCTGTCTTCTCTTAAATGAATTGTTATTGAGTCTGCACCAAATTTTTGAGCTAATATTGCTGCCCTTAACGGGCTTGGATAATTTTCTCCTCGTGCATTTCTAATAGTTGCTACGTGATCAATATTTACGCCGAGTCTAGGAGTAATCATTACAAATTTCTGCTTCCTGGTTTTATAGCTTTTTTATCTATAAGGTGTTTTGGCAAATTATCTTTGGTGTAAGTTGGAATTTTTATTTCAATTTGAGATATGATTTTTTTATCTATTTCACTTTTTCCATTAGATCTATCGACTATGCAAGCATAGCCAATAATTTCAGAATGAACTTTTTTTACTAAATTCGAACATTCTAAACTAGACTTCCCCGTAGTAATTACATCTTCGACAATTAGAACTTTTTGGTTTTCTTTAATATTAAAACCTCTTCTTAGAGTAAATGAGTTATTTACTCTCTCTGCAAATATTGTTTCAATCCCTAAAACTCTTCCTATTTCATAACCAATTACTATACCACCGATAGCAGGGGATAATATTAAATCTATTTTTTTAAATTGTTTTTTAATTTTCTCAGCAAGTGAAATACATAATTCTTTTGCTTTATTGGGTTGACTTAAAAGCTTAGCACATTGAAGATATGTATCACTATGAAGTCCTGAGGATAAAACAAAATGACCCTCTAAAAGTGCATTAGTTTCTTTTAAAATTTTTAAGGACTCTTTGTATGAAAGCATACTTTTTCTTTTTATGACGAATTACTTTAAATTTTAAATCTTCTTGTTTAAGTTGACTTATCAAGTTTGTGAAGTTTTTTAAATCTTTAATTTGCAAATCAAACAAAAATTGTAAGTATTCTGGGCTTCTTTTAGTTAATTCAATGTTTATAATATTAGCGTCATTAACCCCGATTATTGTGCTAACTTTTCCTAGTATTCCTGGTTTGTGTGGAAGATCTATTGATAGAGTTGACGAATATTCTTTACTCTTTGACTCATTTGCTAAAAGTTTACCTTGCCAATGCCTTCGTATCGAAGCTCTTGCTTTACCTGTTTTACTTGATGACAACCAATGTAATGAGGGAGAAACTTTTTTGGAAGTTATAATTTTTATCATATCACCATTTTTGAGTTTAGATTGTAAAGGTGATGAACTGCCATTAATTTCACAGCCGATAGCTGTGTCTCCAATTTTAGTGTGAACGGCATATGCAAAATCTATTGGTGTAGCATCTTTGGGTAATTTAATAACAGCGCCTTTAGGTGAAAAACAAAAAACATTGTCTTGAAACATTTGAAGCTTAGTAAATTCAAAATAGTGTTCTGGACTTCCACCTGTTTCTATAATTTCTACTAGGTCTCTAAGCCAATCATATTCTTTCCAAGAAAGCTCAGAAAATTTTTCTGATGATTTATATTTCCAATGTGATGCTATTCCTCGTTCAGCAAATTCGTGCATTGGCTTTGTTCTTATTTGTATTTCTATTCTTTTTTTCATTGGCCCTATTACTGATGTGTGAATAGATTTATATTGGTTAATTTTAGGGGTAGATATATAATCCTTAAATTTTCCAGGAATAGCTGAATATTTATTATGAAATATTCCTAAAGTAATATAGCAATCATTAATATCATTTACTATTACTCTAAAACCAACAATATCAGTAAGCTGTTCAAGTGAAATTCTTTTGTTTTGCATTTTTCTCCATATCGAAAAAGGAGTTTTTTCTCTACCAGTTATATGAGCATTAATTTCATAAGACTTAAGTAGTTGATTTAGTTCGTCAGAGACATTCTTGATAAGGTCCTCTCTCTTGTTTTTAATGAAAGATAATCTGTTTAAAATTAAATTTCTCGCATCAGAATTAAGAATAGAAAAAGATAAATCCTCCAATTCATCTCTTATAGTATTCATACCCATTCTATCAGCTAATGGTGCATAAATTTCCATAGTCTCTTTTGCTTTTCTGATTTTTTTGCTTTGATCTTTAACGTAATTAATAGTTCTCATATTATGCAGTCTGTCTGCTAATTTAACTAAAAGAACACGAATATCTTTTGATGTTGCCAATATTAATTTTCTAAAGTTTTCCGCTTTGGAATTTTCTACAGCTTTGTCTTCTAAGGCTGAAATTTTTGTAACTCCATCAACTAAATCAGCTACCTCTTTACCGAATTCTTTTTTTACGTTCTCGTAAGTTGCTTTTGTGTCCTCAACGGTGTCATGAAGAAGACCGGTTGTAATTGTTGCACTATCTAACTTGAGTTCGGTTAATATACTAGCTACAGCAACAGGGTGACTTATATAGGGTATACCCTCATCTCTTTTTTGATTTTTGTGAGCTTCAAGTGCAAAATTATAGGCTTTTGACAAAGCTTCTGGGTTGAAAAATCTGTTATATGATTTAACTTTTTTAATAAGTTCTTCATTATTTAACATAATTATTTATATCATTTTCAGTTAATTTTGTAATGTCATTATTAGTTTTTTTTAAGTTTTTTATTAAAACATCGATATTTTTTTTGCTAACAGGGTGAGTCCAATTAGGGCAAATTTCTTTTAAAGGGTGCAAAACAAAATTTCTAGTAGATAAAGATTGGTGGGGAATTTTTAGTGAAAATTTATTTAATTTAAAATTTATAATTTTATTATTATAATCTATAATGTCTATATCGCAGGTTCGTGGATCGTTTTTTTTAAATCTTTTTCTTTCAAGTTTTTGCTCAATAAATAATAGTCGTTGCATTAACTCTTGTGGCGATAAATTTGTTTTAACAGCAATAACAATGTTTATAAATTTTGGATCCTCTTTGTTTGGAAATGAAAAAGTCTCATAAAAACTAGATTTTTTGATTAAATCAATTTTTTCTTCTTGGATATAAGAAATTGCAAAGTTTATATTTTGAAATCTACTTCCGAAACTAGATGATAAATTTGAACCTATTCCGAGATAAACCATTATTTGTTTCTACTTAAGATTTTTGCTTGTTCTCTTTCCCAATCTCTTTTTTTCTTCACATTTCTTTTGTCGTAAAGTTTTTTTCCTTTTGCAATAGCTAGTTCAACTTTAGCTTTACCTTTTTTAAAGTATACTTTAGTAGGAACTATTGTTAATCCATCTCTATTGATTCTTCCTATCATCTTATTAATTTCTTTTTTTTTGAGCAGAAGTTTTCTCATATCTCTTGGGTTGTGATTGTTGTAACTTGACTCTTTATACAATGGTATATGAGAATTAATTAAGTAAATTTCACCCTTACTGTCAGTGGCATATGCATCTGTTATATTTGCTTTTCCATCTCTTAATGATTTGACTTCAGACCCTTTTAAAACTATGCCGGCCTCAATCAATTCTAAAAAAAAATAATTGAATCTCGCTTTTCTGTTATTGCAAACTATTTTTGCGCCTATAGTTTTTCTCATTCATTAAATCAAATCAGCAAATTTTAATGCTTTCCTAACTTCTTGCTTTGTTTTTTCTGTAATTTTTACAAGTGGTAACCGTACTTCCTCAGATGATAGGTTTAATAAACTTGCGGCGTACTTAACAGGACTTGGGTTGCTTTCAATAAATAATGCTTTGTGTAATGGCATAAGTTTATTATTAATCTCTTTTGCTTTTGATAAAAGATTGCTATTATTTTTCGCTAACGATGCTTCTTGAAACTCTGCACACAATTTAGCAGCAACATTTGCTGAGACCGAAATACATCCTGTCCCACCTCTAATATTAAACTCTAATGCTGTTCCATCTTCACCAGATAATTGTATAAATTCAGGTCCCATTTTTTTTAGTTGTTCATCTACTCGGTTTAAATCAGCTGTAGCGTCTTTGACTCCAACAATATTTTTTAATTCAAAAAGTCTAGCCATAGTATCAACAGACATATCGACGACAGATCTTGGTGGAATATTATATATTATTATCGGAATACCAACTTTATCATTAATTAGTTTATAATGTTGATAAAGTCCTTCTTGAGTTGGTTTGTTATAATATGGAGTAACTATTAATAATCCATTTGCTCCTGATTTTTCTGCATGTTTTGATAATTCTACAGCTTCCTCGGTGGAGTTAGATCCTGTTCCAGCAATGACTGGGATTTTTCCTTTAGACTCTTTTATAGCTATTTCAATTACTTTTTTATGTTCATTGTTATTCAAAGTTGGAGACTCACCGGTTGTGCCAGCCGGTACTAAACCTTTTGTACCACTAGAAATATGATGGTGTATAAGAGAGATGTATTTTTCCTCATCCAACTTATTATTTTTAAAAGGTGTTATTAAAGCTACAATTGATCCTTTGAACATAATTCATTATAAAGTAAATAATTTGTCTAACGAAATTTTATGCTTAAACAATTAATTAGTCTAGTTTTTTTATTTGCACTTTTGCACTGGGCTTATGCGTCCTCTGATAATAAAAGTACAATTTTACCTAAATCAAAACCAAAAAAAATATCAATATTGCAGAAAAAACAGCAGAAGCAAGTTTTATTGCCTGTTGAAAAACCAATAATAAAAAAAAATATCAAAATAGCGACAAATAATATCGTTCCAAAAGAAAAACCAAAAAAAAATGATTCTGAATTATATAAAAAGGCAGACAATAATAATAACGAAAATTCAAATAGTCTTCCTCAAAGTAAAACTATTGAAAAAAAAGAAGTAGTTACCTCAGACTTAGTTGTAAATAAAATAGAAAGTAAATTTTTATTTCCTGAAAAAAAACCAATCTCTTACAAAAAAATAGTGAGCAAAGAAGAAGCGGTTTCTTCCATTCTGTCAAAAAAAGATTATGGATATGCAAAAGAAATATTTTTAAATATAAAAGAAAAAAAATGGACATCTGCTTTTAGAACAACGAAAAAAGTTAAGGATAAAGATTTTAAAAATCTAATTTGGTGGATTTATTTAAAAGAAAGAAATAATAAGGCTACATTTACTGATTATATTAACTTTATTGACAAAAACCCTAATTATCCAAGAATAAACCGTCTAAAATATTTAGCAGAGCATAAAATAAATTTACAAACCAACAGTCCAAATACAATTATAGGATGGTTTGAGTCATCAGATCCATTAAGTGGTTTTGGAAAAATTAAACTCGGTGAGTCCTATTTAATAAAAGGTAATGCCGAAAAAGGTTCTGAACTAATTAAGGAGGGTTGGATAAATGCATCTTTAAGCTCAAAGGATTTAAGATATTTAAATAAAAAATATAAAAAATTTTTAAATTCATCGGATCACATTAAAAGAGCTGATTATATGGCCTGGGAATATAAATATTGGGATTTGAAAAGAATATTGAGATATTTGCCAAACGATTATAGAGCCTTGTATAATGCCAGACAAATACTAATGAGCAATTCTTATGGTGTAGATAATGCAATTGCAAAAGTTCCTGATAATTTTAAATCCGACATAGGTCTTCGATATGATAGATTAAAATGGAGAAGACGAAGAGGAAGAATAGAGTCATCATTAGAAATAATTAATAAGGCCCCTAATAATGAAAGCGAATTAATTAGAGCAGATTTATGGTGGAAAGAAAGACATATAATTTCAAGATCATTAATTTATAAAAAAAAATATCAATTAGCCTATGAGGTTGCAAAAAACCATTCAATGCGTGAAGGCCCTGAATTTGCTGAAGCTGAATGGATATCTGGATGGATTGCTTTAAGCTTTTTAAATAATCCAAACAAAGCCCTGGGTCATTTTAAATCATTTTATGAAAATGTTGGCTATCCGATAAGTTTGGCGAGAGGCGCTTATTGGATTGGAACAACTTATGAAAAACTTGGCAAAAAAAAATTATCTGAAGATTATTTTAAAGAAGGTGCAAAATATTTGACTACTTACTATGGTCAATTATCTTTTAAAAAAATTAATCCGTTTGGAGATTTTGAATTAAAAGATCAATCCAAATATTCAAAAGATTATGAAAAAGAATTTAATAAAAATCCATTAGTTAGACATGTAATTCTTTTAAAAGAGTTAAACAAAACAAAGTACACTAAAGATATTCTTAAACACTTAGCTGCAAATGATATAGATAAAGGTAGTGAAGTACTTGCGGCTAAACTTGCTACAGAAGTGGGAAGATATGATTTTGCTATTCAAATATCTAAAAAAGCATCTTACGAAAAAAGATTTTATAATAAATTTAATTATCCAATCATAACAACACCTAGGGTTATTAATGGTAAGGCAATGCCGTCACAAGAAATAATTTTGGCAATTACAAGACAAGAAAGTGAATTTGATCCTAAAGCCAATAGTTATGCGGGGGCTAAAGGTATGATGCAGTTAATGACTTATACTGCTAAGCTTGTAGCTAAACAAATGAAAGTTCCTTATAGTAAGAGTAAATTGACTTCAGATCCAGAGTATAACATTAAACTTGGAAGCTATTATTTTAATTCATTGTTAAATGATTATAGGGAAGTATATCCCTTTGCTATAGCAGCATACAATGCGGGTCCTAAGAGAGTAAGATATTGGAGAAAAACTAATGGGGACCCAAGTAAAAATAAAATAGATTATATTAATTGGATTGAATTAATTAAATTCGAGGAAACTAGAAATTATGTACAAAGGGTTTTAGAAAACGCGAATGTTTATAGATATATGATTAGTGGTAAACCGATAAAATTGGAAAATTACCTTAAGTAATAAATGGCGGAGAGGGAGAGATTCGAACTCTCGGTACACGGTTAAGCGTACGGTTCTTTAGCAAAGAACTGGTTTCAACCACTCACCCACCTCTCCAAATCTTCTTTTTTTATAACACTTTCAAAATATAAAGAAAACTTTTTTCTCTTCATTAAAACTTTTAATCATTAGACCTCTGGCTAAACAAAGCATTAAAATTCCTAAAACCCAATTCATAATTAATAAACCATAAAATATATCTTGGTAATATCCATTATAAATATTTAAAATTGTCCATACGATAATAGCAGGTAAAACCACCATCCTAATTAGGTTTGAATAAAATATTAAATATGTTTTTTTAAGAGCAGTAAACAATGCGTGAGATATAAAAAATGAAGGATAAATTGGGCCAATAAATGCTGCTATTTTAAGATAGCTTGATCCATATTTAATTACCTCAAGATCGCTAGAAAAAATTTGAATAATATATTCTGAAAAAATATAAAGCAATATTCCAGCAATACACATAATAATAAAACCAAACGCTACTGCTTTTAGATATACTTCCTTAATTCTATCAAATCTTTTGGCCCCAAAATTTTGTCCAGCAATAGATATAACTGCTGTGTTTAAACCAATCACAGGAAGAGAAAATAAATGCTCAAATCTTACTGCTGCTCCGTATCCTGCTATTGCTTGGTCACCAAAATTACTTATAAATGATAAAAGAATGTAGCTTCCAGCGGCAACTAAAAATAATGCCATAGTAATTGGCATACTTTGATTGAAAATGTTTATTAAAAAGTTTCTTCTTATAAAAAAATTAGAAATTCTAGGTAATATTTTAAGATCTGTTTTATTTACTTTATTATAAATATAAATACATGCAAAAAACTGAATTAATAAAGTTGATATTGCTAGTCCCGCTATACCAAAAGCGGGGATAAATAAAAAACCAAAAATAAATAATGGGTTTAAAATAATATTAAGTAATACACCTACGATTAAAACATTCCTGTAAGTTTTTGTATCTCCTTGGGCATAAAGGATAGAATTTAATGAAGTTAGTATTAAAAATATAATAGTTCCATAAAAAATAATATCTGTATATTCTTTTGCTAAAATTATACTTTCAAAGTTACTACCCATCAATTTCAATAAATCAAATGAAAAAAATATTCCGATTAGAGTAATAAACACAGAAAGAAAAAATGCATATATAATGGAATGATAAGAATATATAGAGGCAGCTAGTTTGTTATTTGTGCCTAACGCGTTTGCGATTAGTGAATTACAACCTGCAACAATACCGATTCCTGCAGAAATAATAATAAAATATAATGGAAATGATTTTGCTAAAGCAGCTAATGCTTCAGGCGAAATTTTACCTGCATAAAAAATATCGACTAGATTAAATAAAGTTTGGAACAAACTCCCAGTCATTGATGGGATTGCAATATCTCTTAACAACTTTGTAATTGGGGTCGAGGTTAAATTTAAATTTTTATTCAATATTTACCTCAGGTGTATTCTTTTTGAAAAATATATTTTTTTCCTGTTTTTTTAGCAGTTAGTATTTGTTTTTGTCTCATAGCAAATCTACTCTTCTGACTTTCAGTTAGATTGTCAAAACATTTAGGGCAAGAAATACCTTCTACATACTTTTTTGACTTAGTATCTTTATCTGAAAGAGGCTTTCTACATCCACTACACATTAAATAAGTACCAACCTTTAGGTTGTGTTTAACTGAAATTCTATTGTCAAAAACGTAGCACTCACCTTTCCATAAGCTTTGGTTTTTTTTTACATTTTTTAAGTAATTTAATATTCCACCTTTTAATTGAAAAACATTTTTAAATCCTTTGTTTTTTAAATATAAAGAAGCTTTTTCACATCTAATTCCTCCAGTACAAAACATAGCAATTTTATTTTCTTTATTAATTTTTTTTAAATATCTTGGAAAATCTCTAAAGTTATTTATATTCGGATTTTTAGATCCTTTAAAAGTACCCACATTGTATTCGAAAGGTTTTCTAGCATCTATTAAATATACATTTGGCTCTTCGATTAAAGAATTCCATTTATTAGGTTCAATATAGTTTTTTGTTGCTTTAGATTTTAATACTTGAAAGCCTAAAGGTACAACTTCTTTTTTTATTTTTATTTTTCCACGATGAAATGGTTGAAAATTACATTCAGAAAAATTCTCTGAGTCAAAATTCTTAATTTTAAAAATGTGCATTAAATTTCTTTTAATTAAATGAATACTTGTTTTCTTCCCGGATATAGTTCCATTTATACCTTCTTTGGAAAATATTATTGTCCCTCTTATATTATTTTTAATGAACTTCTCTTGAAATAAAACTTTAAGTTTTTTTAGACCGGTAAGTCTTTTAAATTTATAAAAACCAAAAATATAGAACATTTAAATCTTCCTACAAATTGTAATGCCATCGCCTAATGGTAAAATTGTTTTATCTACTCTATCATCTTTTTTGATAAAAGAGTTAAATTCTCTAATTATATTAGTTAAATTATCATTTTTATTAGGATCAGCGACATCTCCTTTCCATAGAACGTTATCTACAAGTATAAATCCTTTGTTTTTAAGAAGTTCTATGGAATGATTAAAATAATTTATATAATTTTCCTTATCTGCATCAATAAAAATCATATCAAATATTTTTTTTTCGTTTTTAAGTTTCTTAAGACTTTGTAAAGCTGGGGCTAGTATAACTTTTATTTTTTTCTCCAAATTAGCTTTTTTAAAAAACTTTTTTGCTTTTTCAGTAGTTTCTGCATTTATATCTAAGCAAGTAACATTTCCTTCCTCGGGTACAACAAGGGCCATAGATAGAGCGCTATATCCGGTAAAAGTTCCTATTTCTAAAATATTTTTTATATTATTGTTCTTAATAAAAAGTTGGAAAAAGTAACCTTGTGATATTGAAATTTGCATTTTTTTAATATCTCCAAGTTGATCATTGTGATTAAGTATTTCTTTTTGAATAGGATGAAGATTGTAACTATGATCAGAAATATATTTTTCTAATCTTTCGTTGATTTCAAGATTCTTAATCATTTTTTTAATTTAACTTTTAAAATATCATTAACAAGTTTAGGATTTGCACTTCCTGATGAAGCTTTCATTATTTCACCGACAAAAAATCCATATAATTTTTCTTTACCAGAATTGTATTGTAAAACTTTATCAGAATTAGCTTCTAAAACTTTAATTATAATTTTCTCTAGTTCCTTGGGGTCGCTTTGTTGTTTTAATCCTTTTTCTTTAATTATTTTTGTTGGTTCGTCTCCAGTCTCAACCATTATTTCAAAAACTTTTTTTGCAATTTTTCCTGAAATTTCTCCAGAACTAATTGCATTAATTAGTGATGCTAAGTTTTGTGGTGACACAGGTGATTCTTTTATATCTAAATTTTTTTTATTTAAAACTGCAAATAACTCAACAATTATCCAATTTTTGGCAAGATTTATATCAGCTTTTTTGATTACTTCTTCAAAATATTTTGATGTTTCAAATTCTGATACCAAAACATTTGATTCGTACGGTGTTAATTTATAATTCTTTATAAATCTTTCTTTTTTTTGATCAGGTAGTTCTGGTAATTTATTTTTTATATTATCAATAAAACTTTGTTTAAGTTCTAATGGAAGCAAATCTGGATCTGGAAAATACCTGTAATCATGTGCTTCTTCTTTTGATCTCATCGATCTTGTTTCATTCTTTTTTGTATCAAAAAGCCTAGTTTCTTGAATTATAGTTTTACCTGTCTCAAGCAATTCAACCTGTCTTTTTGCTTCAGAATCAATTGCCATCTCCATAAATTTTATTGAATTTACATTTTTAATTTCACATCTTGTTCCAAATTTTTTTTCACCTTTTTTTTTAACAGAAACATTTACGTCGGCCCTTAATGAGCCTTCTTGCATATTTCCGTCACAGGTACCAAGATACCTCATAATAGTTCTAAGTTTTTTTACATATGAATTTACTTCACTTGGAGATCTTAAATCTGGTTTGCTAACAATTTCCATCAAGGCAACACCTGCTCTATTTAGATCTACAAAAGTATTATCCGGACTTAGATCGTGTATGCTTTTTCCTGCATCCTGTTCTAAGTGTAATCTCTCTATGCCAATTTTTTTACTTCCATAAGGCATATCAAGGGTGACGGCACCTTCTCCAACTATTGGACTTTTGTATTGAGAAATCTGATATCCTGCGGGTAAATCGGCGTAAAAATAATTTTTTCTATCAAATATAGAAAGTAAATTAATTTTGGCATTCAATCCTAAACCAGTTTTAACAGCTTGTTCTATACAGTATTGATTAATAACAGGAAGCATTCCTGGAAAAGCTGAGTCAACTAAACTTACTTGTGTGTTTGGCTTTGAGCCAAATTTTGTAGATGAACCCGAAAATAATTTTGATTCCGAAATAACTTGAGCGTGTACTTCCAGACCAATTACTACTTCCCAGATATTACTTTCTGTTTTTATAAAATAGTCAAACTTTTCTTTTTCCATTAATTATTCCCACCATCTATTTAAAGATTGTTTATGACCAATACTTTTTTCCATAGCAAAAGCTATGTTTAAAATTTTTTGTTCATCTAAAGCTTTAGATATTAGTTGGATTCCAAGAGGGTGTCCTTCACTATCCTGTCCAGCTGGAATTGAAATTGCAGGAATCCCTGCTAAATTTGCAGGAACTGTAAATACATCATTTAGGTACATAGATATTGGATCATTAGTTTTCTCACCAATTTTAAAGGCGCTACTTGGTGTTGAAGGAGTTAAGATAGCGTCAACATTTTTAAAACATTGATCAAAATCATTTTTTATCAATCTTCTGACTTTTTGCGCTTTAATATAGTAAGCATCATAATATCCTGACGATAAAACATAAGTACCGATAAGAACTCTTCTTTTTACTTCATCTCCAAAGCCTTCACCTCTTGTACTTTCATACATTTCTACCAGATTATTTCCTTTACTAGATCTGTATCCAAACTTTACACCATCATATCGTGCTAAATTTGAAGAAGCCTCTGCGGGAGCAACTATATAATAAGTTGGTAGCGCATATTTTGTATGCGGTAAAGAGATGTCAATGATTTTAGCTCCTGACTTATTTAAAATATCAATTCCTTTTTTCCATAGATCATTTATTTCTTTTGGCATATTTTCTACTCTGTATTCCTTTGGTATACCGATTTTTAATCCATCAATTTTTTGATTTAAATTTTTCAAATAATTTTCTTTTTTTTTATTTATAGATGTGGAGTCTTTTTTATCGTAACCTGACATTGCTTCTAGCATCAAAGCACAATCTTCGACATTTTGAGTCATAGGTCCTGCTTGATCTAATGATGAAGCAAAAGCAACTATGCCCCATCTAGAACATAATCCGTAAGTAGGTTTCAATCCAACTGTTCCGGTAAAGGATGCGGGTTGTCTGATAGAACCACCTGTGTCAGTACCTATTGTGGCTGGAGTAAGACTCGCTGCTAAGGCGCTAGCTGACCCGCCTGATGAACCACCTGGTACTAAATTTTTACCGACCGGATTAATGGTGTTTCCAAAATAACTAGTTTCATTTGATGATCCCATAGCAAACTCATCACAATTTAGTTTACCAAGTAAAAAAGCTCCTTCGGACCATAAATTATCAGTGACAGTAGACTCGTATGTAGGGACAAAATTTTCCAAAATTTTACTTCCAGCAGTCGTCTTTATGTTTTTGGTACAAAACAAATCCTTGACAGCTATAGGTATTCCAGAAAGTAAACCGTCAAAATTTTTTTTACTATCAAATTCTTTTGCACTGTTCATACTTTTTTCAAAACAAGTTGTAATAAAACTATTTAAATTTTTTCCTTTTTCAATATTTTTAATAAAATGTTTAGTAACTTCTAAAGAAGATATTTTCTTTGATTTGATTAAATTAACTATTTCTTTTAAAGAGCTCTTATTTAAATCAGTCATTTTTATTCAATCACTTTCGGAACAATAAAAAAATCTTCGTTTTTATTAGGAGAATTTTTTAATATCTGACTCTTTATTTTTCCATCATCAACTTTATCATTTCTAGGTTCCAAAGTTTTATCAACCACAGAACTTAATGGTTTTGTTTTATTTGTGTCTAACTTATTAAGTTGTTCTACGAAATTTAATATAGAAGCTAAATCTTTAGATAAAGTTTCTAATTTGCTATCTTCAAGCAATATTCTGGATAGTTTAGCAACTTTTTTAACTTGGTTTTTATCAATAGACATCTATAAACTATGTTTTAGTTTGATTAGAAAGTGAAGTAAAATATAACATATTCATGGTAGATATAGAAGATTTTAAGAAATCAATAGGAAAAAAATCTAGAATATTAGGCATTGACCCAGGTAAAAATCGCATTGGTTTGGCAATATCAGATGAAAATAAACTTGTTTCAACGCCTTTAAAAACCATTCATAAAAAAAATAATTCCAATTTTATCAATGAGATTCAAGAAATAATTCTTGAAAATAATATCAAGGGAATCATTGTAGGAAATCCAATTAATATGGATGGTAAAATAGGTCCATCTGCACAATCTGCTAACGATTTTACCAAATACTTATCAAATAATGTTTCAATACCTGTCAGTATGTGGGATGAGAGATTGTCAAGCGCAGGGGCGTTCAATTTATCAAGTAATTTGGACGTAAATGTCTCAAAAAAAGTTGAGAAATTAGACCAAAATGCAGCTTCTTTTATATTACAGGGGGCTATAGATTACTTAAGAAGATAAATAACTTGCTATGATAGTACAAAAGGCCTATAGAGTTAATTTTAATGGCAGTTATTAAAAAATTTTCAGCTGTTAAAAAAATCCAAAAACATCTTTTAGGAATTCAAAATCTATCTATTCAAGAAGCAAATCTAATCTTAGATGAGGCAAAAAATTTTATAAAGTTAAATAGAAGTGCATCTAAAAAACTGGATTTGCTAAGAGGAAAAACTCAAATTAACTTATTTTTTGAACCATCTACAAGAACACAAAGCTCGTTTGAACTTGCAGGTAAAAGATTGGGAGCTGATGTAATGACAATGAATGTTGGAAACTCCTCATTAAAAAAAGGAGAAACCATTTTGGATACTGCAATGTCACTAAATGCAATGCATCCTGATATTATAGTTGTGAGACATCAAGACTCAGGTGCTCCCAACCTTTTATCACAAAAAGTTAATTGTGCAGTTATTAATGCTGGTGATGGTCTAAGAGAACACCCAACACAAGCACTTTTAGATGCTTTAACAATAATTAACAGAAAAGGAAGAATTGAAGGTTTAAAAATAGCTATTTGCGGAGATATACTTCACTCTAGAGTAGCTAGATCAAATATTTATTTACTTAATATGCTTGGGGCTGAGGTCAATGTTATTGCGCCAAAAACTTTGATGCCTAACTCAATCAACAAACTTGGTGTTAAAGGATTTACCAATATGAAAGAGGGTTTAAAATCTTGTGACATCGTTATGATGTTAAGATTACAAAATGAAAGAATGAAAGGATCTTTTTTACCTTCAAAAAGAGAGTACTACGAGTATTTTGGATTGACGCCTGACAAATTAAAATTTGCTAAAAAAGATGCTTTAATTATGCATCCTGGACCAATGAACAGAGGTGTAGAAATAGATACTAAGTTAGCTGATGATATAAATGTTAGTTTGGTTAAAGAACAGGTGGAATTAGGTGTAGCTGTAAGAATGGCGTGTTTAAAATTATACTGTAAATAATGAAAGAAAAATATTTTATAAATGGAAGGATAATCGATCCATCCCAAAACCTTGATGAGACTGGCGGTTTAATAGTTGACTCTAAAGGTAAAATTAAAGCTGTTGGAAAAAGTGTAAAGAAATCGAATATTTCAATTAAGTCAGAAACAATAGATTTAAAAGGTAAAGTTTTAATTCCTGGCATAGTAGATATGAAAGTATTTATTGGTGAACCTGGTTTTGAATATAAAGAAAATTTTAGAAGCTTAAGCAGTGCAGCAGTGTCTGGGGGTGTTACGTCTGTGGTTTCAATGCCAAACACAAGTCCGGTCATAGATAACGTGTCTATGGTAGACTTTATTTTAAGGAGAGGTAGAGACAAATCTGGAGTAAATATTTATCCATCCGCTACACTCACGAGAAATATGGATGGAAAACTTATGACTGAGTTTGGATTACTTTCAAAAAAAGGAATAATTGGATTTACTGATGCAACAAAAACTGTGCAAAATGCTGAAATGATGTCTAGAATTATGAATTATGCATCTGACATTAATGTTCTTGTTATGCAACATCCTGAAGATCATGAACTTTCTAAAGGTAGATGTATTAGCGAGGGAGAAGTTTCAACTAGACTTGGTTTGCAAGGTATACCTTACATTGCAGAAAAGATTATAATTGAAAGAGATCTATCTTTACTTGAAGAATACCCGTGTAGATATCATATATCCCAGTTATCATCAGCAAAATCAGTCGATGTCATAAAAAAATATAAAAAAAATGGTTTAAAATTTACTACTGGTGTTTCTATAAACAATCTTTCACTTAATGAAAATGACATTGGAGATTTTAAAACTTTTATGAAGGTCTCCCCTCCTTTAAGAAAAGAAGAAGATAGAAAAGCACTAATTCAAGGAGTAAAAGATGGTTTGATAGACGTAATAGTTTCAGATCACAAACCTGAAGATGAGGAAAGTAAAAGACTTCCTTTTGCACAAGCAGCTGAGGGTTCTATTGGTATTGAAACTCTTCTTTCACTCTGCTTAGAGCTATATCACAATGGTTCTTTACCTTTAAAAAAAATAATCGAAACTATTACATACAACCCTGCAAAAATATTAAAAATTAACAAAGGTACTTTAAAAAAAGGATCTGATGCAGATTTGTGTATTTTTGATCTTAATCAACCTTGGAAAGTTGATGTATCTAAACTAAAATCGAAATCTAAAAATGCGGCTATAGAAAATAGGAAACTTCAAGGAAAAGTTTTAATGACATACCTTAATGGAGAAAGTGTTTTTAATTTACAGTGATTTTTGAAACATTTTTAGTATCTTTTTTTTCATATATAGCTGGGTCAGTACCATTTGGATTAATTTTAAGTAAATTTTTTTTAAGTAAAGATATACGTAACGTAGGTTCCAAAAATATTGGCGCAACAAATGTTTTAAGAGCTGGAAATAAATTCGTTGCGGGTTTAACTTTATTTATGGATATTTTCAAAGGGTTTGCGCCTGTTATTATTGTAAAATTTTATTTCCCAAATTTAATTTATTTATCTGCTTTAATGGCATTTCTTGGACATATATTTCCCATATGGTTAAAATTTAAGGGTGGTAAAGGTGTTGCAACCTATTTAGGGGTTATTTTTGCTTTATCATTAAAACTTGCTTTGTTATTTTGTGTATCCTGGATTTTAATTAGTTTCATTACTAAATATTCTTCCTTATCATCAATCATTTCAACTCTAGTAATTTTTTTAATTTCTTTTTTTGAAAGTAATTTTGAAATAAATTCATTTTTATTTATTGTTTTTGTGATTATTTTATACACTCATAGAAAGAATATTGTCAGGTTGAAAAATAGAACAGAAGATAAAATTAAACTTTAAAATCAACACTTATTATACTTTGATTTGACAAACTGCTTTATTTTTGACAGTAAAGTTAATTATAATGAATCTTGTCATAGTAGAGAGTCCAGCTAAAGCAAAAACCATAAACAAATACTTAGGGAAAGATTATAAAGTATTAGCAAGTTATGGGCATGTTAGAGATCTTCCATCAAAAAACGGTTCTGTTGATCCAGAAAATAACTTTAAAATGGAATGGGAATTAGACTCATTCTCAAAAAAATATGTTAAAGAAATTACGGATGCTGCTGCAGAGTCAGAAAGAATTATATTGGCAACGGACCCTGATAGAGAAGGTGAAGCTATAGCTTGGCACGTAAGAGAAATACTTGAGAGCAAAAAACTTTTAAAAGGTAAAAAAGTAGAAAGAGTTGTGTTTAATGAAATAACAAAAAAAGCTGTTACTAATGGTATAAATAATCCTAGAGAAATTGAATCATTATTAGTTAATGCTTATATGGCAAGAAGAGCATTGGATTACCTCGTAGGATTTAACATATCTCCAATCCTATGGACTAAACTGCCAGGATCAAAATCTGCGGGGCGAGTTCAATCTGTTGCTCTAAGACTCATAACTGAACGTGAACATGAAATTGAACTTTTTAAACCTGAAGAGTTTTGGACTATTGCTAGTAATTTTCAATATGACGATAAACTAATAAAATCTAAATTATCTATTTTTGAATCTAAAAAAATTGAAAAGTTTTCTTTTAAAAAGAAAATAGACTCTGAAAAAGCATTAAATGAAATTAAAAAACAAATATATAAAATAACTGACGTCTCATCAAAAGTTTATCGAAGAAATCCTTTGGCTCCATTTACCACGTCAACTTTGCAACAAACAGCGTCTGGAAAATTCGGCTTTGGTGCATCTAGAACAATGCAAATTGCTCAAAGACTTTATCAGGGTATAGATATAGAGGGAGATACCGTTGGTTTAATTACATATATGAGAACTGATGGTACTCAAATCTCTAAAGAAGCTATTTCAGATTTTAGAAATTTTATCAAAAATGAACATGGAAAAGAATTTCTTCCAGATATTCCTAATAATTATGCTGGAAAAAAAGCAAAGAATGCACAAGAAGCGCACGAAGCTATTAGACCAACAGATGTTAGAAGAAAACCATCTGATATGAAAAAATATTTAAGTACTGATCAATCTAAGCTCTATGAATTAATATGGAACAGAGCGATATCTTCTCAAATGAACCCAGCTGAATTTGATAGAAAAAGTATATCCATAGAATCTGAAAATAGAAAAATTAATTTTAGAGCAAATGGATCAACCATAAAATTTGAAGGATATTTAAAGGTATACAAATTTGAGGAAAAGGATGAAGATCTTAAAAATATTTTACCTGAGGTAAAGATTGGAGACAAAGTTTCTATAAAAGAATTAATTGATGATCAACATTTTACAGACCCACCGCCAAGATATTCTGAAGCAAGTCTTGTAAAAAAAATGGAGGAATTAGGGATAGGTCGTCCATCAACATATGCAAGTATCATATCAGTTTTATCTACTAGAAATTATGTTGAATTATTAAACAAAAGATTCCACCCAACTGATAGAGGCAAATTGTTATCAGCATTCCTTGAAAAATTATTTACAAAATATGTTGATTACAATTTCACAGCTGATTTGGAAAATCAATTAGATGAAATTACTAGTGGCAAAATTGATTGGGTTAAAGTTTTGGATGGGTTTTGGAAAGATTTTTATTCAAACGTAGGTCAAGTAAAAGAAAAAAGGACTAGAGAGGTACTGGATCTCTTAAATGATAGTTTAGGTGACTTGGTTTTTGAGAGAGATGATAATGACGCAATTGATAGAAAGTGTAAACTTTGTAATACGGGAGAACTTAGTCTCAAGAATAGTTTTAGAGGTGGTGCTTTTATAGGTTGTTCTAATTATCCTGAATGTAAATTCACCAGACCTTTATCAAAATCAAAAGCTTCGCAACAGGTAAATTTGGCTGAACCAAAATTGATTGGTAAAAATGATTTAGGGAAAGATATTTATCTTAAAAATGGGAGATTTGGCCCTTATTTACAATTTGAGATGGAACCAGATCAACTTAATCAAAGTAAAGGAAAAAAATCCAAAAAGAAAAAAGAGAATGAAAATTTGAAAAATGTATCCATACCTAAGGGGTTGCCGATTGAAAATATTGATTTAGATAAAGCTAAATATCTTTGCTCTTTGCCAAAGATAATTGGTAAACACCCTGACTTAAACGAAGATATAACAATTAATATTGGAAGATTTGGTCCTTATTTAAAATGCTCTAATAAATCTGCACGAATTGAAAGTGTTGATGAATTATTTTCTATTGGCCTTAATAGAGCTATAACTTTAATTTCTGAAGCTAAACCTGGTAGAATGTCATCATCTGAAATAAAAAACTTGGGGGAACATCCTGAAGATAAAAAACCTGTAAGAATAATGAAAGGACAATATGGTCCATATATTAAATATAAATCTTTAAATGCAACAATACCTGAGGACAAAGATCCCTCGGAAATATCAATGGAAGAAGCTTTAATACTAATTGAAAAAAGGAAAGAATACGATAAAAGTAAGAAAAAGAGAAAAAAATAATGAAAAAAACTTTATTTATAACATTATTATTATTTTTTTTTAATTTTTCTGTTCAAACAAGTGAGTCTAATAATAAATGTTTTTCAATAAAAGGTGTGGAAGATAAACTTAAATGCTTAAAAGAAAAATACGAAAATTTTAGAAAAAATGTTCCTAAAACTGGAGTAGAAACTTACAAAAAATTAAAAAAAGTAGAATAAGGATTTTAATGAGTATTGAAGATAAACTAAAAAAATTAAATATTCAATTACCTAAAGCACCTGATCCAGTTGGTTCATACGTTGCTTCCAAAATCTCTGGTAACTTAGTTTTTATTTCTGGACAAGTTCCGTTTGACTCTGATGGTAAATTAATTAAAGGAAAGGTTGGAAAAGAAGTTACTTTAGAACAAGCACAAAATGCAGCTAAATTATGCGCTATAAATCTTTTAGCACAATTAAAAAAAATTAGTGGTGATTTAAATAAAGTAAAAGGATGTATCAAAATAACTGGGTATGTTAATTCGATTGACACTTTTGTAGACCAACCAAAAGTTTTAAATGGTGCATCAGATTTAATATCGAAAGTATTTGGTGAAAATGGAAAGCATGCTAGAGCAGCTGTAAGTGCAAATTCACTACCTTTAGGTGCTGCCGTTGAGGTTGAGGGAATATTTGAAATTTAATTTTTATCTTCCTATAGAATAATACTTTAAGTTTCTTTTTTTTAGTTCACTAGGATTATAAAGATTTCTCATATCATATATTTTAAAATTACTTTTTTTAACAACTTTTCTAAAATCTATAGATTTGAATTCATCCCATTCAGTATTAATAATTATTAAATCAGCTCCCAAACAGGCTTTGATTAAGGTTTTTTCAAATTTAAGATTTTTATTTTTTTTGAAATCACTTTTGTAACCAGATGGATCATAATATGTAACTTTTGCTCCTTTTTTTATTAAATATGGTATTAATACAAGTGCTGAGGACTCCCTCATATCATCTGTGTTAGCTTTAAAAGTTACACCTAAAACAGTAATCTTTTTATTCTTAAGTTTGTTGTTTAATATTTTACTGACTTTTTTAGTTAACAACATTTTTCTATTATGATTTGATTTAATTACTGATTTAACAATGGATAAATTAGTCTTAAACTTATCAGCTATAGACACTAATCCTTTTGTATCTTTTGGGAAACAAGAACCGCCATAGGCTGGTCCTGCTCTAAGAAATCTACTTCCAATTCTTGCATCAGAACCTATTCCAACCGAGATGTCCTCTACATTTATATCTGCCTCTTCACATAAATTAGCAATTTCATTTATAAATGTAATTTTTGTGGCAAGAAAAGCATTTGATGCATATTTTATTAATTCTGCACCTTTTCTTGATGTTGAAAAAAATTTTGCCCCTTTCTTAATAAGAGGTTCATAAAGAAGCTCCATTTTCTTAAAGATTTTTTTATTATTGGATCCAATTACAATTCTATCTGGATATTTAAAATCTCTTATAGCTTCGCCTTCCCTTAAAAATTCTGGATTTGATATGACATCAAATAAAGATCTTTTTACTTTATTTCCAATAATTCTTTCTATTTCATCACCAGTTGTTACTGGGACAGTAGATTTTGTTACTATGACTTTATATGTTTTAATATATTTAGATATAGCTTTTGCAACATTATACACTTGGGAAAGATCAACTAAATTTGAACCTTTTTTTGTTGGGGTGCCAACACAAATAAAAATAATTTGGGAATCTTTTACTGCTTTTTCTATATTATCAGTAAAATCTAATCTTTTTGCACGAAAATTATTTTTAATTAAGTCATCTAAACCAGGTTCATAAATTGGAGAAATAGCTTTTTTAAGTTTACTAATTTTTTTTAAGTCTTTATCAACACAAAGAACTTTGTTACCTAAATCTGCAAAACAGGTTCCGCTAACTAAACCAACATATCCTGTTCCTATCATACATATCTTCATAATGTTTTATTTAATATATTTTGAGATCGTAAGTCCCGAATTAATAAATCCATTAAGTGTTCCGCAATCAATATATTTTCCTTTAAATATATTTCCATAAAATTTTTCATTTCTCTTAACCAAAGTTTTTATTGCATCAGTAATATGAATCTCTCCGCCCTTTCCTCTTTTTTGATTCTTTAAAACAGAAAGTATTTTTTTTGGTAAAATATATCTTCCAATTATGGCATAATTTGAGGGTGCTTCACTTAATTTAGGCTTTTCAATT
>CACIKS010000005.1 GCA_902587295.1 uncultured Pelagibacteraceae bacterium | reverse complement strand
TTAGAGAACTTGGGATTTCTTTTCTAGAAATTTCAAAAAATATAATTAACAAGAAAATTTTCTTAAAATGGACAAAAAAACAGAAAGAAAACCAATTAATAAAGAGAGGTAGATACGTAGAGTTCAATCTAATGTATGATAGGGGAACAAAATTTGGTTTAAATACTGGTGGAAATTTAGATGCAATTTTTATGTCACTTCCACCAAACGCAAAATGGAAATAAATGGATAATGGATACAGAACCTATAACAGTTGAAGGATTAAAAAAACTTAAAGAAGAGTTAGAAGATCTTAAAAAGAATAAAAGACCAAAAGTGGTCGCAGCTATTGCAGAGGCTAGAGCTCATGGAGATTTAAAAGAGAATGCAGAGTACCATGCCGCAAAAGAACAACAAGGTCATATAGAGGGAAGAGTTTTGGAAATTAACAACGTTATAGCTACTGCGAATGTTATTGATGTTACTAAAATAGATAATAATGGAAAAATTATTTTTGGTTCAACTGTAACAGTAAAAGATATGGAAAATGAAAATATAAAATCCTTTAAAATTGTTGGTAAAGATGAGGCTGATATTAAAAAAAATTTAATTTATTTTAAGTCGCCAATGGGGAAATCTTTAATTAGTAAAGAAAAAAAAGATTTAGTAATTGTTAAAACACCATCAGGAGAAAAAAATTTTGAAATTCTTGAGATAAAATATATCTAAACTAAATTTCTTTTTTTATTAGATTATTCAATTGTTCATTATCTAAATTAAAATCATTTTTAATCCATTGTTTTTCAATTTTTTTTAAAACCTCACCAATTTGCCTTCCACTTTTAAATCCATTTTGAAGAAGATATTTTGCAGTAATAGGAAATGTAGGAATATTGGTTGAATTTATTTTATTTATTAATTTTTTCAAATTTTCTGAATTTTTTCTACTATTGGTTAAAAAATCAAATATAGCTAAAGATATTATTTTATTTTTTCCATTATAAAAAACATTCTTCTTTAACTCTTTTCCAATAAAAATTTTATTTTTTTTTAATTGAGTAAAGTTCAAGTGAAAAAAATCAAGATATTCTTTAAGGTGGTTTGAAATTTTGTATTTATGACCAAAATAAATATGATTGTCGCTATTATCTATCAGAAATAAAGCAAGAATTAATTTTTTTTCGTTTTTTAAATACTTTTGATAAATATTTTCATCCATATTTTTAATTCTCTCAAAATATCTAAATTCAGGAAAAATTATTTTAAAAATTTCATAAAAATCTTTATTGTTATAGATATATTTAATATTTTCTAACTCTATAATTTTACTTAATTCACTAAAGATTCTTTCTTTAGAAATTTTTGTAATACCTGTAAGATTTTTTTTAATAATATTGAAAGTCTGTTCATCTTTTTGAAAGTCTTTATATTGTATTGAAAACCTTAAAAATCTTAAAATTCTTAAGTAATCTTCTTGAATTCTATTAAGTGTTTTACCGATAAATCTAATTTTTTTCTCTTTTAAATCTTTTAAACCATTTTGAGGGTCAAAAATTTTACCATTTTGATCCATATATATTGCATTAATTGTAAAATCTCTTCTTTGGGAATCTTTTTCCCAATCATTTGAAAAAGAAACTTCTGCATGTCGTCCATCTGTATTTATATCTTCCCTTAGGGTTGTTATTTCGAAGTTTTTACCACCAGAGTTTAAAGTGATTGTTCCGTGATCAAGACCAGTTTTAATAATTTTAAAGTTAGTGTTTGTAAATTTTTTTATTACTTGGCCTGGAGTAAATATAGTTGCAAGGTCAATATCTCCAATTTTTTCATCATTTAAATAATTTCTTACACAACCTCCAACTAACCTTACATTATGGTTTTTATCAGAATTTAAAATTTTAAAGATTTCTTTGATATTCTTGTCTCTATAAAACGGAAACAATAATTTTTTTATTTTTTTTATTAAAAACATATTGTTGGCTGGGGCGCTAGGATTCGAACCTAGGATGGTGGTACCAAAAACCACTGCCTTACCGCTTGGCTACGCCCCAAATTATTTTTTCATATATCACAAAAAAACAATTTTAAATAGTTGTACAAAGAATGCACCAAAATTTTGGAAATCTTCTTTTGATCTTATTACGGGCTAAAGTTGCATCTCTTTTGCTCAAAAATAGGCCAAAACAAGCTGATCCCGATCCAGTTACTCTGGAAAAACAACAATTTTTTTGCAGTTCTAATTCCCTCAAAACTTTTCTTATAACCGGGTATTTATGTGTCACTATATTTTCTAATGAATTTTTTTCTGATTTTAAACTTTGGATAAATTCATTTTTTGATTTTTTTCCAATTTTTTTTTGATTATTGATGATATCAAATTTCTTAACTTTGGAATAGATTAATTTCGTTGATGAACTTAAATATGGAAATACTAATACAAAATAAAATTTGTAATTAAGTTTAAATTCTGAAATTTTAAATAGACTCTTTTGAAATATATTATTTTTACCTAAAAAAAGTCTTAAATCAGAGCCCAATACTTCTGAGAAAAAATTTATATCTTCTTTTGAAATATTTTTATTTTTAGTAAAATATTTTATTACAGTTGCGGCATTACTTGATCCACCGCCAAGACCAGCAAAAGTAGGAATATTTTTTTTAACTATAATATCAAAAAATTTATTTTTATTTATAAAAGATCTTTTTCTTAAAAGCGAGAGAGACTTAATTATTGAATTATTTTTAATATGTATTTTTTTATCAAATTCACCTGTGAATTTTACCCTATCTTTAAAACTCTTGGACTTTTTAAAAATTATTTTATCAAAAATATTTAATAAAAAAGTTAATGATTGAATATTATGAAGTTTATTTTTTTTTATTTTTTTACCAACTTTTAGAAATAAATTAACTTTTGCATATGATTTTAAAACTTTAATCTTCATCTATTATAAAAATTATATATTTTGTAGACCAAATAATATTTTTTTTTCCACTTTTATTTTTAACTCTTCGTCTGCAGTCTCTGATTTCAAAACATTATTCCAATAATATCTGGCCTGTAATTTATGATTATTCATCCATAAACAATCAGCGAAATGATCATTAATTACTGGATCTCTAGGCATTAAAATAATTGCCATTTCGAGATATTTTTTTGCCTGCTCGAAATCTTTTAATTTATAAAGCGCCCAACCAAGTGAGTCGGTAATGTAACCATCATTTTTTTTTATATTGTTTGCTCTTTTCAGCATATCTAATGCCATCTCAATATTTTTATTTTTTTCAACCCAACTGTATGCCAAATAATTCATAACATAAGGTTCATCGGGTAAAATTTCTAAAGATGCAAGAAGATCTTTTTCAGCGAGCTCCCAATTATCGTTTCTTTCGTAAGCGGTACCTCTTCTTTCTAAAACTTTAGAATAAAGATTATGATCCTTGTCAATTTTTTCTAAAATTTCTGAATATAACTTTATTGATTCTTCATAATTTTCCTTATTTCTTAAAAAATTCGCAAAGTCATAAGTTTCATAAATTCCAGGATTTATATTTTTGTAAATATTAGATAAGAAATTTAAAGAATTTTTATTACCGTTGTTCTCCATTATAACAGTAATTTGCTTAGAAGAATGCCATCTATAAATAGTGCCAATTTGAGACAATTTTTTATAAATTTTTTCAGCTTCTACATTTTTATTTAATTCTATAAAATTCTCAGCAAGTAAAGAATTATAAGAGGGAAAATTTGGATTTAAAAATTTAGCTAAATTAATATAAAAATTTGAGGGTTGAAATAAATTTTGGGTTGATAATGCATTTGCTAAAACATAAAATATTTCTGCCATAACATTCGTGCTATTTTTGCAATTAAATTTATTTTTATTTTCACCTTTCCCATTTAAATTTTGTTTTAATTGATTAATTAAAAGATTTCTTGGATATTTTTTTGATGCTAGGTTTACAATTTTTTTTGCTTCAACTTTGTCTTCATTGTTATAAAGATAGTTTGCAAAAAAGAAATTATATCTTGAAAAATTAGACTTATTATTTTCTACAATTTTTTTGAATTTTAAATTAGTTTCCCTTTTATTTAGATAACAGTAACCAAAAGTTTGTTGAATCATTTTTAAGTTTGTAGAATTTAATTCAAGTGTATCTATAATATTCTCATCTTCTCTATATTTAGATCTAGTAATTATAAGCCAGGTGTCTATTGTATCCTTAAGAATATCAAAAATTACTTGATTCTCAAAATTTGGTTTTAACTTATTAAAATACAATTGAGATTTTTCATACTCTTCTTCTTTAAAAGAATACAATCCTAGGAAAAGATTACTTTCAAAGTTATAGAGACCCTTTTTTTCCAGTTTTTTTGAATAACGATAAGCTTCTTTATATTTTCCAAGATTAATTAAAGATTGAATGAATTTTGATGAGTAATCCATATTATTTGGTTCTAAGTTATCCAGTGTTTTGAAAAACTTCTTGGAATTAAAATAATCAAAATCATCGAAAGATACTAAGCCAGAAAAATAATTAGAAATATTTTTAGCGTCAAAATTGAATTCAGGTGTTTTAGAGTATGATAAATTGGATATACCTAATAAGAAAAAAGTATATAATATTAAATTAAATTTAAAAAATCGAAAAATCATTTTTATATGAAAAACAAAACTGTTTTTAAAAATCCTAAAGCAAAATTTTACCACAAACTTATAAATAATGAAGCTGTATATAATGATATGTCTATAAATAGATATAAAAAAGATGTTGCAAATAGTGTGAATTACCAATCAAAAGATAAATTAAAAAACCTTGATATTCTTAAGAAAAAAATAAATTCCATAAAAAAATGTGAATTAAAAAAAAATGCGACAAATATGGTTTTTGGAGATGGTAACCCTAGTTCATCTATTATGATAATAGGTGAAGGACCCGGAGCAAATGAAGATAAAGAAGGCAAACCATTTGTCGGTAGAGCGGGAAAGCTTTTGGACAAAATGTTAGAGTCCATAAAGTTGAATAGAAAAAATGTATATATATCTAATGTTGTTAATTTTAGACCTCCAATGAACAGAAAGCCTAGCGAGGTAGAAATTAATCGATACCTTCCTTTCTTAAATAAACATATAGAAATAATTAATCCAAAAATTTTATTATTGCTTGGTAGCACAGCACTTAATGCAATAATAGGTAATGAGATTATAATTTCAAAAGCTAGGGGAAAATGGGTTAATAAAAAGATAGGAAATGCAAATCCTGAGGTAATTTCTTCATTTCATCCTGCTTTTCTAATGAGGCAACCTGATCAAAAAAAGTATGCTTGGGAAGATTTAAAAATGATAAGAAAAAAAATATCCCAGTTAAAAATAAAATTAAATGATTAATAAAATTTTTGCAGGCGTAGATGAGGTAGGAAGAGGTTGTCTAGCTGGTCCTGTTGTTTCCTGTGCTCTTATTTTAAAAAAAAGTATCAGTAAAAAAGTTTTGAGAGACTCTAAAACTATTTCTTTTAAGAACAGAATAGAAATTGCTAAACATATTAAGAAAAATTCCTGGTATGCTATTGGGGCTGCTTCTGTAGATGAGATTGATAAATATAATATTTTCAATGCCACACTTCTTTCAATGGAAAGAGCTGTAAAAAAATTAAAGAAAAAACCACATTTTTTTTTGGTTGATGGAACTCATGCACCAAAAAAATTAAAAAATTCTAAAACAGTAATAAAAGGAGATCAAAAAATTAAATGTATTTCTGCGGCTTCTATAGTCGCAAAAGCTTATAGAGATCTGTATATGATAAAATTAGGAAGCAAATTCCCGAAATACAAATGGCATAAAAACTTTGGGTACGGAACTTCTCAACATTTAAGTGCTTTAAAAAAATTTGGAGTCACTAGTTATCATAGAAGAAGCTACAAACCCGTACACAACATATTGTTCAAATAAGAATCCTCAGCACATAATAGGTCAATTTTTTTTAAAAAAAAATTTGACGGTTGATTCAATTTAAGGTTGAATTCAATAAATGACCAAATTTTTTGATGACATTGTAAATGGAGACTCTTTAGAAATTTTAAAAAAGATTCCTGATAAAACTTTTGATTTAATTTTTGCAGATCCTCCTTACTATATGCAAATCGGAAAAAAATTGAAAAGACCTGATGATACTAAAGTTAATGGCGTAAATGATAAGTGGGATAAATTTTCAAACTTCAAACATTATGATGATTTTTCCAGAATTTGGTTAAAAGAATGCAAAAGAGTTCTTAAAGACAATGGTTCTATTTGGGTAATAGGAACATATCACAATATTTTTAGAATTGGTTATCATATTCAAAATCTTAATTATTGGATTTTAAATGATGTTATTTGGAGGAAAAAAAATCCAATGCCTAACTTTAAAGGAACACGTTTTACAAATGCACATGAGACTTTAATTTGGGCCTCAAAAAATAAAAAATCAAAATACACATTTAACTATCAATCCTTAAAATGTTTTAATGATGATTTACAAATGAGGTCCGATTGGGCTTTTCCCATCTGTAATGGAAAAGAAAGATTAAAAAAAAATGGTAAGAAAATTCATTCAACACAAAAACCTGAATCCTTATTACACAGAATTATTTTAGCTACAACAAATAAAGGAGATTTAATATTTGATCCATTTTTAGGAACAGGAACCACAGCAGTTGTTGCTAAGAAATTAGGTAGAAAATATTTTGGTATTGAAAAGGATAAAAAATACTTCCTTTCAGCTAATGAGAGAATTGGTAACACAAAAGTCATTGAAGATAATTTTTTAGATATAGTTCAAAATAAGAAATCTAAACCTAGAATACCTTTTGGATCCTTAATAGAAATGGGGATGATAAAACCAGGAACAATACTTTTTGATCAAAAAAAGAAATATAATGCTAAAATAATGATAGATGGAAGCCTAAAGCATCATCAAACGGAGGGTTCTATACATAAAGTTGCAGCGAAGATTTTGGGTGCTGAAAGTTGCAATGGGTGGACTTATTGGCATTATCAATCAGGCAATAGTTTAAAACCTATTGATGAATTAAGAAATAAATTAAGACCAGCACTTTAAATTGTTTGGTAAATATTTCCTAAATAGCTATCTAAAAATTTCTCACTTTTTATAAATTTTTTAAGTAAAAAATTTCTAGTTTTAACCATCAGCGGGTTCGATAAATGGAAAGAATAGTAGTTCAACCTGGATCTCTTATTAACTAATCTAATTTTATTCAGCCTTTTTTGAAAGTAAACATTTTGTAAATCTTTTGTATCGTTTGATAATAAATTGAATAATTCATAAGCCGATTCAATAGATTGTGAGGCACCTTGAGCCATTGTTGGGGTAAACGTATAAAAAGCATCTCCTAAGTAAAATAAATTTTCATAAGTTGATCTATATGGCTTTTTTGTCTCATAAACAGGCCAAAATTCTAAATAGTTATTAAATAGATTTTCTAAATTTTTATTTTGAGAAATTATTTCTGTTTTAATTAGTAAATTTACATCTATTTTTTTTGAAAATTTTTGTCTTATTATACAAACTAAATTCAATTCACCCTTTTTGTTAATTGGATAAATTACTATGTGCGCATTTTTCAACATTATTAAAGATATATTTTTTTTATCAAATGGAAAATCTTCTTGAACTTTGATTAGTGATCTTACTGCAATTGATCCGCTGTAAACTGGTTGAATATTTACACTTTCCACAATAGATTTTGTTTTAGAAAAAATACCATCTGAAATAATTAAATAATCTACTAGATCGTTAGTATTGTCATTAAAATTTATTAATAATTTTTCTTTAATTTTGGAAACTCTTTTTACCTCTTTTCCAAATTTAATATTATTATAAAATAAATCAGTTTTTAAAAATTCAATTAAAGTTGATCTTTTTAAAGTGGTGTATTTATAAGAGTTCTTATTGAACCTCTCTAAATTCAAATCGCAAATCTTTTTATTGTCACTAGAATAGAAATTTAATTTGGAAGGATTGAAAAAACTATTATTCTGTATGTTAGAAAAATTTATTTTATTCAAAACAGAAACACTATTAGGCGAAAGTTGAATTCCATAACCTTCCTCGAGACTAAGCTCTTTTTTTCTTTCATATAACTTTAAATCGAAGTTAGAATTATTTTTAAACAGATTTGCTACTGTTAAACCTGCAATACCACAACCGATTACTGCTAACTTTTTTTTCATTAGTATAAATTTTCTACTTGTTTAAATATTTTTTTTGTAAAAGTAGGTATAAATTCTTTTTTAGTATACAAGGAAAACCAATTTAAATCTTTCGGAATTTTTTTAGAAAATTTATAATATAAATCAATATCTATTTTTTTGTTTGAAATGGAGTTTTTATAATTACACAAAAAGTTCCAGTTTTTTAATTTTTTTCTAGTAGATTTTTCTTCAATAATTGGCAAATTGAATTCTCTTAAAAACCCAAAACCAAGATTTTTTCTTAATCCAATTTGTTTTTTTTTATTTAAATAGCAAAAAATATTATAACTTTTTTTATTAATTTTGATCGAGTTAGATAATTTTATCTTGTTATTAGATCTATAAAATTTGCAATTTTTTTTAATTGGACAGTTGATGCATAGTGGCTTCTGTGGTTTACAAATTATAGCACCAAACTCCATAACTGCTTCAGCAAAATCTGAATTTCTATTATGATGAAATAATTCTTTTTTATTTTTCTCGATAATTGCTTTGAAATCTAATTTTTTTTCTTGCTTATTATGTATCCTTGATAAAACTCTTTTGACATTTCCATCAATACCTAGTCGAGGTTGATTATAAACTAAAGCCAATAATACATTTCCAGTATAGTCACCAATTCCTGGTAGTTTTTTTATATCGATCAAACTTTTTGGTAAGATTAACTTTTTGTCATTTGCAATAATTTTTGCTGTTTTAAGAAGATTTTTTGCTCTACGATAGTAACCAAGACCCTCCCAAAGTTTAAGAACCCTTCTTTCTCTGGTTGTAGAAAGTTTCTTTAAATTTTTAATTTTTTTTGTAAACCTTTTGAAATAAGGAATTACGGTATTTACTTTAGTTTGTTGCAACATAAATTCGCTTAATAATCTGTAATAAAGCTTTTGCGACGAATTAAATGATACACGCCAAGGTAAAGTACGTTTATTATTATCATACCAACAAATAATCTTTTTTGATAAATTATTATAGTTATGCATAATAAAAAAAAATATACTAATAAAACTAAATATTCTATTCAAGGATTAAGACCTGTGTCAAAAACCCTTCCCAGCGAATTAAAAACAATTTTAAGAAAGGGTGGCCACAATTATTCCACGATAATCAATAATTGGCCAGAGCTTGTGGGTAAAAAAATATCAAGTGTGTGCTACCCAAAGTCAATTAAAACTGGAAGAGAGTTAAAAAATGGAACTTTATTTTTAAATATAAAACATGGTGAACAATTGTTAATTGAATACAACAAAAAGGACATAATAGAAAAAATTAATGCCTTTTTCGGATACCAATATATAAAAGAAATTAGACTGTATTTAATTAAAGAAAAAATTGAGACTAAAAAAGTGCATAGCTTGAATAAAGTGAGAAGATCTAAATATCACAAAAAAATTGAAAATCTTAATAACATAGAATTAAAGAAAAAACTTAAAAATTTAATTGACGTCTTTAGTGGAAAAAAAAATTAAAATGCTTAGAAAAATTTCAAATTATTATATTGTTTTTTTTTCATTTTTTTTATTTTTAACTGATAATTTTGCAACAGAGAAAAAAAATTTTATATCAATAGGTAATGAAAATGCGAAAGTTATTGTAAAAGTTTTTTCTTCTCTTACCTGTCCATATTGTGCAGATTTTCATAAAAAAATTTTTTATAACTTAAAAGAAGAATTTATTGATACGAATATTTTAAAATTTGAACACCATAGCTTTCCATTGGATTTGGCTGCACTAAATGCGGAAAAAGTTCTTAGATGTATTAAAGATAATAAAAAAAGGATTGATTTTTTAAATGAACTTTACAAAAAACAGGATGTTTGGGCAGCTGGATCAGATATTAACAGTATTAATTCCAAACTAATAAAAATGGCAAAGAATTATGATCTGAATGATGTTAATATAAAAAGTTGTTTGGAGAATGAAAATTTAGAAGATGAAATTTTAAATGTAAGGATTAGTGGAAGTAAAAAATACTCTATTACTTCAACACCAACTATTTTGATAAATGAGAAAATATATGAGGGAAAATACGAGTACGAATCTTTTAAAAAAGTAATTAAAAAATATTTTTAAAATGAACTTTAAAAAATTAGAAATAAATGGTTTTAAGTCTTTTTTTGATAAGACCACTTTTATGATTCAAAACGGACTAACTGGAATAGTAGGACCGAACGGATGTGGTAAATCAAATATTGTTGAAGCATTAAGATGGTGTATGGGTGAAACTTCTGCAAAAAGTATGAGAGGTTCAGGAATGGAAGATGTAATATTTTCTGGGACTTCAAATAAACCCCCGAAAAATATTTCAGAAGTTATTATAACTTTAGATAACTCGCAAAAAGAAGGGCAAGGTCGCTTTATTGAATTAGATGAGATTAATATAAAAAGAAGAATAGAAAGAGACAAAGGATCCAAATATTTTATTAATGAAAAAGAAGTAAGGGCAAAAGATGTGCAAACTTTTTTTGCTGATTTATCTACTGGTGCACATTCTCCGTCAATAATAAGTCAAGGAAAAATAGGGATGATTGTTACTGCAAAACCTGTTGAAAGAAAATCTGTATTGGAAGAGGCAGCAGGAATTTCCGGGATACATATAAGAAGACACGAGGCAGAGACAAGATTAAATGCTGCAGAAAATAATCTAAAGAGAGCTGACGAACTTAAAAAACAACAAGAGAAACAATTAGACAGTTTAAAAAAACAAGCTGAAGAGGCAACTAGATATAAAGATATATCTGAAAAAATAAAAACAGTAGAAGCAGGACTGTACTACTTAAAACTTCAAGAAATAGAAAAGGAAACTAATGAGGTTAAGGAAAAATTAAAAAAAGTTGACGACGAAATTTCAACTATAAGAGTTGATATGGATAATAATAACAATCTGATAAACGAAGAAAATAAAAAATTACAGCCTTTGAGAGACAAAAAAATTGAAAATCTCTCTAGAATTCAAAAAATTAATTTAGAAACAGCAAACTTAAATGAGGAAGAAAAAAGAGTAAAAAATTTAAATTCAAAACTGTTAACCAATATTAAAGTTGTAGAGTCGGATCTTGAAAGAGAAAAAAGTATTTCAATTGATGCATCTTTAAATGAAAAAAGAATATTAGAAGAAAAAAATGAATTAATAAAAACAGAAAAACAATTGATTGATATCGAAAAAAGATCCGAAATAGATTTGGATGTTTCGAAAAGTGAATTAAAAGATAAACAAATAAAACTTGATTCATTTTTGGGAAAAAAATTAGATTCAGTAGACCTGGGTGGACAACTTAAAATTCTTAAAAGGTTTGAAGAAATAAATAATACTGCACTAGGTAATTTAAAAAGATCAAACATTCAAGAAGCCAATAAAAATCTGGAGAATTTAAATAATTTATTAAAAGAACAAATAGATAATATTGAAACAATAGATAGAAATGAGTTGGGGATAAATATAAAAGAATTAATTTTAAATATAACTAACTCTCAAGAAAAATATGCATTATCTTACGGAAAAAATCAAACGATAAGAGGTGATTCAATTAAAAGAAAAGAGAGAATTAAAAATATCGATCAAGAACTTGAAAATTGGAGAGACTTAAAAACAAATTCAGAGAAAATGGTTTTAAATCTAAATGAGAGAAAAAATAAAATAGAACTTGAATTAGAGGAAAACCAAAAAAATCCAGAAAAAATTGGTATTAGCAAGGGTCAAAATATTCAAAATCTAGAAAATACAAAAAGGCAAAATGAAGAGTTTGATAAAGAAATTGAACAAATTGAAAATAAATATAACTCTATAAATAAAAATTTAAAATTAGTACAAGAAAAATTTACAATCTCAAGAGAAAATAAAGCAAGACTTGAAGCAACGATAGAAGGAATAGACCAGAGAAAAATGGATTTGATATATCTAATTAAAAATGAAATTAAAATTGAGAATGTAAATAATTTATTATCTATTTCCGATTTGGCTAATGTTGAAAAAATACCATCGGTTGAATCCCAGGAGATAAAATTAGGTAAAATGAAAAAAGATAGAGAGTCTTTAGGTTCCGTTAACTTAAGAGCAGATGTTGAAACAGAAAAATTTAAAAAAATAATCAAGAAAATGGAAGAAGACAGAGCCGACCTTGTATCAGCAATAGTTAAATTAAAAACAAGTATAAACGAATTAAATCAAAAAGGTCGAGAAAGACTATTGGAAGCCTTTGATAAAGTTAACAGAAAATTTAATGAAGTTTTTACAAAACTTTTTAATGGTGGAAATGCTAAACTGGAACTAGTTGACTCAGATGATCCTCTTGAAGCAGGATTGGAAATGCTAGTATCACCACCTGGTAAAAGATTACAATCTATAACTCTTCTTTCGGGAGGTGAGCAGGCTCTGACTGCCATTTCATTAGTATTTGCGATTTTTTTAACAAATCCTTCCCCTATTTGCATTTTAGATGAGGTTGATGCGCCGCTAGATGATGCAAATGTTACAAGATTTTGCTCACTATTAGACCAACTAATTTCTATAACTAAGACAAAATTTATAATTATCAGCCATCATGCTTTAACTATGTCTAAAATGAACAGATTATATGGTGTTACAATGCCTGAGAAAGGTATTAGTAAACTCGTTGCTGTAGATTTACAAAAAGCCGAGGAGTTGGTTGCTTAAATTAATGAGCGATTTAAATGATCTAAAAACTCGCCTAAAAATTGCAAAATCTAAATTAAAAAATAAAAATTCTGACACAAATGAAAAAAAAGGCGTTTTTCTTGGAAATGCTTTTAAACTTGGAACGGAACTTGTTGCTGCAGTTGTTGTTGGGACAATTATTGGGTTTATTTTGGATAGTTGGTTTGGTACTAAACCATTGTTGATTATTGTTTTTTTTCTTTTTGGAGCCGTTGCAGGAATAACAAATGTAATTAGAGCTGCAAAAAGAATGCAAAAAGGTGGAGATTAAATTATGGCAAATCCAATGCACCAATTCAAAGTACACAAGATTGGTCCTGAAATAGAAATTTCTGGCATAAATTTATCTTTCACAAATTCAAGTCTTTTTATGGTTATAAGTGCTGTTTTAATAATTACACTTTTGCTTCTTGGAACTCGTGAAAAGAAAATGATACCTGGTAAACTGCAACTTATTTCAGAAATGCTTTATAATTTTATTTCAAAAATGATTAGTGATACGGCAGGCAAAAAAGCCAAGCCATATTTTCCATTTATTTTCAGTTTATTTGTATTTATTTTATTTTGTAATATGGTAGGTATGCTCCCCTATTCATTTACTGTTACTAGTCACATAATAGTTACACTTACATTCGCAATGTTTATTTTTATAGGAGTTACTGTGCTTGGTTTTATTATTCACGGTTTTAAATATTTAAAAATTTTTGTGCCAAGTGGTGTCCCACTTGTCTTATTACCCATCATAAGTATTATTGAAATAATTTCATATTTAAGTAGACCTGTTAGTTTATCAGTAAGATTGTTTGCTAATATGATGGCAGGTCATACGATGTTGAAAGTATTTGGTGGATTTGTAGTAAGCCTAGGTTTGATCGGTGGATGGCTTCCGCTAAGCTTTTCAGTTGCCCTAACGGGTTTAGAAATTTTAGTTGCGTTTTTACAAGCATATGTTTTTGCAATTCTTACATGCATATATTTGAATGATGCACTAAATTTACATCACTAACAAAAAAGGAGGAAAAAATGGAACTAGAAGCAGCAAAAATGATCGGTGCGGGATTAGCCGCAATTGCTTTAGCTGGAGCTGGTGTAGGTATCGGATTGATATTCGGAAATTATCTATCTGGAGCTATGCGTAATCCATCTGCAGCTCAAAAACAGTTCCCAAATTTACTTTTGGGTTTTGCTTTAGCAGAAGCAACTGGTCTCTTTGGACTAGTAGTTGCGCTAATAATACTTTTCGCTTTTTAAATAAAGAAAGAAAGTATGAAAAAGTTTTCGATAACTTTTGTTTTTCTTTTATTATTAGGAAAACAAACTATTGCGGCTGAGGCAGGTATGCCTCAGCTTGACCCTGAATATTGGGCTTCACAAGCATTTTGGCTAATTCTTATTTTTGCATCTATATACTTGTTAATAGATAAAATTTTTATTCCAAAAATTAAAAGCAATATAGATATGAGGGAAGACAAAATAAGAAAAGATTTAGAAGAGGCAAAAAACTTTAAAGAAGAAGCTGAAAAAAAATTAAAAAATTATCAAGACTTGATTCAAGTTGCAAAGAATGACGCAAAAAAAATTATTTCAGAAAGTAGAATAAAGTTGAATGAAGATATTCAGACCAAAAAGGATGAAATCCAAAAAAAAATAGATCAAGAAACAAAAGATGCTGATAACGAAATTAAAAAGTTTAAATCTGACTCTTTAAAAAAAGTTGGCTCCATTTCCGAAGAGATGGTATCTGAAGTAATTAAAGATATTTTTGGAGAGGAGCTGAACAAAAGCAGTATCAAAGCTGCTGTGTCCGAAACTTTAAAGGAAAAAAATAAAAATATATGATTATAGATGCTACATTTTGGGTTGGTGTTTCTTTTGCAATATTTGTAGGAGTATTATTTTATTTTAAAGTTCCACAAAAAGTTGATGGATCATTAAGTGAGAGTATAAAAAAAATTAAAGAAGAAATAGATAATGCCGAAAAATTAAAAGATGATGCCAAAAATATATTAAGTGAGCACGATAACAAATTGAGTAATTCAAAAGAGGAGATAAAAAATCTGATAGAAAGTGCTAAACTAGAGTCGGAAAGAAATATTATTAAAATTAACGAGGAATTTCATCAAGTTTTGGAAAATAGAAAAAAGACAGCTGAAGACAAAATAAAACAGATGAAGGTTCAAGCTATCAAAGATATCAAAAATTTATCAGTAGATATTACGATTCATTCAATAAAAAAAATCATTAAGAACTCAGTTGATAAGAAAAAGCTTGATAAAATTTATATATCAAGCATTGAAGAGACAAAAAAGATTTTAAAAAACAAATCTATCTAGAGTAAGATCCAAATATGACGAAAAAGGTTATAGTTGTAGGATCAGGATTCGGCGGACTAGCTTCAGCCCTTAGATTAAAAGCAAAGGGTTACGATGTTACTTTGGTTGAAAAGCATCCTGATTTAGGTGGAAGAGCAAGAGTATTCAAAAAAGGAAGTTTTACTTATGATGGTGGTCCTACTGTTATAACCGCTCCTTATCTTTTTGAAGAATTATTTTTATTATTTAATAAAAAAATATCTGATTATGTAAAAATAGTTCCTTTAGATTTATGGTATCGATTTGTTTTTAGTGATGGTGAAACTTTTGACTACTCAGGTAACGAAAAATCAATGGAGAAAGAGATAAAAAAATTCTCAGAAAAAGATTATGATGGATATAATAAATTAGTAAAATTTACAGAGAAAATTTTTGACAAAGGTTTTACTGATCTATCTGACAAACCTTTTAATAATTTTTATTTTATGATCAAACAAATTCCAGCTTTATTAAATTTAAAAAGTTATAAATCTGTTTACAGTTTGGTTTCTAGCTATATATCAAACGAAAAATTAAGAAGAGTTTTTAGTATGCATCCTTTATTGGTGGGTGGGAACCCCTTCACTACTACCTCTATATATGCGCTTATTTTATTTTTAGAAAAAAAATGGGGAATTCACTATTCGATGGGTGGAACAGGAAATGTTGTAAAAGCGCTTGAAAAATTAATGCAGGAGGAAGGTGTTGAAATTATTAAAAATGCAGAAGTAACTGAAATAGTTTCTAATAATAAAGATATTAAGGCCGTGAAAGTTAATAAATCTAAGATTATTAATTGTGATTATGTAGTCTGCAACTCTGATCCGCCAAATGTTTACAAAAATTTAATTAAATCCAAGAATAATTATAATTTTTTATTTAAAGAAAAAATGAAAAGAATGGACTATTCGATGGGACTTTTTGTTTATTATTTTGGATCAAAAAAACAATACAAGAATATCGCTCATCACACAATTTATTTTGGTAAATCTTACGAAGAACATTTACAAAAAATATTTGAAAAGAAAGTCCTTTCAGATGACATTAGTTACTACTTACATAGACCATCTGCAACCGATCCGAATATGGCACCCGATGGTCAAGATGCTTTTTATGTTCTTGTTCCAGTTCCTAATAATTTATCAAAGATTAATTGGTCAAACGAGGGAGATAAATTTAAAAATTTAGTTTTGGATAAAATGGATAAATCAGTTCTTCCAGGTATAAAAGAAAATGTTGTGAACGATTTTTACCTAACCCCAGATTATTTTGAGAAAGATCTTGCTACATTACATGGCTCAGGATTTTCTATACAACCAAAATTCTCACAATCTGCTTATTTTAGATTTCATAATCAATCAGAAGTTTTTGAAAATTTATATTTTGTTGGAGCCGGAACACATCCAGGTGCTGGTATGCCTGGAGTAATTTCTTCAGCCAAAGTTTTAGATAAAATTTTATAATGACTACAAAAAATTATTTATCTATTTATGCAAAATCATTTAATTGGTCTGGTTTCTTTTTGCCCAAAAAAATTTATTTTAAATGTTCTGTATTATACGATTTTTGTAGGACAATAGATAATATTGCTGACCAAAGTAAAGATCTGGAAATTAAAAAAAAAGAACTTGAAGAATTTAAAAAAAAATTTGAACAAAAAAACACAAATAACATTATAATAAAAAACATGTGGGATTTAATGAATGAAATAAATATTTCAAAAAAAATAGTTGATGATTTATTTGACGGAGTTAATTCTGATCTAAAAAAAGAAGTGAGAATAAAAACAGAAAAAGAACTTTTAGTTTATTCCTATAGAGTAGCAGGAACAGTTGGTTTGATGATGGCGAAAATATTTGGTATTGAAAAAAAAGATTCATTGCATAGAGCGATTGACTTGGGAATTGCAATGCAATTAACAAATATTGCTAGAGACGTAGTTGAAGATGAAAAAAAAAATAGAATATATTTAATCAAAAGTTCAAATGATGTTTTTAAAAGTATCAAAAATATAATATTAAAAGCCGAATCCTTTTATGATAGCTCCTTTGTTGGAATTAAAGATATACCTCTAAATAGTCGTTTTTCAATAATTGTTGCTAGAAGAGTTTATAGACAAATAGGAAAAAAAATTTTAGAAAAAAAAAATATAGAAAGCTATCGAAAAGCTGGAAAAATTTATGTTTCCAACTTTGGTAAAATAATCCAAACATTATTTTCTTTGAAAGATTTGATAATACTTTTTTTTACTAAGAAAAAAAAATATGAGAAGGAACTAGAATATAATTTGATTAATGAAGATATAGGTTTGAATGAAAGAATATGATTATGTAATAATTGGTGGTGGTTGTGCTGGCTTATCTTTGGCTTATGAGCTTGATATTTATAATAAGCTTGATGACAAAACGCTTGCGATTATTGAAACTAGAGATAATTATAAAAGGGATAAAACCTGGTCCTTTTGGAAAGTTAATCAACACAATTTTGATGATTGTATTAAAAAAGAATGGAATGAGTTTTCAATAAAAACCAATTCTGAATCAAAAATTATTAAATGCGATAAATTTCCATATGTGAGTATAGATAGTGGACTTTTTTATGAAAAAATAAACACACAATTAAAAAAAAATAAAAATATAAAATTTTTTAAAAATATTAAGGACTTAGATACTACCAACTCTTTTATATTTAATAGCCTGCCATCTCTTAAAAAAGAAAGTGATTCTAATCTTTGGCAACACTTTTATGGCATAGAAATTCAAACAAAAGAAGCTTGCTTCAACGAAGAAACTGTAATTTTAATGGATTTTAACTGCGAACAGAGAGGCAGCGTTCATTTCTTTTATGTTTTGCCTTTTAGTAAAAATAAAGCAATGATTGAAACTACATGGTTATCCAAAAAAAATGATTCTTTAAAAGATTATGACACTCAAATAAAAATTTATCTAAATAATATAGGTATTAAAGACTATAAAATAAATTATATAGAGGAAGGTGCTATCCCACTTTTTTATCCAATCAATAAAAAAGAAAATAATAAAATTAATATTGGAACTGCTGGTGGAATGACAAGACTTAGTACGGGTTATACCTTTTTGAATATTCAAGAACATTCAAAATATATTCGCAAAAATATTGAAAATATTCAAAAGACGCAACTTTACAATATTGGAAAAAAATATAGATTTTTAGACGAAATTTTTTTAAAAGTTTTAAGTAAATATCCTGAAAAAATGCCAAATATATTTTCAAAAATATTTAGTGGCTCATACAGCACTGCTATTAAATTTTTATCAAACAAAAGCAATGTTTTTGAGGATTTTTCGATAATTTTAAAAATGCCAAAATGGATATTTATAAAATCTATTTTTAATTAAAATGATAAAAAAAATATACGGTAAACATACATTCTACTTTGCATTATTAACTGTTGGACTATCAATTGTTGCTTTGCTTGGTAAAAATTTTTTTTCAGTTTTGAATGAATTAAGTATTTTATTTGTTTGTTTATTTTTAATTTTATCAATTGGAATTTCACATGGAGCATTAGATAACTATAAGTCAAATAAATTACTCACAATTTATAAGATTAAAAATAAAGCTATTTTTTTTGCAATTTACATATTGATTTCTGCATTAGTAATTTTTATTTGGAGTTTATATACTACCTTCACTTTATTGGCCTTTTTACTTGTTGCATCTTATCATTTTGGGCTTGAGGACACTTCGTTTTTACACAAAGGAAACTCTTTTTTAGATCAAGTTTTTTATTTAATTAAAGGATCATTAATAATTTTTGCACCACTTTTTTTTCATTTCGATGAAACATTAAAAATTTTTGAAACTTTAATGCTAAGTAAAGTTTTTTTGACCTTTATAGAATTAGAACATTGGATTATTAATATTTGTCTATTTTTGAGCTTTATGGGCTATTTATATTTCGCTTATAAAAATAAATTTGAAGACTTCGAGATTATATTTTTAGATATGTTATCAATTATAATTTTAAATTATATATTTTCTCCGATAATTGCTTTTACAGTTTATTTTTGTTTTCTTCACTCAATAAGACACATTATATCTTTGTCTAACGAACTTGATAAAAATAACTTATCAAAAGGCGTGAAAATTTTTATTATGAAAGCTTTGCCTTTAACAGTTGTGACTGCAATTTTATATTTAATAGCAGCCTTTTTTTTATCAAAATACTACGGTTTGAACGATGTCATAATTAAAGTGATATTTATTGGTTTGGCGTCGTTAACATTTCCGCATATATTGCTGGAATATTTGTTAGAAATTAATGAAAAATGAAATTAAAATTTATTTAGCTGCTCCTAGGGGTTTTTGTGCTGGTGTAGATAGAGCTATTGAGATAGTGAAAAAAACTTTAGATAAATATGGTTCTCCAGTTTATGTTAGACATGAAATAGTTCATAATAAAAATGTTGTTGAGTCATTAAAAAAATTAGGGGCAATTTTTGTAGAAGAAATTTCAGAAATTACTGATACATCTAGACCAGTTATTTTCTCAGCTCACGGTGTTCCAAAAAAAGTTCCTGAAGAAGCTAAGCTTAAAAAAATATTCTATGTCGATGCTACATGTCCGCTTGTTTCTAAGGTCCACAGAGAAACTGAACAATTACACAAAAGAGGATTTGATATTATTTTAATAGGGCACAAAAATCATCCCGAAGTTGTTGGCACAATGGGGCAGCTGCCTGAGGGATCTATTAAATTAATAGAAACTGTTGATGAAGTAAAAAATTTAAAATTTTCAAAACCGCTTGCCTATGTAACTCAAACTACTTTGTCAGTGGATGATACTAAAGAAATTATTGACGCTCTAAAACGTAAATTTCCAGATATAAAAGGACCAATTAAAGAAGATATTTGTTATGCAACAACAAATAGGCAAGCTGCTGTCAAAAAAATTGCTCCTGATTGCGAAATGTTTTTTGTAATTGGAAGCAGAAATTCTTCAAATTCTGCTAGGTTGGTAGAGGTTGCAAAAAAATCTGGATGTGAAGATTCCGAGCTAATTTTTTATGGAAAGAAAGCTCCTTTAGATAAAATAAAAAACTGTAAAACTATTGGTTTATCATCAGGTGCCTCTGCTCCAGAAGAGTTGGTTCAAAATTTTATTTCAGAAATAAAAAAAAGTATGAATGTTTCTATTGAAGAAGTAGTAACAGCAAAAGAAAAAGTAGTTTTTAAATTGCCAAAAGAACTGAATTAAATGGCTGTATATACAAAATTAGAAAAAGAAGAGATTAATAATATTTTATTGAATTATAAACTAGGTAAACTCAAAAACTTTGAGGGAATTAAAGAAGGTATTGAGAATACAAATTACTCTATTCAAACTGAAAAAGGTAAATATATTTTAACGATTTATGAGAGAAGAGTTAAAAAAACTGATCTACCTTTTTTTTCAAATTTAATGGTTGAACTTAGTAAAAATAATTTTATTTCCCCGAAACCAATACCAAATAAAGATAATAATTATATCTCAGATTTTAATGATAAAAAATTTATGATTGTGAGTTTTTTGGATGGAAAATCAAAAAACAATCTATCTCCATCGGAGTGCAAAATTGTCGGAAACCAAATAGCTAAACTTCATCAAATTACAAAAAATTTTAAATTTTCGAGAAAAAATGATTTATCAATAGGATCGTGGAGAAGTATATTTGCGCAAGTTAAAGATAAGTGCAATAAAATTCACCCTGAACTTCCAAATTTAATAGAGGCAAATTTATCTAGCATTGAAAGGAAGTGGCCAAAAAATCTCCCTTCTGGAATTATTCATGCAGATTTATTTAGTGATAATATTTTTTTCAAAAATAATAAGTTTTCTGGGTTTATTGATTTTTATTTTTCATGTAATGATTTTTATGCTTTTGAAATTGCAATATGTTTTAATGCACTGTGTTTTGAAGGAGTAAAGCAAAATTTAAGTTTTAACGTGACTAAAGCAAAAAAACTTATGGAAGGGTATAACGAAGTCAGGAAAATTTCCAAGGATGAAAAAATCGCAATTAAAGTCCTATCTCAAGGTGCTGCTCTAAGATTTCTTTTAACACGAGTTTTTGATTACATTAATACAGTTGATAATGCAGTTGTGAAAATAAAAGATCCTGAAGAATACTTAAAAAGGCTTGAATTTCATAAAAATGCAAAAAGTTTTGAGGATTATTTAATTTAGTATGAAATACAAAATATATACTGACGGTGCATGCTCAGGAAATCCAGGTCCTGGCGGATGGGCTGCAATAATACTAGTAGATGATAAAATCAAAGATGAAATCTCAGGTAGTGAAAAAAATACAACAAATAACAAAATGGAATTGTTAGCACCGATTAGGGCAATACAAAAATTTAAAAAAAAATCTGAAATTATGATTTACACTGACTCCACTTATGTAAAAGATGGTATAACAACTTGGATAAAAAAATGGGAAAAAAATGGGTGGAAAACTGCTTCGAAGAAACCAGTGAAAAATATCGAATTATGGAAAAGATTAAAAAATTTATCATCAAAACATTCTATAAAATGGATATGGGTAAAGGGTCACGCTCAAAATAGCTATAATAATCTTGTTGATGAAATTGCACAAAGAGCTGTAAAAAGATAAATGATCAAACAAATTCCAAGCGATAAAATCAGAGACTTCATAAAAGAGAGTCCAGAAAGTATTTTGCTGGATGTGAGAACAAAAGAAGAGTGGGATCAAATAGGAAAGCCTGATGGTGATAAAATTGGAATTAAAACATATTTTTTATCATCCCAATTTCAAGGAAGAATTATTAATGAAAATTTTGTGAAAGAATTCGAAGATTTAAAAATTGATAAAAACTCAAAAATTCTTATAATGTGTGGATCAGGTAATAGATCGCAAAGAGCAGCGGAATTATTAACAAAAAAAGGTTTTAAATGTTTAAATGTTTCTGATGGTTTTAGAGGGGACGGTGGAGAAAAAATTGGTTGGAAAAATAATCAACTTCCAACTAAATAATTAAATTTTATTTAAAAAATTTTCTGCTGCAGATAATTCACAAGTTGCAGTTTCTTTCTCTTCCTCGATTTTTTTTACAATTCCATCTTCCAATAGCATAGTATATCTATTTGATCTTACTCCTAAACCTTTTGCTGATTTATCTACTTCAGCTCCAATAGCTTTAGTAAATTTGCAAAAAGGGTCTCCCACCATAATTATTTTATTTCCTACATTTTGATTTTGACCCCAAGCTTTCATTACGTTTGGATCATTGACTGCTAAACAAATTATTTTTGTGATTCCCTTTTTTTTTGCGAGATGATAGTTTTTAATATACCCTGGTAAATGAGTTGCTGAACAGGTTTTGGTAAAAGCTCCAGGCATTCCTAAAATTATTATTTTTTCAGATTTGAATAAATCATTAGTTGAAATTTTTTTTACTTCATTTGAATCATCTAAATAAAAAAAATCATTGTGAGGTAATTCGTCACCAGGTTTTAATTTCATAATATTTTGCCCAATATATAATTTTTTACATCATTTATGTTGTTTTCCAAAATATCATAATTTTCTTTTTTATTCATCAAATGTGCTATCTGTTTTGGGATCTCAACCTCCTGTGAAGTTGCCATTTTAATTGTTTCTAAAAATTTATAAGGATGAGCCGTGCCCAAAATTAAAATTTCAGAACCATCTTTTATATCTTTGGAGGCACCAACTGCAGTTGCTGTGTGTGGGTCTATAACAAAATTGTATTCTTTAGAAAATTTTTTGATTATTTCAATAGTTTCTTTGTCATTTACTTTTTTAGCATTGAAATCTTTTTTTATGCTAGCTATCTGTTCTTTGTTTAACAAAAATAAACCTTTGGATTTCAAATCATTCATAAAAATTGATACTTGTTTATCATCTTCATTAAGTACATCAAAAAGTAATCTTTCAAAATTACTTGATATTTGAACATCCATACTTGGTGATAACGATGGTTTTACTTTAGTTGGTTTATATTCACCAGTATTAATAACTCTTTCTAAAATATCATTTTCATTAGTTGCTACTATTAATTTTTCAATTGGTAATCCCATTTTTTTAGCTACATATCCTGCAAAAACATCACCAAAATTACCAGTTGGAACTGCAAAACTAACTTTTTTATTTTGAAATTTAAAGTAAGAATAAAAATAATAAACTATCTGACAAATTATTCTCGCCCAATTTATAGAATTTACACCCGACATATTAATTTTTTCTCTAAAGGAATTTTCAGAAAACATTTCTTTTACAAGTTTTTGACAATCATCAAATGTTCCTTTGATTGCAATGTTGTAAACATTATTGGACCCAATAGTTGTCATTATTTTTCTTTGTATATTTGAAATTTTTTTATAGGGATGCAAAACAAATACATTTATATTTTTTCTATCATTTAATGCAGCTATAGCTGCTGAACCAGTATCGCCAGATGTAGCCACTATAATATTTACTTTGTTGTTTGAGGAAATATTAAATTCTTCATACATATTTCCAAGAACTTGCATCGCAATATCCTTAAATGCTAATGTAGGTCCATGATAAAGTTCTATTAAATTTAAACTTCCAAACTTTTTAAGTTTAATAACTTCTTCTGTTGAAAAGTTTTTGTATGATTTTTTAATAAGATTTTTAAGTTTATTTTTTTCTAAACTTGACGAGCAAAAATTAAATATTATTTCTGTTGCAAGGTCAGTATAATTCAAGACACTCAATTTTTTAATTTCATCTTCATTATATTTTTTTATTTGTTTGGGAATAAAAAGTCCCCCGTCAGGAGCTAGCCCTCTTAAAAAAATATCTTTAAAGTTGTATTTTAGATTTTTATTCCTTGTGCTGATATATTCCACTAGCTAGATGATTTTTGTTCTTTTTTAAAATATTTTTTCCAAGAAGAGTTTAACAATCCCAAAAGAGTAAGTGAAAGAACGATAATAAGTAAAGCATTTTGGCCACCTGAAGTTTCAGATATACAAACTGCACACAATCTTTGAAATTCAGAATTTGATATATTTATAATCATTATTTTTTAAAAAATATAAATTGAATTATAGCTTGTTTTATATTCTTTGTCACTTTAGGGTCAACTAATAAAACTAGCGCGTATTTTTCTTTTTCACCTGCTTTTAAAGTTTGTTTCTCATAACAAAAACAGTTCATTTTAGTTATATAATCTTTTAATTCGGACGGATAAACCTGAAAAGTTGCGGTTGCTGATATGTTTTTTTCGCTTAAATTTTTTACATAGTAATTTATAGTTTTTACTTCCCCAGGTTTTAAAATGATAAGATTTTTATCTGATTTAAATTCAAGAGGTAAATCTTTATGAACACTTGTTATTAATTTAGTTGAAATTCCCTGATGATTATTCTCTTTATTTCCGTAAAAGAAAATTGAAGTTAAAATAATTAAAAATAGAAAACTTATTATAAAAATTAATTTTTTATTTTTAAGCAAATTTATCCACTAGTATTGATATGAAAATTGCGAAAAGATAAAGAATTGAAAAGGCAAATAATTGTTTTGATAAACTTTTCTCTTCTTTAGAATCTTTTGATCTATAAAGTTTCAAGGATATAAAAATATAATATGAGCTTAAAGGAAATGAAAAAAGTAAATATATAATGCCTAAAAATTCTAAATAATATGGAGCAACTGCTACTGGAAAAAGTAATATTGAATATAATAGAATATTTTTTTTAGTTGCCTCTACACCTGATGTGACTGGTAACATTGGAATTTTTGCTTTTTTATAGTCTTCAGACTTGAATAGGCTTAAGGCCCAAAAATGTGAGGGTGTCCACATAAAAATAATTAGAAATAAGATAATAGGTTCAATTGATACACCCCCTGTTGCTATTGACCATCCTATCACTGGTGGTAAAGCGCCTGAGGCCCCTCCAATAACAATATTTTGAGGTGTCTTTCTTTTAAGCCAAATAGTGTAAACAAAAACATAAAATAGAATTGTTAAGGCGAGCAAAGAAGCTGCCATTATATTTGAGAAAAGAAATAAAGCTCCCACTGAAACGAAGGAGGATATTACTCCAAATATAAGAGCTTCTTTTTTGGTCAACTTTCCTGTTGGGATTGGTCTTAGACAGGTTCTAGACATAAGCTTATCCACATCAGCTTCGTACCAGCAATTCAAAGATCCTGCGGCCCCAGAGCCTAGAGCAACTGCAGCGATAGATAATATCGCATACCAGTAATCAACACTTTTATAGGGAGCAATTAGAAAACCAACTATACAAGTAAAAATAGCAAGAGACATTACTCTTGGTTTCATTAATTCAAATAAAGCCCTCACATAATGAGCTAAGTCAAACTTAAATTCTCTAGTTTTTGTGTGAGTATTTAACAATTTAGATCCTACCTTGAGTTATTCTCCTAGAACAAAATAAACTAGTCTTGTAAAAACAGTATACTTTCCTTCTGCAACCATTAAGCCTACAAAACAAGCTATTGCTGTCATAGGCCATAGTAAAATATTAACTAAAGCATAACGTTCCCAAAAAAGATGCATAAAGAAAGCCATAATTAAACCTGCTTTCAAAAACATAAAAAATAAAATCAGTGACCATCGAAGCAAACCTTGAAACTGGTACCAGTCAACCATATAGGAAAAAAAACTCAAAACAAATAATAGTCCCCAAATCCACAGATAAATACCTATCTTATGTGTAGTTGATGATTTTTGTTTATCTTTATCTAATTCAGTTTTTTCGTTCATATTATTATCTTACCAGAGATAAAAGAAAGCAAAAATAAAAACCCAAACTAAATCCACAAAGTGCCAATAAAGCCCTAATATTTCGATAGAAACGTAGTCAGACTTCATTGTGGTGAAAAAACCTCGCCTTCCAGTATCAAAATCTCCCCTAAATACTTTTCTGGCAAATATGAATAGAAATATTACACCTATAGATACGTGTGTTCCGTGGAAACCTGTTATCATAAAAAAATATGAACCAAATTGACCCGCACCAAAAGGGTTTGACCAAGGTCTCACTCCTTCATGTATTAATTTCGACCACTCGTAAGCTTGCATCCCTACAAATGTTAATCCGCCAATCGCTGTTGCAAAAATAAACCAACCGCACATTTTTTTATTTTTTTCATACCCATACTTCACAGCTAAGGCCATAGTTCCGCTACTTGTAATAAGCACAAAAGTCATTATTGCAATTAAAAGTAATGGAACAGGTACTCCCATAAAATCAAGTGAGAAAACCTCACTTGTGTTCGGCCAATCAACCACGGTTGATGCTCTGCCCTTCATATAGGAAATTAAAAAACAACTAAAAATAAATGTATCACTCAATAGGAAAATCCACATCATTGCCTTACCCCATTGAACACCTTTAAATGCTGTTTGATCTGACCCTAAATCGCTAGGAACGCTTTTCCAGCCCTTAGGAAGATTTTCAAATGACGAGTCGGACATATTTTTTTTAATTCCTTAACTTGATAACATTAATCCAAAAAGAACAATCCATACAGCTAATAAAAAGTGCCAATATACAGCACAAGTATCAATTAAATTATTTATTTCTTCTTTTTTATGAGACCTTTTAATAAATTTGGAAGTAGTTTTGCCCCAAAAATAAATACCTCCAACTATGTGAAGACCATGAATTGTTGTAAATAAATAAAAGAAAGCGTTAGCGACATTAGTGGTAGCATAGTATCCAGTATTCATAAGTTGATACCAAACTATAAGTTGACCAATTAGAAAAGAATAAGCAAGGAAACCAACAAAATATAAACCATTTTTTGTTTTATCAAAAACATCGTTTTCAGCATATTTCGTAGTCATATGGAAAACAATGCTGCTTATTACTAAAATAACTGTATTTAGCCACAACAACCATGGTTCAGGCATATTTTTCCAATCGCTGATAAGCATACGATCAGAATATGCTACTATAAAAAGTGAGAAGAGAACCGTGCTGGCAGCCATTAATGTTCTTAAACCTAACTTCTGTTTGCTTAAATTGACTGTTTGACCTTGGTGCTCATTGTCTGCCTGTATTTGATCTTTTTCCCAGGGCTTTTCAGTTAGTAATTGAAAAATGCTTTTTTTTTTGGTCACGTTTTCTCAACTTTCGCTCCTATTATCTCACTTGGAGGTTGGTTTTGTGGAATATAATCTTCTTTAGCTCCAGGAACGCTAAAATCGTAAGGCCATCTATAAACTTTAGGAAGTTCTTTGCCCCAGTTACCATGTTCAGGTGGCATCTGAGGTGTTTGCCATTCCAGCGAATTTGCTTTCCAAGGATTCTTTTCTGATTTTTTTCCTAACCGAGCACTAGTAATTAAGTTGTATAAAAATAATAATTGTGCTGCACCGACAATTAGAACTGCAATTGTTATAAACTTATTTAAAAGAAGTGTAGAAGTATCGATATATGGACTATCATAGATTTCAAAATATCTTCTCGGGACACCAACAAAGCCTTGGTAATGCATTGGAAAATAAATTGCATATGATCCTATGAATGTGATCCAAAAATGGATTTTTCCGAGTGTCTCGTTCATCATTCTTCCAGTTATTAAAGGGTACCAATGATAAATTGCACCAAAAATCACAAGTATAGGTGCGATACCCATAACCATATGAAAATGTGCAACTACAAAATAAGTATCAGATAAAGGAACATCAACAGTTACATTGCCTAAGAATAATCCTGTAAGTCCTCCATTTAAAAAAGTAACAATAAAACCCAAAGAAAATAACATCGGTAACGAAAGTTGTATGTTTCCTCTCCAAAGAGTTAAAATCCAGTTATAAACCTTTATGGCTGTAGGAACTGCAATAATTAATGTTGTTGTTGCAAAAAAGAAGCCAAACCAAGGGTTCATACCACTTACATACATATGGTGTGCCCAAACAAAAAAGCTCAAAGCACCAATTCCAACTATTGCCCATACCATCATTCTATATCCAAAAATTGTTTTTCTAGAATGCACTGAAAGTAAGTCAGACACTATACCAAATGCAGGTAGAGCTACTATATAAACTTCCGGATGACCAAAAAACCAAAATAAATGTTGAAATAAAATTGGGCTTCCTCCCTCGTGAGTTAATGTCTCACCTAAAGAAACCATCGCGGGCATAAAAAAACTTGTTCCGAGCAAACTATCTAGTGTCATCATCAAACAACCTACTAGTAAAGCTGGAAAAGCAAACATCGCAAGAACAGTTGCTGTAAATATTCCCCAAATTGTAAGAGGTAATCTCATAAGTGTCATACCTCGAGCTCTTAATTGTAAAACTGTAATAATATAATTTAGTCCTCCCATTGTGAAACCAGCAACAAAAAGTATTAATGAAATTAACATTAAAATTATACCCATATCACTTCCGGGTGTTCCTGCAGTAATAGCTTGTGGTGGATAGAGGGTCCATCCAGCTCCTGTGGGACCTCCTGGAACAAAAAAACTTGCTAATAAAACCACAACAGCAACAACGAATGCCCAATAACTAAGCATATTTACGTATGGGAAAGCCATATCCCTGGCGCCACACATTAAAGGGATCAATAAATTTCCAAAACCTCCTAAGAATAATGCGGTTAGTAGATAAACAACCATTATCATTCCGTGCATTGTCACAAACTGGTAATATGCTGCTGGGTCTAACCACCCTAAACCAGGAAAAGCTAATTGAATTCTCATTAACCAAGATAAAACTAATCCTAAGAGACCTGTTCCTACAGCTGTTAGAGCATACTGAATACCAATATATTTTGCGTCTTGTGAAAAAACATATGTTGTCCACCAACTATGAGAGTGATAGAGCTCCTGATCTGGAAGTTCTGCCTTTGGAACTGAGTCTATATCAGTTGAAGGGACTGAAGACGCATCGGTAGCGTAGTCTGATTTTGCTTCTAATTTATGTTCGTATTCATCTGACATATTTTAATTTACCTATATAGTTTATTTATCCTTTTTTACTAGTTGCAAATTGTCGTTTTTTTTGATTTTTTGCTAACATTTTTTCGAAAGTTATTTGTTTTGCTTCCCATTTTTTATAATCTTGTTCTTCATCTACTATTACTCTACCTCTCATAGCGTAATGCCCCGACCCACAATACTCCGCACACAAAACCTCAAAATCACCCGTTCTTGTCGGCGTGAGCCAATAGTATGTTACGATACCCGGAACCATATCCATCTTTCCTCTAAATTGGGGTACATAAAAATTGTGTAAAACATCGATGGTTCTTAATTCAAATTTTACCGGACGATCAATCAAAAGATGAAGTTCTTGTGCGTCAACTAAAAGGTCATCCTTACCGTTTGTGTCTTCAATAATTAGTCCGAATGGATTTTCATCGGTTATATATTTAATATCTGTTTTTCCAAGAATACCGTCATCACCTGGAAGTCTATATTTCCAACCCCACTGATATGCAAAAACTTCGACTTTGTAGGCGTTCTCAGGCACGGTTACATATTGGTTCCACACAACTAGTCCAGGTGCTAATAAAGCTGCAACCCCGATAGCTGTTGCCCAGGTTAATCTGCTTTCTAATTTTTTGTCTTCTGGTTTATATTCTGCTCTTCTATCTTTATTATAACTAAATTTCCAAACACAATAGGCAACAAAAAAACATATGGCTACAAAAACAAAACCTGTAATCCAAAAAGTTAAAATTATTGTATCATCCATATTTCCCCAGTTTGATGCTACTTCCGTCCACCACCAAGGAGACCAAAAATGAAATGCTATTGATCCAACTGTAATTAAAAATATACTTAGTGCGACTATCATTTTATGCGTTTGTTATAATAAAAATTCCTATCAAAATTATTCCTGCTATAAGTATGTGATTTCCAAGATCAATAAAACCCATTTTCTTATTTTTTGGGTCAACCAAATCTTTCCATCTAAATGGAACAGATTTTCTTTTTACCCCAATCTCAGCTTTATTTTCATTTTTCTCTAACCTCAAAGAAACTGAGAAGAATACAAAATAAATGAATAAGATCAAAAAGATGACCAGGCCTAACAGTAATGCATAAGATGTACTCATAACAACTATATTTACTTACTATATATAATCACTTTATGCATTCTTAATAAGTTTTTGCGACATTTTTGCAAGGCTAAATACTGCCTAAATTTAAAGGAAAAATTACCTTTGGTTTAAATGATAACTTAAAATTGTAATAGCTGCGATCGCAGCTGTCTCAGACCTTAAAATATTATCCGCTAATGAGAACGATAAGGTTTTTTTGTTATCAACCAATAATTGTCTCTCTTTTTCAGAAAAATCTCCTTCTGGCCCAATTAATATACAGGTTGGATTCTTTTTTGATAAAATATTTTTTAAATTATTGGAAGAGCTGTTTATATCACAAAAAATAATTCTACCATTTTCTGGGAATGTATGAATAAAACTTTTTAAATCTTGAATTTTAGAGAATTCAGGTACCGAAATTCTGTTAGATTGTTCGCTTGCTTCAATTATAATTTTTTTTGCTCTAATAATATTAATTTCTCTTACTATACTTCTTTCACAAATAAGTGGGATAAATTTTTGTATTCCTAGTTCTGTGGCTTTTTGTAAAATTAAATCTTGTGCAATTTTTTTAATTGGCGAGAATGCTAACCATAGATTATTCTCTTGTTTTTGTTTTCTATATAATTTTTCAACTTTAATTTCTGTAAAATCATTTCTTTGATTAAGAATTTTTGCATTCCATTCACCATCTGCTGAATTAAATAGAGAAATTTTGTCACCATTTTTTAATCTCACAACATTTTTTAAATAATGTGATTGACTTTCTGAAAGTTTTAATACCATTCCAGATGCTAATTTATTGGAAAAATGTAATCTTACTTTTGAATTCATGCGATCAAAAAGAACTATTTTAAATATTATTTTGTGATAGTCTATTTAAATGTCTTTGATAGAAATTAAAAAAATTATTAAAGCAATAGAAACATCTGATGGTGCTGGCGTAAAACTAAAGAGAAGTATTGGGACGCCTGAGGCAGACTATATTGACCCTTTTTTAATGTTAGATGAGTTTGGGTCTGAAAGCAAAGATGATTATGTTGCAGGTTTCCCAGCGCATCCGCATAGGGGAATTGAAACTGTCACTTATATGCTTAAAGGTCAATTTGAACATCAAGATAGCATTGGTTCAAAGGGTAAAATGAGTCCAGGAGATATACAATGGATGAAAACTGGAAGAGGAATTATCCATTCTGAAATGCCAGCTATGTCAGATGGAAAATTACTTGGTTTTCAGCTTTGGATAAATATGCCTGCCAAATTAAAAATGAATAAACCAGAATATCACTATATTAAAAGTAATGAGGTTGCGACTTACAGAGATCATGAAAAAATTGTGAAAGTAATTGCAGGTAAATTTGAAAATTACGAAGGTGCCGAAAAACACCACAACATTGATCCAATTTATTTGCATATAATTTTAAATAAAGATAAAAAATTTAAAATTAATATCTCTGATAAACATAATGCTTTTATTTACCTTTTAAATGGTGAGATAAAAGTTGGTACTAAAAAACATAAAAAAACAGAAAATTCAAATTTAATACTATTAAATAAAGGTAATTATCTGGATGTTATTGCCAATAAGAAAAGTGAGTTTCTATTTATTGCTGGAAAACCTATTGGGGAACCAATAGCAAGAGGGGGACCATTCGTTATGAATACGAAAGAAGAAGTAATACAAGCTATTGAGGATTATAAAAATGGAACCTTTGCAAAATATTAATGCCAAAATCAATTGTAATTAATAATCACGGTGGTCCAGAAGTTTTAGAATTTAAAAATACAGAAATTAATTCTCTTGGACCAAACGACATCAGAATTAAAAATTTAGCTGTTGGTTTAAATTTTATTGATACATATCACCGATCTGGCCTTTACCCAATTAAACTCCCCTCTGGTTTGGGAATGGAAGGAGCTGGTGTTGTGGAAGAAATTGGGTCAGAAGTTAAAAATTTTAATAAAGGAGATAACATTGTTTATGCATCTACTCCTTTAGGTTCATATTCTACTGAAAGAATTATACCTGAAAAGATTGCGGTGAAACTACCAGAGGGGATAACTCATAAGATTGGTGCGAGCATAATGACTAAAGGTTTAACAGCTCATTACCTTTTGATGAAGACCTATAAAGTAAGCGCCTCTGAAACAATTTTATTTCATGCGGCAGCTGGAGGTGTTGGTCAAATTTTTTGTCAATGGGCTAAAAGTGTTGGTTGTAAGGTTATTGGTACTGTGGGATCAGATAGTAAAATTAATATTGCTAAGGAAAATGGTTGCGATTTTGTTATAAATTATAACAAAGAAAGTTTTGATAAGAAAGTTTTAGAGATAACAGAGAATAAAGGTATCAATGTTGTTTATGATGGCGTTGGACAGGAGACTTTTGAAAAATCTATTAATTGTTTAAAACCTATGGGTATGATGGTTTCTTTTGGAAATTCTTCAGGAGCATTAAAACCAATAGATGTTAAAAAATATATAGCCGCGAAAAGCCTTTATTTTACAAGACCTGGTCTTGCAAATTATGCTGCTGAGAGAAACCAGCTTATAGAGGGAGCAGATTTACTTTTTAAACAAATTAAATTTGGAAAAATAAAAGTAAAAATTTTTAAGGAATATGACTTATCAGATGCAAGAAAGGCGCACGAGGACCTTGAGGCAAGAAAGATTATTGGTCCAGCTTTGTTGATACCAAATGAATAATGAAAAAATAATAAGCCCATGTATTAGTATTTGTAAAAATGATCCAAATACTGGTTATTGTTTTGGTTGTGCAAGAACCAATGAAGAAAAAAAAATCTGGAAAAATCCAGATACACAAAATAAGTGGAAGAAAGAAAATTTAAATGTTCTTTTAAGTAGAATGAGTGACTCTCAAATTAAAACTTTCGAAAAGTCTTATAAGGAAAAGCTAGAATTTGGAAAGTTAGTCTATTCTAAAAATTTAAAGCAAAAACCAAAGAATTAAACCAACAACTGCCAAAATAAGTATTAGTATCCTTACGCCAAAAAGATATTTGGTTAGTCTTTGAGAATCATCTATTTCTTTTTTTTTTCCGGCTCCTAATCTAATGACAAGATAAAATACTAATAAAAGAATTAATACAATTATTAAAATAATCGGTTTACTAAACATAATTAATTTGAAACTAATATTATAGGTAAAAATAAGCCAAGTGCATACAATAAAATGATCACTATAGATGCTATTATAAAAGCTCTTATTGCATTAATTTTCATATACGTTATTTCTCATTTATTTTCATATCTGACAAATGTAATTTTAACGCATTTGTTGATAGAAAAATTTCTAACAAAAACAAAAGTATAGAAATAATCATAGATATACAGCAACCAGCAAAAATTAGTCTGGCAGTAAGAATTGTATCTAAATACAAACACAATACAGTAACCATATTAAATAAGAATCCTAAGCTTGCTGAACCAATTGCATATTTTAAATAATTTATTCTGTGGCTTAAGTTAATAAGTTGTTTTTCCCATTCAGGTGGAATATGTTTTTCAAAAACATATTCGTCATGAAGCTTTCTTATCAATGCACTCAGTGTATGAAATCTGTTACTATAGACTGTCATAATAAGCGGAATAGCAGGAAACATTAATGCTGTAACTGTGTAATCTATGTTCATATTGAATTGATTGATTATGTATTTAGTGTTTGATATTTACAAGAACTAATAATGTCCTTACACTTTCAAAATTTCATAAATGTTACAAGATTAAATAAGCCTATTGGTTTTTTATTGCTATTTTGGCCTTGCACGTGGGGTTTATCACTAGCTTACTATTTTAATCAGAATATAAATGTTTTTCTTCAACACCTTATACTTTTCTTTTTTGGATCTGTTTTAATGAGAAGTGCTGGATGTATAGTGAATGATATAGTAGACGAAAATATAGATAAAAAGGTTTTAAGAACTAAAAGAAGGCCAATTGCATCTGGATCTCTCAGTAAAAAATTAGCCTGGACTTATGTTTTAATATTATGCTCATTAGCTTTTGTTGTTTTAATACAATTCAATCTCTTAACTATATATTTAGGAATTTTTTCAATGATTTTTGCTTTTAGCTATCCTTTTATGAAAAGATTTACTTATTGGCCACAATTATTTCTGGGCTTTACTTTTAATTGGGGGATAATTATGGCTTGGACGTCTATAACAAATGAAATCTCATATTTTCCAATTCTTCTTTATTGTGGAGCCATATTTTGGACACTAGGTTATGACACGATTTATGGATTGCAAGATAGATCGGATGATGAATTGATTGGGGTAAAATCTACATCAATAAAGTTTAGGAATAACCTTAATTTATTTTTAGGTATTTGTTATTCCATAAGTTCTTTTCTGATTTTCCTTGTGATAATAAACTTAAAAATAGATTATTATTTTATATTTTTTTTATTATTTATGTTTACATTATTTTACCAAATAAAAATTTATAATACCAAAGACCCTGCCTCGTGTTTGAAGGCATTTAAAATTAATAACATATCTGGATTAACAGTTTTTCTAGCTATTTATTTTTTAACTATTTAAAAAAATGAAAATTAATAAAATCTCATTTTATATTAAAAGATTATATAAAAATTATGTTCAAAAGCGATTAAAACAAATATTATTAGCTTTGGTTCTTTCTTTAGTAGTCGCGGCTAGTACATCAGCTACTGCTTGGTTACTAGATCCTGCAATTAAAAGAATTTTCATCGATGGAAATAAAACTTATGCAATTATTATTCCTTTCCTAATAGTTTTTGTTTTCGCTGCAAAAGGTGCTTCCTTATATTTTGCAAGGTCAACTATGATAGTTGTTGGTGCTAGAATTATTCAAGAAATACAAAATCAAATGGCCCAACACATATTAATTTCGGACACCCAAAGTTTAGAGTCTAAACATTCTGGAAGATACATCTCTAGTTTTTTATATGATGTAGGACAAATTCAGGCTTTAGTTAGCACAGGTGTTTTAAATATAATGAAGGATACTTTTACGTTAGTAACTTTGGTAGCTTTGATGTTTTATCAAAATTGGAAATTAGCATTATTTTCAATACTTATGATGCCTTTGGCCGCTTTTTTTGCAAAATCCTTGGGAAAAAGAATGGGCAAGGCAACAACTGCTGGTGCCCAATCTATTGGTGATTTTTCAACTTTTTTATCTGAAATTTTAAAAGCATCTAAAATTATTAAAATATACCAAAGAGAGGATGCTGAGAAAGAGAGGTCTAAAGAGTCTATAAAAGATGTTACGGATAAACAAATTAAACTTCATAAAATTTTAATTAGAGCAACTCCTATAATGGAAATATTAACTGGTTTTATGATTGCTGGGTTTATATATTTTGCTGGAGCTTTAATTCATAGGGGTGAAATAGGAATAAATAATTTTTTTTCTTTTTTAGCAGCAATGATGCTTGCTTATCAACCAATCAGATCCTTAGCGACAATGAATATGCTAGTTTATCAAGGAACTGCTGCTGCAGAGAGAATTTTTGGAATGATAGATGAAAAGATACAAATTAAAAATGAAGAAAAATTTCCAAGTCTTAAAATAAAAAATGGTAATATAAAATTTAAAAATATATCTTTTCAATACAAAACTGGAAAAGATAGCGCCATAAAAAATATAAATTTAAATGTTGAAGGTGGAAAAATTACTGCACTAGTTGGTCACAGTGGAGCTGGGAAAAGCACTATAATGAATCTTATTCCTAGATTTTATCAACAACAAAGTGGTGAAATATTTATTGACGATCAAAAAACAGATGAAATTTCGCTTTATTCGCTTAGAAATAAAATTTCTTTAGTAAGTCAAGACGTAATACTTTTCGATGATAGTGTTAAAAATAATATTAAGTATGCAAAAGTCGATGCTACTGAAGATGATATTAAAAATGCTTGTGAATTAGCAGCAGCAAGAGATTTTATAAATGAATTACCAGAGAAATATAATACAGTTATTGGTGAAAACGGCACAAGACTTTCTGGCGGACAAAAACAAAGATTGTCGATCGCAAGAGCAATACTTAAAAATGCTCCAATTATTTTGTTAGACGAAGCAACATCTTCTTTGGATGCTGATTCGGAGTCGAAAGTTCAGAACGCAATATTTAATCTAACAAAAAATAAAACAACTTTGGTAATTGCACATAGATTATCTACAATAAAGAAAGCTGATAATATTATAGTTATGAAAGATGGAAATATTGTTGGATCAGGCAAGCATACTGAGCTTTTAGAAAATTCAAAAGAATATAAAAACCTATATAATAAGCAAGTTATTTAAAATATGGTAAAGTTTTTGTACAGACTAATGGTTGAAATTTTTTATATACCATTTGTTGTTCTGATAATTTTAAGAATTTTTTTTGATAAAGAAGACAAATCAAAGTTTAAAGAAAAAATTTTACCAAATAAAATAAGAAGACCTGATGGTTTTTTATTTTGGTTTCACGCTGCCAGTATCGGAGAATTAAACAGTATTCTCCCTATTATAAATTTTTTTTTGAAAGAAGAAAAAAATTGTAATTTTTTGATCACTACAACTACTTTAAGTTCATATAGACAACTTAAAAAAAAATTTAAAGAAAATAAAAAAATTTTTCATCAATTTTTACCCTACGACTCGATTTTTTTAACTCAAAGTTTTTTGAATAATTGGAAACCAAATATCGCCTCCTTTGTGGACTCTGAAATTTGGCCTAATTTTATTTTTAAAATAAAAAAAAATGGAATTCCTTTTATCCTTTTAAACGCTAGAATTACAGAAAAAAGTTTTAAAAGGTGGAAAATTTTAAATAATTTTGCGAAACAATTATTTGAAACATTTTCTATATGCTTTTCATCAAGTAATGAAACTTCAAGATATTTGGAGGACTTAGGAGCTAAGAATATAAAATACTTTGGAAATATAAAATTTTGTTCTTCGATCAATAATTCAAATGAATTTGCTAGTGAAAAATTTAATTTTTTTGACAATAAAGAAATATGGTGTGCTTTAAGCACACATCATAATGAAGAAATTTTTTGTGCTGATGTTCATAAAATATTAAAAAAAAATAATAAAAATACTATAACTATTATACTGCCTAGACATATTCACAGAATTAATAAAATTTATCGAAATCTAAAAAAAATGGGACTACAAGTTCAAATTAAAAACGAAAGAGACAGCATAGATAAATCTGCTGAAGTTATTCTGGTGAATTATTATGGTTCTGTTTCAAAATATTTAGCAAAAATAAAACATATATTTATTGGAAAGTCATTAATTGAAAAATTAAAAAAAGTAGGCGGGCAAAATCCAATAGAAGCTGCAAAAATGGGTTGTTTCATTTATCACGGACCATACGTTTATAACTTTAAAGAGATTTATGATTATTTAAACAAGAAAAAATTCTCTGAAATGGTAAATAGTCCTGAAATATTAGCTGAAAAATTGGAAAAAAATTTTAATTCAAATTATAAAAAAGACCCAGAAAGTATTAATGATTTAAATAACTATGGTATGAAAATTTTTAACCAAGTAATTCAAGAGTATAATAAATTTATTAAATGAAATTAAAAAAACCTCAATTCTGGGACAAAGAATATTTGACTTTGCCTTCGATTATACTTTGGCCGATATCTTTACTTTATCAAATTGTTTTTAGAGTAAGAAAATCTTTTATTAAAAAAAAATCTTTTTCTAAACCTATTATATGTGTTGGTAACATCTATTTAGGCGGAACAGGTAAAACACCCATTTCAATTAAAATATTTAATATTTTTAAGGATGATATGAAACCAGTTGTAATTAAAAAAAAATATAAAAATCAAATAGATGAGAATGAAATGTTGAAAAAATATTGTAAAGTTATATCGGATAAAGATAGATATTTATCAATAGAAAAAGCTATTGATAAAAAATTCAATCTTTTAATTTTGGATGATGGATTTCAAGACTTAACTATAAAAAAAAATTTAAATATTATTTGTTTCAATGATCGTCAACAAATTGGTAATGGTCAAATTTTACCTTCTGGACCACTAAGGGAAGATATTTCGTCTTTAAAAGATTGTCATATAATTTTAATAAATGGTAGAAAAAATTTTCAGTTTGAGCAAAAATTAAAAAAATATAATGAAAAATTAAAGTTTTTTTATTTTAATTATATTCCCAAAAATTTAAATGAATTTAAAAATAAAAAACTTATTGCTTTTGCTGGCATAGGAAATCCAGAGAACTTTTTTGACTTATTAAAATTAAATAGATTAAACGTAGTAAAAGAAATTAGTTTTCCAGATCATTATAGTTATTCAGAGAAAGATTTTGAAAAACTGACGGATTTAGAAAAAAAATACAATGCAAAATTGATAACTACAGAGAAGGATTTCTTAAGAATAAGCCCGTTCAATCGAAGAAGGTTTGGTGTAATATACTTAGAGACAAAAATAGATGATGAATTTAATTTTGTTAAAACATTGAAAAAAATTTTGAATGAAAATAATTAAATATTTTTTTGAAGCTATTTTAATTTATATTTTATTTTTACTATTTAGAATTGTAGGCATAAATTATGCGAGAAAAATTTCTTCTTTTTTATTAAATAGATTAGGTTTTTTATTTAAAAAGAAAAAAACTGTAGAAAATAATATCTTAAAAGTATTCAAAAATCCTTCAACAAAAGAAATTGAAAATATAATTGAATTAATGTGGAAAAACTATGGATTTGTGTTTGCCGAGTATATTTATTTAAATAAATTTCGTTTAGACAAGTTCTCAGATAATCACATTAAAATTTCTGGCGAAAATATACTTGATGAAATCTTAAAAAAAAATAAACCAGTAATATTTGTCTCTGGACACTTTGCAAACTACGAATTGATGGCTATGGAACTTGAAAAAAGAGGTATAGATTTAGCAGCAATTTATAGACCTTTAAATAACATATTTTTGAATCCCTTTATGGTTTACCTCAGAAAAAAATATATTTGTAAAAATCAAATAAAGAAAGGATTGGGGGGGACAAGAGAAATTGTTAATTTCGTAAAACAAAACAATAGTATAGCGCTTATGGTTGATCAACGAGTGGGGGAGTCAGAAAGATATCCGTTCTTTAATATCCCTGCTCATACAACTACTATACCTGCTCAATTAGCTTTAAAATTTAATCTAAATATTGTTCCAATTTACTTGGAAAGAAGACAAGATAATACTTTTTTTATGGAAGTATCACAACCAATTGAAGTGAATAAAACCAAAAATTTAGATGAAGATAAAAAAAAAATAACTATTCAAATTAATAAAGTTATAGAAAAAATGCTATTAAAAAATCCAACGCAATGGATATGGACACATAATAGATGGAAGTAATTACTTATTATTTTTTATTTGTTCAAATCTAATTTTTGCTTCAAGAGGTGAAAAATATGCTTCTTGCAATTCTACATTCCAATACATTAAATCATTAAGAAGAATATTCTTACCAGAAACAGCACACACTACATAGTCACCCTTTTCAACAATATCAAAACCATTTTGTTTATATTTAAGTTTTGCTTTAATTCTGTTCATGTTAGTTTAAATCTTGAGAAATCTACAATATATGAATTTTGCAGTTATAGGAAGTGGTGGTCGAGAACATGCGATTTGTTATAAATTAAGTCAATCGAAAAGGATTGGAAGACTAATTTGTATACCCGGAAATGCTGGAACAGAAAAAATAGCTGAAAATATTGATGAAAATATTTCTGATTTTGAGGCAGTTTATAAAATAATTAAAAGAAAAGAAATTGATATAGTTTTAGTTGGCCCTGAACAGCCCTTAGTAGATGGAATTGTTAATTATCTTAAAAAAAGGTCTATTAAAGTCTTTGGACCAAACCAATTAGCCTCTCAATTAGAAGGTTCGAAATCATTTATGAAAGAAATGTGTAAAAAGAATAATATACCTACTGCTGAATATGGTGTGTTCGAAAATTTCAACGAAGCAGAAAACTTTATTAAACAAATTGGAATCCCAATAGTTGTTAAGGCTGATGGTTTAGCGGCAGGCAAAGGTGTATCGATATGTAAATCAATTGAGGAGGCAAAAAAAAAGATAATAGAAATTCTTGATGGAAAATTTGAGTCCTCTAAAAAAGTTGTTCTTGAAAAATTTTTAAAAGGAGAAGAGTTGAGCTATTTTGTAATAGTGGATGAAAATTCTTATCATTTTTTTGGATCTGCGCAAGATCATAAAAGAGTCGGAGAGAGAGACACCGGACCAAATACTGGTGGTATGGGAGCATATTCGCCATCGAAACTTCTTACTAAAGAACTTGATAAAAAAATTAGAAAAAAAATAATAGAACCTACATTAATTTCAATGAAAAATTTAGGAAACCCTTATACTGGTTTTTTATATGCTGGTTTGATGATTAATGATGGAGAACCTTATTTAATTGAATATAACATCAGAATGGGTGATCCGGAATGTCAAGTTTTGATGATGAGATTAAAAACAGATTTAGTTGAGATTGTTGATTTAGCAACAAAAAATTCAATGCAGAATTTAAAAATAGAGTGGAAAAACGATAATTGTATTACGATTGTTTTATGTGCAAAAGGATATCCCGAAAAATATATTAAAGATAGTGAAATAAAAAACTTGAACAAAATTTTATTAAACAAAAAAAAACAAATTTTTCACGCGGGTACATATAAAAAAAATGAAAAAACTTTTTCGAAAGGTGGTAGAGTTTTAAATATTACTTGTGCTGATGAAAAATTATCAAGTGCAAGGGAAAATTCTCTTGAAATTTTGGAAAAAATAAATTGGAAAGATGGTTTTTTTAGAAAAGACATAGGGTGGAAAGTAATAAAAGACGATGAGAATAATTAGTGGTAAATTTAAAAATAAAAAAATTAATTTTCATAAAAATACTGAGACAAGGCCTTTAAAAGACAGTGTAAGAGAAAGTATTTTTAATATTTTAAAACACTCTAGTAAAATCAATTTTAAAATCGAAAATTCAAAAATTATAGACTTTTATGCCGGGACTGGATCATTTGGTCTTGAATGCTTATCCAGAAAAGCATCTCACGTGATTTTCGTAGAAAAAAATTTAAATGCATTAAGTAATTTAGAAAAAAATATAGATATTTTAACATTGAAAAATCAAGCAACAATAATAAAAACTGATGTTTTAAAATTTTTGAAAAATTATAATTTTGTTGAAAATATTGATTTAGCTTTTTTTGATCCACCATATAAAGATAAAGGTTATATTGATGCAATAAAATTGTTAAAAAAACTAAACTGTTTAAGCAAAGATCATATTATTTTACTTCATAGAGAAAAAAATTCTAAGGAAGATTTTAAAAAATTTTTTAAAATTATCGAAAATAGAATTTACGGACGTTCAGAAATTTTTTTTTGTAAATTGTTTTTAAGATAAAATTTTTTTTGTGATAATTTTAACTTTTTCAACTGATGGCTGATCAAAAGGATTTACTTTCATTATTTTTGCAAGAGCTATTGTTTCAAAAATGAATAGAAAAAAAAGCTTTCCTAATGTACTTTCATCAAATTTTTTAATTGATATTTCCCTGAATGTGATTTTATTTTTTTTTAAAACTTCAGCAAATGCTTTTTTTTGCGATAATTTAATTGTATTATATTTTTTGTTATTTAAATAATTTAGTTTATTTCCGAAAAAGTTGTAATTTAATTTTAAATTTTTATCCGCTTTAGAGTAAAAAATATAAAAAACTTTATCTTTCGGGCCGTCCAAATATAATTGAAGTAAACTATGATGGTCTTTTGGCGCATTAGAGATCACTGGTAAAAAACCCTTTCCATTTTTTCCCAAGCTTTCTGCCATAAGTTGCTGACACCAAGACAAAAAATCATTTAATTCAGGAACGTAATTGAAAAGAATTAAAATTTTGTTTTTTTTAAAATTTAATTTTTTAAATTGTTTTAAGGAATTGTTGAGCATTTTGTTGTTTTTTAAAAACTTTACTGTTTCTTTCTTGAATTTTTTTATTTTTAAACCCATAAGATACGCAGGTAACATTCCTACATTTGAAAAAACAGAAAATCTCCCTCCAATATTAGGATTATGTTTTATGAATTTTAACTTTTTTCTTCTAGCAAATTCTCGTAAGATATTATTTTTGTTCTCTGATAAAATTATAGTATTTTTTTTTTTTAAATATGCTTTAAAATAAGAAGAATTTATAATTGTTTCTGTAGTATTGCCGGACTTAGAGATTATTAAAAAAAGTGTTTTTGAAAAGTTATATTTCTTTTTAACTTTTTCTAAAAAAGATTGATCAAGATTATCTATAAAAACAAAATCTTTCTTTATTTTATGTTTTAAAAATGAATAAACAGCTTTAGAACTAAGTATAGAGCCGCCCATACCAATAATAATAACAGTTTTAAATTTTTTAAAATTTTTAAATTCATTAAAGTTGGTGTCTGATGATGGAAGAAAAGATCTGAATAATTGATTATTGTTTTGTTTTATATCTTCTAAAATCTTTTTAGGGGACATCATTTAATTTTTATTTTTTTAATTCTTTTAAAATCATTCTCTCTAGATCAGATTTTGCTTTTGGATTTTCTGTAGTATTTTGAGAATTTAAAATTGATTGTATTGAACTATTTTTTGAATTATTTGAATTACTGTTAGGCTTAGGTAGTTCATCATATTTAGGTGGAAGAATTAAGGGGTCTTTTTTTTTCACTAAAAATTCGTCTGTGCTTTCAATTTTTTGACCTGTCATAATTTTTCTAAAATCGCCGCATCCTTGTATTAAGCAAACTAATAAAAATAAAATAAAAAATTTTGTTAGATTTATCATTAGTAAATTATTTCCTTATTATAAATTCTTTAAATATAATGCCGAAAATACCAATAGTTATTAATACATCAGCAACATTAAACGTAAACCAGTGAAAATTTTCAAAATGGAAGTCAATAAAATCTGGTACTGCATAATAGGTAATTCTATCATAAAGATTACCTAACGCTCCACCAATGATGAGTGAAATAAAGATTTTTGATATATTATCTGATGTAACCATTAAATACACTAGATATGCAATTATTAACAAAATTAAGGCAGATATTGAATGATACAAAAAATTAGTATCTAAACTGAGTAATCCAAATGCGATTCCAGTATTCCAATTTAAAGTTAAGTTCAAATAATCATTTACAAACACCTCTCGATCTTGGGTCTGTATAAGATTAATAATGTATTCTTTTGAAAATCTGTCTGCTGCAAAACCTATAATCACCAATACAAGGCTATAGATATCAATTTTTTTTAAATTTATTTTATTTTCAAACATCGTGAACATTTTCCATCTTTAACTTCTTGGACAATCTTCCAACATCTAGAGCATTTTGTGCCTTTTGCTTTTTTAACACTTACCAATATTTCATTTTTTTTAGATAAATTCTGAACAACATTAGATATAATGAATAGTTCTTGAGCATCTATTCCTTTTAAAAGATCAAATTCAGTTTTTGGTAATTCGATCTCTACATCGGCCTCTAGACTAGATCCAATTATTTTTTCAGATCTTTTTTCTTCGATAGCAACATTAACTTGCTGTCTAACTTTTAAAAGTTTTTCCCATTTTTCAAATAGTTTTTTGTTTTCCCAAGATTTAGGAATTTCAGGAAAATTTTCCTCGTGAATACTTGTTTTTTTATTTTTTTGAGCTAATTCGTTAATTTCTTCTGTTGTAAACGAAAGAACTGGAGCATACCATTTTATTAAACACTCTAATATTATATTTAATAAATCTACACAAAATTTTCTTTTTTTTGAATTTAAATCATCGCAGTACAAAATATCCTTTCTTATGTCAAAATAGAAAGAGGAAAGATCTAAAGAACAAAAATTTAAAAGATGTTTTTGAAGTTTGTGAAAATTATATTTTTTTAAATTATTTTTGATTTCATTATTTAAAAGATATAGTTTATGTAAAATTAATTGCTCAAGTTCAGGTAGTTCTTTATAATTAATTTTTTTGAAATCTTTTGATTTATATTCATCCCTCAAATTACCTAATATAAATCTGAAGGTGTTTCTTATTTTTCTGTAAGATTCTGCGTGTTGATCTAATATTGAAAGATCAATTCTTAAATCTTCGGCATAATCAGAAGAAGCTACCCATAATCTTAGAATATCAGCTCCATATTTTTTTAAAATTTCATCTGGGGAAATTATATTTCCTGAAGATTTTGACATTTTCATACCTTTTCCATCTACTACAAACCCGTGTGATAAAATACTTTCAAATGGTGCACGGCCTCTTGTTCCGCAAGACTCCAGAAGCGATGAATGAAACCATCCTCTATGCTGGTCAGATCCTTCTAAATACATTGATGCTGGCCATTTTAAATCTTTTCTTTTTTCCAAAACAAAAGAATGTGTTGAACCGCTGTCAAACCAAACTTCCACTATGTCTGTTGATTTAATATAATCCTCTTTTTTATATTTTTTTCCCAAAAATCTTTGTGGATCATCATAAAACCAACAGTCTGATCCTTCTTTCTCATAAATTTTAGCAATATTTTCTACTACCTCAGGGTCCTTAAGAGGTTCATTTGTTTTTTTGTTTACAAAAATAGGTAACGGAACCCCCCAGGACCTTTGTCTTGAAATGCACCAGTCAGGTCGACTTTCAATCATTGCTCTGATTCGTTCTTTTCCCTTTTCAGGGTAGAAAATTGTATTATCAATAGATTCTAAAGCTTTTTTTCTAAGCTTGTGACTCTCCATTGAAATAAACCATTGAGGAGTAGCTCTGTGCACAAGGGGGGCTTTGGATCTCCATGAATGTGGGTAGCTATGTACCAATGTCCCGCTTCCTAAAAGATTTTTTTGTTCTTGCAAATTTTTAATAATAACTTCATCAGCCTTAAAAACGTGTATACCCTCAAACACAGCTATATTTTTTGTATACTTTCCATCATTGTTAACGGTTTCGATAGCTTTCATACCATTTTTTAAGCACAAATTAAAATCATCAGGACCATGACTAGGTGCACAATGAACTATTCCAGTACCTTGTTCTAAGGTTACAAAATTTGCTTCCAACATTGGAACTTCAAAATTATATCCCAAATTTTTAAAGGGATGCGAGCAAATAGTATTTTTAAATACTTCACCTTTAAAAGATTTAATAATTTTAAATTTACTTAATCCACAGTCTTTTATTACAGAATTAATTAGTTTTTCCGCTACAACAATTTTCTTGTCATCAAGTTCTAGGACTGAGTAATTAATATCTTTATTGTATGCTAATGCTTTATTTGCAGGTATGGTCCAAGGAGTAGTTGTCCATATTACGATTGATGTATTCTGTAAAAAATCTTTGTCCGTTTTATTTACCTGAAAAGTTGAATATATTGTATTCGACTTATGATCTTTATATTCTACTTCAGCATCAGCTAGTGCAGTTTTTTCCACAGTTGACCACAAAACAGGTTTAAATCCTCTATAAAGACTTCCCTCTAAAAGAAACTTTCCTAATTCTCTAACGATTTGGGCTTCTGCATCAAAACTCATAGTAGAATAGTAATTTTCCCAGTCCCCTATTACACCTAATCTTTTAAATTCCTTTTTATGAATTCCAATCCATTTCTCTGCAAATTCTCTGCATTCCTTTCTAAACTCTTTAGTTGGAACTTCATCTTTGTTTTTTTTCTTTTTTTTTATACTCTTCCTCAATCTTCCATTCTATTGGTAGTCCGTGACAGTCCCAGCCTGGAACATATATCGAGTCCTGATCACTCATCTGATGAAATTTTGTTACGATATCTTTAAGTATTTTATTTAGTGCTGTGCCCATATGAATATGACCATTTGCATAAGGTGGTCCGTCGTGAAGAACGAACTTCTTTTTTCCTGCTGATTTTTTTCTTAATTTTTCATAAAGTTTATTTTTGTCCCAGGACTCTAGTATTTGTGGTTCTTTGGATGGTAAATTTGCTTTCATAGAGAAAGCAGTTTTTGGAAGATTTAAATTATTTTCAGCCATTTACTTTTTTTACATCTCTAATGTCTTTTTTAATCTGTTTTTTTAATTGAATTATGTTTTTAAATTTTTTTTCTTTTCTAATAAATCTAGTTAACATTATTTTTATACTTTTATCATATAAATTTTTTTTCAAACCAAAAATATGAGCCTCTAATAAAAGTTTATTTTTTCCAAAAGTTGGCTTATAACCTATATTTACAATAGCTTTTTTTTTAAACTTATTGTTCACATTAACTATTGAGGAATAAACGCCGATTTTTGGAATAATGTAATTTCCTAAATCTAAATTGCAAGTAGGAAAACCAATTCTTCTTCCTCTTTTCTCTCCTCTTTTAACCTTACCTTCAATTGTCCAATACCTACCGAGCATCTTGTTTGCAAAATCAATTCTCCCTTTTTTAATATTTTTTCTAATTAATGTAGATGAAATTATTTTATTCTTTTTATTTAAAGGAGCAATAGTTTTAGTTTTATAATTTAAATAATTTTGTTTTTTTTTGAGTAACTTTATATCTCCTGTTCTATTTTTTCCAAATTTAAAATTTTTACTTATAAAAATTAATTTAACCATTAATTTTCTATATAAAACTGCTTCGATAAAATTTTCTGCACTTATTTTTGAAAAATTTTTATCAAATTTTTTTATAATTAGAAAATCGACTCCAAATTTCTTTGAAGACTCAATTTTTTGCTTTAAAGAATCTATCCTATAATTTTTTAGCTTTTTACTAAAAAACATCACTGGCAAAGGGTGAAAAACTAACAAACCAAATTTAAGTTTATTTTTCTTTGCAATATATTTTCCCTTATTTATTACTTTTTGATGTCCTAAATGAAAACCATCAAAGTTACCTATTGCAATTGCGGAATTTTTAAACTTTTTTGAAATATTAAAATTTTTATAAATTTTCATTTACCAAGTAAGTTCCTTTTGAAAATATTTAGCTGAAACATTATGTTCTAAAAGTAGTTTGTCCAAGGACTCAATATTATTTATTTTAGATTGATGTACGCCGTTTGTTATAAATACCGAGTCTAAATTCATATTGTTAGCACCTTTGATATCAGTTTTAAGATTATCTCCTATGACTAAAGTTCTTTGACCTGTTTTTAAACAAGAAAGATATATTTCTTTATGAGGTTTGCCGAAATAAACTACGTTTCCGCCTAAATTTTCAAAAATTTCAGCTATTTTACCTGCGCAGTATTCTTGCTTACCTCCTCTATAAACAATTAAGTCAGGATTAGTACAAACTAGTTTTTTATCTTTAAATTTTTTTAATAAATTTTCATAATATTTTAAATTTTCATCTTCATCGTCAAATAGTCCTGTGCAAAGAATAAAATCACATTTTTCAATTGTAGTTTTATTCATTTTTATATCTGAAAATAATGAATCATCTCTTTCAGGACCAAGATGATAAAATTTTTTTCCAAATTTATTTTTCTTCAACGAATTCATTGCAGCCTCTCCCGAAGTTAAAACGTTTTTAAGTAATTTTTCATCCATTTTCATTTTTTTTAAAAATTGCACAACTTTTAAAGATGGACGAGGAGCGTTAGAAAGAAAAACAATTTTTTTTCCACTTTCTTCGAGCTCTTTTACTGCGTTAATTGCTGAGTCATTTAATTGAACCCCATTATGCATAACCCCCCACAAATCAATTATAAAAGCATCATAATCTTGAAAAATTTCAGAAAGATGCTCTAATTTTTTAATTTTCATAGGAAATTCAAGCTTTTTTAGGTAAATTTTTTATTATCATACTCTTGCAAAATTCTAAATACATACCATATTTCACCATATTATAAATTAAAGGAGTTTTCATGAAATTTAGACCATTACACGATAGGGTGTTAATTAAGGTGCTTGATAGTGAAGAAAAAACTAAGGGTGGTATAATTATCCCTGACACTGCTAAAGAAAAACCGCAGGAAGGTGAAGTGGTAGCTGTTGGTCCAGGAGCAAAAACCGAAGATGGAAAAATTATAAAAATGGATGTTAAAATTGGAGATCGAGTTCTATTTGGAAAATGGTCTGGTACAGAAGTAAAAATAGATGGTAAAGAATATAGCATAATGAAAGAAGCTGATATTATGGGAGTTTCAAAAAAGTAAATAAATTATTCAAAGGAGATACATAAATGCCAAAAATTATAAAATTTAATAATGAAGCAAGATCAAAAATGTTAAAAGGTGTAGACACTCTTGCAAATACAGTTAAAACTACTCTTGGTCCCAAGGGTAGAAATGTTGTAATCGATAAATCATACGGTGCTCCAAGAACTACAAAAGATGGTGTTACTGTTGCAAAAGAAATTGAGTTGGAAGATAAATTTGAAAATATGGGAGCCCAAATGGTCAAAGAAGTTGCAAGCAAAACAAATGATAATGCTGGCGATGGAACAACAACAGCAAGTATTTTAGCTCAAGCTATTGTAGGAGAAGGGATTAAATATGTTACTGCGGGTATGAATCCAATGGACATAAAAAGAGGGATAGATAAAGCTGTAGAAAATGTGATTGAAAATTTAAAAAAAACATCAAAGAAAGTTAAAGCAAACGAAGAAGTTGCTCAAGTTGGTACAATTTCTGCTAATGGTGAAAAAGAAATTGGGGATATGATTTCAAAAGCTATGCAAAAAGTTGGTAACGAAGGCGTTATTACTGTTGAAGAAGCAAAAGGAATAGAAACTGAGCTTGACGTTGTCGAAGGTATGCAATTTGATAGAGGTTATTTATCTCCTTATTTTGTAACTAATCCAGATAAAATGACAACTGAGTTAGAAAATCCTTTGGTTCTACTCCATGAAAAAAAATTAACGAACCTACAACCAATGGTTCCATTATTAGAATCAGTAGTTCAATCGAATAGACCTTTGATGATTATATCTGAGGATGTTGAGGGAGAAGCATTGGCAACTCTAGTTGTAAATAAATTAAGAGGTGGTCTCAAAGTTGTTGCTGTAAAGGCACCAGGTTTTGGTGATAGAAGAAAAGAAATGTTAGAGGACATTGCAATATTAACTGGGGGACAAGTTATATCGGAAGATTTAGGTACAAAACTTGAAAATGTTAAAATTAATAACCTTGGATCTTGTAAGAAAGTGAAAATAGATAAAGAAAATAGTACCTTAGTAGCAGGTTCAGGAAAAAAAGCAGATATAGAAGCAAGATGTAATCAAATTAGAAAACAAATTGAAGAAACAACTTCAGACTACGATAAAGAGAAACTTCAAGAAAGATTGGCTAAATTAGCTGGAGGTGTCGCAGTTATCAAAGTTGGCGGCGCTACAGAAGTTGAGGTTAAAGAAAGAAAAGATAGAGTAGAAGATGCATTGAACGCAACAAGAGCTGCTGTTGAAGAAGGCGTGGTTGTTGGAGGTGGATGCGCTTTACTTTATGCATCTCAGGAATTAGATAAAGTAAAAGTTAAAGGTGATGATCAAAAAGCTGGCGTAGATATAATTAAAAAAGCTCTTCAAGCACCTATTAGACAGATTGCTGCTAACGCAGGCGTTGATGGATCTGTGGTTGTTGGAAAACTTTTAGATGGAAAGAAACAAACACACGGTTTTGATGCTCAAGAGGAACAATATTGTGATATGTTCTCAAAAGGTATTATTGACCCAATGAAAGTTGTTAGATCAGCCCTACAAGATGCCTCTTCGATTGCAGGTCTATTAATTACGACAGAAGCAATGATAGCTGACAAACCAGAAGAAAAAGACTCAGGTCCAGCAATGCCTCCTGGAGGTATGGGTGGTATGGGTGGAATGGGTGGAATGGGTATGTAATTCCTTACCAATCAGAGAACACTCTAAATACAGAAATTAAACAAAATTAGAACCCTCGGAATGAAAGTTTCGGGGGTTTTTTGTTCACAGAAAATATTACTGCACCATTGCTAAAATATAGGGTTACTAAACCAATCACTGATTTCTTTTTTATTTACTGACACTTGAAGAGCATCTGCCCAATTATTTTCAATTTTTAAACTTTTTTTATATTTTGTACAATTAATCTCAAAATAATCACCTGAATCGAAAGCAAATCGGATATTATGGGAAACGCTCTCACCTGTAGGATCCCAGTCAAATTTTGTAGAGTATTTTCTTTTTTTAACATTTTTATATGTTGAAGAAAATTCTTTTTCGATTTCTTTTTGTTTTGCAAAACACTGTTCTAATTTATCGTCATATGTGATTGCTCCTGCAATAGAATAAATAGTGTAATGTTTGTCTTTTGGTTTTACAAAAAATGACAAACGATCATAAGTATCAAAATTACCAAATAAATATACTTCTCCAAAATCATCATTTAAATAATTGTATGTAGATTTGTTAATTTCTATTTCAGTTATTATTTTTTCCTTGGAAAGATGATTTAATAAACTATCACCTATACTAATTCCCTCAATTTGATATTCGGATATATCCTCGGCAAAAGAAGGTGCTGAGAAACTAAAGAAAACTAAAAACAAGTAAGTAGGTAGTTTTTTCATTAAATCCAGTTTAACCCCACTTCTCAATGAAGTCATCTTTTGAATTGCTTTTGAATTAGACCGTTTCTTCAATGAATTTTGCAATGAACTTCTTAAATAAGTGAGTACTGACGTCAAATGAATGCGAATGTAATTTTATTCATATTATTAAAAAAATTGAGCCCCCGTTCTACGGGGGTTTTTTTTTACATATTTAGTCTTGGTATGTTTTTTTTGCGATTGAATATTGTATTTTATTTGATTGTTTTCCTAAAAATAAAATTTTTCTTATAAACAAAATAAAAAACTTTATAGTCAAACCTAAAATTGTTGATATTCTTAGTGGAAAAACTGGAAAATTTACTGCCATATTTGACCACAGCGAGAGTAATTTTTTTAAATTATAATTGCTTTGGCCTTGAGGTCTCTGGCTATGTGGAACAGATATCATAGCTATATTTCTTGTAGCTTGTAAAATTAAACCATCTAAATAAACATCGCTTTTTTCATAATGAATTATTTTTTTTACAATTTTTTTTTTAAATCCTCTGAATGATGAAAGATATATGTAATATGGCTTGTTTAGAAGGTAACTTGAAACTAAATTATTGGACCAACTAACAAATTTTTTCCACATAGGATGTTTTCTGTTTAGGTAATTTGTGTAGCAAACATCAAATCCTTGTTCCAATTTTGTTATAAGATCTTTTATAGACTCCGGTGGATGTTGCAAATCATCATCCATAGTAATTGTTATCTCTCCTTTACTCTCTCTGAGACCGCACATAATAGCGTTGTGTTGACCAAAATTTGCTGAGAGATCAATTCCTTTAACCTCAGAAAATTGTTTTGAAAGTAAGGAAATTTTACCCCAGCTATTATCTGGACTAAAATCATTAATTAACAATATTTCGTACGAAGTTACTGTTTTTAATTCTTTAATCGACTTTATTATTTTTTTAATTAAATTCTCAATTATATTTTCACTGTTATATACAGGTATGACTATTGAAAGATCCATA
>CACIKS010000004.1 GCA_902587295.1 uncultured Pelagibacteraceae bacterium | reverse complement strand
CTTATTTTTAAAAAGAGATTTTTCTTTTTCTTTGACAGCTCTTTCCCTTGCAAAGCTTTCTAAATGTTTAGTGTCTCTCATAATTCATTATACCTTAAACGACTCTCCACAACCACAACGTTCAGTTTCGTTTGGGTTCTTAAATACAAATTGTGAGGAAAATTTATCGGTCTTATAGTCCATTTCGGTTCCTAGAAGGTACATAACAGCGTTAGCATCTATAAAAACTTTAACTCCTTTGTCCTCTATAACCTCTTCATTTTTTTTTGCCTCTTTAGCATATTCCATTACATAAGACATACCTGCACAACCGCCGGATTTAACACCTACTCTCACCCCTATAGCGTTTTTTTCTGCTCTAGACATAATTTCTTTTATTCTATTAACGGCGTTATCACTCAATTTGATTACTTGTGCACTCATAAATTCAATTCTAGTTTAGCAGCTTCTGACATTTTAGACTTGTCCCAAGGTGGGTCCCACACTAAATTTAATTTAACATCAGAAACACCTTTGACTTTCATTATATATTCTTTTACCTGTTTTGGCAAACTATCTGCTACAGGACAATTAGGTGTTGTTAAAGTCATATCTACTTTTACATTATTTTTTTTATCAATTTCTATCTTGTATATAAGGCCCAGCTCGTAAATATTTACAGGTATTTCTGGATCATAGACTTTTTTTATTTCTTTAATAATTTGTTGTTTTAAATCACTCATTTATTAGTTTTCTGTATTTACTATTTTTTTATTTCCTTCAACTGCCTCTATAAATGTATGCCAGGCTAAAGTAGCACATTTGACTCTCATTGGGAATCTCTTAACTCCAGACAGAGACATCATAGTCGTGTTTTCACTGTCGCTCAGACTGTTTAGGCTTAGTTTTGAACCCTCTTTAATCATATTTAAAAAATCTTCTTGAATTTTTTTAGCTACATTAAATTCTTTTCCTTTAATTATCTCTGTCATAATAGATGCAGATGCCATTGATATTGCGCAACCTTCACCTTCAAAAGAAATATTTTCCAATTTCATTTCATTATTCAACTTTAAAAAAATATGAACTTTATCTCCGCAAAGTGGGTTGTGACCTTTTGCATCTTTATTAAAATCCTTAAATATATTTTTATTTCTTGGATTTTTTCCATGATCCAAAATTATCTCTTGATATAATTCCTTAATATCCATTTAATTATTAAATATTTTATTACATTTTTTTATTGAATTTTTTAATACATCGATATCTTCCTTTGTATTATAAATTCCTAACGAAGCCCTAGCCGAGGCAGCTATACCCATTTTTTTATGTAAAATTTGACAACAATGATGCCCGGCCCTGATAGCGACTCCATCTTCATCAAGAATTGTAGCTATATCATGAGGATGAATTCCTTTTATGGTGAAAGAGATAATTGAACCTCTATTTTTTGGATCTCCAATAATTCTTACAGAGTTATTTTTTCTAATTTCTTCCAAACCATATTCTAAAATTTCTCTTTCGTGTTGCATAATATTTTTTATTCCAACTCCTTCAATAAATTTAATAGACTCCGAAAAACCAACTACTTCAGCGGTTTGTAAAGTTCCAGCCTCAAACTTTGTCGGACTGCCGGGAAAAGTGATATTATCTTTTTTCACTTCTTCAATCATCCCGCCCCCACCTTGATATGGTGGAAGAATATCCAGCCATTTTTTTTTAGCATACAAAATACCAACACCAGTTGGTCCATACATTTTATGGCACGAAATTGCATAAAAATCACAACCAAGTTTTTGCATATCAATTTCTAAATGTGGGGCTCCCTGACAACCATCAACAAGAACAGGGATTTTTTTTTCATTCGCTAAATCTACAATTTTTTTAACGGGCATAATCGCTCCTGTGACATTCGATAAATGGGTGATAGCAATTATTTTAGTTTTATTTGTTATTAATTTTTTAATTTCATCAATATCAACTTCTCCTTTGTCGTTGCACTCAGCAAATTTTATTATAGCTCCTTTTCTTTGCCTTATGAAGTGCCAAGGTACATAGTTAGCATGATGTTCTAATTCTGTAATTAAAATCTCGTCACCTTTATTTATAAATTTTTCACCGTATGTTGATGCAACTAAGTTAATTGCTTCTGTGGCATTTTTTGTAAATATTACTTCTTCTCTAGATTTTGCATTTATAAACTTTTTTACCAAATCTCGTGTTTCTTCAAATCTATTTGTAGCAATTACCGCTAAAGAATGTACGCTTCTTCCAATATTTGAAAATTCTTTGGAATAAAATTTTGAAATTCTATCAATAACAGTTTTTGGTTTTTGTGATGAATTGGCGCTATCAAGATAAATTAGCTGTTTACCGTTAATTTTATTTTGAAATATTGGAAATTTTGATTTGATAACTTTAGTATCCATACACCTGAAATTCTAATTTATTTTCTACAAATTTTTTAATTGTATCACTTTTGATTTCACTTATAATTTCTTTTAAGAAACCATTAATTAACAACTGGGTAGCTTCCTTCTTGGTCAAACCTCTTGTCATTAAATAATGAACAGAATTTTCGTCAACATTGCCGGATGTGGATCCATGAGAACATTTTACGTCGTCTGCGTAGATTTCTAGTTCAGGTTTTGAATCAAATTCTGAATTTTCACTTATTAGTAATGCTTTGCTTAATTGATATGCATTGGTTTTTTGAGCTATATCTTTAACAAAAATTTTTCCTTGATAAACACCTTTTGCATTAGAGTCTAGAACACTTTTGATTTTTTGAAAACTTTTACAATTTGGAACAAGATGATTAACAATTGTTTTGATCTCTTGGTGATCCTCTTTATTTAAAAATAGAGCAGATTTAATCTCACAATCTGAATTTTTACCTTCTAAATCAATTTGAATGTCTTGTTTATTAAACTTTAAGCCTGAGGAAAATATAAAGCTCGAATATTTAGAATCTGATTTAATGGACCCATTTAAAAATTTATGAAAGTATCCCTCACTTCTTCCTGCTTGAATACAAATATTTTTAAATTTTGCATTTTCATAAAGTATTACATTTTCATATGTATTATTAAAAAATTTATTTTTTGACCTATTTATAGTGTATTCTATAGTATGTAGTTCAGAATTTTTGTTAACTATAATTTTATTTTTATTATTTAAAATCTTTTCTGATAAATCTTCATTAAATAAATTATAGATTACTAGAACTTTTTCAAACTTATAATCTTTTTCTACAACTAAATTATAACCTTCATTTGATAAAGCATTATTTAAGCAAATTAGCGGGTTATTACTTTTTTCTCTTAAAAAATTTTCCTCTTTATACCCAGTAATTTTTATTTTATTTTTATCTTCAAACTTAAAATCACTCCTAATTAACCTGCCGTTTATAAGTAAAATATAATTGTGATCAAACTCTTGGATTAACCTAAAATTATTTTCTTCAGGGTAGGCATCATTAATATCAATTTTTTTAAAATTTTTAGAGAAAATTTCTCTTAAATCAGAAAATTTCCAGTCTTCCTCTTTTTTTGTTGGGAAGCCTTTTTTATTAAAAAATTCCAAATTTTCAATTCTATAATTTTTATCTTCTTGATTGATTAAATTAATTTTATCAATCTCTTTAAGACTTATTTTAAAATTCTCTATCATTTAATTAATTTTTTTATAGCCCTTTTTCTCTAATTCTAGAGCCAGCTCTCTTGATCCTGATTTAATAATTTTACCTGAAGATAAAACATGTACAAAATCTGGTTTTATATAATCTAAAAGTCTTTGGTAGTGTGTTATAACAAGAAAAGATTTATCTTTACTTCTGGATGAATTTACACCATCAGCAATTGTTTTTAATGCGTCAATATCTAAACCTGAATCTGTTTCATCAAGAATAACCAAATTCGGATCAAGAATTTTCATTTGTAAAATTTCATTTTTTTTCTTTTCTCCTCCTGAAAAACCTACATTAAGTTGTCTTGATAAAATCTTTTCGTCTATTCCTAGTTCTTTTGCTTTTTCTTTTACTAATTTTAAAAATGCTAAAGTGTCTATCTCTTTTTCACCTTTTGCTTTCCTGATGGTGTTTAATGAAGTTTTAAGAAAATTGTTTGTATTAACTCCGGGAATCTCAAGAGGATATTGGAATGCTAAAAAAATTCCCTTTTGAGCTCTTTGCTCGACTGGAATATCCTTTAAATTCTCACCCTTATACTTTAAATCTCCAGTAATTTTATAACCGTTTTTACCTGACAGTATATTTGCAAGAGTGCTTTTTCCAGAACCGTTTGGTCCCATTATAGCATGAACCTCACCTGGATTGATTTTAAGGTTTAGACCATTAAGAATATCTCTTTTGTTAATCGATGCTTTTAAATTAATTATCTCTAACATTATCCCACGCTACCTTCTAAACTAATACCAACTAATTTTTGGGCCTCTACAGCAAACTCCATTGGTAATTGTTGTAAAACTTCTTTACAAAAACCATTTACTATCAAGCTGACTGCTTCCTCTTGATTAAGTCCTCTTTGATTACAATAATATAATTGCTCATCATTTATTTTTGATGTTGTTGCTTCATGCTCAACAGTTGATGTTGAATTTTTATTTTTTATATAAGGAACAGTATGTGCGCCACACTTATTCCCCATTAATAAAGAATCACACTGAGTATAATTTCTGGAGTTTAATGCTTTTTTTCCAATATCAACTAATCCTCTATAAGTATTATCAGCCTGACCTGCTGATATACCCTTAGATATAATTTTGCTTTTAGTATTTTTTCCTAAATGAATCATTTTAGTTCCAGTATCTGCCTTCTGGTGATTATTTGTTATTGCTATAGAATAAAATTCTCCAACAGAGTTATCGCCTTGAAGAATACAGCTAGGATATTTCCATGTTATTGCTGAACCTGTTTCTACCTGTGTCCAAGAAATTTTTGAGTTTCTTCCTCTGCAGGCACCCCTCTTTGTAACAAAATTATAAATACCTCCTATTCCGTCTTTATCGCCTGGATACCAGTTTTGAACTGTAGAATATTTTATTTCAGCATCATCCAAAGCTACTAACTCAACATTAGCTGCATGCAATTGATTTTCATCTCTCATCGGAGCTGTACAACCCTCTAGATAACTAACGTAACTTCCTTTATCGGCAATTATTAATGTTCTTTCAAATTGCCCGGTTTCAGATGCATTAATTCTAAAGTATGTTGAAAGCTCCATTGGGCATTTTACTTTTGGAGGTATATAAACAAATGAACCATCAGTAAAAACTGCTGAGTTAAGTGTAGCAAAATAATGGTCGGTAAGCGGAATTACTGAGCCTAAATATTTTTTAACTAATTCAGGATGTTCACGAATTGCTTCGGAAATAGAACAAAAAATAATGCCTTTTTTTGTTAGTTCTTCTTTATAAGTAGTTGCAACAGAAACTGAATCAAAAACAGCGTCAACAGCCACACCACTTAATCTTTTTTGTTCTTGGAGAGGTATACCTAACTTTTTGTAGGTTTCAATTAATTTTGGGTCCACTTCATCAAGACTTTTAGGTTTATTTGATGCACTTTTGGGTGCAGAATAATAATAAAGGTCTTGATAATTTATTTTAGGATATTTTGGTTTTTGCCAGTTTGGCTCTTTTAAATTTTTTAGTCTATTAAATGCTTTTAATCTCCAATCTAACATCCATTTTGGTTCTTTTTTCATTTTGGATATAAATTTGATAGAGTTTTCGTTTAGTCCTTTTGGTGCTCTGACATTTTCTATGTCCGTAGTAAATCCATATTTATACTCTTGATTTGTATTTATATTAGAGTTTTTCATTTAGTTAATCTCAACTTTTTTTTGTTTGATTAAATCACTTAAATTCACTTTTTCAAAAAAATTATTTATGTGTTTTTCAAGATCATCCCAAAGATTATGAGTTATACATTTGACGGTTTTACCATTGCATCCTTTTTTGGAATCTTTTTTGCAGTTTAAAGTTCTGACCTGTTCGTCAACTGCAATAATAATACTTGAAATTTTTATATCTTTTGGGTTTTTTTCAAGAACATATCCACCCGAAGGTCCTCTTATACTTTTTACTAAATTCTCATTTTTTAGTTTTGCAAATAGTTGTTCCAGATAAGACAAGGATATATTTTGTCTTAATGAAATTTCACTTAGGCTCACTGGTTTAAGTTCTTGATTTGCTGCCAAGTCAGCCATTGCCATAACAGCGTATCTTCCTTTAGTAGTTAGTTTCATATTATCTATATTTTACTAAGGTTATTTACTTATTCCTACTAAAATAGTCAACTTTGCAAAAAAATAATTTGTCGCTACCAAAACGTGCTATAAATCTATTTTTTTTTTGAAATTAATTATCATTATTAATAATGAAGCAGAAAAGTTTAGAAATATTTATAGCAGGTCCGTCAGGTAGACTGGAAGCAAAGTATTTTAAAAACGAAAAAAAAGGATCTCCAATCGCAATAGTACTACAACCACATCCTCAATATGGTGGAACAATGAATAACAGAGTTGTTCAAGAAGCGTTTAACGTTTTTATTAAAAATGGCTTTTCAGTTTTAAGATTAAACTTTAGAGGAGTAGGTAAAAGCGAGGGAACATTTGATAACGGCCAAGGAGAATTATCAGATGCAGCAGCAGCACTTGATTGGATAGAAAGAGAAAACCAAGATTATAGTCAATGTTGGGTTTCTGGCTTTTCTTTTGGTTCATTAATTTGTATGCAATTAATAATGAGAAGACCAGAGGTTACCAGATTTGTTGCTATAGCTCCTCAACCAAACGTCTATGATTTTACATTTTTAGCTCCTTGTCCAACTTCAGGTCAAATAATTTTTGGTGAAAAAGATGAGCTAGTTTCAAAAGATAGTATTAATGATTTAAATTTTAGATTAAAGAATCAAAAAGGTATTGAGGTAGATTTTGCGGAAATTAAAAATGCAAACCATTTTTTTAATACTAAAGAGAATGAATTAAAAGAAGTAATGAATACCTACGTTGAAAAAAATACAGAACTTATTTAAATTTGACTAATTTACCACCCACACAGGGTTTCTTCACCCCAGTAGTTTCAGGAAATGATATAGGTAGATTTAAATAATTTCTTATAGCAAGATATGCAAATGCTTGGGACTCTACAAAATCGCCATCTATACCGTACTCATCAATTGGCTGAATAATTAAATTTTTTAAAGTATTTTTTTTTATATTTTCAATAAGAATTTTGTTTTTTCTTCCTCCTCCACATATTATAACTTTATTAAGTTTGTTACTAAAATTAGATAACAGTGTCAAAAGAGCCGATCCTATAACTCTAGCTGTAAAATCAGTTAAAGTAGCCGTACCATCTTCAAGAGATAGGCCTCTTACAAAAGAAACATCAAAGTCATTTACATCTAAAGATAAAGTTTTTTGATTAGGTCTGCTACCAAATAATTCTTGTGCTTGTTCAAATATAATATCATTTCTCTTACCTGTTGATGCTAAAAGACCATCTTTATCAAACTTAAATTTTGAATTTTTTCTAACCCACGAGTCTATTAAACAATTTCCTGGACCAATATCTCTACTTGAAAAACCTATTGATCCTGCATACTCACTTATAATTGTTATGTTTGATATTCCTCCAATATTTAAAATGCATACAGGAAGATCTAATTTATATTTGGTTGCAATTAATTGGTGAAAAATTGGTGAAAGTGGCGCTCCTTCGCCACCGTTTTTAATATCATTCTCTCGAAAATTATAAATAATATTTTTTTTTGTCAGTTGAGAAAGTAACTTACCATCACCCAATTGTCTTGAAACTTTTTCTAACGAATTATGGTAAATAGTTTGACCGTGAAAACCTACTAGATCGAATTGGTTGTTTTTAGATATTTCTACAATTACTTTTGCATGAAACAAGGTAATGTTCCTCTCTAAAGCATTTATTTCATTTGAATAAGTTTTAAGATCATTATTTTTATTAATTTTTTCTTTAAGGCTATGTATATCTCTAAAAATTTCATCATTATATTGGAAATACTTATCTGATATATTCTCATATTTAGACTTACCATCAGATTTAATTATTGAGGCGTCCACCCCATCACCGGATGTACCACTCATTAAACCTAAAGCTGTGTATTCTTTAGTCATAATTGTATTTATTTATATTAATATTTGTATAATAGTAGCTTAAATAGATAAAGTTCTATGAAAAATACCTTTTTAACAGAAATGAGTTCAAGGGGTTTTTTAAATCAATGTACAGATTTGGAAAAACTAAGCAAAGTTTCTGATGAAAAACAAATAAAAGCATATATTGGTTTTGATTGTACAGCTCCGAGCTTGCACGTGGGAAGCTTGATGCAAATAATGATATTAAGACTTCTTCAAAAATATGGTCACCAGCCAATAGTGTTATTAGGTGGCGGTACTACTTTAATTGGAGATCCATCCGGTAAAGACTCAACTAGAAAAATTTTAAAGCATACGGATATTAAAAAAAATATTTCAAACATTAAAAAAATATTTGAAAAACTTTTGTATTCAAAAAATAAAAAAACAAAACCAATTTTTGTTGATAATTATAACTGGCTTGGAAAATTAAAATATATTGATTTTTTAAGAGATATTGGAAAACACTTTACCATAAATAAAATGCTGACATTTGACAGTGTTAAGCTACGTTTAGATCGAGAACAATCTTTAAGCTATATGGAATTTAATTATATGATTTTACAAGCATATGACTTTTATCAGCTACATAAAAAATATAATTGTATTTTGCAAATGGGAGGTTCTGATCAATGGGGAAATATTATAAACGGTGTTGAGCTAATCAGAAGAATTCATCAAAAAGAGGCTTTTGGGCTTACAACTCCTTTAATAACTTTATCATCAGGCGCTAAAATGGGTAAAACAGAAAAAGGAGCTGTATGGCTAAATGAAAAAATGTTCTCTCCTTACGACTATTGGCAATTCTGGAGAAATACAGCTGATGAAGATGTTGGAAAATTTTTAAAATTTTTTACTGAAATAAAAATTGATGAGCTATCAAAAATTACTGAGGATGAAAGAGATATAAATAAATTAAAAATATTGCTAGCTAATGAAGCTACAGGTATTTTACACGGTTCAAGAGCTGCAAAAGAAAGCGCTGATACAGCAAATGAAACTTTTGTTAAAGGTGGTTTAGGAAAAAAAATACCCGAAAAAAAGATGTCCAAAAAATTAATTTTAAAAGGAGTAAATATCGTAGACCTAATTTTTCAAAATGGATTGGGTCAGTCTAAAAGTGAGGTTAGGAGAATTTTGAAAAATAATGGAATAAGAGTTAATGATAAAATTATATCTGATGAAAAGAAAATAGTGAATATAGATGATGTTTCAGAGAATAACTACATAAAGCTTTCATTAGGAAAGAAAACTCATTTAAAAGTAAAAGTTACTTAGTTTTCTTTTTTTTTTGCGTTCTCTAGAGCTCTAGTAATAAATCTTGGAGTTAGGGTTTTTACCGGATTAACTGTTGTTTTGAGATTATCAGGATATCCTTTTACTTTGAAGCTTACTCCAAAAACACCTTCTCCGATTTTTTTTCCAATTAATATATCTCCTACTACAGGAATTTTAGAAATTAAATTATTTAGAGTTTTAGCAGGCACCATAGTTCCTCTAAGACTGATTAATCCACTTTTTTTTTCAATATAACCATCAATTAATATTGATATTGATGGACCGATCATAAAAATTTCTTCCACATTAATATTTAATGGATCACTCTCATATTTAATTAATAATGTATCAAAACTTATACCTTCACCTTTAAGAGTATCGGTCAAACCCTTAAAGTCTGCAAGGCTAAGTATTTTTGCTAAAGCTGGAGCTTTGTTAAGTTTAAAATCATTTACGGTTAAAACATTTGTGGATTTTTTTTTATTAAATTTAGAAATGTAAATTAAATTTCCACCCTCTAAACCTTGAAAAAATTTATATTCATTTAACAACGGCATCGCAATATCTGAATGGACTTCTAAAATTTTATCTTTAGTTTTCTCTCTATTTTTTAATGATATATCTAAATATCTATTCTCTAAAAAATCACTTTTTGCTATTATTTTTTCAAATGAACCTTTTTTAATTTTACCAACAAGACTAAAGTTTTTTATAGGAAATTTAGCTCCTTTAAGCACTCGCTCAAAGTCAATTTTAACATCTTTAGTAAATCTTTTTAATAAGTTATTGGTTTTATTATCCTTGCTTAATTCTGTTATCAACATTTTTGCGTCGAAGACTTTCCCTTTTACAGTAATTTTATCTTTATTAATAATATTAAACTCATTGTTTGTATCATTATCAAAAGAGGTTTTTACTTGTACCTCTTCAAAATTATTTAGATTACCATTCTTGTCTAGATAAAGAGATTTTATAAAAAATTTATTATTTTTATCTTTAATTAAAACATTTTTAAAAAGAAGATCTCTATTTTTTTTAATTAAAAATTTAGTTTTGAAGATTAAAGTTTCACCTTCCTTAAAATTGTAATTCAATATACTAATCCTTGGAAGTTTTGAGGAATTTTTCGTTTGAAATTCAAGTTCAAAATCATAATTTTTTTTGATTTTTTTTGATTTTAATTTTCCATTAAGAAATTTTATCTCATTATTAATTGAATGTTTCAAATCTAAAGATAGTTCACTTAAGTTAAATAAATTTTTTTTATATAAAAAATTTGCAACTAGGTTTTTAACCTCGTAATCATCTGATATTTGCAAATCAGCTGATTTGATATCGCCTCCTATGGAAATATCTTTCTTCAAATTATACTTTTCATCAAATTCTAATTTTAAATCTTTTATTCGAAACTTTGCTGTTTTAACATAATTTAATATTTCTTCGTTCATATCAGTATTTTTCAGAAGAGGTTTTACTTTATTAAAATCTAAATATTTAGTCGATAATATGATTTTTTTTATAACAATTTTTTGCTGGGTTAAAAATTTTAAATTTATATCTGTTCTTAATGATTTTAACGGAATAGGATTTTGTTTGTACTCGAGAAGAGGATCTATAAATTTAACAAATAGAACCAAATTTTTGATATCCAATAAAATTGAAATTTTTGTAAAATTTAAATTAATATTTTTATTATTTTCTCTAATTTCTGATTTTATGATTTTATTAAATCTATTGGTTTCATATCCAAAAAAACTTAAGAATGAGATAAAAAGAAATAATAGAAATACAATAAATAATATTGTTGTAAATATTGTTTTTTTCATTATCTATTTGTTCTAAAAATTGATCCCTCTATGAATTTATCTATGTTTCCATTTAATACTGACTCGGGATTTGTATCTTCAATTCCATACCTCAAGTCCTTTACTAATCTATAAGGTTGTAAAACATAAGATCTTATTTGGTATCCCCATCCAATATCAGTTTTTGAGTCTAATTGTTTTTTATTTTTATCTTCCCTTTTTTGAATTTCATACTCATAGAGCCTTGCTTTAAGCATTTTAAAACAAGTTTCTTTATTTTTATGCTGAGATCTCTCATTTTGACATTGAACAACAATTTTAGTTGGTAAATGAGTTATTCTTACTGCACTATCTGTTGTATTCACGTGTTGTCCACCTGCCCCGCTTGACCTATACGTATCTATCCTTAAATCTTTATCATCAACAACGATGTCGATATTATCGTCAACGCATGGGTAAACCCAAACACTTGCAAAACTAGTGTGGCGCCTCGCGCCCGAGTCAAAAGGTGAAATTCTTACTAATCTATGAACTCCAGACTCTTTTTTCATTAAACCGTATAAATTTTCTCCTGAGATTTTAAGTGTAGATGATTTAATACCAGCCTCTTCTCCTTTGTGTTCACTTATCATTTCATACTGAAATTTTTTTTTATCAAACCACTTTAAATACATTCTGCGCAACATTTCGGCCCAATCCTGGCTTTCTGTTCCTCCGGCTCCAGCATGTATTTCAAGGAATATATCTAAGCCATCATCATCTTCGGATAGAAAACACTTTATTTCAAAGTATCTAATCTCCTCTAATAATTTTTCAACTTTTTTTAAACAATCACTTAAAGTTGGAGCATCTCCCTCTTCTAATGCTAATTGATTCAAATCTTTAAGATTATTAATATCTTTCAATGAATTATTGTAAAAATTAAAAATATTTTCTAAAAATTTTTTTTCTTTTAATATTTTTTTAGATCTTTCTTGGTCTTTCCAAAAATCTTTTTTTAAAATTTCATTGTTAAGATTCGAAATTTTATTTTTGATATCTTTACCATCAAAGATACCCCCTAATATTATTTAATGAATTCTCAGATATTTTTATATTTTTTTCAAAATCGCTCATTAATAGAATCTAGTATATTTTATAAACTTATCACGTTTCTTTCCCAAACTTAAATTCTTTGATTTTATTTCTTCCACACTTTTTTCTTTAAAACCTTCAACTATAGATTTAGGAGTATCGAAAATTGTATTTTTTCCAGTGTCATAGTCTATTGAGAAAAAATTTATAGTTTCAGGAGCAGTAAAGTTCATCATTTCTTCTTTGTAGATTGCATTTTCAATAAATTTTTTAAAAACTGGCAATGCAGCTTTTGCGCCTGTTTCGAACTTGCCTAATGATTTTGGTTGATCATAACCTATATAGACTCCAATAGTTAAATCAGATGTGGATCCTATGAACCAGGCATCAAAATTATCATTTGTGGTTCCGGTCTTTCCCGCTAATGGAACTTTTAAGTTTTTAAGTTTTTTTCCTGTTCCTCTTTGAATAGCCCCTTCTAACATTGAAGTAATTTGGTATGCTGTTTCTCTGCTAATTACTTGTGTGTATTTATCTTTTATTTTTGGCATAAAATTAGGATCATCTTCAATGTCAACTATTTTACATCCCTCACAATTTCTCTTGTCTGAATTAAATATAGTTTTTCCTCTTCTATCCTGTATCCTATTAATTAAAATGGGTTCTACCTTTTTACCTCCATTTATAAATGAGCAATATGCATTGGTTAGTTTTAAAAGTGTGGTCTCGTTAGAACCCAAAGAAACAGATAAAAGTTCTGGAACTTCTTCATATACGCCCATTTTTTTTGAAATTTTTGAAATTTTTTCAAATCCTACACTTTGTGCAACCCTTACAGTCATAAGGTTTCTTGATTTCTCTATTCCTTTTCGTAAAGTAGATGGTCCATAAAACTTTTTTCCATAATTTTCAGGTTTCCAATTCCTCAATCCTTCTCCTTGCTCACTTACAAATGGAGCATCTAGAATTATTGAATTAGGTAAAAAACCATTTTCTAATGCGGAGGCATAGACCAAGGGTTTAAAAGCAGAGCCAGGTTGTCTTTTTGCTTGTGTGGCTCTATTAAATTCACTAGAGACAAAACTATATCCGCCCACTAATGCTTTAATTTTTCCATTATAAGGATTCATTACTACTATACTGCCATTAACCAATGGCAATTGTTTTAAAGTCCAATTATTTTTTTTATTTTTTTGAACAAAAATAAGATCACCCTTTACAAATAGCTCTTTAAAGTTTTTCTTTCTCGTCCATTTGAGTTTATCAAAAATAATTTTTTCTTTTTTATCTTTGTTGAATATTTTAATAATTGTTTCATAATCATTAATTTCTAGAACTTCAGCAATTTCCCAATTAAGTGTAGGATCAATTTCAAGATTATCGATTTTAGATTGCCAGTTTTTATTATTGTAAATATTTGTTATTGGCCCTCTCCATCCATAACGCTTATCATAAGTTTCAATCCCATATCTTAATGAGTTCAAGGCTGCTATTTGATATTTTCCATTTAGTGGAGTGCTAATTGATAATCCCTCTGAATAAAGTTTTTTAAAACCATAATCGGTGTTTACGATTCTTCTAACTTCTTCAGTGTATGATTTTGCTTCCTTTATAAGTGAAATTTTTCTTTTTTTTAAACTAATTTTTTTGTTTTTTAATACTTTAAACTGCGAGTTTGAAATATAACCATTCTCCTTTAAATTAATTAAAACTAAATCTCTTCGGCTTTTAGCCAATGAGAGCGATTTGTAAGGATTATATTTACTTGGTGCCTTAGGCAAAGCTGCTAGTAAAGCTGCCTCATTATAATTTAACTCTTTTACTGATTTGCTAAAATATTCTAGGCTAGCAGATGCTACACCATAAGTGCCTTGACCAAGATAAATCTCGTTTAAATAAAGTTCTAAGATTCTTTTTTTTGTATAGGCCTTCTCAATCCTAAAAGCTAAAATTGCCTCTTTTATTTTTCTTTTTAAAGAAACTTCGTTTGTTAATAAAAAGTTTTTAGCAACTTGTTGAGTAATAGTTGAGGCACCTTCTAATCTTTTGTTTTGAATGATATTTCTAATGTTTCTAACAAAAGCTCTTGTAACTCCCCTTGCGTCTACTCCAGGATGATTGAAGAAATTCTTGTCTTCAGCTGATAAAAAAGAATTTATTACTTTTTCAGGTATAGAATCGTAAGGTATAAATAATCTTTTTTCTAAGGCATACTCAGCTATTAGATTGCCGCTATCATCATAAACCCTACTTAAAACCGATGGTTCATAATCTGATAATTTTTTATAATCTGGTAAATCATGAGAAAAATACCAAAAAGCTGAAAAAATAAGTAGAACACCAACAATAAAAGCTGAAATTAAAATTCTGAGTGTTCCAACATAAAACTTTTTCATTTATTCACCTGATATTTTAATAATACCCCATATTCTGGCTATCTTAAGGCAATTCATAAATCATAAAAACTGTCATTTTTTAAAAAAAAATGTATAATATTTATATAAACTTATAATAATTCTTATAAACTTTATGAAAACAAATTCAAAAAATAACTTATTCAAACTAAAAATTGTGAACAGGCTTTATTCAAAATGCAAAAAAATTTATATATCGATGCATCGCATCCAGAAGAAACTAGAGTTGTACTTAAATCAGAAACTAATATTGAAGAGTACGAATCTGAAAATAAGAACAATTTAAATTTAAAAAGTAATATTTACTTAGCTAAGGTAAGTAGGGTTGAACCCTCACTTCAAGCCGCATTCTTAGACTTTGGTAGAGAGCGTCATGGTTTTTTAGCCTTCAATGACATTCAGTCTGATTACTACCAAATACCAACCGAAGATAAAGTTGAACTTAAAAAGGCAGAGGAAAAAATCAGAGAAGACTTAAAAGAAGATACAGAGGCTAACGAAATAAATCCTGGTGACAATCAGGAAGAAAACCAAAATTCAAATAATAATTCTAATAACTCAAATGGCACTAAGCCTGCACAACCAGAAAAATCAGAACAAATTAGAGAGACATTGAAAAATAGATATGGAGTTAGAAAATACAGAATACAAGAAGTTATACGACCTGGTCAAATTATGCTCATACAAGTTATGAAAGAAGAAAGAGGTCAGAAAGGAGCTGCTTTGACAACATTTTTATCTCTTGCGGGAAAGTATATTGTGTTAATGCCAAATACTTCTAAAGGAGGCGGTATATCTAGAAAAATTTTTAATTATGAAGATAGGAATAAAATTAGAGCAATATTAAAAGAAATAGAAATTCCAAAGAGTATGGGTTTAATTGTGAGAACCGCCGGAGCAAGAAAAACAAGAAATGATATAAACAATGATCTTCAAAATACAATTAGTCTATGGGAAAAAATTAAAGATAATGCAATTAATTCTACTGCACCTGTTTTAATTCATGAAGAAGGAGATGTAATTAAAAGAGCACTAAGAGATATGTATGATAATGAAACAAAGTACATTCATATTGAAGGAAATGATGGTTATCAAAAAGCTAAGTCTTTTATGAAGGAATTTATGCCAAGAAGCTCTAAATTTGTTAAAAAATACAGAGGAAAAATACCATTATTTCATAGCGCAGGAATTGAAAAGGAATTAAACAAAATTTTTGAGCCACTTGTTAAACTCAAATCAGGTGGATACCTCGTAATAAATCCAACAGAAGCGTTGGTTGCTATAGATGTTAATTCTGGACAGTCTACAAAACAGGTTAATATAGAAAAAACTGCTTTAAACACAAATGTTGAGGCAGCAGAGGAAATTGCTAGACAAATAAAAATTAGAGATCTATCCGGTTTAATTGTAATTGATTTTATAGATATGATGAATTTTCATAATAAAAGAATTGTAGAAAGAAAAATTAAAGAAAAACTTAAATTAGATAGAGCAAGAATACAGGTGGGCAGAATAAGTAATTTTGGACTTTTAGAAATGACTCGCCAAAGACTTAAAGAAAGTTCCATTAAATGGGAAACAAACCTTTCAATTGATTCTTTTGCTCAAAAGATAATTAAAAAAATAGAAATGTTGGCGTTTTCAAATAAAACTAAAATAATAAATGCATTTGTGCCTGATAAAGTAAATCTATATTTAAAGTCATTTTTTAAGAATGAAATAATATTTTTTGAGAAAAAATATAAATTTAAAATAAATATTAGTCCTGAAAGTAGTTTAATTATTCCAGAATATAAAATCCATTTATTAAATAAAAATAAAAAAATTATTAATCAAATAGAAAGTTTTAAGAAAATTGACTCTATCACTGTAAATAAAGCAGATATAAATAAACCTGGTTATAAAGGAAAATCTTATATTAATAATATTAAAAGTAAAAAAAAATTAAATAAGGGTTTAGGGAAAACTTTGTGGGTAAGAAGAAAAAAAATAAGTTAAATCAAACCTTTTTCAGGACTACTTGATGAACCAAACTTTAAAGGTTTTATTCTTCCAGCTAAAAAAGATTTTCTCCCAGCTATAACAGCGTGTTTCATTGAAACAGCCATCATAATAGGATTTTTTGCCTTTGCAATTGCAGTGTTGACTAATACGCCATCACAACCGAGCTCCATAGCAATTGATGCGTCCGATGCTGTTCCAATACCTGCGTCTACAATTACCGGTACTTTAGCGTTATTTACAATTATTGAAATATTTAATCTGTTTTTAATTCCTCTTCCAGAACCGATTGGGGATGCTAAAGGCATTATTGCAGATGCTCCTAGATCCTCAAGTTTTTTTGCAATTATTGGATCATCGGAACAATATACCATTACTTTAAAACCTTCTTTTACTAATACATCTGTAGATTTTAAGGTTTCAACCATATTTGGATATAAAGTTTTTTTATCTCCTAATACTTCTAGCTTTACAAGTTTCCAGCCTCCCATCTCTCTTGCTAACCTTAATGTTCTCAAGGCATCTTTTGAGTTAAAGCAACCTGCCGTATTTGGTAAGTAAATAATTTTTTTTGGATCTAAATAATCCATTAAGACAGGTTTTTTTTTATCCAAAATATTTACTCTTCTAACTGCTACCGTAACCATATCTGCTCCGGAAGCTTTCACTGCTTCTGCGGTTTGTTTAAAATTTTTATATTTACCAGTACCTACAATTAATCGAGATTTAAGAATGAATTTTCCAATTTTAAAATTATCACTTTTCATTTATCCACCACCAATAAATTGGACTATTTCAATTTTATCATTATCCTTTAACTTTTGTTTGCTGTAATGGATTTTTGGTAAAATTACCCCATTAAGCTCTACTGCTATCTTTTTTTCATTTAATTTATATTTTTTAATTAGACCTGTTATGTTTAAATCCTTGTAGATTTTAATTTTTTTTCCATTTAATTGTATTTTTGCCATAATTGAGATATTTTAAATTTTTATTATATCAAAATGAATCAAAAAATTCTCTTAATTAATGGTCCTAATTTGAACTTGCTTGGAACTAGAGAAAAAGAAACATATGGCAATATATCATTAGATGATATCAAAAAAAATTGTGAAGAGCACTGCAAAAAAATAGGTCTTGAGCTTGATTTTATGCAATCTAATTTAGAAGGTGAAATAGTTGATGCTATTCAAGAAACCAGAAAAAATCATCAAGGGATTATAATAAATGCTGGTGGCTACACACATACTTCAGTAGCGATTCTTGATGCGTTGCTTGCTGTTAAAAAACCTACAATTGAATTACACATCACTAACATTTACAAAAGAGAGGATTTCAGGCATAAATCACTGATTAGCAAAGCTGCTGATGGTATTATTTGTGGATTAGGTGCAGAGGGTTATATAATGGCACTAGATGGTATCAAAAAAATTTTAAAAAAATGAAAATTGATAAAAAATTAATTAAAGAATTAAAAGACTATTTAGAAGAATTTGATCTTTCAGAAATAAGTTATCAAGATGGAAATAAAAAAATTAAGGTTGCGAAAAATATAACTTCACATAACACGGTAACTGCGCATAAAACTGGTCTAACAAAAACTAAGGAAGAAGAAAGTGGAACAAAGATTGTATCCCCAATTATAGGTACGGCTTATTTAGCATCTGAACCTGGTGGAAAAAAATTTGTTGAGGTTGGACAAAAAATTAAAAAAGGACAAACTGTAATGATTGTTGAAGCAATGAAGACAATGAATCACGTTCCTTCTACTTCAGACGGTGAAGTTAAAAAAGTTTTAGTTCAGGATGGTCAAGCAGTGGAATTTGGTCAAACCTTAGTTCTTTTAAAATAATTAATGTTTAAAAAAGTTTTAATCGCTAATAGAGGAGAAATTGCTGTAAGAGTAATAAGGGCATGTAAAGAATGGGGAATAGGAACGGTCGCTGTACATTCTGATGTGGACTCTGATTCAATGCATGTTCGTTTAGCTGATGAAAGTGTTTGCGTAGGCTCTCATCAACCTCAAAATAGTTATCTAAATATTCCTGCAATAATATCTGCAATAGATGTTACAGGTGCTGAAGCTGTTCATCCAGGATATGGTTTTTTATCAGAAAATTATAAGTTTGCGGATATGATTCAAAAACATGGAATCAAATTTATTGGACCTAAAGCTGAAATAATAAAAAAGATGGGAGATAAAATTGAAGCAAAAAAAATAGCTAAACAAAACGGATTACCAGTAATTGAAGGATCTGAAGGTGGAGTAAACAATGTAGATGAGGCAAAATCAATTTGTAAAAATATTGGCTACCCTGTTTTAATCAAAGCTTCTGGTGGCGGGGGTGGTAAAGGAATGAAAGTTGTTGAAAGTGAGAATAAATTAGATGAATTATTTTCGTTAGCTCGTTTAGAAGCAAAAAAATATTTTGGCAACGAAGAGGTATATATTGAGAAGTATTTTAAAAATCCAAGACATATTGAGGTTCAAATTATGTCAGGAAAAAATAGGACAGTTCATTTAAATGAAAGAGATTGTTCAGTACAGAGAAAACATCAAAAATTGATTGAAGAGACACCTAGTCCAGTTCTAAATGATAAAATTAGATCAGATCTATTAGATAAAACAGTAAAAATGGTAGAAGCATTAGGTTATGAAGGAGCTGGAACAGTTGAGTATATTTACGAAAATGGAAAATTTTATTTTTTAGAGATGAATACGAGAGTTCAAGTCGAGCATCCCGTAACTGAGGTTCAGACTGGAATTGATATAGTAAAAGAACAAATTTGGGTTGCTTTCTCAGGAGAAACTGCACTAAAACAAAATGATATTACTGCAAGAGGACACACGATAGAGTGCAGAATTAATGCTGAAGATCCCTCAAAGGACTTTCAACCAAGTCCAGGAATAATTTCAGTATGTCACCAACCATCAGGTTTTAGAACTAGAGTGGACGGCTCAATATTTCAGGGATGTAAAATCACTCCTTATTACGATAGTCTTATATGTAAGTTGATTTGCAAAGGCAGAAATAGAACAGAGGCTATTCAAAGAACAATGAGGTCTCTAAATGAGTTTGTTATCGATGGTGTTACAACTACAATTGACCTACACAAAAAAATACTCACTCACGAAAAATTTATAAGCTCTGAGTTTGATACTAATTGGCTGGCAAAAGAAAAGTTTTATTAAAATAGTTATTTGAATTGATAATTAATTATTTAAGTGATATTAAATCTTAATTATGGGATACCCAAAAAAACACAGAGGAAGACGTAAAATCGGCTCAAAAAAAAGAAGGGCCAGAAAAAGAAATAAGAAAAGATAAATTGGTTTTAAATGGAAATTAGAACTCAAATTAAAAAATTGAGTCTTTGGATATTTATAATACCGTTTGTAGCAGTAAATTTATGTTTGTTTGTCTCTGTAAACTTTCATTTATTTGATAATACGTTTTTAAGTGTTGACCAAATTGGTCGTTCTCAACCAACATTTCCTTATTTTGACGGAGGTGTATCAATAAGTAGAACAGCTAGAACTTACCCTACCTACTTTATATTTAAACCTTCAATGATTTTTGCATCTATATTGTTAATAATATATTGGCGTAAAACAAATATTTTAATTAATTCGTATTCGGGTACATTAAACAAAAATAATCTTTTTAAAACTTTTGGAATACTTTCTGCGATATTTTTAATCATTCACTCAATTTTCTTAGGAGTCAAATTCGATTATGATTTATATAAGTTTTTTAGAAGATTTGTTTTGTTAGCATTTATAATTTTTGAGATTGTTGCTCAATCCCTTCTAGTTATAAAATTTTTTAAATTAAAAGATACTATTAGCAAAGATATAAATAATTATGTTTTAATGTTAAAAATAATTTTGGTGTCTATATTAGTAATAGTTGCTATTTTAAGTTTCCCTATAGTCGTTACCAGTGGAAACACTCATTTTAAGCATGGTTTAGAATGGAACTATTTCGTTGGAGTAATTGCTTTTTATTTATTAACTTTCTTATTTTGGAAGAAAGCTTAAAACTCGCGTCTACACACCTTTCGGTGCGCAGACTTAAGTTTTGGCCCGTCGTTTTAGTACTACCGCCAAGCCTCCCGTTCTACAATTTTAGTACTACTCTGTAGAACTTTCTGCCCGTTAAGCTTAAACCTCTCGGCCTTTCCTTAACTGGCCAGTTAAGAGTTGCCTCTTAATTCAATTACGATTTAAACATATTCCAAAAAAACAACCATCACTTTATAGTTGTTTTTTTAATACTATGTGAATTATGTGGATAAATTTTTATTAAGGGTTTTATCTATCCAGCCACCACCCAAAACCCTTTCACCTAAATTATCTTTAAAATAAAACACGCACGCTTGACCAGGCGAGATTCCTTTTTCATCCTGTAACAACTCAACTATTGCTTTATTTTTTTCGATTGTGGCTCTTGCTTTAAGAAGCTTGCCCGTAGATCTGACTTTTATAAAAATTTCGTTTTTGAAAAAACTTAAATCAGTAAGTAAATTTACATCTCTCAAATAAAGTTTTTTAATATTGAGCGAGTCTTGTGGACCAACAATTACAGTATTATTTTCAGCTTTAATATCAAGAACATATAATGGTTCTTTGCTAGAAATTTTTATACCTCTTCTTTGACCAATAGTATAATTTATAATTCCTTCGTGCGACCCTATTTTCGTACCTTTTATATCTAGAATATCTCCATTTTTAAATGATTGAGGTCTGTATTTTTTAATTACTGAAGCGTAATCTCCATTAGGCACAAAACAAATATCTTGACTATCAGGTTTATTTGCAACATTTAATTCAAGTTTGTTTGCAATTTCTCTTGTTTCAGTCTTATTTATAGAACCGAGTGGAAATCTTAGAAAGTCTAATTGCTCTTGTGTGGTGCTAAATAAAAAATAACTTTGATCTCTATTTTTATCTTCAGCACGATACATTGATCCTTCACCATTATTTTCATATCTTAAAACATAGTGACCAGTCACCAAAGCATCAGCATTTAATTCTTTGGAAAATTTAAATAAATCTCTGAATTTGACTGTTTGATTACATTGAACGCAAGGTATTGGGGTTTCACCTGCTGAATAACTATCTATAAAAGAATCTATTACTTCTGCCTTAAATTTTTTTTGATAATACAAAATTTGATGATCAATATTAAGATTTTGAGAAACTCTTTTTGCATCAATTATATCGCGTCCAGCGCAGCATTGTCTTCCGTGAGATGGTATTTTAGTATCATCATATAATTTCAAGGTTATTCCAGTAACATTGTAACCCTCTTTTTTCATAAGACCTGCTACTACTGAAGAATCCACTCCGCCCGACATTGCTACAACAATTTTGGTGTCTTTTGGTGACTTTTTTATACCTAGTGAGTTAATCATAAACTGTTATATATTATAAAAAAACTAATCTTTCCATTATGCAATATGATCTAGAACCAGGTAATTTTGTAATAAATCCCCTTCAAAAAAGCTGGGGGATAGGCCAAGTACAATCAATTATTAAAAATAAGGCAACGGTTAGCTTTCAAAATGCTGGTAAGAGGGTAATAAATTTAGAAAATATAAATTTAGAAAAGGTATCTAATGAATACAAATGAATTAAAAAATATTAGTGAAAATCTTTTGGAAACAACTCGGTTAGCTGGACAAAGATCTGTTGAGCTTCAAAAAAATAATTTAAAAATTAATCTTAAGATTGATAATACCCCTGTTAGCAATGGAGACCTAGAGGTAGATAAAATGCTCACTAAAAAAATTAAAGAATTAACACCAAGCATACCCATAATTTCTGAGGAGACAGTAGATCTAAATAAGAAAAACAACCTTAGTGATTATTGGTTAATTGATCCAATTGATGGAACAAAAGAATATATTGCAGGTAGAGATGATTATACTTTAAATGCAGGATTAATAATTAACAAAATTCCAGTTTTAGGTGTTATTGGAGTACCAAAAAAAAATAGATTATTCTATTCATATGGGAAAAATAATTCTTATATGATTGAAAATAATAATAAATTAAAATTAAACTGTAAAAAAAAATCTGCTAAGGAAGAAGTTTTAGCATTAACTAGTGACACGCAGCCTCCAAAAGAAATACTAAATAAACTTAAATATTTTGGTATGACTTCGTTTAAAAAATTAAGTTGTTCATATAAATATTGTGTGATTGCAACGGGAGAATTTGATATTTATGCCGATAAAGTAAGGGCAAGGGAATGGGATGATGCAGCAGGTCAAGCAATTGCTGAACATGCTGGAGCGATTGTAACAAATTTAGATGGTAAATTATTTAAATATGGGAAAGAAGATTATAGAAACCCAACTATCTTAATTAGAAGAAGCAAAAAATTAAATGTTTAAAACCATATCAATTATTGTTATCTCGGTTACTTTATTTGGAGTAATACTTTTTATTTTGGTAAAAAATTCAATAAAAAAAAGAATTGATTATTACCTAAAACTCAACGAAAAAAAGAGAAGAAAAGTTAAATAAGCTTATACAATTGATTAAATTCTTTTTGTGACATTGACAAAATTTTTTTTGATATATCATAACTAAAACCTGAGCGAGCTAAAATTCCCATATCTTTTTTATAAAAAATCTCTCTGTTTGCTTCTGGGCGTATTGGTCCTATCCTTCTTTTTTTACAAATTTTCATAGCCGATACGAAATCAGGATCAGACTTTTCATCTTTGATTTTGTCTAAACTTAATTTGATATTTTTTTGCTCTATACCCTTGCTTCTTAATGTGTTGCTAATTTTATTTAAAGAGTATCCACGTCGAAAAAGCATTCTTGCTCTTGATTCGGAATACAGGCTATCATTTAAGAAATGACTTTTCTCTAAATTAGACACAATATTATCGATTATTTCTGTTATATCTTTTTTTACTTTTGTTCCTCTAAATTTTTTTAGGTACTTTTTTAATAAATAAGTTTTTGTTTGTTGTTTAGAAGGGTTGTACTTTTCAATATATGAATAGGCTAAATCTCTTAAATTAGTTGTTAAATCATCAAATTCTTTTTTATTGGATATTGGATCCATTGCTTTTATATTATACAAGTTTTTATGATCAATAATTTTTTATCTTTTTTAACCTATGAAAATATTTACTACATAGGCAATATAGGTGTCATCCCTTGTTGGTTGCTTCTAATTGTTTCACCGAACCATATATTTACTAAATTTTTCGTTAAATCTGTAATAATACCGTTATTATTATCCACAGCTTATATTTTTTTAGCCTATCAAATATATCTGACTGAAAATATTTTTGAGGTTTTTAATTTATACTTTGGGCTGAATGACCTTTATGCTCTTTTTTCAAATGAACAATTTTTATTAATTTTTTGGTTACATTTTTTATCAATAAATTTATTTGTGGGTAACTGGATTGCTAACGACTCCAAAATATTTAACGTCTCAAAGCTTTTTGTAATCCTATCATTATTAATGACTTATTTTACTGGGCCAGTTGGATTGGTATTTTACTGGTTTGTAAGAATCTTTTATTCAAAAAAAATAAATTTTTATGACTAAATCTATTGAGTTTTATTTCGACTTCAGTAGTCCATACTCCTACATTGGTTATAAAGAAATTAAAAGTCTTCAAAAAAAAAATTTGTTTAATATTAAATTTATGCCAGTATTTTTAGGAGGCTTGCATAATAAAGCAGGTGTCACTCCTGCTGCATTTAATAAATTCAAATCAAAATATATGATTAAAGATACTAAGTTAATATCTCAAAAAAAAAATATCGTGTTTAATTTTAATTCATATTTTCCAATTAAAACAGTTAATTTTATGCGTGGAGTTATAATTGCTCAAGCTGAAGATTTTGAAAAAATTTATATCGAGAAAGTTTTTAATGCGATCTGGAAAGATAGTCTAAATATGAATGATCCAATTGTAATAAATAAGGTTTTAAAAAATATAGATTTAAATCCTGACACTTTCTTTTCAAAAATTTCTAATCAAAAAATAAAAGATAAACTTAGAAAATTAACTGATGAAGCTTTAAAAAAAGGAATATTTGGTGCACCTACTTTTTTAGTTAATAAAAAAATTTTTTGGGGTCAAGATAGACTATCGTACGCGATAGATGAAATTAAAAAATAATTTATTTTTTTTCTTTATTAATAATTTCGAAACCTTGAGTCGATAGTGAGCCAAAACCACCTTCTACGTGAGCAATATTTTCATAACCCATATCCTTGAGTGTTTTGGTAGCAAGTGCGGATCTCATTCCAGCAGCGCAAAATAATACTAATTTTTTTCTCTTCGAAAATTTTTCTTCGCTATAGTACTGGCTTTGGGGATCAAGCCAAAATTCAAGCATACCTCTTGGTATGTGTAATGCATCCTTTATAGTTCCATCTCTCCATAATTCCCTGATATCTCTAATATCTATTAAGGTGCAAAGATTTTTTTCAGTTAGTTCTTTAACCTCTTTAGCTTCTAATGTTTTAATTTCTTTTAGCGCATTTTCCACTAATGTTTTTGAAGATTTAATACCCATTTACAATATTATAAACTATTATATTAATAAAATGAGAGAAATTAAATCAAATAAAAAAAATTTTTTTGCAAGAATTTTTATTAAAATATGTAGAATATTTGGTTACGAAATAATTGATCAAAGCAATTTTACTATTCCCACATCAAACAGGTCTTTGAATGAAAGTATTAGCATACCAGGAAAAAAATCAGTAACAGTTCCGCTTGGAAAAGTAAAAATTAATAGACCCATTAAATCTTTGGATATAATTTTAAGAACTTGTATGTCGGTTAATATGTTAACACAATCAAAAAAAAGAATATTTGAAAAAAGTAAAGATGAATATACTTATAGAACAGTAACGTCTATTATTAAAAGTGTAAAATATGCTAAGACTATTTTCAAAAATACTAAATTTAAAATATATGTTATCGATCACAACTCTCAAGAAAGACAAATAGATAAAATAAAATTCATTTTAAAAGAATCAGGTATTCAGTTTGAAATTATTAATTTAGAATTAGAAAAATTTTCTCAACAGATTAAAACGAATAATGAAGAAAATAACGAGGTTACTCCAAATCAGAAATCTAATATGTCAAACATTCATCAATCTTTATTTTTAAGTAAAGAAAGAAGTGATGACCTTACCTATTTCGTTGAAGATGATTATATTCATGAAAAAATAAGTATATTAGAAATATTATATACTTATGAAAAAATTGCTTCTTTAACTAATCAAGAATTGATAATTTGTCCAACAGACTATCCTTTTCTTTACACTCAAAATGAAAATACAAAAGTTTTTTTAGGAGAAAGTAGACATTGGAGACAAACAGATCAAACATTGTGTACCTTTCTTACTAGTAAAAAATTGATTGAAAAATATTGGGTTGATCTTACTGAGATGTGTAAATTTGAACACTATCCTTTTGAAAAACCTCTGCATAATATTTACAAAAAAGAATTATGTATTTCTCCTATACCTTCATTAGCTGTGCACTTTACAAATATAAATTCTGTTTATGGATTATCTCCCAACGTAGACTGGAAAAGACTTTGGGAAGAAAATGAAAATTAAAACACTCAAAAAAGCACCAAACTTCAAGCTTGAGTCGACTTCATCTAAAATATTTGAACTTTCAAAATTGAAAGGGGGTCTAATAATTTATTTTTACCCAAGAGATAATACTCCTGGATGTACTTTAGAAACTAAAGATTTCTCCAAAATCTACAAAAAATTTAAAAGTAGAAAATACGAAATTGTCGGAATATCAAAAGATAATATGAAAAGTCATCTGGGTTTCAAAAAAAAATACAAAGTACCTTTTAACCTGTTATCTGATGAAAAAGTTAAAGTCCAAAAAAAATATGGGGTTTGGGGTAAAAAATCATTTATGGGAAAAAGTTTTATGGGAACAATAAGATCGACTATTCTAATAAATAATAGAAAAATTCTTAAAATTTGGTCAAATGTGAGGGTAAAAGGACATGCTCAAGAAGTTCTTAATTTTGTAAAAACTTTAAAAAAATAAGGCCCGATTTCTCGGGCCTTATTATTACCAAACGATTTAAGGGAAGGTAATTCTTAAATTATTTTATTAGTCTCTTATACCGTAAGCGATTACACCAACCTCAGACTTATCAGTTCCAAGCCTTTCAGCTTCTTTACTGATTCTTATTCCAATAGTTGCTTTCATAATTGACCATACGATGTATGACACTACGAAAACAAAAACTACTACTGAAATAGTTCCAAGGAATTGTGAACCAAAACCTACTTCTGTATTTGTAAACGGTACTGCTAATGTACCCCATACTCCAGCAACTAAGTGTGCAGGAATAGCACCAACAACATCATCTATTTTCATTTTGTATAATAGTTTTGTTGAGTAGTACATTAATACACCAGCTATTGCTCCAATCACGATTGCAGCAAGTGGGCTAGGTGCTAAAGGTTCCGCTGTTATACCTACTAAACCAGCTATCGCTCCATTAAGCATCATGACTACGTCAGTTTTACCACCGGCAAGTCTTGATACTGTAGCAGCGGCTAAAACACCACCACCTGCAGCTAAGTTTGTATTAATATATATTGTTGCAACAGAGCTAACGTCTTCGAGAGTTCCAGCAGCTAATTGAGAACCACCATTAAATCCAAACCAACCTAACCAAAGTATAAATACTCCGAGTGTTGCTAATGGAATTGATGAAGCTGCATAAGGTGCCATAGCTTTAGGGCTACCTCCTGAAGTAAATCTTCCAGATCTAGCACCTAGTACTATTGCTCCGGCAAGAGCAGCAGCTCCTCCAGCAGCATGTACTAATGTTGAACCTGCAAAATCAGAAAAACCAGCAGCTGATAACCAACCACCGCCCCACTGCCATCCCATTTCAATTGGATAAATAAATCCAGTTAAAATAGCTGCAAATAAGAAGAATGGCCAAATTTTAATTCTTTCAGCCAATGTTCCTGATACGATTGACATTGTTGTTGCACAGAATACCATTTGGAAAAACCAATCTGATCCATCAGAATAACCAGTTTCTAATGATGATGCGTCACTCCAAGAAGAGAATGAACCTATCCATCCACCTTCTGGTATACCGTATGCTAAATTGTATCCAACTAACCAGAACATTATTCCAGCAATTGAATATAAACCTATATTTTTTGCACAGATCGCTGATACACTTTTAGATGTAACCAGCCCTGATTCTAGCATAGCAAAACCTGCTGCCATCCACATAACCAGAAAACCTGACATTAAAAATAATATTGTATTAAATATGTATTGTACTTCTGCTGATACAGTCGTATTTGCATACCCTAAACCAGCAAAGCTGAAATAAAGTACTGTACCTGCAAAAAAGTAACCTATGTATTTTTTCATTTTATACCTCCATTAAAACAACTTTAGTTTAGCTACTACTTATAAGAAGTGCTTTATGGGAAACTTAGTTATGAGTTTTTTGTAGATGCGACAGTTTGTTCTTAAAACAACCCTTAAAATTCACAGTTTTTAAGGGTTGTTTAAACAGATTATCTATTGAACATATCTTTTAAGCCTTTTGCCGGAAGGAATTTAACCTTCTGAGATGCAGCAATCTGGATTTGTTCTCCAGTACGTGGATTTCGACCTATTCTAGCCTTTCTTTTGGCTACTTTATAGGTACCGAAACCTGCTATTTTAACAGCTTCATCATTTTTAAGGCAATCAAGGATAATACCAGTGATGGTATCGAACATTCTTTCCGCATCAGCCTTACTTTGGCTCATACTAGATGCGATTTTATTAACTAATTGTTTTTTGTTCATTTTAGCCTCTTTTTAATTGATTTTTTTAATTTCAACAAAAAATCAATAAAATCAACGAAAATATAGTAGCCATAATATGTATTAACACAACATACAGTATATATTCAAAAAGCACTGATTTTACTGAGTTTTTTACACTTATTAAATTTTATTGAAATAAACCCCAGTCTTTTAAATCATTGAAGGTCGTGAAAATCATCAATGAAATTAACAAAAAAAGACCGATTCGAAAGAATCCTTCTTGGGTTGCTTGTGATAAGGGCCTTCCAAGAATTTTTTCAAACAAATAAAACATTAAGTGACCACCATCTAACAGAGGTATTGGAAATAAATTAACTAAACCAAGACTAATAGAAATATATGCAACTGTGCTAAAAAAAGCTAAAAAACCAAATTCAATAACTTGTCCAGATATTTTAGCAATTTTTATTGGACCCCCTAATTGTGATGTATCACCTTTTCCTTGAAACAAAGATCCAATAAATTGTAGAGTTGTTTTAGACACAAACCAAATTTCTTTTATTGAATAAAATACTGCTTTGGTTGGACCTAATTTTTCTTTTTTAAATTCATTGCTAGCTGGTGCTATTTTTATACCAATAATTTTTTTTTTTATTGAATTACCTAACGGATCCTTTGAATTTACTATGTCTGGCTTTGTCAAAAATTCTAATTCTCTTTGATTTCTTAAGATCTTAATATTGATGTCATCACTTAAAGCGGTGTTTATAAATGTCGATACTTGTAAAATACTTTCAATTTTATTATTGTTTATGGAAATAATAATATCATCTTTTTTTAAACCTGCTTTTTCGGCTGGGCTTTCTATTATAACTTCTTCAATTTTTGCGGGAGTAAAGTCTTTGCCAGCAAACATATAAATGCTTGAAAAAATAATTATAGCAAGTAAAAAATTTGCAAGTGGACCACCTGCAACAATTAATGCACGTTGATATAGTGGTTTAGTTACAAAAAGTTTTTCTTGGTCTTCTTTATTATACTTTTTTAAAATTTCTTTTTGTTCAGCTTGGCTAAAAACATTTCGGTCACCAAAAAATTTAACATAACCACCAAGAGGAATCAGGCAAAATTTCCATCTAGTTCCACTTTTATCATTAAATCCAAATAATTCTTTCCCAAATCCTATTGAAAAGTCAGTGACCGCAACACCGTATTTTCTTGCAAAATAATAATGCCCATATTCATGTATAAACACTACAATTGTTATTAGAATAATAAAGGAAATGATGTAAATCATTGTTCCCAAGGTCCTCTCTTTTTTGTTTTTGGCTTAAATATTTTTTTTTTATTTCTTTTATTAAAAAATAATATCAAAACTATACCTGTAATAAAACCACCTATATGTGCGGCATATGCCACTCCACCTCCAGAAGAGGAATTTAAAAAAGAATTTATGAATTGTAAAATAAACCAAAAACCTAAAACGTATAAAGACCTTATTTTGACTAATTGACTAAAAAATCCTAAAGGTATTAAAACCAAAACTCTTGCATTAGGATAATTTATTAAATATGCACCTAAGACGCCTCCAATTGCGCCGCTAGCTCCTATCATAGGAATTTGGGAATTAACATCCATAAGTACCTGGGACATAGCTGCTCCAATACCAGAAACAAAATAAAAAATAACAAAATTCAAAGTTCCTAAATCATCTTCAATATTGTCGGCAAAAATCCAGAGGTATAACATATTTCCAATAAGGTGCATCCAACCACCGTGCATAAACATTGAAGTAAAAATAGTACCTATTGGAGAAATTCTATAAATGTCTGTTGGTAGTTGGTCAATACCCATTAGAACAGAGGGAATTAATCCGTATGAGTAAACGAAGTCACGGAGTTCATCAGCTGATAATCCAAGTTGAGCAATAAAAATAAGAACGCAAAAACCTATAATACCATAACTTACAATTGGTTTTGTGTTAGTTGGATTATCGTCTTTAAGGGGTATCATTTTATTTTTAAAAAATTCTTAATGTTGTTTTTTTTCATATTTTTTAGCCTTTTTTTAGTATTTTATATATTTGATTTTATCAACTTATAATTGTAGAATTATCGCAATGAGCGAAAAAACTTCAGTATTGTTATCAGATGTGACTGTTAAGGGTGACATCGTTGAAAAAGAAAGATTAATTTTAGACGCAAAAGTTGATGGAGACATAACTTCAGACAAACTTCAAACTCATTCCGGGGCAAAAATTAATGGCAACATTAGTTCCTCGGATGTGACTTTAGGAGGTATGTCTAAAGGTAATGTTAACGCAGACGTTATTAGAATTAGATCGACAGCTGAGGTTGAAGGTGTGCTTAATCAAAAAAATCTTTCTGTTGAAGAAGGTGCAAAACTAAAGATTAAAGCAGAGACATATTAATTAAAATTTCCACTCACTAACTTTACTAAATAAAAAATTTCTAAAAGCTTTTACTTTTGCCACGTTCTTCAATGATTGAGGATAAACAAAGTGGGTTTCAGTATGCGGTCCCTCAATATCCGGAAGAACTTTAATAATATTTGGAACATTGAGTGCAATGTAATCTGGTAGAGCTGCCAAACCAACACCGCTTTGAACAGCTAAAAGTAATCCATAAACACTGTTAACTCTCATAACAGGTTTTCTTTTTTTACTATCTTTTGTTCCTAATTTTAAAGCCCAATCAGGATTAAAAACAGGCGATGGAGCGCCTCTACCATAAGTAATAAATTTATGTTTGTCTAAATCTCTTGTATTTTTTGGATGGCCATTTTTTTCAAGGTATTGTGTTGATGCATAAATATGATAGTGAAGATTAATTAATTTTTTTTGTACATAGTTTAACTGTTTTGGTCTTCTCATAAAAATTCCAATATCTGCTTGACGTGTACTCAGATCTAGCTCTCTGTCATCAAAAATCAATTCTATTTCAATTTCGGGGTGTAGTGACATAAACTCTTTTATACGAGGAGTTAACCAGGTAGTACCAAAACTTACTACTGTAGTTACAGTTAATTTTCCGTGAAGTTTGTCTTTTTCATCACTTAAAGTTGCTTCTACATCTTTTAATTTAGATATAACTTCGTGTGCAGTTTTGAATAAATATTCTCCATTGTCAGTGAGCACAAGACCTCTAGCGTGTCTTTCAAATAGATGAATTTTTAACTCATTTTCAAGCGATTGAATTTGCCTGCTTATAGCTGATTGACTTAAATTCAATACTGTTGAAGCTTTAGTAAAACTACCAGACTCTGCTACTGTATGAAAAATTTTTAATTTATCCCAGTCCATATTTTATATGTTTGGATTTACAACTACTCTGCCTGTCAACTGGCCTTTTAAAATTTTAGGAAATACGTCAATTAATTCTTTTAATGAAACTTCTTTTATTGAATTTTGAATGATTGAAAAATCAATTAATTTTGAGGCTTCGTTCCATACAAATTCTTTTCTTTTTACTGAAGCTCCGGATGAGTCTATTCCCCATAGTTTTATACCTCTTACGACAAATGGCATCACATTGGTTAATATTTTATTACCTCCAGCATTTCCTGGTAATGCAACTATACCTCCTGGCTTTGTTTGTGCTAATATTTTTGTGAGAGCTTCACCACCTACTGTATCTACAACACAGTCCCATAAACCCTTTTCTAAAAGTCTACTTTCTCCAAGAAAATCTTTTCTATCTAAAATATTTTTAGCCCCTAGTTTTTTAAGATATTCAACTTTGTCCTTTTTTCCTGTTGCAGCATGTACATCGTAACCCATTTTAGATAAAGCCATCACTGCAAAACTTCCAACTCCACCGGTAGCCCCTGTGACCAAAACATCTTTGACCTTATTGCCCATTAAAAGTTCCTCTTTTGCTTTGACAGCGAATGCACACAATAAAGCAGTAAGACCAGCGGTTCCCATCATCATAGCTTTGTGACTTGTTAAATCTTTCGGTAATTTTACTAAGAAATCAGAATTTACTTTTGCGTATTGCGAAAATCCACCATAATACATTTCCCCTACCCTAAATCCAGTTAGTATAACTTTGTCATTTTTTTTAAATTTTTCATCTTGTGAATCTTCAACGACTCCTGAAAAGTCGATACCTGGAACAAAAGGGTAATTTTTTATTATTTTCCCACCATTATTTAAAATTAAAGCATCTTTATAATTTAAACTAGAATACTCAATTTTAACTAAAACGTTTCCATCTTTAAGAGAGCTAGTGTCTAATTCTTTAATCTCTCTTGTAAATTTTTCATTTTCATTATTTATAAGTAAGGCGTTAAACTTTCTAGACATAATAATATACTACATGTGACAAATTAATATTACAAATACTATTTTTAATAATATAATTTTTTTAAATGAAATATAAATTTCCTTACTACATAAGATTAAGTATTATACTCATAATTTTGATATCGCCAATTTTAGTTTTTCAATTAGGATGGTATTTTCTTGGAAAAAAAGATGGTCTGCTTCTTGCTTTTTGCTATGGTATTATAGCTGTTACATACGCTTGTTATAAATTTTATTTAGATAACTGGAGAGACGAAGACTAATTTTTTTCTGATATAAATTTTATATATCTGTTTTGAAAACTTAAATCTTCTTTGAATTTACCTAAAAAATAATTTGTAAGTGTGGTTGCTTTTTCTTTCTTAATTCCCCTCATAGTCATACATTGATGTGTTGAGTTTATTGTAACCGCAACCCCGTGTGCGTCTAAACCATTCATTAAACTTTTTGCAATCTGCATAGTTAATCTTTCTTGAGTTTGAAGTCTCTTGGAATAAACCTCTACAACTCTTGCAAGTTTACTCAAGCCTACTACTCTTTTATTTGGTATATATGCAACGTGAGCAACACCAATAATTGGAGCCATATGATGTTCACAATGACTTTGGACTGAAATATTTTTTTGTAGCACCATATCATTATAACCATTAACGTCTCCAAAAGTTTTCAGAACATTTGAAGTAATTTCCTGATTATAACCTTTAAAATATTCTTTGTATGCTTTTACAACTCTTCTTGGAGTTTCAACTAACCCTTCTCTATTTGGGTTTTCACCGATCCAACGCAATATAGTCCTAAAAGCGTCCTCTGCTTCCTTGTCAGAAACTTCTGATTTATCTTTTAAAACAGCACTATTAGTGTTTTTAACTATTTTCATAAAGATCAAAATTAATATATAATATCGTTTATTATTGCAAACTGCTAATTTAATGTAAATTTATTTATTTAATCAAATGTTTAAAAAAAGAGAAAATGTCGCGGATATTGAGGAAGGAAGTTTGCTTTCTCCAAAATTTAACAAAGATGGTTTAATACCCGTCATAACGACCGATTTTCAAACTAAAGAGGTTTTGATGCAGGGATTTATGAACTCCGAGGCTCTTAAAAAAACTATAGAAACTAAAGAGGCATATTACTGGAGTAGATCAAGAAAAGAAATCTGGCGCAAAGGAGAGACCAGTGGTTTTGTGCAAAAAGTTATTGAAATTAGAATTGATGATGATCAGGACTCTATTTGGATGAGTGTAGACATTGGAGATGGAGCTAGTTGTCATGTGGGGTATAAATCTTGTTTTTATAGGACTGTTCCACTTGGAAAAATTGAAAAAACTGAAAAAATAGAAATGGAATTTAATGACAAAAAAAAGAAATTCGACCCTAAAACGGTTTATAAAGGAAAACCTAATCCTACAAAAATTTAAGATGGAAAAAGAAAAAGAATTAAACGAAGTTTGTGAAGAATGCGAAAAACGAGAGGAAAGTGTAACACAGAATTTAGTAATGCATGGCTATAAAATTTGTAATAGTTGTAAATTATCTAAAACTTTATTTCCTATCTAAAAATTATAAGAATTAAGAAAAGTAAAAAAGCTTGAATAAGCCAACAAACTACTACAACCCCAAAAGCTTTCCATAAACTTTTGTAGTCTAATGCTTGCCTAACTCCAACTACCATACATGCAAGCATCCAAAAAGATGAACCAATAAAAGTTACTGTCATTAACTCAGGTGTAAAACCAAAAACTCTAATTAATCCAGGCGCGCTTGAAAAACCAATGGTTCTTAATAATTCTCCATGGTCACTCTTTGTTTGCTTGTCCGGAAATAATTTTGTACCAACAATGTATATTAAGAAAGCCCAAAAATACCAGCTAGCCAAGGATATCAGCGGCCCTAAAAGAAAATTAGATGCTCCCAGATGTATTGCTCCCACTCCAGCAGCCAAACTTGATAAAACAACGACTGAAGCAGCTTGCATAGTTGCTGACTTGTCGTGCTCAACCTCTTCATATAGTTCTGGATCTATTTTAATTGCCCTATAAATTCTATTTAAAAAGTTTTTTTTCATTTAAAGAACATAAGGTTCTGGACTTTTTTTGTTTTCTAAAACTCTATTAACACTTAAAGCACTTAAATCAATAGATTGGTACGAACCGGTAGTAATCAATTCTGTTAAAGCTCTACCAATGCCTGGTGCTTGCATCAATCCTCTTCCGGTAAAGCCTGATGCCAAGTAAAGATTTTTATATTTTGGGTGTTTGCCTACCACCGCATTATTATCTAATTTATTGCAATCATAATAACCAGCCCATCCCCCAGTTAATTTTAACTTTTCAAAAATAGGAACTCTCTTTGCTAATGCTGGCCAAACTAAGTTTTCAAAATGATCCCAGTCAGGTTCAAGATCTTTTGCGTTAAATGTTGAAATAGGAGAACCTGCTAAATACTCTTTTCCCTCAGGACGCCAATAAACACCTGTTGTAAAATCTGAGGTAAGTGGCATTTCGGGTATATGTTTTGGACAACTTACTCTAAAAACTGTGTGTTTCTGCGGAACTACAGGAACATCTTTTAGAAGATTATTAGTATTATAACCTACAGCACAAATTATAACATTAGAATCAAGCTCAGAAATATCTTTGATTTCACCTTTAATAAACTCTGCACCAAGTTCACAGGCTTTGTTTTTAAGTGCACCATGGAATAAATAAGGGTCGATCCATCCTTCTTTTTTATCATCGGTGTAGGTGACTGTTTCAATTCCTTGATCACTTACGTATGGAAACTTCTTTTTTAATTCTGTACCTTTTATATTTTTAGTTCCAGCCTCGCATTCCTTATGATTTTTAAGTGCCTCATATTGTTCGGGGGCGTGATCTGGACCGAAAAGGAATAAATATCCATTTGGCACAACACTGGTTGTAGGATTTGGATTTCTCTTAGTTTTTAATAATTCTGGGACTTGAAAAATAAAATCCCTTGCAAATTTTCCTAATAAAATATTTTCTTTTTGAAAAAATTGCCTTCTAAACCCTCCTAAAGATAATGGAAAAGATGCTTTTTTATATGTGGGATCTTGTTCTATAACTTTTACTTTTCTTCCTTCTTTAGATAAAAAGTAAGCTGAAGCGGTACCAATTATTCCTCCACCAATTATTACAATATCATCCATAATTAATTTAAATAAAGTATACTTGCATTAAGTATTAAAGCGTAACTTGACCATAGCAAATAAGGTAACATTAGTAAAAAACTAAATTTGTTATTGCTGTAATAAATCCTCATTAACCAAATAATAAAAAATAAGATTATCAGTAAATTAAGCAAGGCTAATAAAATCTGATGAAAACCAAAAAATACGATGCTCCACGTTCCATTAAAAAATATATGTACAAAATAAATTTTAACACTATTTTTATCTTTGTTAGAAATCCAGTTTAACCAAATAGCAATGGACATTAAAATATAGAGAGTAGTCCAAACTGGACCAAAAACTGATGATGGCGGGCTAAAAAAAGGTTGAATTATTTGTGAATACCACGGTTCTTTATAAATCGATGTTACAACTCCTCCTATTGCAGAAGCTGAAAATGTAATTAAAACTATTGTTATTAAAGATAGATATTTATTATTAAACATAAGTATGAGATATAATTTATTATGAGCGAAAACCAGAAAAAAGTTTGGGTTACAGGTGCAAGCAGTGGTATTGGTAAAGCAGTTGCTGAAAAATTTGCTAAAGAAAATTGGAAAGTTGCAATTTCTGCTAGAAGAGTTGAAATTTTGAATGAGATGTCCAAAAATGAGAATATTTTTGCTTATCCATTAGATGTAACTGATCCTAATAAAACTCAAGAAACTTTTAATAAAATATTAAAAGATTTTAAAGATATAGATCTTTGTATTTTTAGTTCTGGTACGTACGAAAGAAAATCAGAAAAAGGACTTAGCGTAGAAAACGTAAAAACAGTAATGGAGGTTAATTTTTTAGGTGTAGTTGGGTGCGTAAAAGCAGTTCAGGAGCATTTTGAAAATAAAAAAAACGGACATATTTCAATTGTTTCTTCGCCAGTGGGGTATAGAGGTTTACCTAAATCATCGGGTTATACTGCCTCGAAAGCATCTTTAAATAATTTTACCCAAGGAATTTATTTTGATTTTAAAAAATTTAATGTAAGAGTATCCCTGATATCTCCAGGATTTATCAAAACAGCTTTGACAGACAAGAATGAATTTAAAATGCCTTTTTTAAAAGATACAAATTATGCAGCCGATAAAATTTATGAGGGATTAGTTAATAAAAAATCTTTTGAAATAATATTTCCACCTCAAATAGCCTTTATTTATAAGATTTTTCAAATTCTACCAAATAGGATTTATAATTTTTTGATTAATAAATTTGTAAATCGTTAATTTTTAATAAACACAACAGTTAATTCTGCTACTTTAATACCGAATTTTGTCATTTTAGCTCTATTAATAGCAACAGTGTCACTTTGTTTAAAAATCCAATCATCAAATGTTATTTTAATTTCTTTTCCTTTTACCGGAACTAGCAAGACATATTCTAATTTAAAAGCAGAACCATATGAAAAACCCTTTGCTGTACCAACGACGTCTGCTGCCGTACCTTCGTAATTGTGCTCATCTTTTTTAATTATCTTCCATTGTCTTGTTTGAACTTCACCATCGGACCAATTAAACTTCTCATCTAATATCAATAGATTTCCATCCCATTTACCATTTAGATCTGCAGAAAATTGTCTTGTTACTTTTCCACCTCTATTCTGAAGTACTCCATAAGCTTTGACATTACCTTTTAAAAATTCCTCGATGATTAGTTTTGGTTCCTGATCTTTAAAATCTTCTGGTTTCATTCCTGCTACACAATTCGTTAAAAATAATGTTAAAAATAATGTTAAAATATATCTCATATTTTACTTATTCCTAACTGAAAATTGTATTAAATCAATATTCTTTGACCTAAATCCAGCTTCACAATAAGAAAAGTAAAAATCCCAAATTTTTTTAAAAGAACTATCAAAACCCTGTTTTGAAATATTATTCCAAGAACCAATAAAATTTTGCCTCCACTTGCTTAAAGTTTGGGAATAATGTGATCCATAAGAATTATAGCCTTTGAGTGTTAAACCAGTTTTTTTAGAATAATTTTTTATTGATTGCAAAGATGGTAAAAAACCTCCTGGAAAAATATATTTTTGAATGAAATCTTGGTTCTTCCTATATCTATTAAATAATTCATCTTTAATTATAATTGCTTGAATAGCACCAACCCCATTTGGTTTTAAATTACTTTTTATTGTTGAAAAATATTTATTTAAATGCTTTTCTCCGACTGCTTCAATCATCTCAATTGAGGCTATTGCATCATATTTATCTTTAAGATCTCTGTAATCAAGAAATTTAACTTTTACTTTATTATTTAGTTTTAAACGATTAATCCTATTTTTGGTAAATTCAAACTGTTTCTTTGAAATAGTAATACAATCTAATTGTATGTCATAATTTTTAGCTAGATGTTCAGCAAAACCGCCCCAACCACATCCAATTTCTAAAATTTTATCACCAGGTTTAGGTTTAATTAGCTCTATCAACTTATTGTACTTATTGATTTGTGCTTTTTCCAACTCTTGCTCAGGTTTTTCAAATATTCCGCAAGAATACGTTAAAGTTTTATCAAGCCATGTAGAGAAAAATTCGTTTCCTAAATCATAGTGCTTGGAAATATATTCCACACTTTTTTTTCGAGTATTTGATAAAAAAATATTTCTAAAAATATTGTTTAAACTCGTTATATTTAAAATCCCAGAAAATTTATGTGTAACCTCAATATTTTTAGCCGTAAGCTCAATGAGAGATGGCAAGTTAGGTGTTTCAAAATCATTTTTTATGTAACTTTCAGCAAGCGCATTACTACCACCTCTTATAATATTAAAATAAAATTTTGGGTTATGAATTTTTATTTTAACTTCAAAAGAACTATTTAGCTCCCCAAAGTTATAATATTTACCATTATAGTTTTGTAAAATAAGTTTTCCGCTATTTATGCTTTTGAGTTTTTTTAATACGAAATCTTCAGAGATTTTATATGGATTAAAGATCATTTTTCTAAAGAAAGATTATTTTTCATTTTGGTATCTTTTCTTACGAATCTAACTCCTTTCCTCCATAATCTTAATGCTTCAAAATGTATCGCCATTATAATTTTAATTGTCATCATTGGGTGTTTTAAGAAGTTTGTCAGTAATCGTTTTGTGGATATCTGCTCTTTCTTTCCTATTTGACAAGCTGAAAGCAACATTCCATCAATATCTTTTTGTTTTATAAAAACAGCTAAAGTTTCTTTAGGTTCGGATAGTCTAAAATTGTAAGAAGTTTCCATTTCCATAAATGGTGATACATAAAACTTTTTATTACAACTTTGTGTGATAATTTTGGAATTATTTTTTACCTGAAAAATATAAGTGTGTTGTTCGTTAAAAGTATTTTTGACCTCATAAAGAATTGCTCTTAATTCAGATTTCTCGTTGTAACAATAAAAAATACTTAGTGGATTGAATACATAACCAAAAATACGTGGAAAACATAAAAGTTTGATCTTTGATACTTCAAAGTTAATGTTAAATTTTTTTAGATTATTCTTGACCCAGTTTTTAATATCACTGCCATCTCTATTTCCGTGATCCTTATTGTAGAAACTAAAAACGTTAAACTTATTGAGAGAAAATATCGAAATCTTTTTTTCTAAATCTTTTAATTCATCTAAATCAAAAAGGACAGAAAAGGTTTTATAATTAAAAAAATGTCTTTTCGGTTTAAATCTTCGATGCGTAACTATGCCTTTGTATATACAAGTCTCCATCTCTTCTTTCAAATTGATTTATCATTTCTAAAGTTGATTTTAACCCATCCTCATGAAAACCGTACCCAAAATAACTACCCGAAAACCAAGTCCTATTTTTACCTTGAAGAGTATTTAAGTTAGTTTGTGTCTTAAAGCTTTTGATATTTAAATAAGGATGTGTAAAATTAATTTTTTTTATTAATTTATTTTCTTTAATTTCAAATATTGGATTTAAAGTCAGAAAATAATTCTTTTTTGTTTTTAAATTTTGCAACTTATTTAGCCAGTATGTAATGCATGTGCGAGATAAATCTTTTGTAGAAATTGAGTTCCAACTTGACCAAGCATTTTTTTTATTTGGCATCAAATTTGTATCTGTATGAAGATATGCGGTATTTGGAATATAAGAAAATTCTCTAAGAATTTTTTTTTCATCTATTGTTGGTTTATCAATAATATTTAAACTTTCATCTGCATGACAGGATAAAACAACATGATCGTAATCCCTCTGGTCGCCGTCATTTTGTGTGAAAATTCTCACATTATCCGCACTTCTTATTATTTTTTTTATATTATAGTTTTTTAAATAATCTCCACTAATTTTTTCTAAAACTCTTGTTACATAAGCTCTACTTCTATTTGTAACAGTATACCACTGAGGTCTATTTTTTAATTTAAAAAGCCCATGGTTATTAAAAAAATTTAAAAACAATTCAAAAGGTATATCTCTCGCTTTTGAAATCGGCATTGACCAAATTGCTGCTACCATTGGAACAATATGGTAATTTATAAAATATTTTGAAAGTTTTGAATTATCTAAATAATTTCCTAAGGTCAAATTTTTCAAATCTTTTTTTAGTAAAATTGGTGCTGTTTTATAAAAAGATATAATTTCATAAATCATTTTAATAAAATTAAAATTAAATAAATTATTTTTTCTTGCAAATAACGCGTTAAAACCTGTACCACCATATTCAATTGAAGAGTCTTTTACAGAAACTGAAAAAGACATATCGCTTTTTTCGTATTGAACTTTTAGCTCATTAAAAAAATTTATTAAATTTGGATAAGTTAATTTATTAAAAACTATAAATCCGAGATCTACAGGAACTTTTTTATCATTCTCATTTATGTCGTATGTATATGAGTGTCCACCAAAATGATCCTCCCTTTCAAAAAGATCTACTTTATATTTTTTTGATAAGTAATAAGCAGCTGACAGACCTGATATACCTGAACCAATAACTGCAATTTTCATTTAATATTTAAGCTGCATCTTCTTTGTATTCTTGAAGAGTTGGACAAGAGCAAACTAAATTTCTATCACCAAAAACATTATCAACTCTTCCAACTGGTGGCCAAAACTTATTAACTTTCAAATATTCATTTGGAAATGCGGCTTCTTCTCTTTTATATAAGTGTTTCCATTCATCTGCACTAAGCTCAAGATGTGTGTGTGGGGCATTTTTCAAAGGATTGTCTTTTTTATCAAAACTGCCATTATCAACTTTGTCAATTTCTTTTTTAATAGATATTAATGCATTACAAAAACGATTTATCTCTGCCAGATTTTCACTCTCTGTTGGTTCAATCATTAATGTTCCAGCAACAGGCCAGGACATTGTTGGGGCATGATAACCGTAATCTATTAATCTTTTGGCGATATCTTCCTCTGAAATTCCTGATTTAGATTTTATTGGTCTAAGATCTATAATACATTCGTGTGCAACATTTCCATTTTTTCCTTTGTATAGAACTTTATAATGATCAGATAATTTTTTTGATATGTAATTTGCGTTTAAAATTGCTACCTCAGATGCTTTTCTTAAACCTTCAGCTCCCATCATTTTTATATACATCCAGGAAATTGGTAATATACTCGCACTTCCCCATGGCGCAGCAGATACAGAGCCTAAACTTTTCTCGGACCTGTTATTTTTAGTAATGTTATGATTTGGTAAAAAATCTTTTAAGTGTTTTGCGCATGCGATTGGACCCATGCCTGGCCCTCCTCCTCCATGTGGAATACAAAAAGTTTTGTGTAAGTTAATATGACAAACATCTGGTCCAAATTTTCCAGGTTTTGCAATACCAACTAGTGCGTTAAGGTTTGCACCATCCATATAAACTTGACCGCCTGCTTTATGGACATAATCACAAATTTCACTAATTTTTTCTTCGAATACTCCGTGTGTTGATGGGTAGGTTACCATCAGAGCAGCTAAATCTTTTGAATACTTATTTACCTTATCTTTTAAATCTATTAAATCAACATTGCCTTCTTCATCGCAATTAACAACTACTACTTTCATACCGCACATTTGTGCACTTGCAGGATTTGTGCCGTGTGCTGACTCTGGTATCAAACATACATTTCTATTTTTTTGATTATTATTCAAATGAAATTTACGTATTGTCATTAATCCTGAATATTCTCCTTGAGCACCTGAATTTGGTTGAAGGGAAACTGCATCAAAACCTGTGATTTCCTTCAAATCATTAACTAAATCATTAAATAAAACCTTGTACCCTTTCATTTGATCTTGGGGCACAAAAGGATGTGGTAATGAGAATTCTTTCCAAGTCACAGGGATAAGTTCCGCTGTAGCATTCAGCTTCATAGTACATGATCCAAGTGCAATCATAGATCTATTTAAAGCAATATCACAATCTTCTAATCTTTTTAAATAACGAAGCATCTCGGTTTCTGAATGATATTTTTGAAAAATAGGATGAGTCAAATATTTAGATGTTCTTAAAAGATTTTTTGGTAAATTAGTTAAATCAACTGTATCAGTATTGCTAAATGTTTTTTTTATTCCGAATATTTTTAGTAGAGTATTTACATGATCAACTCTCTTAACCTCATCAAAAGCTACAGATAATGTATTTTTATCTACTACCCTCAAATTAATTTTTTCTGATAAGGCCTTATTATTTATAGTGTCTGTTTTCTCATTTGTTTTGACAGTAACTGTATCAAAAAAAATTTCGGAGTGTAGTTGGTAACCACCTGATTTCAGTCCATCAGCAAATATTTTTGCTAACTTTGATGTCCTATTAGCTATTTTTAAAATTCCTTCAGGTCCATGATAAATTGCATAAGCGGCTGAAAGAATTGCAAGTAGTGCTTGAGCAGTACAAATATTGCTTGTAGCCTTGTCTCTTCTTATGTGCTGTTCTCTTGTTTGAAGAGATAACCTGAACGCTTTTTTCCCATGTCTATCAACTGATACTCCAATAATTCTACCTGGCATAGATCTTTTAAATTCCTCTTTAGTTGCAAAAAACGCTGCATGTGGACCTCCATAACCCATAGGTATTCCAAATCTTTGTGCACTTCCAACAGCAATATCTGCCCCAAGTTCTGCTGGGGTTTTAAGTCTTGTTAAAGATAACAGATCACTAACAACAATTACTTTGCCTTCTTTTTTATGAATTAAACTTATAGACTCACTAGGGTCTTTAATTTCGCCTAAAGTTCCAGGGTAAGCTAAAACACCACAAATAATTTTATCTTTAATACCTTTTAAAATTTTTTCCTCATCACCAATAATTAGCTCTATATTGAATGGCTCAACCCTTGTCTTAATTATATCTATTGTTTGAGGGTTACACGAGCTTGATACAAATATCTTTTTTGAATTATTTTTATCTAATCTTTGACATAAACCCACTGCTTCAGCAGCAGCAGTTCCCTCATCTAATAACGAAGCATTTGCTATATCCATACCAGTTAAATCCATTATCATTTGTTGGAAATTAATTAGCATTTCTAATCTTCCCTGGGCTACTTCAGGTTGGTATGGAGTGTAAGAAGTATACCAACCAGGATTCTCGAGTATATTTCTTAAAATAACATTTGGGGTAACAGTATTATAGTAACCCATACCTATAAAATTACGGAAAACTTCATTTTTTTTTGACAAAAGTTTCAATTTTTTTAAAGCATCATTCTCTGACATAGATTCATCAATTTTAAGTTCGTCTTTAATTAAAATATTCTTTGGAACAGTATTCTCGATTAAATTATCAATTGATTTTGAAGATATTGCTTTTAACATCTCTTTTTGGTCTTCAGTGCTCGGACCAATGTGCCTACTGATAAATTCTTTTGAAGTATCGTCTATCATGTTAATTTGGATTGTCCTTTACAAATTTTTCGTAATCTGGCTGGCTCATTAAAGAATCTAACTCTGATTTATCTTTAACTTTGATTTTAAAAAACCAACCATTATTTTCTGGATCTTTATTTACATTTGATGGGTCATCAACAATTGGTTGATTTGTTTCCATAATTTCTCCAGATACTGGCGTGTAAACATCGCTCGCAGCCTTTGTGGACTCTACTACAGCAGCTTTTTCTTCTTTGTTTAAGCTCTTACCTTTCTCGGGCAATTCAACAAAAACGATGTCACCAAGCATTTCTGTTGCATGCTTGCTAATGCCCACAGTTGCAGACTCACCGTCTAACATAATCCATTCATGTTTTTTTGAATATTTTTTTTCACTCATACATCCTCCTATTTGACATAACTCTTTTTATAAAACGGTAATTTGGATACTTTGGCCTCATGCTTTTTTCCTCTTACCTCTATTAAAATTTTATTATCAATTTCTGAAAATTTACTTTTTACATATCCCATGGCAACTGGACTATTCACGCTTGGTCCATATGTACCGCTTGTTATAATTCCTATTTCCTCACCAGTATTAGAATAAATTTTTGTACCCTCTCTTGCGATAATTTTACCTGTTGGTTTAACGCCAACTCTAATTTTAGAAACTCCGTTTTGTAAATCTTTTTTAATATTTTCCCAGCCTTTGAATCCTCCGGTTTCTCTTCTCTTTTTTGAAATTGCCCATTTTAAATTTGCTTGAATCGGATTAATCTCTTGATTTAATTCATGACCATACAAACATAAACCCGCTTCTAATCTAAGTGTATCCCTCGCTCCCAAACCTATAGGTTTAGCATCTTTATCTGTAAGTAGTTTGATAAGATTTTCAACAATTACATTTGGAACTGAAATCTCAAAACCATCTTCGCCAGTGTAACCAGAACGAGTTATGTAAATTTTCTTTTCAAGAAATTTAAAATAATTACCATTCATAAATTTGAGTTCTTTTACACCTTTTATAATTGTTTCGAGAATTGTTTCCGCTTTAGGACCTTGTAAAGCTATAAGAGATAAATCTTTTCTTAATTCGTATTTGCTTTCGGAATTTAGACACTTTGCAATTTCTTTAATATCGTTATCCTTGCAAGCTGCATTCAATATAATGTTAAAACCATTTTCAACTCTTGTTATAATAAGATCATCTATAACTCCTCCTTCATCATTAATTAAGAAGGAATATTTAGACTGGTTCATCTTAATTTCTTTAAAATCTAATGGTATGATTTTTTCTAAACTAAGTTCTGTTGATCGACCTCCAGAGACAAAAAACTGACCCATATGTGATACATCAAAAAAACCAGCCGACTGTCTTGTATTAATATGTTCTTTGACTATTCCATCTTTATACTGAATAGGCATTTCGTAACCTGCGAAAGGAACAAATTTAGCTCCTAAATTTTTATGAAAATTATATAAAGCTGTTTTTTCCATTTTGTAATAACCCTTTTCATCCCCATCTGTCCAAGAACCTGAGAGATTTGCTCCTTCGGTGAGGCTAAAGCCTGCTTTCCAGAGTTATTACAATAACGGTCCTTTTGCCTGAGAGTTTCCGGGGGGTTGCTCCTTCGGCGCTATATTTAAATAGTCTCTCCCGTTATCCCTTTTTTATAACACAAAATATTTATTAATTATACTTTTTTGTAATCTAAGCTTTTCATTACTACAGCAGAAAGAATAATCATTCCTCCAACTAGTACACTTATTGGTGGTATTTCATTATAAAATAGCCAAACCCATATTGGGGCAAATATAGATTCCATTAGCATTAATAAACCTACCATTACTGCGGGGGTTGTTCTGGAACCTATCGTTATAAAAATAAAACCAAAAGCTAATTGAGGAACACCAAGCAAAAATGATAACCAAATATCTTTTGTTGATATGGATAAATCTTCAAGTAAAAATAAACCATATAGGCAACTTAATATTCCTGCATAAAATATTGCAGGTATCATATCTACTTTTGGATATTTTCTAATAATTAAAATTAAAACCGAAAAGTTAATCGGGATAGTCAAAGCAGCTAAATTTCCTTTTAAAGATCCAGTTCCTAATGAGTCACCGATCATTAAAGTTACACCAATCATTGCCAATACAATTGCAACATATCCTCGAGGTGAAATTTTTTCTTTTAAAAAAATATAGGCTACTATTGGTAAAAAAACTGTTTGAGTGCTGATAATGAAAACTACATTAGCAACAGTCGTTTCCATCATAGAATACATATAGGCAACAAAGTTTGTTGATAAAAATATTCCTCCTATAAAGCCAGGAACTCCTGCCTCTTTAACTTTTTTTAACGTTTTTTTTCCGTAAGTTAACAAAATAAAAGCTATTAACACCCAGAGAAAAAATATTGATCTATAAAAAAGAATTTGCCAGATAGTTGCGCTTTCAAAAGATCTTAAAATTAGTCCGCCCCAACTTAAACAAAATCCACCTGTAAGAATAAGTAAAGGTCCGGGTATTTTATAAACAAAATTCATTTAGAATTTTCTTACATAGTCTTGAAAAGCATTTTCCGCAACAGCCAAATTGACCAATTTGAATTTAATAATTGTACCAGGAGTTTTTTGAACCAATTTATCATAGTCAGCTGTTATCACATTTGCTATTTTAGGATACCCACCGATAGTTGGATGATCTGAGAGAAGAATTATGGGTTGGCCATCACCAGGAACTTGTATAGATCCTTTTGTGATCCCTTCAGATTTAATATTTTTGTTAACAGTGTTTTCAAGTTTTTGGCCTTCTAATCTCATTCCCATTCGATCTGTTAATTTTGTGACTTTATATTCTTTTGAAAAAAAATCCTCTTGGCTTTTTTTTGAAAAATAATGACATTGCAACCCCTTCATAACTCTAATGGTATTATCTTTATCAAAATCAAATTTAATTTTCTTTAGTTTGTCTACTTGATTAGATTTGTTAAAAAAAATTTTATCATCAACTTTTAGTTTATTTCCATTATTTGGACCAATTTTTGCTCTAACCAATGTTGATACGCTTCCTTTAACCTCTTCAATTTTAAAGCCACCAAAGATTGAAAAATATCCATAGACAGAATTAATTGTTGATAAAATATCAATCTTATCTCCATTAGAAATTAAAAAACTTTCATTAGATATTCCTTTGATTGTTTCGCCATTTGTTTTGATTACGTTAAAATTAACTTTTCCTGAAATAGCTACCAATGCGGTTTCTCCTTTCATTTCAATTAATGGCCCCTGATATGCAAACTCCAAAGCTCCTTCTGATATTTTATTGCCGACTAATTTATTTGAATGATAAAATGATAATTGATCCATACATCCACTTGCAACAATACCTAAATGCTGTAATCCAAATCTACCTAGATCTTGAAAAGTTGAATTAATTCCTGGTCTCAAAACTTTAAAATAATTATTCATTTTTAAATAAACCAAATTCTTTTTTTGATATAGACTTAAATTTTACAGTATCCCCAGGTGACAGGGTACTTGTGTTTGTTTTGTTTATATTAAATAGTTCAAATGGGGTTCTTCCAATTATATTCCATCCACCAGGACTTTCGAATGTGTATATAGTGCAGAATTTTTCAACTATACCTACAGAACCTTTATTAATTTTTATGCGCGGTGTATCTAGCCTATCGTGATAAAGATTTTCATTAAGATCGCCAAGAAAAGGTTGTCCTGGTACAAAACCTATCATATAAACGAAAAAATTTGTTTCAAGATGCTTTGATACAATCTCTTTAAAATTTAATTTAGTTTTTTCTTCTAATCTTTTTATATCTAAGGCAAATTCTTCATCATAACATATTGGGATTTCTACAATTTTTGTATTTTCAGGTAAATTTATTTTTGAATAATCGCTACTCTTAATAAATTCTATTATTTCATTTGATTTAATTTGCCCTAATTCAAAATTAATTATTAATTTATTATATGAAGGTGTATAATTTAATATTCCTTTAATTTTTCTACTATTTACTGACTCTTGAATAAAATTAAAAAGTTTTATTACCTCTTTATTTGTGTGTTTATTGACTTCATCACCAAAATCGCAAGTGATGCCACAGTCTCCAATATTGCTTATTTTTTTTAGCATAAATTGATATAATAGATATTATATAAAGGTTTATAATATGGAAATTAATATTAATTGTGATCTTGGTGAAACCTCAAAGTTCTGTTCCACAGAAAATGACCCTTTATTATTAAGTATAGTTAATTCAGCTAATGTTGCCTGCGGGTACCATGCTGGGGATGAACCTACTATGAAAAAAACAGTAGAAATTTCAAAAAAAAATGGTGTTAGCATAGGCGCACATCCTTCATTTAATGATCCAGAAAATTTTGGAAGAAAAAGGTTAAATCTAACTTCTAAAGAAATTAATAAATTAATAATAGATCAAATTAATATTTTATCTGAAATTGCTGAGAAAAATTCAATGAAGGTTACACATGTCAAACCTCACGGTGCATTAAATAATATGGCATGTGAGGATTTTGAATTAGCAAGTGTAATTTCAAAATCTATTATCGACGCAAATAAAGATTTGATTTTTTTAGTTCCTACAGGATCACAAATGGAGAAGGCGGGGAAAAAACTTAATATGAAAGTTGCGGCAGAAATTTTTGCTGATAGAAATTATGAAGATGATGGTAATTTAGTCTCAAGATTAAAGAAAAATGCACTTATAACTGATCCAGAAGCAGCAAAAAAACATGTTATTAAAATGGTTAAAAACCAAGCTTTAAATTGTTTCTCGGGTAAACAGATTCCGTGTGAAATTGATTCTGTTTGTGTTCATAGTGATGGAAAGAGCGCTGTTAAAACTGCTCAAGAAATTAAAGATGGATTAATAAACTCAAATGTTTCATTAAAATCTTTAGATCAATTAAAGAAATTCATATAATTTTATTCCAATTCAATAGTGCTCGGGGGTTTCGAAGTTACATCATATAATACTCTATTAATTCCATTAACAGAATTAATAATTCTATTAGATACTTTCTGTATAAAAGTTTTATCAAAATTATAAAAGTCTGCTGTCATACCATCATGTGATGTAACTGCTCTTAACATACATGTATATTCATAGGTTCTACTGTCTCCCATAACACCAACAGTTTTTAAAGGGAGTAGAGCCGCATAAGCTTGCCAAATCTTATGGTAAAGATTTGATTTTTTTAATTCATCAATAAATATAAAATCTGCTTCCTGTAATACTTTAATTTTATATTTTGAAATTTTTCCTGGTATCCTTATGGCAAGCCCGGGTCCTGGGAACGGGTGTCTAAGAAGGATATTTTTAGGTACAGATAATTCTTTTCCTAATTTTCTAACTTCGTCTTTAAATAATGTTTTCAAAGGTTCTACCAATGAAAACTTCAAATTTTTTGGTAATCCACCAACATTATGATGTGATTTAATTTTTGAAGTAGGGCTTCCAGTAACAGACCTGCTCTCTATTAAATCTGGATACAAAGTACCCTGGGCCAAAAATTTTATTTTTTTAGCCTTACGTTCAAATAACTTTATGAAAAGTTTTCCAATAATTTTCCTTTTTACTTCAGGTTCTGAGATATTTTTCAATTTACTTAAGAAAAGTTTAGATGCATCAACATAAATTAAACTAGATTTCAATTTTTTTTTAAAACTTTTTATTACATCTTTTTCCTCGTTTTTTCTGAGAAGACCAGTATTAATGAAAACACATTTTAATTTTTTTCCAATTGCTTTATTTAATAAAAATGCAACAACACTACTATCAACGCCTCCGGATAAAGCACATATTACTTTTTCATTTTTTACTTTGTCCTTGATTTTACTAATTATTAAGTCTTTTTGTTTTCTAAGGCTCCACATTTTCTTTGATTTGCATATATTTAATACAAAATTTTTTAAAATAATCTTTCCATTTTCTGTATGAGTAACCTCTGGGTGAAACTGTACCCCATAAAATTTCTTCTTTTCATTTGATATGATAGCAAATTTTGAGTTTTCTGTTGAGGCTATTTTTTTAAATCCAGTTGGTATTTTAGTCACAATATCTTGGTGGCTCATCCAAACTGAATTTTTTTTATTCTTGAAAAAGTTTTTAGTTAAAGGACATCTTTTATCACTTTTAATTTTCGCAAAGCCAAATTCTCTTGTTTTAGAGATTTTTACTTTACCACCAAACTTTTTTGCCAATATTTGATGGCCATAACAAATTCCAAGAATAGGTTTTTCTAAATTTAAAATATGGTTAGGCAAATTTAGAGGATTGCTACTTGTTATAGTCAGTGGTCCTCCAGATAAAATAATTCCTTTAATTAGATGGTTTTTTTTAATTTTTTTAGCTTGATTAAAATTAATAATTTCTGAGTACACACCAATTTCTCTAACTTTTCTTGCAATAAGTTGTGTTACCTGTGAACCATAATCTATTATAATAATTTTTTGTAAATTTTGTTGATTCATTTTTACTTAACTACTTGATCAACGTTATGAACCATACTTTCGTAAAAGCCTGCTTTAGTAATTTTTACAAACTCACTTTTATTTTGTAAATCTTTCAATGTTTTCGCGCCAAGATAACCCATTGATGATCTTAACCCTCCAACCAAATTGTATATAATTTTATTCACCGGGCCTTTAAATCTAACAATTCCCTCAACTCCTTCAGGAACAAATTTCGAAAGATCTTTAAATTTTTTTTGATAATATCTATCTGCTGATCCAACAGCCATAGCTCCAGCAGAACCCATTCCTCTAAAGCTTTTGTAAAGTTTCCCTTTACGTTTTAATATTTTACCTGGACTTTCCAATGTCCCTGAAAAAAGTGAGCCTATCATTATAGCGTCTGCGCCAGCTCCAATAGCTTTAGCAAGGTCACCTGAGAATTTAATACCCCCATCAGAAATTATTTTTGTTTTTTTGTTTCTGAGTGCATTTTTTACCTCTATTACAGCACTTAATTGTGGAACACCTACACCGGCTACAAGTCTTGTAGTGCATATTGATCCTGGTCCAATTCCAACTTTAATAATATCAACTCCAGAGTCAGCTAGAAATTTTGCTGCTTTTCCTGTTGCAATATTTCCCGCACAAATAGGAATTTTTTTAATTATTTTTTTTATTTTTTGTATAGTTTTTGAAACTTTATTTGTATGGCCATGGGCAGTATCTATAACTATAAGATCAACATTAGCTTTGTTTAGCTTTCTTGCTCTATCTAAATCATGATTACTAACACCAATTGCGGCACCAACAGGAAGTTTAAATCTTTTTACTTTTCTAACCTCTTGTACTTGTTTTTCTATTGAAAGATTTCTATGAATAACACCTATTCCACCAAGTTTTCCAATTGCAATTGCCATCTTTGACTCAGTGACTGTATCCATTGCAGAGGAAATCAAGGGAATTTTTAATTTAAGATTTTTAAACAACTCAACAGATGTTATTGTTTCATTTGGAACAATAGAGGAGTGTTGAGGTACTAAACTTACATCATCAAATGTGAGCGAATCTTTAATGCTTTCCATATTTAACTATATATAGTTATTATATAAATCCAATGACAAAATATGTGCGACTGAATGTATATTGTATATAATTTGAAAAGATTAATACAATAACACTAAATGAAGTTTAAAAAAATATTTATAATTTTAGTTGCCTTATTCATTTTCATTCAATATCTCGGCACCGCTTATGCCGCTAGTAGTGATAGCGGAAGTAGTGATAACTATATGAATCTTTACTCTGAGGCGAAAAAATTTGTTTTGAGAGCTAAAAAATTAGAAGAAAAAAATAAAATAGATCGAGCAAATAAATTATACGTGAAGGCCCTAGAAAAATTACAAAGAGCTTACAAGACTGACAGAAATAACCCTGACATTTTAAACTATCTTGGATTTACACTTAGAAAAACCGGTAAATTTCAAGAGGCAGAAAAATATTATTTGGCAGGTTTAAAAATTAAACCTGATCATAATGGTATAAATGAGTATTTGGGTGAGCTTTATGTAAAAACTGGCAGAATGGAATTAGCAAAAGAAAGGTTGGCGGTTTTAAAAAATTGCAATTGCGAAGAATACAGTGAACTGAAAGAAGTAATAGAGAATAATTAAATGCATATAGTAGAAGTATTTGGAAGAATTTTAATATCAGTTTTATTTTTAATTGAGGCTGTAAGAAAATTTTTTGATCCGGATATGAGTATGATGTATATGTCTGATCATAAAGTTCCTGAAATTCTTTTTTATCCTTCTATAGCTTTTGAAATAATAGTTCCTTTGTTATTAATAGCAGGTTACAAAACAAAAATTATGGCCTCCTTATTAGCGATATTTGTTTTAACAGTATCATTAATATTTCATACTCATCACATATTAGATGACGGTATTCAGCTTACAATATTTTTAAAAAATGTTTCGATAATTGGCGGATTATTAATCATAATTGCGAATAAACCTCAAATTTGTAGTTTTGATTACTTCTTAGAAAATAAAAATAAATAATTTACTTAGTAATTTTATCAAAAGCCTTTAGGGCTTGTTCTCTTGCCTTTGCATGATCTACAATAGGAAGAGGATAATCTTTTCCAATTTGAATATTTATAGACTTTTGAGTCTGCTCATCCATTTCCCACGTTCGATGAATAAATTTTGCTGGTACATTTTTTAATTCTGGAACCCATTGTTTTACATACGTACCATCTTTATCAAACTTTTCTCCCTGAAGAATTGGATTAAAAATTCTAAAATACGGAGCAGCATCAGCACCACAACCAGCAACCCACTGCCAACCTGCAACGTTGTTTGCGGCATTAAAATCAAGCAAAGTATTCCTGAAATATTTTTCTCCTTCTTTCCAATGTATTCGCAAGTGTTTGACCAGAAATGATCCTACAATCATTCTCACTCTATTGTGGATCCATCCAGTTTCATAAAGTTCACGCATACCCGCATCTACTATTGAATAACCTGTCATTCCTTTTTTCCAAGCTTCAAGATATTTTTTATTTTCAACCCAAGGAAAAGAGTCAAATTCTTTTCTAAGATTACCTTTGAGCATTTGCGGAAAATAATTTATTAAACTATGTGAAAATTCTCTCCAACCTATTTCATTAATAAATTTTCTATATCCAGTATTTTTGTTCTCGATATTATTACAAGATTTCCATATTGTTTCTACATGTATCTGTCCGTGTTTAAGATAAGGTGAAATTTTAGAAGTTCCCTCGATTGAAGGGTAGTCACGCGTTTTATGATAATTATTTATCTTTTTATCAATTAAATTTTTTAATACTTTATCACTGTTAATCTCAGAAGGTATCCAATATTTTTCAAATTTTTTAAACCAATTTTTATTAGGCAAAACTTTATTTAAATCACTAGAATCTTTGAAAATAAATATTTTTTTATTTTTTTTCTTTATCTTAGCGTCTCTTGAAGGAACTTTTTTTAAATAAACTTCTTCAGCAACTCTCCAAAAAGGTGTGAAAACCTTGAAGGGTGTACCATCATCTTTTGTAACCTCTTTGTATTCGCTTAGAATATTTCCCTTAAAAAACTTATAATTTATATTTTTTTCTTCAAGATTTTTAATAATTTTCTTTTCTTTCTTTTCTTCTTCAGGTTCAGGAATTTTATTCCAATATAATGATATTTCCTCGTTCTTTTTAATTTTATTTAAAACCTTTATTTCATTTCCCAGTAATAATTCTAATGAAATATTAAATTTAGAAAGTTCTTGTTTAAAATTTATTAGTGAATGATAAATCCACCAACGTTGTGCCTCTCTTTTGTTTTCATATTCTTCAGGATTAAAAATATAGATTGTTGAAACCTGCTCATGGTTTTCAGACGCATAAACTAATGCGTTATTACGATTTATTCTAAAATCGTCTCTTAACCATACTAGTGCTTTTTTGTTTTCCATGAGCAATATATAAACATTTTTTTATTAAGCAGAATATAACTATGTGTCGCTCTATTAGTTCAATGGTTGTATCATTTGTTCAGGCAACCATAGGGCTAACTGTGGAAAAGTTATAATTATAATTACCGCTAAAATCATTAAAAGAAAAAGTGGAAAGGCGCTTCTAGCTATAAAGCCCATATCTCTTTTTGCCATTCCTTGCAGGACGAATAAATTAAAACCAACAGGTGGGGTAATTTGAGCCATCTCAACAACTATAACTAAATAAATTCCAAACCAAATCATATCAAACCCTGCTTGTCGTATCATGGGTTCAATAATTGCCATCGTAAGAACTACAGCCGATATTCCATCCAAAAACATTCCAAGAATTATGTAAAAAATTGTTAAAACCAAAAGTAACATGTAAGGAGACAACTGAAGTGTGTCTATAAATACAGCTAAATTTTTTGGCAATCCTGTAAATGCCATTGCCAGTGTTAAAAAGGAAGAGCCGGCCAAAATAAAAGCTATCATACAAGAAGTTTTAGTTGCACCTAATAACGATTTACTAAAAGACTCCTTCGTTAAACTTTTCTGAAAAAAAGATAATACTAATGCACCTAATACACCAAGCGATGCTGCTTCTGTGGCTGTTGCTATACCTGCGTATATTGATCCAATTACTGCGAAAATTAAAAGTATGACTGGTAACAATTGTCCTGATTGTTTTACTTTGTCAATAAATGAAAAGTCTTCACTTATTACAGGCATTATTTTTTTGTTTTTAAGAGACCAGCCAACCACATAAATCATAAATAACAGCGCCAAACCAATACCTGGGATTATTCCAGCTATAAAAAGTTTAGCTATAGACTCTTCAACCGTAACACCATAAATAATCAATATTATTGAAGGTGGAATCAAAAGGCCTAATGTTCCAGACCCCGCTAAAGTTCCAAGCAGAAATCTTTCAGGGTAATTTCTTTTTCTTAATTCTGGGATAGACATTTTCCCAACTGTTGCAACGGTTGCTGCTGAGGATCCAGAAATAGCTGCAAATATTGCACAACCTAAAATATTTACATGTATCAATCCTCCGGGCAATTTTGATAACCAAGGAGATAAGCCTTTAAACAAATTTTCTGAAAGTTTAGTTCTAAATAAAATCTCCCCCATCCAGACAAAAAGCGGTAGTGCTGTTAAAGACCAAGAAGAAGCCATACTCCACATAGTTGTTGCCATTGCATCACCTACTGGTCGAGACGTAAACATAATCATTCCAATAGTCGAAACTCCGATCATACTTATTCCCACCCAAATTCCTGAACCCAGAAAGAATAGAAGTACGCCAATAAAAAATATTGTTAAATAAACCTCAGTCATATGATTTAGCTGTAAATATTTTTATAAAATTATGTGTTATGCAAATAAAAAAAATGATGGACCCAATTGCTACTCCTGTTTGGGGTATCCAAAGTAAAATTTCGTCTGCACCCTGACTTCTTTCAGCTAATTGAATTGAAACAAACCACATTTTGATAAAGTAAAAGGCTAAAAAACCTGAAAAAAAAGTTGATACAGCTAAACACCAAATCATTAAAAATTTTAATAATTTCCCTTTTGCTTTTTCTAAAAATAAAGTAATTCGAATATGGGCGTTCTCGTTGAATGTATAGGCAAGCGCTAAAAATGATGCAGATGCTAAACTATATCCGGAGTATTCGGTCAAACCACGTATATAGAATCCAAAAATTCTAGATGTGATCCCTAAAACTATAGTACATAAAATTAGTATTAAAAATATTGCCGCAAGATATCCAGAAGCTCTGTAAAAAGAATTTAGAAATTTATCTAATTTTTGAAGCATAAAGGCCGTACCCTATTATACGGCCTTTTTGCCTAAATAAAATTTATTTATATGCTGATAATACAGCCTGTCCTCTTGAACCTGCTTTACCTGACCACTCTTTGGCCATAGTAGCTCCTACTTTTTCAAAATGACTTTGTAGAGAAGCGTTTACTTTGCCTACTACCATACCTGCATCTGCTAAAGCTTTTTTGTCTGCAACGTTACCTTGTTTAGATAAGTTCCAGCCTTTTCTTTCAGCTAAAGCCGCTTGGCTCATTACCATTTTCTTTGTTGCATCATCTAGCTTGTTCCAAGCTTTTTTGTTTGCAACAACCATATTTTTTGGAAACCAAGCTGCAATATCATAAAAATATTTCACGCCATTTTCCCAAATTTTACTATTCTTACCTGTTGTTGGTGATGTAATCATACTTTCTACCATTCCAGTTGAAAACGCCTGACTAATCGCAACAGCTTCAAGTTTAGTTGGTTTCATTCCAGTAAGTTCTGCAATTCTTATTGTTGCAGAGTTATAAGCTCTAAATTTTAGACCTTTAAGATCACTAACAGAGTTTATTGCTTTTTTACTGTACAATCCTTGAGCTGGCCACGGAACTGCGTAAAGGAAAACTAATCCCTTTTCATCTAATCCCTTAACCAACGCTGGTTTTGATGCTTTGTAAAGTTTTTCAGCATCAGAATATGTTTGAGCAACGAAAGGTATTGAATCCACTTCTAGTAAAGGATCAAAACTTCCATGTGCTGACATAAATCTTTCACCTATTTGTGTTTGTCCAGTTTGTACAGCTCTTAAAATAGCTCCACCTTTGAACAATGATCCACCTGGGTGAGTTTTAATAGTAAGTTTACCGCCTGACTTATCAGTAACTGCTTTTGCAAATTCCGCCGCATTTTGCGAATGGAAGTTACCTGCTCCATAAGCTAGAGCCATATTCCATGTCTCAGCTTGAGCAGAACCTATACTAATAAGTAAAGAGGTTAATATTATACTAATTTTTTTAATTATATTCATGTTTCCCCCTATAATTAATTTGAGCTATTTCACATTCCCATAGGGTAAATTGCAAGGTATATTTTAGTAAATATTTCTTTAAAGAAACCCAATAAACGAATATAAATAGCCTCTCAAATGGAAAATATCCTACTTCCTAAAGTTATAATTTTTTTTCAAATAGTTTTTATCGATATTGTGATGGCTGCTGATAATGCGATCATAATAGGTCTAATCGCATCTTCATTTGCGGCTAAAGATAGAAAAAGAATTATTCTTCTTGGGGTTTTTGGAGCTTTTCTTTTCAGGGTAATTTTTGCTGCAATAACAGTACAGCTTTTACAATATCCAATTCTTAAAGTGGTTGGTGGAGCTTTGTTAATTTGGATCGTTGTTAAATTAATTAAAGATTTAGAAATTTTTGATGCTTTGAAAACAACTAAACAGCAAACTCCAAAGCCTAAAAAAGCACCATCATTTGCATCTGCGGTTTATGCAATAGTGGTTGCAGATGTAACATTGAGTTTTGATAATGTTTTAGGTGTAGCAGCTGCTGCAAAAAATGAGACGGGATTATTAATTTTTGGATTACTATTATCTGTTTTACTTGTAGGTACCGTTGCAACTTTTTTTGCAAATTATATTAAAAATCATAAATGGGTTGGTGTTCTCGGATTATTTGTAATTTTAATAGTTGCAGTTCAACTTATACTTGGTGGAACAAATGAAATTTACCCTGGCGTAATACCAGAATTAATTCTAAAAATTATTTAGATTTATCTAAAAAAGCTCCGTATGTTTCTTGGTACAGTACTTCATCAATTTCACCATTAAACGAAATAGACCTTCTTTCTCCTTTACCTTTAAAAGGATAAACTAAATGCATAAGGTAGTGAGGAAAAATATAAAATTTTCCTACTATAGGTTTAAAAATCATTTGCGATCTTGCTAAAAACATTCTTGATCCATGAACAAATTCAATCATTCCATTGTTATTATCACTTTTTGTTGATTGTTGCTGGTCTCCAAAACTTTCTGGTAATTTTAAATATCCAACTCCTGATAAATGACCTGAATGATAATGATTTGGGTTGTATTCATTTTGATATTGTCTTACGACCCAACATTCTCCAAGTTTAAATTTTTTAATTTTTTTTTGGGTAATAAGATAAATATATGACTCGACTGCTTTAGTAAGGAATTTCTCAAAATGACTCTCATAAAAATTTTTTTCTAATGATATTTCCTGTGTTACCTGTCCTACTAATTTTCCACCCATATCTAATTCCTTTGATTTTTTTTGATCACTAGCTGTTTTATCTACATAATTATTTAAATCACTGATTAAGTTTTCAGGCATATCAGTTTCTAAAATTGAAGGACCAAAAGGTCTAAAAAGTTTTACAGGTAATTGATCTTGCTGTGACATATTTCTTTAATATTATGTTACTTACTTTTAAAGCTCAAGTATCCTTGCCAAGAAAAAATTAATACTGTAAATACCAATATTATTGCGGTTAATGGCCTATCCCATAAAAAACTGAAAGAACCATCACTAATCAAAAGGGATCTTCTTAAATTTTCCTCCATTAAACCACCTAACACAAAAGCTAAAATTAATGGAGGCATAGGAAACTTGTAGAGTCTTAATCCGGTAGCTACAACAGCTATTCCTATCATTAAAAATATATCAAAAGTATTAAACGACATTAAATAAATTCCTGTGACTGAAAAAAATAAAATCATTGGAATTAAAAAAGTTCTAGGAACCGCAAGTATTCTAGCAATGTATGGAATTAAAGGTAAATTTAGTATTAGAAGAATTACCATACCAATATACATTGACATTATTACTGACCAAAAAATTTCTGGGTTAGTCATATACAGTCTAGGACCTGGTTGAATCCCAAAACCCAATAAAGCTCCCAACATTACTGCAGTAGTTCCACTACCTGGTATACCTAATGTCAGCAAAGGAACAAAAGATCCAGAACAAGCAGCATTATTTGCGGTCTCTGGTGCTGAAAGTCCATGAACGCTACCTTTGCCAAATTTTTCTTTTTCCTCCTGGCTAACAAAATTTCTTTCCATTCCATAAGCTAAGAATGAAGCAATAGTAGATCCGGCACCTGGTAAGACTCCTACTATAAAACCAATAACAGAGGATCTGGGTATAGTTTTTAAAGTTTTTTTAGTTTCATCTTTATCTAATTTAATAGATCCAAGTTCAGTAAGGGAAATAGCTTTCGCTGCTCTACTTGGATCGGTACCTCTTAATATAATCATTAATGCTTCGCTCATAGCGAAGGTTGCCATAACCACTAAAACAAAACTTATTCCATCGGATAAATTCATATTATTGAAAACAAAACGAGGAATGTCGGATAAACTATCTTGTCCGACAGAGGCTAACATTAATCCTAGCACAACCATCATCATAGCTTTTAAAAACTGCCCTTTTGCCGAAAAAGCGGAAACAGCAGTAAGACCAAGTACCATTAAAGCAAAATAATCAGGTGATCTAAAAGCTAAACTAACTTTTGACAAACTTGGCGCAGCAAATAATAAAAATATAGCAGCTATTGTACCTCCAGCAAAAGAGCTGTATGCAGCGATTGCTAAAGCTTTGCCTGCTTTTCCCTGTTGAGCCATAGGATAACCATCAAAAGATGTTGCTACAGTTCCTGGTACACCAGGTGCATTTATTAAAATAGAAGAAGTTGATCCGCCAAAGACAGCTCCATAATAAACTCCTGCCATCAAGATTAATCCGGTTGCAGGATCAAAACCATAAGTAATCGGTATCATTAAAGCTATTGCGGTCATTGGTCCAAGACCAGGTAGCATACCGATAATTGTACCAAAAAAACAACCCATCATTACCATTAAAATATTTTTTAATGATAAAGCTGTATTTAAACCAATTAGAATTCCCTCGATCATCCTATAATTCCTAAAAATTTAAGAAGTGGGTCCCTGAGATAAATATCTAAAAGACCGTGTAATAAAAACATAAACAAACCCACGAATGGAAAAGAAAAAAGTAACATAAATTTCCATCTTCTTTCACCTAAAAAATAATATGCTAGCAATAAAAAGATTGATGTGGATAGAAAGAAACCAACTCTAAGAATAGTAAATCCATAAAAAATCATTATAATTATTAAAAAGAAAACTTTTTTGTAATCCAAAACTTTATGGTCTACTTCTTCTTTTATTTTTTCCGGTAAAAGAATTTTTAATGCTGCAAAAAACATTCCCACATAACCTAAATAAATAGGAAAAGTTTTAGCGTTAAAAGGTGCATTTTCATCAAATGAAAAAACTTGAATTTGATGGGCTGTATATAAATAAAATGCAGATAAAATAAAGAAGAGCAGCGAGATAATTTTAACTGAACTTATCTTCACTGCTCCTCCTTTAAATCCTAATGGATTAGATTACTCCTAGTTTTTTCATAAGAGCTGTCATCTCTTTGGTTTGTGTTTTTAAAAACTTAACAAACTTCTTGTCCGGATTATAAATGTTAACCCAAGCATTTCTTTTTCTAACAGCTTCCCATTCAGGAGTTTTTTGAACATCACCTAACATTTTAGCAATTTTCTTTTTATCAGCACTGCTCATGCCAGGAGGACCAAAAAAACCTCTCCAGTTTACAAACTGAACATCAAAACCTTGTTCTTTTAATGTTGGAACGTCAGGTGCATCTGAAACTCTTTTCGGTGCAGTAATACCAATAATATTTACTTGGTCCCTTGCTCCCATTACTTCTCCCAAACCAGTTGAGAGAATTTGGGTTTCTCCAGATAACAAACCTGCTAAAGCTTTTCCTCCAGCATCATAAGGAACATAAACTACTTGATTTGGATCAGCTCCTGCTTCTTGAAATGCAAGTGCTCCAATTAAATGGTCCATACTTCCTCTTACTGACCCACCAGCCATTTTCACAGATTTTGGGTTAGCTTTGTAAGCCGCAACAACATCTTTGAAATTTTTAAAAGGTGAGTTTTTTGCTACAGCGATTGCACCGTAGTCACCAATAACTCCTGCTATTGGAACAACATCTTTGTATGAAAGAACGCCGCTTCCTTTAACATAGCCTTTGTGTCTTGTGATTGATCTTAGAACTAAAGGAGTTGACTGTACCAATACAGTTCCTTCAGGTTTTGTATTTATTAAAAATGATAGAGCTTTTCCTCCACCACCGCCTGACATATTCTCAAAAGACGCGCTTTTAAGCATACCAGCTTTTGTTAATGCTTCTCCTGTTCCTCTAGCAGTACCATCCCAGCCACCACCAGCTCCACCACCAATTAAGAAGTGAAGTTTATCAATTGCAAATGATTGTGTTGAAATTGATGAGAAAAGAACAGCAGTAAATAATAGACTAATTAATTTTCTTATATTTAGCATTTTTTCCCCCTTATTATTAATTACTTATTAGATTTTATTTAATTGACTGAGTCAAGTATCTCATTTGCCAAAATTGAGTAACCTTTTGGCGTATAGTGATCCCATTTAGATCGAATTTTATTAAAAATTTGATTTATATTTTGTAATTTATATTTAAGTTCAACTTGTTGGTTAAAATCTAAATATTTTATTTTGTTTTTGTCAAAAAATGATTTTAATTCTTCAACATCACGTAGTAAATAGGACTTTAAATCTTCAGTTTCCTTATTTACAGGAAACATTATATCCGGATTTAGTGCATTAATTACAATAAATAAATTAATATTATTTTTTTTAAGCTCTTTGTTGATTTTTTCAAAAATAATTTTTGTCATATCTTCATAATTGGGGCTTAAAAGATAATAAAATCTGTCTTCAAAACTAATTGCATCATCATCAAGACTTTTAATAAATCCCCTGATTATTGCTAAATCTAAATGATATAATCGTGCAAATTCTCTTAGTTTTCTTTTTTTTCTCTGATTTAAATAATTATAAATTTCTTTTTCTCTTAGACTATTCTTTTTCAAAAGACTCTGAGTTTTATTATCAAAAAAATATTTTAAAAGTATAGGTTCATTTCGCTCTACCGAAAGATCATAAAAATCATTATCTGGAGTAAATACCCAAATTAAGGTTTCATAATTGTAATAACTGCCGTATTCAACCAGAGTTGCATACTGCATAAGTGGTCCGTTTGCATAGATTCCCAAACCTTGAGTTTTTTTACCAGATTTATTCATTTGATTTATTAAATTATATTCATTCTTAACGCACTGTCCCTGTACATATGAGTCACCAATTACCAAAAATTTTATATTTTTTTCGTATTTAATATTATTAAATCCAAATTTATCTGATTTATAAATAATAGGTTCATCTTCCTCATCTAAACACATTATAGTTTTTTTATTTGAAATACCTGATAAAGGAATTATTTTTTTATTTTTATTAATAAACTTATATGGCGCAAAAGACAATACTACTTCTTCGGATGTTTTGTCTTCTATTTGGCTTTGATGATAAAACTTAGTTTTTTTAAATATTGAATCTGATCTCCATTGTAAAAATAATTCTAAAGCATAAAGTAAAATATATAAAATAAAAAAGTTTATGAAAATTATCTTAAAAATTTTACTAATTTTAAAAAATTCCAATGCTTCCCTTTTGTTCGGAGAAAAATTTATTTTTTACTTTTATATTTAGTTTTAAAAGATCCTTTGGTTCCATTTTTCTTAAATTTTGAACATCTTTTATAAACCTCTTCGCTTCATTTTCCTCAACTATTCCCTGTGTTAATGTGATGAATTTTTCAATGTAATTATATCTTTCAAAAGGCCTTTTTCCACTAGGATGTGCATCTGCAACTGAAATTTCATCTTCAATTTTTATTCCGTTTTTCATTCGAATTATAACCCTTCCACCAAAACATTTCTTGTTAGGATCAGGGTTATGGTATTTTTTTGTCCATTTTTTATCCTCAAATGTTTTTATTTTTCGCCAGAGCTCAATTGTGCTTTTTCTGTTCGCTCTTTTTGAAGTGTATGAATTAATGTGGTGCCACTTTCCATCTTCTAAAGCAACTGCAAAAATATACATTATTGAATGGTCTAAAGTTTCTCTACTAGCATTTGGATCCATTTTTTGTGGATCTTTTGCACCTGTGCCTATTACGTAATGTGTATGGTGACTAGTGTGAATCTCTATGGATTTGATTTTTGAAATATTATCTATTCTTTCGTGCATACTTCTTGCTAAATCTATAAGCGCTTGTGATTGATATTCAGCTGAATGTTCTTTGGTATAAGTTTCTAAAATTGCTTTTTTTTCGCCATTAATGTTTGGAAGTGGTACATAGTATTTTGCTTTAGGACCCGAAAGGACATATGCAATTATACTGTCTTCACCCTCGTAAATTGGACTTGGTGCTCCCTCTCCTCTCATACAACGATCAACTGCCTCTATTGCTAATTTACCAGCATGTGCAGGAGCAAAAGCTTTCCAACTTGATATTTCCCCTTTTCTTGATTGTCTGGTTGAAATTGTTGTGTGAAGTGCTTGTTGAATAGATTGATAAATTTTTTCAGTATTTAATTTTAATAAAGACCCCAATCCTGCTGCAACACTTGGGCCTAAATGAGCTATATGATCTATTTTGTGTTTGTGTAAACAAATACCTTTAACAAGATTTACCTGAACTTCATACCCTGTTAAAATTCCCCTAATTAAATCTTTACCAGACATATTTTTTTGTTGTGCAACCGCGAGGATTGGAGGGATATTGTCTCCAGGGTGACTATAATCTGCAGCTAAAAAAGTATCGTGATAATCTAATTCTCTTACTGCAGTACCATTTGCCCATGCTGCCCATTCACAATCAAATTTTTTTTTTGAGTCAATTCCAAAAACTGTTGCTCCATTTTTCCTAGGATGAGATAAAGCCATCATCCTGGCAGAAATTACTGGTTTTCTGTTAAAAGAAGCGATTGCAACAGAGGCATTATCTATAATCCTATTAATAACCATATCAATTGCATCATCATTTAATTTTGATTTGTCTGAGGCAATTTCAGCTATTTTCCAAGCTAATTGTTGTTTTTTTTTAAGTTTTGCAGCCGACGGATAAACCTTTACTTTGATATTTCTCATTTAATTAAGCATATTCCTTAAAACATATTGGAGAATTCCACCATTTTTATAATATTCAATTTCATTTTCAGTATCAATTCTTGATAAAAGTTTTATAGTTTTGCTAGAGCCATCTACATATTTAATTTCGCAGCTGACTTCGGCCCTTGGATCAATGCCGTTTTCAATGTTTATAATAGTAAATAATTCCGTTCCCTTTATATTTAATTTACCTCTATCAAAACCCTCTTTGAATTGAAGTGGCAAAATTCCCATTCCGACTAAGTTTGATCTATGAATTCTCTCAAAACTCTCAGCTATGACTGCTTTTATACCTAATAATTTTGTGCCTTTTGCTGCCCAATCTCTTGATGAGCCTGTCCCGTATTCTTTACCAGCAATAACTACAAGATCATTTTCTCTCTTTTTATATTCCATAGCAGCATCATAAACGCTCATTTGTTTTCCGTCAGGCTGTAAAACTGTAAATCCTCCTTCTGTTCCAGGAACCATTTCGTTTTTTATTCTAATATTTCCAAAAGTTCCTCTTAACATAACTTCGTGATTACCTCTTCTTGCTCCATACGAATTAAAATCTTTTTGTTGTACTTGATGTTTCATAAAATAATCACCAGTCGGGCTATCTTTTTTTATTGAGCCAGCCGGAGAAATATGATCTGTCGTTACTGTATCGCCAAGTATTAAAAGTGGTCTTGCATCTTTAATTTTTTTAAAACCTTCAGGTTTATCTGGTAAATTGTCAAAAAAGGGTGGTCTTTTCACATATGTTGAGCTTTCTTGCCAATTATAG
>CACIKS010000003.1 GCA_902587295.1 uncultured Pelagibacteraceae bacterium | reverse complement strand
AGTTTAAAAAAAATAGTTTGATTAATAAAGCTTATGGGCCAACTATAAATAATTCATTCAAAATTATTAATTTAGATCGAGTAGAGGACAAGACCAATGTAACAGTTTCTGCTACACATAATGCTTATCTAGATAAATTTGGATATTTGCACAAAAGAACAATTAGATTTTTCAAAAAGAATAACGATTTAATCGGTAATGATCACTTAATTAAAAAAAATGGAAACTCAAATGTTGAGTTTAGTATAAGATTTCATCTTTACCCTGGAATTAACCCAATTAAAACAATAAGTGGAAAGAGTATACTTTTACAAATTAACAAAAAAAAATCTTGGGTTTTTACATCTGAAAACCAAAAAATAAATATTGAAAAAAGTTTATTTTTGGGAGGGAATAAAGCATTAAATAATCAATGTATTGTAATATACGGAGAAACGAAAGATGAAGATGTTAATGTTGAATGGAAATTAAAAAAAGCCAGCTAAGTTAATGCCTAGAAAAATACAAAATGCTCTAATATCTCTATCCGATAAGTCTGGAATAGAAAAAATCCTAAAAGTGTTAAGAAAATATAAAATTAATATTATTAGTTCGGGTGGAACTTATAAAGAAATCAAAAAACTTGGATATGATTGCACAGAAGTTTCTAAATATACAAGATTTGAGGAAATGCTAGATGGAAGAGTAAAAACTTTACATCCAAAGATTTATGCCGGTATTCTTAGTAAAAGATCAAACAAAAAACACATAAAAACAATGAGAAAGAAAAAATTTAATTATATAGATTTAGTTATTATAAATTTTTACCCCTTTATAACAACTATTCAAAAGACTAAAAATCCGTCTCAAATAATCGAGAATATTGACATTGGCGGGCCTACCTTGGTCAGAGCGGCGGCAAAAAATTTTAAAGATGTATCGATTATTACAGATATAAAAAATTATTCTTATCTTATAACTGAATTAAACAGGAATAATGGTTCTACGAGTCTTAAGTTTAGGGAGCAAATGGCGAGCAAGGCGTTTGGTTTAACTGCTTATTATGACTCAATTATATCTAATTGGTTTAACGAAAAATTAAATATAATGTTTCCTGAAAAAAAAACTATCTTCGGTAAAAAAATTGCAGAATTGAGGTATGGAGAAAATCCCCACCAAAAAAGCAGTATATATGTTAATGATTTATTCAATCAAGAAATTGGTCTAAAAAAAATTACCGGAAAACCACTGAGCTATAATAATTATAATGATATATTTACAGGTCTAGATATTTTATTGTCACTTAAAAAAACTGGAACAGTTATAATTAAGCACGCAAATCCATCGGGCGTAGCAATTAATAATTCCTCGATTAAATCATTTAAAGAAGCCTATAATTCTGATCCTATAAGCGCGTTTGGTGGAGTTGTGGTTTGCAATTATAAAATAGATATAAAAATAGCGAAAGAAATGTCAAAAATATTTTTTGAGGTTATTATGGCAAAAAAATTTGATAAAGAGGCTATTAAAATCTTAAGATCGAGGAAAAATTTAATATTAGTTGATATATCGAAATTCAAAAATAAAAATAAAATTCAAATAAAACAATTAAATAATTCATTTTTGGTGCAAGATAAGAACGACATCATATTTGATAAAAAAAATCTTAAATTCGCTACGAAGCTCAAACCTACAAAAAAAGAAATCGGATTAGCTGAATTTGCTTTTAGTATATGTAAATTCGTAAAATCTAATTCAATTGTAATATCGAATAATTTTTCAACTATAGGTATTGGTGCAGGTCAACCAAGTAGAGTTGATAGTTGTAGAATAGCTGTTCAAAAAGCTAAACAATTTCAACCAAAAAAACTTAAAAATTCTATTGCAGCTTCAGATGCTTTTTTTCCGTTCTCTGACGGGGTTAAAAAATTAATTGATTCAGGTGTTAAAATTATAATTCAACCAGGTGGATCAATTAGAGACAAAGATTCTATTGCTATGGCTGATAAAGCTAAAGTTAAAATGATTTTTACAGGTATAAGACATTTTAATCATTAGAATATTTTATCAACTTTTGCGGCTAAGATAAAATCACTTTCGTGCAAACCTTTAATAGCATGAGTAAAAATTTTAATTTTTGCATATCCCCAACCAAACCAAATGTCTGGATGGTGTCCTTCTTTTTCAGCTATAGTTCCAACTTTGTTAACAAAATTTTGACTATCCAAAAAATTTTTAAATTTAAAGTTTTTTATTAAATAGTAAATTTTGTTTTCATCGGCTTTAACTTCCCAACCATCAACCATTTTTAAATATTTATGAATCTCTTTAATATCAAAGCTAGGAATTCCTCCTTCGCATGGAATACATTTTTTTGTATGAAGATCTGACATTATTTATTTAAACCTTTTAAAACTAATATTAACTAAACAATTTGTCTCATTTTTGGAGCGGGAGAAGGGAATTGAACCCTCGGCCTAAACGTTGGCAACGTTTCGCTCTACCACTGAGCTACTCCCGCAATAAAATTCTCAACATTATATTATAATAATTTTTAATACGTCAATAATTTATTTAAATATACCTTTATCGGAAATTTTAAGATTTAGGCTTTTTAAAAATTTAAACTTATCGATATCTCTTAAAATTAATTCTTTTGCTACAGGACTAATATGTTTGTACATAAAAAAACTATTAATAACGCTTATTCCAAGACCAAAAAGTAAATTTTCTGGTTTTCTTGAATTTGAAAATTCTTCCAGAATGGATGAATCTTTTAATTGTAATCCGAGGTTTAAGTTGTGTTTGATTTCATCTAATAATTTTGAAATATCTCTTAAAATCAAATTAAAACCCTGACCAGCTATTGGGTGAATATTGTATGATCCTTCACCTAAAATCAAAACATTCCTTTTTGTAAAATTTGTATTCAAATTGAATGAGATCGGAAAAAAGCTTATTTTTGATAATTTAATTTCTTTATTTAATTTTAAAATTTTTTTTAATTTTTGTTTAAGCGAATTTTTGATATTTTTTATAATATAATCATTTTTTTTCACACTCCATACTAGAGAAAATTTATTTTTATCCAAAGGAAGTATTGCCAATGGGCCTTCTTTGAGAAAAAATTGTTTAGAGGTAATAATATTTGACTTGTGTTTAACTATAGTTGTCAGTGCTATCTCGTTTTTATCATTTTTAATTTCCCTGTTTCCCATGAGCTTTCTGGCTAGGACAGAATTTCTACCTCCACAGAGTAAAATTAAGTCATAAAAAGATTTGGTGTTATTCGTCGAGATGGTTGAGTTTGTAGTATTAATGTCTTTAATGCTTTTTTTGATAATTTTTAAATTTTTTTGTTTTTTTAAATTTTGTATAATAGTTTTTTTTAGTAGATTATTTTTAGTAATATACATAACATTTTTTCCTTCGTTCTCAAAATTAAGAAAATTAAAGTATTCATTTTTTTGTTCGTGGTATAAATCAACTTTCTTTATTGCATTAAATAAATTCTTCTTTTTTGGGTTTAGGAATTTAAATAAAAAATCATAATTGCTCGGAGAGATTGCGGTAACTCTATTGTCATTAATTTTCTTTTTATTTAAAAAATTTCCAAAAAGATGGATTTGAATGTTTAGTTTTTTTAAAGCCAAGGCGGCAGTTAAACCTGTTAATCCATCTCCTATTATACATATCCTTTGAAGCTTCATTTATTATCTTTCACTAAGTTTATTATGAATTCTATTGTTTCTGGTTTCGTCTGGGGCAACACACCATGACCTAAGTTAAATATGTAGGGTCGTTTAGAAAAGATTTCCAAATATTTTTTAGTTTCTTTCTCAATTTGCTTTTTATCTTCGAGTAAGACTTTGGGATCCATACCTCCTTGAATCACTACATTGTTTAAATTGTTATTAGCCCAATTAGGATCAATTTCATAATCAATATTAATACAGTCTGGTTTTACTGTGGAGGAAAAAATAGAATAGTTTTTTCCAATGCCTCTTGGGAAACAAATTGCTGGAACATTTAAAGTTTTAATAAATTTAACAATTTTTAAATTGGGTTCTAAACAAAACTCGTTGAAATCCTTTTCTGATAATAGTCCGGCCCAAGAATCAAACACCTGAATTATATCTGCTCCTGCATCTACTTGTTTTTTAATATGTAAACAAATAAATTTTTCAATTTTTTTGAGTAGTGTTTTTATTAAATTTGGGTTTTTTTTTATTAGGTTAAAATTAAAATCTTTTTTTGGTGATTGCTTGTTCAACATATAAACTAATATTGTCCAGGGTGCTCCTACAAAACCGATTAAGCTTTTTTCTCCTGTTAATTTTTTTGTTTCACTTATTGCTTTATAAACAGGTGATAGCTTTTCTATAAAGTTTTTTTCTTCTACTTTTAAAATTTTTTCTAGATCAATATTTTCTAATATGGGTCCAAAACCTTTTTTGAACTCTATTTTTTGTCCTAATCCAAATGGAACCATTAAGATATCGGAAAAGATAATAGCAGCATCTAAATTAAATCTCTCTAAAGGTTGTAATGTTATATCTTTGACCAACTCTGGGTTTAGACAAAGATTGATAAAATTTGTGTTTTTTTCTCTTATTTCCATAAATTCAGGCAAATACCTACCTGCTTGCCTCATAAACCAAATAGGAACGTAAGAGTTGTTTTTATCTATTATACATTTCAACAATTTATTCATTATTAATAGTATAGGTTTAAAGTATAGTTGATGTAATAGGTTATGTTAGTCTACGTAATAGGGATAACCTTGATTTTATCTACATTTATTGGGACTTAAAAGTGGTTATAAAGCTCTATTTTCATTTATTATACACAATGTTAATTATTAGATATAAATTTATTAACACAAGGTAACTTGTTGAAGGTTTGTTAACTAAAGTGAGTAAAAAAATTGTTTTACAAAATAATATTGATATCTAATAGTTATATTAAAATAATCCACAAATTTAATGACAAATAAATATCAAATATTTTTAATATCTGACTCTACTGGAGAAACTCTAGATAGAATTTTCTTGGCTTTACAATCACAGTTTGCAAATTTTGATTATGAAAAGAAAGAATATGTTTTTACAAGAACAAATCAACAAATTGATAAGATTATAACTGAATGTAATGATAAAAAAAATTCAATTATTTTATATACAATAGTTGATACCAAACTTGCCAAATACCTTGGAAACGAATGCCTTAAAAATAATATTCCTTGTTTTGGTGTTTTAGGAAATTTAATTTTAAGTTTTTCAAAACTTCTAAACCAAAAAGCAATTTATAAACCCAGCGCACAACATATTCTTGATGACGATTATTATAAAAGGATAGAGGCAATTCAGTTTACAATGTCCCACGACGACGGAAAGAAAAACGAGGATATTTCTATATCTGATATCATTTTACTAGGTGTAAGTAGAACTAGCAAAACACCAACATCAATTTATTTAGCAAACAGGGGATATAAAACTTTGAATATACCATTGGTTTTTAAACAATCTATTCCAGAGACCTTAATAAAAGACAGTAAAAAATTGTGTGTTATTGGCTTGTTCGCTGACCCAGAAAGATTATCAGAAGTTAGAAAAACAAGAGCAAATGTTAATCATTCAACTGATTTACAATCTTACACAGATGTTAACCAAATTAAACAAGAAGTGGATGATTCAAAAAAAATATTTAATAAATATAACTGGCCCTCAATAGATGTTACCAGAAGGTCAGTCGAAGAAACAGCTGCATCAATAATTAAAATACACGAGATAAAAAAAAATAAATGAGAATTATTTTAGCATCTAAAAGTGGCGTTAGGAAAGATATATTAGACAGTCATAAAATAGCTTCAGACGTTTGTCCCTCAAATGTGAATGAGGAAGAGGTAAAAATTTCCTTAATCTCGGAAGGTGCAACTCCATCTTTGATATCTAAGAATTTAGCCGAACTTAAATCAAATAAGGTTAGTATAAAAAAACCAGACCAAATTGTGTTAGGTGCCGATAGCGTGATCGATCTAAATGGTGAATTAATTTCGAAGCCTAAAAACAGAGAAGAAGCTTTGAATATATTAAAAAAGTTAAATGGACAAAAACACCAATTAATAAGTTCTGTTTGTATTTCTAAAAATGGATCTATGATTTGGAATTATACTGATGCTTCAACACTTACAATGAAAAAACTTAATTTGGAAGAGATCAAAATTTACCTATCTAATGTAAAAGATAAAGATTTATACGCCTATGGCGTTTATCAAATTGAAGCTGGCGGAAGATCTCTATTTTCAAAAATCGAAGGTGATAAGGATGCTATAATGGGTTTGCCTATTAAACAGATTAAGGAGTATTTAAAAAATATTAAATGAAAAAATATTTAGTAATAGGAAATCCAATTAAACATTCTCTTTCCCCCAAGTTGCATAATTATTGGATTAAACAAAATAATTTAAATGCGACTTATGACAAAAAATTAGTCAACAATGAAAAAATCAAGGAAATAATTGAAGATTTAAAAAATGAAAAAGTATATGGAATAAATGTAACCGTGCCTTTTAAAAAGGCAGTTATACCCTTTTTAAACAAACTAACCTCTACTGCACTGGAAACGGACTCAGTGAATACGATATTTAAAAAAGGTAATCAAATAATAGGAGACAACACTGACGTTGATGGTTTCAGGCTTGCATTAAATCATATCAACTTTGATATGAAAGGTAAAAGTGCCTTAATTCTTGGTGCAGGCGGGGTTGCACCTTCAATTATTTCTGCTTTAAACAAATTGGGTACATCAAATATTTTCTTGAGCAATAGAACTAAAGAGAAAGCTGAAACTTTAAGAAAAAAATACAGAGAATTAAAAATAATAAATTGGGGAGATAGTATTAGTTCTGACGTAATTATTAATGCTACAAGTTTAGGGCTCAATTCTAATGATGAAATAAATTTAGATTATTCCAAAATAGGTATTCGAAAATTATTTTATGACGTTATTTATAACCCACCTCAAACAAAATTTCTTTCAAAAGCAAAAGAAACAAACCATAATATAGAAAACGGTAAAATGATGTTTATTTATCAAGCACAATTAGCATTCAAGATTTGGCATAAAATATTGCCAAAAATTGATGATAACATAATTAAACTAGTAGAGAATGTTTAAAATAGGAGTTACTGGATCAATAGCATCAGGAAAAACAACCGTAGCAAAATTGCTATCAGGTAAAAAATATCCACTCTTCAATGCAGATAGAGAAGTCAGTAAAATTTATAGACAAAACTCTTTTAAAAATCAAATATGTAAAAAATTTAAACTCAAGAACAAAAATAATATTAAAAGCAAATTGAAAAAAATTATATCAGCAGATAAAAAATCACTTGGAAAGCTCGAAAAAATAATACACCCTCTTGTAAGAAGAGAATTAGCTAAATTTTCAAATAAAAATAAAAACAAAAATTTATTAATTTTTGAAATTCCACTTTTAATAGAAAGCAAACTAATGAAAACTTTTGATAAAGTAATTTTTGTAAAAACCAAAAAAACTCTTCGTTTAAAAAGATATATAAAACAAGGCAAAAGCAGCATAATCTTTAAGATCCTCGATAAAAGACAACTTCCACCTGCAAAGAAAATAAAATTTTCTGATTATGTTATCAACAATAACAGTTCCTTAAAAAATCTAAAAAAAAATGTTAAAATTATAAAAAAAAAATATGAATGAAATTATTTTAGACACCGAAACCACAGGTTTATCCGTTAATGATGATCATAGAATTTTAGAAATTGCTTGTATAGAAACTAAAAATCTAATTCCAACTAATAGAATTTTTCATAAGCTTATAAATCCTGAAAGAAAAGTATCTGACGATGCCATAGAAATACACGGATATACAAATGAAATTTTAAAAAAACAACCAAAATTTAAGGATATTGTAAATGAATTTATGGAATTTATTTCCGGAAAAAAATTAATTATTCACAACGCTCCTTTCGACATTGGATTTATAAATCATGAGCTTAAAAAAATTAATATGAAAATACTTGATACTGAAAAAAATATAGTAGACACGCTTTCCGTGGCAAGATCTAAGTATCCAGGGTCCTCAAATTCTTTAGACAACCTATGTAAAAAATTTAGTATAGATTTATCCAGACGAACCAAACATAATGCATTGCTTGATTGTGAATTATTAAGAAAAGTTTACATAAACTTAATTGACGAAAAAGAGCCCGCTTTAGCATTTAAGGATTCTATTGAAAATATTCCAATAACTGGAAAAAAAGAAAAAAAGAAATATTTTAAAAATATTATAAAATTAACAGAAAAAGAAATCGAAAGTCACGATAAATTTTTAAAAAAAGAACTTAAAAGAAATTTTTTTTAAGTTTTTCTGTTTTCATACAACTTAAGGAAATCGATTTTTTCTTCAATATTAATTTTATTGAATCCTGATTTTTCGAATAAAAAAATAATTATATTTCTTATTTCAGGGTACACTTTTTCAGGAACATTTATTAAAATAATTTTTTCCAAATCCTTTTTTTCTAAATTATTCTCAACCTCGATTATTGATGACAGTTCTACTGAAACATAAATATTTTTATCCGTAGTCTTTTCAATAGGTACTAATCTTAAATTTACATCTATTTGTATAATATTTTGTTTAATATTTTTGCTTTTAATATCACACATATATTTGTATTTTTTTATATTTTTTTCTAATAAGAAATAAGATTTTGCCTCAGGTATTTCAAACGATAAATCCTTAATATATTTAGTAACAATTTTATAATTCATCTTTATCTTTTTCCTTATTTATAATTTCACCTTCAATGTAATCATTATTTTTTTTCAAGTTTTCCTTATTTTTTGAAATAAAAAATTTTATTATTATTTTTCTAGTAAACGGTATAAGTAATAAGAAACCAATTAAATCGGTTATAAAACCAGGAACGATTAGTAAAAAAGCTGCAAATGCTATTGACGCTCCTGAAATTATTTCAAAAATGGGTAATTTATTTTGATATACATTATAAACTCCAGACCTCAAAGTATTTAAACCTTCGATTTTAGCAAAGTAAATGCCAATCACAGCTGTTAAAAAAATCAGGCCTATAGTAGATAATGCACCAATGTTCTGGCCAATTTTAATCATTACAAATATTTCTATAGCCGGAACTCCAATTAAAAATAACATAAGTGTGTTCATTTGACGGTTTCTAAATTATATTATTAATGTATATTTATCAAATAATGAGTAATAATTTTGGATATCTGGACATTATACTTCTGGCAATGATTGCTGGATTTATAATTTTAAGGCTTAGGAATATTCTAGGTAGGAAAACAGGCCACGAAGAAAAAGCATATTCTGAGTTTACTGAAAAAAGATTTGGTCAATTTAAAAAAGTTTCAGAGAATAAAGTCAAAAAGTCTCTTACAGAGTTCGATAAAAATGAAAAAAAACAATTTTTAAAAGGTGCTGAAATAGCTTATGAGACAATATTAACTTCTTTCTCCAAAGGAGACAAAGAAAGTTTAAAAAGTTTATTAACAGAAAAGATGCAATCAAATTTTTCATCAGCTATAGAAGATAGAAAAAGAAAAAAAATCCAATCTGAATTAACTTTTATAGGAATAAAATCCTCTGCAATTCAAAAATTTGAAAAAACTGCAGAAGCCCTTTTTTTCACAGTGAAATTTGTTAGTGAGATTATTTCAGTCAAAAAAGATGAAAATAATAAAGTAATTGATGGTAATCCTGATACAATTCAAACTGTTGTTGACGAATGGAAATTTACTAAAAAGATTTCAAGTGTTAGTCCCAATTGGTACCTTGCTGAAATTAAAACTCCTTGAGTAAAAATACAAAAGAAAAGAATTCTGACTCCAAATATTGGAAAGAATTTATAAACAATCCAAAAGAAATTTATGATAAAGACAAGGTATTAAATAAAGATCAAAATTCATCAAGAAAATTTAAATTTGATTTTCATGGTTTTAAAATAGATGATGCAAATAAAAAAGTAGAACAGTTAATAAATACTTGCCACGCAAAAGGGTTTGGTGAAATTCTTATTATTACAGGAAAAGGTATTCATTCAAACAACGAAAATGATGTGTACTCTTCTAAAGAACACAACAAACTTCAAAATACATTGCCAGAGTTTATAAAAAATAACCCAGACCTAATTTCAAAAATTACCTCAATAAAATTGGCACCCGCAAAGCTAGGTGGTAGTGGAGCATTTGTAATAAAATTGAAAAAATTATAAAATAAACTTTGATAAATCAGTATCTTTTACAAGATCACCAAGATTCTTTTTAACATAATTCTTGTCGATAGAAATTTTTTGACCAGCTTTGTCTGATGCACTAAAACTAATCTCGTCTAAAACTTTTTCTATTATAGTATGCAACCTTCTCGCTCCAATATTTTCAACCGTTGAATTTATCTCTGTAGATAGTTTTGCAAGCATTTCAATTCCATCATCAGAAAAATCCAAATCAACATCTTCTGTTTTAAGTAATGCCTTATACTGTTTTATTAAGCTATTATCAGGTTCTTTTAAAATTCTAATGAAGTCTTTTTCTGTAAGCGCTTTAAGCTCCACTCTTATTGGTAATCTTCCTTGCAGTTCAGGAAGCAAGTCTGACGGTTTTGCTAATTGAAAAGCACCGGATGCAATAAACAAGATATGATCAGTTTTTACTGGTCCATACTTTGTGTTAACACTAGTTCCTTCGATTAAAGGCAATAGATCCCTTTGGACTCCTTCTCTCGAAACATCACCACCTACTCTGTCAGTTCTTGCCGAAACTTTATCTATTTCATCTAAAAAAACAATTCCATTGTTTTCTGTTGAGTCCTTAGCCTCTTTTATAATTTTATCTTGCTCGATCATTTTGTCTGACTCTTGGGCAATCAAGATTTCATGAGACTCTTTAACTGTCATTTTCTTTTTCTTTCCCTTAAGATTTGTTGATTTTCCTAACATTTCTCCAAGATTGACCATTCCAATGTTAGCACCAGGCATACCGGGTATTTCAAAACTAGGCATACCTGACTTTGCATCATTAACCTCAATTTCTATTTCATTTTTATCTAAGTCCCCAGAACGTAATCTCTTCCTAAAACTTTCTCTCGTAGCCAAGCTTGCTTTTTTTCCAACAAGAGCATCTAATACTTTTTCCTCAGCAGATTGTTGCGCCTTTGCTTTGACTTCCTTCCTTTTTTTTTCTTTTTCCATAGAAATTGCAATTTCAATTAGATCTCTTATAATCTGCTCAACATCTCTTCCTACATATCCTACTTCAGTAAATCTTGTAGCTTCAACCTTAATAAAAGGAGCTTGCGCTAATTTTGATAGTCTTCGTGAAATTTCTGTTTTTCCAACTCCAGTTGGTCCTATCATTAATATATTTTTTGGTAAAACTTCCTCTTTTAAATCCTCAGAAAGTGCTTGTCTTCTCCATCTATTCCTCAATGCTACCGCAACGGCCCTTTTGGCCTGGTTTTGTCCAATAACATATCTATCTAACTCTGAAACTATTTCCCTAGGAGATAGTGCACTTACTTTTGAATTATTTTTATTTTTACTATCTTTCACGACTTTAAGGTTTGGAGCTTTTTGCATCATAATTATATTTTTTCAGTTGTAATATTATTGTTTGTAAAAACACATATCTCAGAAGCAACCTTTAATGATTTTTTAGCTATTTCTTCTGCAGACATATTAGTTTCAATTAAAACTTTTGCTGCTGCCAAAGCATAATTGCCTCCCGATCCAATTCCAATTAGTCCATCCTCGGGTTCTAATACATCGCCTGTTCCTGAAATGATAAAGCTTTTTTCTTTATCAGCTACTGCCATTAATGCCTCTAATCTTCTTAAATATTTATCAGTTCTCCAATCTTTTGCTAATTCCACTGCTGCCCTTGTTAAGTTTCCAGCGTGTTTTTCTAATTTGGCTTCTAATCTTTCAAATAAAGTTAACGCATCAGCTGTTGAACCAGCAAAACCTGCTATCACATTTCTTTTCTCAATTTTTCTGACCTTTTTGGCTTTACTTTTTAAGACTGTATTACCAAGGCTAACTTGGCCATCACCAGCAACTATTGTTTGGTTTCCCTTCCTTATAAGGACAATTGTAGTTCCGTGCCAACTCTGATTTGTATTCATAATTACTTATGTGGAGATTTAATTTGAATCTTCAAGGTTCTGTGCGGCATTTATTGCTAAAATGCAAATTTAGCTATATATCTTTACTTAAATCTCAAAGTTATATGAGTAGAAAAGCTAAAATTTTAAGAAAAACAAAAGAAACAAATATATCTGTAGAGGTAAACCTTGACGGTAAAGGTAAGTACCAAATTAAGACCAAAATAGGTTTTTTAGATCATATGTTGGAGCAACTTTCTAAACATTCTTTGATAGACATGAAAGTTATTGCCAAGGGTGATACTCACATTGACTTACATCACACCACTGAAGATAGTGGTATTGCCATAGGTGAGGCTATAAAAAAGGCAGCAGGAAATCTTAAAGGTATTAGACGTTTTTCAAGCATAACTATTCCTATGGATGAAACTTTAACAAGAGTTTCTATGGATATTTCTAATAGACCGTACTTGATTTGGAAGGTGGATTTAAAAGTCGAGAAGTTAGGAGAAATGGATACCGAATTATTTAAAGAATGGTTTCAAGCTTTTTCTCAAGCTGCAGGTATTACTTTACATATTGAGAATTTATACGGAGACAATAGTCACCACAAAATTGAGTCTTGTTTTAAAGCCTTGGCTAGATCTCTTAGAGAGGCTTTACAAATAGATAAAAGAATTAAAAATATTCTTCCTTCTACAAAAGGAAAAATTTAAAAAATTAATGAAAATATTTCCTGCTATAGATATCAAAGCGGGGAAGTGTGTTCGACTTCTCAAAGGAGATTTTGATAAATCAACCGAATACAAAAAATCTCCTATAGATCAAGCCAAAGAATTTTTAGATCAAGGTTTTTTAGATCTTCACCTAGTTGATTTAGACGGTGCGCTAAAAGGTGAACCAGTCAATGTGAAGTTTATCGAGGAAATATGCAAATTAACAAATATTAGAGTCCAAATGGGGGGGAGGAATAAGAAAATTAGATCATATAAAAAGATTAACGGATTTCGGTGTAGATCGTATAGTTTTGGGAACAGTTGCAGTAGAGGATGTTAATTTTCTGAAGAATGTTTGTAATAAATTTAAAAATAAAATAGCCGTAGGTCTTGATGTTCGTGAGGGATTTATAGCTTTAAGAGGATGGAAAGAACAAACAAAAATTCTTGCTTCAGATTTTTTAATGAAAATCAAAGACATAGGTGTATCAAGAATAATTTATACAGATATTGAACGAGATGGAACTTTGACCAAGCCAAATTTATCTGAAACTCTTAAATTTGCAAAACTTGTTAAAAATATTATTCCAGTTGTAGTTTCTGGAGGCGTTGGATCAATAAATGATATAATTGCCGTCAAAAAACTTGAAGCAGATTTAGAGGGTGTAATTGTTGGAAAAGCATTGTACGATGGACGTTTGACACATCAGAATTTAGTAAATTTGTTAATCTGAATTACAAATGATTAAAAGAATCATACCTTGTTTAGACGTTAGAAATGGTAGAGTTGTTAAGGGAATTAACTTCATAAACCTTGTTGATGCAGGTGACCCAACTGAACAAGCTAAATTTTATAGCGAAAATGGTGCAGATGAAATTTGTTTTTTAGACATAACTGCATCCAATGAAAATAGAGATACTATTTTAGATGTAGTGAAAAAAACATCAGCTCAGTGCTTTGTACCTTTAACAGTCGGGGGTGGAGTAAGAAGTATAGACGATATTTCAAATTTATTAAGTTCAGGTGCAGATAAAGTCTCAATAAATACTGCTGCGGTTAGTAATAAAAATATAGTAAAAGAATCAGCTGAAAATTTTGGATCACAATGTACTGTAATCGCTATTGATGCAAAAAAGATATCAGAGAACAAGTGGGAAGTTTTTACTCATGGCGGTAGAAATTCTACAGGTAAAGACGTTCTGAATTATGCTAGGGAAGTCGAACAACTCGGTGCAGGTGAAATACTTTTAACTTCAATGGACAGGGATGGAACAAAAAAAGGATATGATTTAGAATTGACAGAAAAAATCTCTAATTTAGTTAATATTCCAGTTATAGCATCGGGCGGCGTCGGTAATCTTGATCATCTTTATGAAGGCTTCAAAAAAGGTAAAGCCAGCGCAGCATTAGCCGCATCGATATTTCATTTTGGTGAATTTTCTATTTTAGATGCAAAAAAATATTTAGAATCAAAGGGAATTCCTGTAAGAATTTAAAAAATGTTAAAAACTTTGGAAGATTTAATTAATACTATACGTCAAAGGAAAGGATCTAAGCCTGAAAAATCCTATACTAATAAATTACTATCGGACAAAAAATTAAGTATTGAAAAAGTAAAAGAAGAAATCTCAGAGCTCATTGATGCAGTTCAAAAGAATTCAAACAAAATTCACGAGTCCGCTGATGTTTTATACCATCTAATGGTGCTTTTAGAGGCAAACGATATTAAAATAGAGGACGTAATGAACGAACTTAAAAAAAGGCAAAAAAAATAAAATGAAATATGACATTAATAATATTTTTGCTAAAATTTTACGTGGAGAAATACCATGTAAAAAAATTTATGAGAACGATTACGTTCTTTCTTTTTATGATATAAACCCTCAAAAAAAAATACATGCATTGGTTATTCCAAAAGGATCATATGTAGATTTGGATGATTTTATTAAAAACGCGAAAGAAAAAGAAATTTTTGAATTTTTTAAAGCATTATCACATGTTGCCAATTTACTTAAAGTTTCTAATATAGAAGGCGGTTATAGAACTTTGACTAACGTAGGACAAAACGGAGGGCAAGAAGTTCCACACTTACATTTTCATATTTTTGGGGGAGAAAAAGTAGGCAAAATGGTTTCTAATTAGTTTCAGGAATAAAAAACAATTTATTTTCTATTTTTTGATTTTTTGTAAGATTTTCAATTTTAAAAATAGTTTTATTTTCATTTATATCTGATATTTCCCAGCCTAACAGATCAAATTTATTTTTATCAAAATAAAATAAAATATTTCCCTTTTCATTATTTAAATTCACAATCTCAAAATTATTTTTTGAAAAGATTCTGCTATCTAAAATTAAATTTTTAAATTTATTTTTATTTAAGATATTTAAAAAATAGGATTTTGATGCTGGATAATAGTATTTTCTATTATATTTTTTATGATACACCACAAGGTTTTTTCTATTGATTATTAATTCTTTTCCTTTCTCATCATTATACAGACATTTCAAAAAATGTGGTCTCTTTAAGTAACATTTCCCCCTTTCCGTTTTTTCTTGTGAAATTTGTTCAAAATTAAATATTAAGGTCTCAATACTATTAAAATTGTTAATAATTTGCATTTTATCATTAGCCCGCAAATTATTATTAATTGTTATAAAAATTAAAAAAAAAAATATTAAATACTTCTTATTAAGCAAAAAATTACAATACCTCTCTCTTGCCAGTGTGATTAGCCTTACTTACTATCCCATTTTCTTCCATTTTATCAATTATTCTGGCAGCTCTGTTGTAACCTATTTGTAGTTTTCTTTGAAGAAAGCTAGTTGATGCTTTTTTTTCATTTTTTATTATTCTAAGAGCTTCTCCATATAAATCGTCTTGTTCTTCGTTAAAACTGTAGTCCCCAGAGTTAGTTTCTGAAATTCTTGTAATTTCTTCAATATGATCAGGTTTACCCTGAGATCTTAAAAAACTTGTTATTTTTTCAATTTCACTTTCTGAAATATATGGGCCATGAATTCTAAATATTTTATTTGCAGAAGACATAAATAGCATATCCCCTTTACCCAAAAGTTGTTCTGCCCCTTGTTCACCCAGAACTGTTTTACTATCTATTTTAGAACTTACTTGAAAAGATATTCTAGTTGGAAAATTTGCTTTAATAGTTCCAGTAATCACATCAACACTTGGTCTTTGTGTAGCCATAATGATATGAATTCCAGCTGCTCTTGCCATTGCAGATAGTTTCTGTACATAGTTTTCAATTTCTTTTCCAGAAATCAACATCAGATCAGACATTTCATCCACAACAACTATTATGTATGGCATTTTTAATTTATGTTTCTGATTATAACCGTCGATATTTCTTACTCCCTCAGAACTCATCAATTTATATCTGTTTTCCATCTCTTTCACAGTCCAACTTAATGCTGACGTTGCTTTTTTTGAGTCAGTAATAACTGGCGATAGCAAATGAGGAATCCCTTCATAAGAGGACAATTCTAACATTTTAGGATCAATTAATATAAACTTACAGTTATCAGGGCTATGTTTGAAGAGAAGAGAAGAAATTATAGTATTAACACAAACAGATTTACCAGAACCAGTTGTTCCTGCTATTAATAAGTGTGGCATTGATGTTAGGTCAGCAATAATAGGTAGACCCGAAATGCTTTTGCCAAGAGCAATTGGAAGTTTAATCTCTTTTTTGTTAAAATTTTCTGATGAAATAATTTCAGAAAGAATTACACCATCTCTTTTAGTATTTGGTATTTCAATTCCGACAGTATTTTTTCCAGGAATAATTGAAACTCTTGTCGAAACAGAGCTTGTATTTCGAGCAATATCATCTGATAAATTTATTATTTTTGATACTTTTATTCCCGGTGCAGGTTCAAACTCATATAAACTAACAACTGGACCATTGCTTACTCTTTTTATTTTTCCTTTAATCCCAAAATCTAATAAAATTTTTTCTATGAAATCAGAACTAGGATTTTTTGCAATAGAACTTTTGTTGCTTTGTTTTTTTTCTAGTAAGCTAATTTTTGGTAAATTATATTCAGTTGTTTTTTTTTCAGAAGATGTTTTAAATGAAAAAACCTGCTGTTTTGTTTCTAATTTTTCATTTTCATTAATATTCATTTCAGTTTCACTATCATCAATTTGTACTTTGTCTTGTTCTTTTTTTAAAAAAAACTTCTGAAATAAACTTTTGACGTTAATATCGGATGCTAAAATAAAAAATACTACAGTAAGAAATAAGAGAAAGACTTTTACAAAATTCTTCTCGATTAGTGGAGTAAACTTATTTAATAGTATAAAACTTTGTTCACCTATAAAACCAGAGTTTCCATTATCTATTAACCAAAATGAATTATTATTTGTTAGGTAAACAAATAAGCAGCCTATATTAATATATAAAACTGTATAAAAGGCTTTACTCAAAAAATTATTAATTTTTTTTTTGACTATAAGGTTTATACCCCAAGACAATATACTTACAGAAATTAAAAAAGAAACTAGACCAAAAGATTGAAGAAAAAGATCTGCAATATTATTTAAATACTTTTTTAAAATTATCCCAGTTTCTGGAGATTCGATCTTGTAGATTAGTGTAGAATTTTCTGGAGAGTAACTAAATAATGAGTATGAAAATAAGAAAAAAACACTTATAAGTATAAGCCCAAAGAGCTCAATAAATCTCTTTTTGAAAAAATTTATAGTATTATTGTAAATATTCTTATCTAATTTCATTTGTCGAATCACCTGCTTTACTTTGTATCATTTATAAAAAATTGATAAAGTTTTAAAAAAAAATAAAAAAATGGATAAAAATCACCCTAAAGTAAAATATGGCAAGACAGGTATTTTAATAGTTAATTTGGGCACTCCTGACTCGACAGGGTGGTTGGATATAAGAAAATATTTGAGAGAATTTTTATCTGATAAAAGAGTTATAGAGATAAACCCATTTATCTGGCAAATAATTTTAAATATTTTTATTTTAAACTTAAGACCATCTAAAACGGCAGAAGCATATAAAAAAATATGGATGAAGAAAGAAAATATGTCTCCCCTTAGGTATTATACTATTATGCAATCAAAAAATTTACAAAAAAAAATTAACGACGACTCTACAATAGTTGATTACGCTATGAGATATGGAAATCCAAGTATAAACAAAAAAATGATATATCTCAAGAATGAGGGATGTGAGAATATTATTATTTTGCCATTGTACCCACAATATGCTGCAGCAACTACAGCTACAGTGTGTGATGAAGTTTACAGATCATTAATGAAAATGAGATGGCAACCAAGCTTGCAGATTATTCCACACTACGAGTCTGAGCCTTTATACATAGAAGCTCTTAAAAATAGTTTGGAAAAAAAACTTTCAGAAATCAATTGGAAACCAGATTTGATAGTTGCTTCTTACCACGGTATACCAAAAAAATATTTTGACAAAGGAGACCCTTATCATTGTTATTGTCAAAAAACTACACGGCTTTTAAGTGAAAATTTTAAAAATAAAATTCCTATAATCACAACTTTTCAATCTAGATTTGGTCCTCAAGAATGGCTGCAACCCTATACAGATAAGACTTTAGAAAAATTGCCTTTAGATGGAAAAAAAAATATAATTGTATTATGTCCAGGATTTTCATCTGATTGTGTAGAAACTTTGGAAGAAATTGCCATTCAAGGTAAAGAAAGTTTTGAAAAAAATGGAGGAAAAAATTTTGATATTGTTCCTTGTTTAAATGATAATAAGGATCATATTGAATTATTTTCACATTTAATAAAAAAATATCTTATAAAATAAAATGAATACTTACTTGCTGTTTAAATCCTTACATCTAATAGCTGTTATATCTTGGATGGCAGGTTTGTTATATTTACCAAGAATTTTTGTATACCATTCTGATAAATCTAATAACGAAGATATAAATAATATTTTTAAAACAATGGAAAGAAGACTTTTTCTTTATATTATGAATCCATCAATGATACTTTCCTGGATTTTTGGATTGTTGTTACTTCATTCAATAGGGTTAGAATCTCTAAAAGAATTCTGGGTAGTTACAAAACTTATATTGGTAATTTCATTAACTTTTTACCATTTTTTTTTATTTAGTTGTTTAAAAAAGTTTAGTGAAAATAATAACGAGCATTCATCAAAATTCTTCAGATTTGTCAATGAAGTACCAACAATTTTATTAATAGGAATAGTATTTATTGTAATTTTTAAGCCTATTTAGACTTGAATTTTAAATATTAAATGACTATATTGTTAGTATACTTACCTCTTAAAATAAATCCTTATGAACTTACAAGAATTAAAGCAAAAATCGCCATCTGAACTAATATCACAGGCTGAAAAGCTTGGTATTGAAAACCCAAGTACCTTGCGAAAACAAGAAATTCTTTTTGCAATACTAAAAAAATTAGCAGAAAAAAAAGAGCAAATTACCGGTGGAGGTGTTTTAGAGGTTTTGCAAGATGGATTTGGATTTTTGAGAGCGATTGAATCAAATTATCTTCCGGGTCCCGATGATATTTATGTAAGTCCAAGTCAAATCAGAAAATTTGGATTAAGAACTGGAGATTCCGTAGAGGGTGAAATAAGAGCCCCAAAAGATGCCGAAAGGTATTTTGCATTACTAAAAGTAAGCCAAATTAACTTCGAAAATCCTGAAAAAGGAAGAAACAAAATAGCATTTGATAACTTGACTCCACTTTATCCAGACAACCAGTTAAAAATGGAAGTTGAGAAAAATACTACAGAAAAAAAACCTGACCAAACAGCACGACTAATAGATTTAGTAAGTCCGATAGGAAAAGGTCAAAGGTCTCTTATAATATCTCCACCGAAGGCAGGAAAAACAATTATTCTCCAAAATATCGCTAATTCTTTAGCAACAAATCATCCAGAGTGTTTTTTAATGGTTCTTTTGATAGATGAAAGGCCAGAGGAAGTAACAGATATGCAAAGAACCGTAAAAGGTGAGGTAATAAGTTCAACATTTGATGAACCAGCTTCAAGGCACGTTGCTGTTGCAGAAATGGTTATAGAAAAAGCAAAAAGATTAGTTGAACATAAAAAAGATGTAGTTATTTTGTTAGACTCAATTACCAGATTAGGTAGAGCCTATAACGCTGTAGTTCCAAGTTCTGGGAAGGTTTTAACAGGAGGGGTCGATGCAAATGCACTTCAGCGTCCAAAAAGATTTTTTGGAGCAGCAAGAAATGTGGAGCAAGGTGGATCATTAACAATTATTTCTACTGCATTGATAGATACTGGTAGCAGAATGGATGAAGTAATCTTTGAAGAATTTAAAGGGACTGGAAATTCAGAACTAATTCTTGATAGAAAAATTGCAGATAAAAGAATTTATCCTGCAATAGACATAACGCGATCTGGTACAAGAAGGGAGGAGCTATTGTTTAAAAAAGAGGATTTAACGAAAGTAAATGTTTTAAGAAGGATTATAAGTCCAATGGGCACTATGGATGGAATAGAATTTTTAATGTCCAAGCTTAAAAATACAAAAAATAATGCAGATTTTTTTGTTTCGATGAATAAACCAGGGTAATTTTACCCTGATCTATTGGTCAAAAATTATGATTTTGAGCATTTTAATTCCAGTTTACAATGAAGAAAAAACATTGCTTAAATCTCTACAAGCAGTAAGAAATTTAAAATCAAATTTATTTCAATATGAAATTATCGTTATCGACGACGGCTCAACTGATGATTCTCCAAAAATTCTAGAAAGTAATAAAAATCTATACGATAAACTCTTAATAAATAAAAATAATAAAGGAAAAGGACATTCTATCAAACGTGGCATTCTTGAATCAACCGGAACTTATATTATCTTTCATGATGCGGATTTAGAATATAATCCATCGGATATTTTAAAATTCGAAAAAATATTTTCCGATTTTGATGCAGATGGAATTATTGGTTCTAGGTTTAATTATGCCAATTACACCAGATCTCATAATATACTTAATAAATTTGCAAATAATTTTTTAACATTCTTATTTAATTTGTTATATAACACTACATTTACCGATATATATTCTTGCTATTTTGCCTTTAAAAAGGATCTTTTAGATGCAAATCAACTTCAAACATCTGGTTTTGAACAACATGCAGAAATAATTTGTAAAGTAGTAAAAAAGGGAAGAAAATTTTACGAAGTTCCCATAAATTACAATGGCCGATCTTACAATGAGGGAAAAAAAATAAGACCGTATGACTTTATTTTTGTTTTATATCAAATTATTTTAAGACGTTTCTTTTAAAGATTTTAAATTAAGGTTATACAAACAGAAAAATCCCAAAAGCAAGGTCAAAGATTCCAGCACTCTATGAGCACTAGTTCTAAGATGGTAATCGAAGTCATAAGGTGTTGAAAAATAAACTATCAACAATATAGCCAAATAGGATAAAAACAACAGGCTGACAAAATTGAACATTCTTTTATCAAAGTTAATATAAAATGAAATTGAAAAAATTAATAAAGCGATAATAGATTTTTCGTTGGATATAAAAATGTATTCAATAAATAATTTATAATTATCAAACAGTACTAGTCTGCCAAATAAATTCTCCTTTAATAATGTTAAGGTGAAATCTGTATTTACTATACCGTTCTTAAAACAAAAAATTTTCCATAATATAAATGGAATGACACAAAGAAATAAACTAAAAATATTTTTTAAATTATTCGTAAAATCTCTTTCAAAAAGCTTAATTAAAGCAGTACTCCCAAATATTAATAAAAGTAGAGCAAATCCTTCATTTTTTATCAGTGATAAAGTTAACCCGAACATAAATGTTATAATATATAAAAAATTTACATTCTCACTGTGCCTTTGAAAAAAAATTTTATAGAAACAATAAGCTGTAGTTACAAAATATAATGCTACAGCCCCATCAATGCCACCGTCATACAAGTGGGATCCTAAAAAGAAAATTATTAATGAAAGAAAAATTATATATTTTTTTCTTGGTAAACTTACAGATAAAAATATTAAAGGCGGCAAATAAATAAATGAATATGCACTTTTAGGAAAAACTTCGTGCCAATAGCCAATCAAAAATGCAAATGAAGCAGAAAAAGCATTCAATAATTGTGGATAATCATTATGACTGAATGCTGCGTAATTATCAGCGACAGAATAAATTGATTGATCAAAAAAAATTCTTTTTGCATGAAATAGATACAGACTTCTTAAATCCCAACCTTTTGCAGCCGTACCTAGGCAAATTAACAATATAAGTAAGAAATATATCTTAAGCGTTAAATTATTTTTAAAATTTTTAAAATAAAAAAATGCAACTGTAAGAAAAAATAAAATTATATTTATTTTTAAAACAATATTAAAAAAACCTATACTTATGAGGAGATAATTATTAAGGATTAATAGCAAAAGTGCAATTGAGATTTTATAATTAAATTTTTTAAGATCTACTGGCATTTTTGTAATTTTATAAGTTTTCCTTCAAATATGCTCTCACAGATGTAGTTCTCTTCTATTAGTAAGAGTGTATATTTTGATTTTTCGTCAAATTTTATTGGATAATTAAATTCAATTATTCTTTGATAATTGTACATATCATTTTTTAAATTTTTGCTTAAATTAAATTTTTGAATATTATTGGAAATTAATATTTTATTGGTTTCAATTATTACTTCAGGCAAAACATAATTTATGTGAGAATTTTTTTCAAATGGATTTTTTAAAACTTCAAATTCAAAATTACTCCTTTTATTCCAATAGTAAAAGATCTGAATAATTCCTATTATAAAAAAAAAAATTAATAACTTGTTGTTTTTTAGATGAATCATTTAAATTTTAATCCTTCAAATTTCAGCAATTTCTTTTTTAAACTTATTCCCCCTGGGGCTGAAAAACCTCCTAAGGCGCCATTTGATCTTAAAATTCTGTGACATGGAATAACTAATATATGGCGGTTTTCACCACAAATTCTTCCAACGTATCTTGGAGAAATTCTCAGCTTTTTTGCAATTTCCCCGTAACTTTTTGTTTGTCCCTTTTTGATTTTTCTTAATTGTTTCCATACTTTTTTTTGAACTAAGTTTCCTTGAATCCTAATTTTAACTTCTATTTTGTCTGTCTTATTTTGAAAATATAAGTTAATTTTTTTTTTGAGATTTTTGAGAACTTTAGTCATTCTACCTCTTGTTTTTTTTTTGGAAAATTTGATTTTTGTTATTTTATTGTCAATTTCGGTAGCAGAAATCAGGCCAAACTTACTATTAAAAGAAATAGTATTTTCCATATATTCTATGCTATGAAAAACTAGAAAAAAAACAAATGAATATATTTGCGCTATCAACAGGAAAAGGTCCTTCAGGGATTGCAATTTTGAGATTATCTGGAAAAGATAGTCTTCAAATTTTAAAACTGATAACAAAGAAAAATGACATCAAATCCAAAGAGGTTAATCTTTGTAAATTTTATGATCCTTCAAATGGTAAAATGATTGATGAGGGATTACTTTTGTGGTCACCTGGTCCAAATAGTTATACAGGAGAGGATTTAGCAGAATTTCACACTCACGGCAGCAATGCTGTAGTTAGTTGTTTTTTGAGGGTACTTGGAAATCAAGCAAATTGCAGACTAGCAGAACCAGGAGAGTTTACAAAACTCGCATTTCAAAATAACAAGATGGATCTGCTAGAGGCTGAAAGCATAGGAGATCTTATACATGCTGAAACGGAGCTTCAAAGACAACAGGCCATAAAATTGATCCAGGGCAATGCATCAAATCATTATAATTCTTTGAGGGAAAAACTAGTTAAATCCTTGTCTTACATTGAGGCAAAAATAGACTTTGCTGAAGATGATCTTCCAGAGAATGTTTTAAAAGAAGTGCAGGTCTCTATAAAGCAGGTTCATAAAGATATCAAAAAAATATTAGAGGACCAAAAAATAGGAGAGAAAATTAGAGATGGATTTAGAATCTCTATTATCGGAGATGTAAATGCAGGAAAATCTTCTTTATTAAATCTCATTTCAAAAAGAGAAGCTGCCATTGTATCCGAACAAGAAGGCACCACTCGAGACGTAATAGAAACCTATCTTAACATCGATGGTTACCCTGTCATTTTGGCAGACACTGCTGGTATCAGAAAGGTTAAAAATAAGGTTGAAAAAGAGGGAATAAAAAGAGCTATTAAGAAAGCCAAAGACGCTGATCTAACCTTGATTATGATAGACGCATCAAAAAAAACAATTAACAAAGATATAAAAAAATTAATTAATAAAGATTGTATACTAGTTTTTAATAAGTCAGATTTAAGTAAAAAACCTCTTAAAAATGAGTTTCAGGAAAATGATCAAATTTTGATATCAGTAAAAAACAACAAAAATATTGATAGCCTTATTAAGACAATAAAAGAGAAGTTGAGTAAAAAATTTATGAAAGTAAACAATATTTTGGTTACCAGAGAAAGACATCGAGTTAAGCTTAATGCGGCATTAAAAGAAATAGAAAAATTTTTAGAGAAAGATCAAAAAAAAGAAATCGAAACAGCTGCGGAAGATCTTAGACTAGCTACAAGGCATCTTGGAAGCATAGTGGGCAAAGTTGATGTAGAGGAAATACTAGGATCTATATTTCAGGACTTTTGTATTGGTAAATAACCTATCTTTGAGCTTGTAAAATCATATTTCATCGATACATTTACTCTATGAGCAAGAAAATGACCTTTGATGTGGTTATAATAGGCGGTGGACACGCTGGATGTGAGGCTGCGGCAGCATCGGCCAGAATGGGCGTAAATACTGGTCTTTTTACACACAAAATAGAGACTATAGGTGAGATGTCGTGCAATCCGGCTATAGGAGGACTAGGCAAAGGCCACTTGGTTCGAGAAATTGATGCTTTGGACGGAGTTATGGGTGATGTGGCCGACAAATCAGGAATTCAGTTTAGATTATTAAACAGAAGTAGAGGTCCAGCAGTCAGAGGGCCGCGAACTCAGTCAGACAGAAAGCTTTATAAAAAATATATGCAGAAGCTATTGCTCAACTACCCTAATTTAGAGGTGATAGCTGATCCTGTTGTAAAATTTATCTTTGAAAAGGATAAAATAACAGGATTCATCTGTCAAAGCGGTAGAGAGGTAATGTGTGGTCAGCTAATTCTTACTACAGGCACTTTCTTGAATGGTTTGATACACATAGGCGAAAAACAGATACCAGCTGGAAGATATGATGAGAAACCTTCCACAGGTTTGAGTGAGCAATTAGAGAAATTTAAGATCAAAATTGGAAGACTTAAAACCGGAACACCTCCAAGGTTGGATGGAAGAACTATTAATTATGATGATTTAGAAATGCAGCCGGCTGATAAGGAGCCATACTTTTTTTCATTTCTAACAACAAAAGCTATTAACAAACAGATTAACTGTGGTGTGACCTACACCAATGACCTAGTACACAAAATCATAAGTGATAATATTTCAAGAAGCGCAATATACTCTGGCAACATAAAAGGAGTGGGCCCAAGATATTGTCCATCCATTGAAGATAAAATTGTGAAGTTTAAGGAAAAACAAAAACACCAAATTTTTTTAGAACCTGAAGGTTTAGAGGATCATACAGTTTATCCAAATGGTATATCGACCTCTTTACCTGAAGATGTTCAACTTAAAATATTAAGTAAAATTAAGGGTTTAGAAGAAGTTAAAATGGTAAGAGCAGGATATGCCATAGAGTACGACTATGTGGACCCAAGGGAGCTAAAAGCGAGTCTAGAAGCCAAAAAAATAGGGTCCCTTTTCTTGGCTGGCCAAATCAATGGGACAACAGGTTATGAAGAAGCTGCAGCTCAAGGATTGATAGCTGGAATTAATGCTGCCCTAAAAGTTCAAAAAGGAGACGAGTTTATTTTAGATAGGTCGAGCTCATACATCGGGGTGATGATAGATGATCTCATCACCAAGGGTGTTTCCGAACCCTACAGGATGTTTACGTCTCGGGCTGAATATCGATTATCATTGAGAGCAGACAATGCAGATCAAAGACTTACGCCTGTGGGTATAAAAATGAATTTGGTAAAATCTTACAGAAAAAAATTATTTAATGATAAGCAGAAAAAAATAACTAGCCTAGAAGGCTGTTTGTTAAAAAAATCTATGACACCAAATGCTGCTGCGAAGCATTCCATTAAGATTGCAATGGATGGAGTTAAAAGATCAGGACTACAAATTTTGGGAATGAAAAATGTTCAATTAGATCATTTAAGAAAAGTTTGGGCCGATATACCCCAATATGGACATTATGTTGATGAGCAGGTTGAAATAAATGCACATTACTCAGGTTATTTATCCAAACAAGAAAGCGATATTAAAACTTTTAAAAAAGATGAAAGTCTAGTTATACCAAATGAGATTGACTATGACTCTTTCAGTGGGCTCTCTAACGAAGTTAAGTCGAAATTGAAATTGATTAGACCAAAAACCCTGGGACAGGCTTTAAGGATTGATGGAGTGACCCCAGCAGCAGCAATAATACTATTGGGAGCTATAAAAAAGACAAAAAACAGAGTTCCAGCCTAGAATCCTTATGGAGTCTAGCAAATCTAAGGTAAAATCAAAGTTAGTTTTAGCTAAAGATCTTAATTTTAATGATGAGAAACTTCAGAAGCTTGAGTTATTTGTATATGAAGTTCTAAATTATAATAAAAAATATAATTTAATCTCTAAAAATTCTGAAAAAGATATCTGGAACAGGCATATATTAGATTCTGCTCAGCTTGTTAAGCATATAGACCATAAAAATTTTAATAGTTTATCTGATCTAGGCACTGGAGCTGGTTTTCCTGGAATTATACTATCTATTTTTTATAGTGATATGCTCACGTTTCACGTGAAACTTTATGAAAAATCTAAGATCAAAAATGATTTTATTAAAGCAATAATCCATAAGTTAAAACTAAAAGGTATTTCTTTATATGATAATGATTATCAATATCATAGTTTAGACACCGACTATATAATTTGTAGAGCATTTAAAAAACTGCCTGAAATACTTAGAATTTCACGTGAAATTGCAAAAAAACCTCATAAATTAATCGTAATGTTGGGAAAGAGTGCACAGGAGGAGATAAATAAAGCTTCAAAGGGCATCATTTATAAGTATAAGCTTATACCTAGCATCACCAATAGTGATTCTAAAATACTATTGGTCAATGCTGAGAAATAAATTGTGGATGCATCGATAATATCAGTAATAAATCAAAAGGGCGGTGTCGGCAAAACTACGACCGTAATAAATTTAGCCACAGCTCTAGCCAAAAAGGGAAAAAAAATTTTAGTAATCGATTTGGATCCTCAGGGCAATGCCACAACAGGATTAGGAAAGTCCAATAACGACGAGAAAAAAAGCATTTACAATGTTCTTATTGGAAAAACTTCAGTTCAAACATCTATTCAAAAAACAGACATAAATGATTTAGATCTTATTGGGTCAAATGTAAATCTTTCGGGTTTAGAGGTCGAAACAGCAAATGATAAAAATAGGGCTTTCCTTTTAAAAGAAATTTTAAGTGGTGGAAAGGATACTTGCTTTAAAAAATATGAAAATATTTTTATCGATTGTCCCCCATCTTTAAGCCTACTAACGGTTATGTCCCTAGTCTCTGCTGACGAGCTTCTCATACCTCTTCAAACAGAATTTTTTGCCTTAGAGGGAATAACCCAACTAATGAAAACAATTGACCGTATCAAGGTTAATTTGAATCCAGGTTTAAGTATAAGAGGAGTTTTATTAACTATGTTCGACAGAAGAAACAAACTTTCATCCCAAGTTGATATTGAGGCAAGGAAACATTTTAAGGAGAAAGTATACAAAACAGTTGTTCCCAGGAACGTTAGATTATCTGAAGCGCCTTCACACGGAATGCCCTGTTTAATTTATGATAAAAATTGTTCAGGCAGTAAATCTTATATGAACTTAGCTGAAGAATTTATAAATCAAGTTAATCAATCAATGGGTAGTGCAGCATGAGTGCAGCAAAAAAAGGCCTTGGAAGGGGATTATCAGCATTGTTTGGAGATATTGAAAATACAACAAGTTCAGAAAAAATTCAGGGAAGCAAAATACCAATAGCTGATTTGAGCAGAAATAAATATCAACCAAGAATAATTTTTGATGATGAAAAAATTTCCGAACTTTCTTCTTCAATAAAAGAAAATGGAGTAATACAGCCTATAGCTGTTCGTCCAAACAAGTATGAACCAGGCAAGTATGAGATAATAGCAGGCGAGAGAAGATGGTTGGCAGCTCAGAAAGCAGGTTTAAATGAGGTCCCGGTAGTAATATTAAATATCAACGATCAAAAAAGTTTGGAAATTGCAATTGTAGAAAACGTTCAAAGGCAAGATTTAAATATCATTGAGGAAGCCAAAGGATACCAGAGATTAATTAAAGAATTTGGATATGACCACGATAAAATTTCTAAATTTATGTCGAAAAGTAGAAGTCATATTAGTAATACTTTAAGGTTATTAAGTCTCCCAGAAGATATAATATCATTACTTGAGGAGGGTTCACTTACAGCTGGTCAGGCGAGACCTTTAATAGGTATGCCAAATGCATCTGAAATTGCTGAAAACATTGTAAAAAAGAAGGTAAATTCCAGAGAAGTAGAGTCCCTTGCTAAGCTCAAAAAGTTGGGAAAAAAATCAAGAGAAATTAAAGATCCAAATATTGAATTTGTTAAAAATGAAATTGAAAGTAAGCTTGGATTAAGCATTGAAATTGTAAATAAAAAAAACAATTCAGGAAAAATTATTGTAAAATATAACTCTTTAGAGCAATTTGAGTTAATTTCAAAATTACTTAGGAAGTAGATTTTGCTATTTGAAACAATCTAATTAAAAGGTTTTTCATCAATAAGATGTTATAATTATTCAATTTTGTTTTCATCTTTATTTCTGTTTCTACTATAATTTTTTTTGCCTCTTCTAACTTTTCAATGTTCCAGTTTTTTAACTGTTTTAAAAAAACAGGTTTGTCTTTCCAGAAAATTTTAGGTCTAATATTATCCATTACTAAGTCAATATTTCTTTGGGATTTTAAATTTTCATGTAATTGTAATAATCTTCCTATTCTTAAGTTTAAATTTGATAAGTAAAAAAATATATCTTCATTTTGTAATATAATATTTCCTAGATTTTCATTAAGCTTTTTGGCATCTGCTTCGAGACATGAGTCTCTAAGTTTATCAAAATCGATATTGTAAGTGTTATTTATTAGATTTTCTAGTTTTTCTAATTTTATATTTTTATCTAAAAATAAAACTCTTATTTTGTTAATCTCATTGCTCAAAACTTTTCTATCTAGATTTGAATTTTCAATAAGCATATTAATAATTTCTTGGGTTAAACCACTATATCCTTTTAAGTTTTTTTTTAGATATTCTGTAAGTGTTCTATGATTGTCTTGATAACACGGAATTGTAGCAATTATTTTACCTTTTTCAAAATCGGATCTAATTCCAGATTTTTTTTCTAAATTATGTCCAAAAAGAAAAATTTTTATATTTTCTGGTGGATCCTCAACTATTTTAGCAATTTCTTTTCTAATTTTGTCAGATACTTCGTTTATAAAAATAATTTTATTTTTGTTAAATAATGAAATATTATAAATCTGTTCTTCTAAAAGATCTTTATTTTTGATTACCTCATCTTGATTTAAATTAATTATTTCATAATCTTTATATTTATTTCTAATCTCAAATTTTATTTCATCTTTAAGACCTATATTTTCACCGTAAAATAATGAAATCGCATAGGTATCCAAAAGTGAAATATTTTTTTCAATTAAGAAACTTTTTAATATCATTTTATTTAAAAATGATATTTAGCTGGGTATTTATCTGATTTGCCACACTTTTAATTAGATTATCAACAATTTTTTTCTCTCTATTTAAAGTGTCAATATACATCGTTGATGATTTATAGTTTCTGCTTTCAGAAAAAGAATTTTCAAAAACCTTTTTACCACTCATTTCCGAAAACGCCTTAAAATGGAAATCAATAGTTATGGTATATTCCAAAATCGCCCCTGCTGAGGATCTATTCGAGATAGTCCTTTTTTTACCTGCTTTTATTTCAAGTGTTAAGTTGTTTTCTGCAGCTTCAATTTTGTTAAATTTGTTTGCCAGAGCTTGACCTAATTTTTTGTCACCTAAAATGTTAAAGCTATTCACGCTAAAAACTTGATTCTTATCAGTTAGTAATGGTTGGTATCCGCAGTTAGAAATTAATATGAAAATAATAAAAAATAATAGATTTTTAAAGTATTTAATATTCATTTAAGCTGTAATAAAATTAATTATTTTATTTTTAACAAAAATATTTTTTATAATTTTTTTATCTTTCAAGTTTTTCCTAATGTTTTCAATTTTTTTAGCTTCCACCAGAGCATCTTTTTCTGAAAGGTCTTTTTTAGTAATAAAGAGACCCCTCTTTTTTCCATTTATCTGAACTACTAATGTAATCTCCTGATCATTTAGTAACGATTTATTACCCTTAGGCCAACTTATATTTTCGTAAAAATTCTTTCCCTCCAGTTTTGATAGACACTCACATGCTAAATGTGGAGTAAAAGGCAACATAATTTTCATAAATTTTATTTGAGATTCACACAGGTTTTTTTTACTTAATTTCTTGTTTAAACCTTCCTCAAAAAGATTAGCTAATTCGTGGATTTTTGCGATAGCTACATTTAGTTGAAATTTTTTAATTAGATCAGAAATTTTAAATAGATAATCATTAAACTTAGCTAAAAATTTTTTTTCGTTATTAGAATCAGAATTTTTAAGCTTATGGCTTATGATCTTGTTATTTAAATTCCATATTCTTTGTATAAATTTGTGTGCTGCAGAAACTCCCTCAGTTGACCATTGAACATCTCGTTCAGGAGGACTATCAGATAGAATAAACCATCTAACAGCATCTGCCCCGTAAATTTTTATCATACTTTCTGGATCAACAATATTCTTTTTGGATTTTGACATAGCTTCTGACGGTCCAACTTTTACTCTTGTTGAGTCGATTTTTGATAAAAACCCATCGTTTGTTTTTTCAATTTCATCAGGACTTAACCACTGATTTTTTTCATTTTTATAAGTTTCATGGCACACCATTCCTTGTGTAAAAAGACCTTTAAAAGGCTCATTCAGCTTAATTTCTTTATTACAAAGATTTATAGCTCTCATAAAAAATCTTGAGTACAATAAATGTAATATAGCATGCTCAACCCCCCCAATATATTGATCCACTGGCATCCAGTATTTAAAAGACTTTTCGTCAAAAGGTTTTTTATCTAATCTTGGAGAGCAAAATCTTATGAAATACCAAGAAGAGTCGACAAATGTATCTAAAGTATCAGTTTCTCTTACAGCATCTTCTCCTGTTTTTTTATACTTCGTTTTTTTCCACGTTGGGTGATTATCCAATGGATTACCTTTGTAATTCATATCAATATCTTCAGGCAATTTTACTGGAAGCTCGCTTTTATCTACTGGGACAACTTTTCCGTTTTTAAGATAAATCATAGGTATTGGGCACCCCCAATATCTTTGTCTGGAAATACCCCAATCCTTCAATCTAAAAGTAATTTTTTTTCCGCCGATTTTTTTATTCTCAACTTCTTTTATTATTCTTTCTTTTGCTTTTGAAATCGATAAATCATTTAAAAAATCTGAATTTATAATAGTCCCATCCCCAGTATATGCTCCTTCAATATTTTTTTGATCTGAATTTTCTGGTTTTACAACCGGAAGTATTTCAAGGGCATATTTTTTTGCAAAATCATAATCTCTTTGATCGTGTGCTGGGCATCCAAAAATAGCTCCTGTCCCGTAATCCATCAAAATGAAATTTGCAATAAAGATTGGAATTTTCTTTCCCTCAATGAAAGGGTGTTGTGCAAATAGATTAGTTTTAAAGCCGATTTTTTCAGCATTAGCTATAGCTTCTTCAGTAGTACCTACTGAAGAACATTTATTTCTAAATTTTATAAAATCATTCGACTCCTTAAAATTCTCACAAATTGGGTGGTCGGTTGATACAGCTAAAAAAGTAGCACCAAATATGGTATCTGGCCGTGTTGTAAAAATTTTTATAGTTTTTTTAGTTTGTAAAATTTGAAAATCTATTTCGCATCCCACTGATTTTCCAATCCAATTTTGTTGCATTAATTTTACCTTTTCAGGCCATTCATTTAAAGTTTTTAGATCATCCAGTAATTCATTAGAAAATTTAGAAATATTAAAAAACCATTGATTAAGCTTTTTTCTTTCAACTACAGCATTTGATCTCCAACCTCTTCCATTTATTACTTGTTCATTTGCTAAAACAGTTTTTTCAACGGGATCCCAATTAACATAAGTTTCTTTTCTTATAACCAAACCTTTGTTAAAAAAATCAATAAATAATTCTTGTTGATGTTTATAATATTCTTGATCGCAAGTTGATATTTCCAAGTCCCAATCAATAGATAGACCTAGTAATTGTAACTGATGTTTCATAGTTGAAATATTTTTTTTTGTCCAATCTTTCGGGCTCAAATTATTTTCTCTCGCAGCATTTTCTGCTGGCAAACCAAAAGAGTCCCAGCCCATTGGATGTAATACGTTAAATTTATTCATCATTTTGTATCTGGCTATTACATCCCCTATCGCATAATTTCTAACGTGCCCCATATGGATCTTCCCAGAAGGATAAGGAAACATTTCGAGACAGTAGAATTTTTTCTTTTTATCTGTGAATTTAAATTGATTCTTTTTCTTAGACCAAAAGATCTGCCATTTTTTATCGATTTCTCCGACGTTAATTTTATCCATGAAGTTTAAATTTAATTCTTTTTCTTGTTTTTCGAGGCTGCCTCTAAGATTGCAGCTTTTTTAATAATATCTGCTCTAATTGTATTTTCCAGTTTATTTGAAGAAAACTTTTGAACAACGCAATTTGATTGCAGCTTGCAAGTTTTTTTATGAATTATTATTTTTAGACTATCTGCTCTTATTTCATTGGATAGAAATCTTATAGTAAATTTAAGAGAGTCATTGCTTGTATTCGAGTCAGTGTACCAATCTGTAATAATCATTCCCCCAGAGTAGTCTACAGTTACTAGAGGCATAAAATCTATCACATCAAAAGTTGCCCTCCACAAAGGATTAGATGTACTAAACTCATAATTCGTGGAACGATTTTTTCCTAAATTTTTTAATGATATTCCTCTTCCTTCCTCAATATTTTTTCTAGCCCTTTCTCGGCCCTCAACTTCCATTTTTCTAGCATCACCAGCTTTTGGAAGTTTCAATCCACCACCGCAAGAGTTTAAGGTAATTATGATCAAAAAAATGACAGCAACCTTAAATAGAGTTTTTATTAAATTTTGCATATTGATAATTTTTTATAATCCATAGGTTATAAATAAACATTAAAAAAACCTGTATATTTATGTGATATTTATACAACAGTTATGAAAAAAAAGCTTATAAATCTATTAATTAAATGAAAAAAAGCCCTGTTTTATATATTTTTACACCAGTTTATTTAAATAAACATAATATGGAGATAAACATGAAAAACGTAACAAAAGCGGGTATATCAGCATTAGCTGGTGCTCTTGCATTTACATCTGCAAATGCAGGTGATGTGAGCATCACTGGTAGCATGATTGCCTCTTACACAAACCTTGGTGGTTACAATACAACTGGTAACCCTTTTGGTTTAAACAAAGAGCTATCTATTACTGGTTCAGGTGAATTAGATAATGGTACTTCTCTTGCATACAAACAAACTGTTACTGGTGCATTTGCATACAACGACAGTGAACTTGTATTTTCAAACTTGCCAATGTTAGGTTCTGCTACTCTTGCATTAACATCTACTGGTTCTCCATTAGATGCTATTGATGATAAAACTCCTATCGCATTTGAAGAAGCAAATGCTGCAGTGGGTTCTATCGATGACGTAGCTGGTGTGAACGGAACATATGGTATTAGATACACATTAGCAGACATAGGTGGATCAGGTTTTACACTTGATGCTATGTATGTTCCAAAACATGGTACTGGTGATGCTGCAAACGAAAAAGGTACATCAGGAGATGTTGCTGGTACACAAGCTAATGATGATGGATATGACGTTGTGTTAACTGGTGCAGTTCCAGCCGTTGAAGGTTTAAATATCGGTCTTGGATACTCTAAGTTAAGCAAAAACGACATTTTAGCAGCTGATCAAGGCGTAGATGAAGGAACAGCTTATGCAACATATGCAATAGGCGGTTTCACAGTTGGTTACCAAAAAGGTGCAGTAGCATCTAGTGGTACAGCTGAGACAGCATATTTAAACGAATATGTTGGTGTGTCTTACGCGATATCAGACGATCTGTCAGTATCTTACAATAGAATTGAGTCAAGAAAGTCTAGCGATGCTGTTGGTGACGCTGTAGATCAAGAAATTGATTCTATAAGCTTATCATACACAGTTGGCGGAATGACTATCGGTGTACTTGATGCTGAAGCTGATAATGCTGCTTATACAAGAGGCAGAACTCAGTCTGCAACATCTGTACAGATGTCAGTCGCATTTTAAGGTTTAAAAACTTTTTTAAAAAAAGCCGGTATGTATTTACCGGCTTTTTTTTTATCTGAAGATAAAGCTAAACCCACACTATTTAACCTCTTAGTTTGATTAAAATTTCCTTCATTAATACCACCTAAAGCTACAAATTGAGTTGCAAAACTTCTTGATAATAAATTAAATTTAGTAGTACCTAAATAACCTTTTTTATTTTTATACTTTGTTTTGAATAGTCTTGATAAAAAAATCTGTTTACAACCTTGTCTTAATTTTTCATTTATTTCAGAAACACTATGCGCGCTTCCAACTATTGTTAATTTTTTGTTTTTTTTGCTTAAGTCCCAATATTGACTTTTATTATAAGAAGATATGTAAAACTTATTTGATTTTAAAAGAAACAAGGTTTTCACATCATTAGCAATGAAAAGGTCCAATTTCCTGCTATCACATTTTGATTTAAACCTTAATAAATCTTGAGGTTTATACTTTTGAGTATTCCTTAAAATTAAAATAGCACCTATTTTTTTTGCATAATCTAAGTTAATCTCACTTAAATTATTAATCAAAAAGTATAAATATTTTTTTTTGTAAATCATGTCTGAAGAAAGTATAAACAAACTTATATCAATACAAGGTAATATAAAAAAAATATCAAATATACATAACAATAAACCTCAAGTTATTTGTGTCTCCAAAACTTTTTCAATTAATAAAATCAGGCCATTATTGGATTATGGACACTTACATTTTGGAGAAAATAAAGTCCAAGAGGCTGAAAATAAATGGACTGAAATAAAAAAAGAAAACAAAGAAATTAAGCTTCATATGGTAGGAAAGTTGCAATCAAACAAAACAAAAAAGGCTGTAGAAATATTTGATTACATTCACTCTTTAGATAGTATTAAATTGGCTAATTCTCTCAAAAAAAGAGAATTAGAATTAAAAAAAAAATTATTTTATTTTATCCAAGTTAATATTGGAGATGAAGCTCAAAAAGCTGGAATATTAGTTAAAAATACAAATAATTTCTTAAATTATTGTAAAACTGAGCTAGACTTAAATGTTATAGGGCTTATGGTTTTACCTCCTAACGATGGGAATGTAGAAAAATATTTTAAAAATATTTCAGAATTAAATTTCAAACTAGGTCTAAAACATTTAAGTATGGGAATGTCGTCTGATTATGAAATAGCTTTGAAGTATAAATCAACATTTTTAAGAATTGGTTCAGAAATATTTGGTCCAAGAGTTTAAACAATTAATAATTTCGTTTTTTCATTAATTAAAGGTAAAATTCTTAAAAAATATTTCTTCGAAATTGCTATGCAGCCTTTTGTGGGAGAAAAATTTTTGTTCGTAAGGTGAAGAAAAATGGCACTTCCTTTATTTTTAAAAACTGGATTTGTGTTATAATTAATTACTAAAACAAGATCATAAATATTTTTTTTTAAATATAAATGTTCAGCACCATTCTTGAATGGAAATGTAATTAAAGTATTGTATTTTTTTGACCTTGGATCATCACACCAGCCCATATTTTTCAATATTTCTCTCTTTTTTAACTTACAATTAAATTTCTTGATTCTATCTTTTCTAAAGAGCAAAAACTTAAATTTAAAACTGCCTCTAGGAGTTTTTAAGTCGCCCTCTCTTTTTTTTTCTGTTAACCCTCTTTTTCCTATTGAGCATTTAATCTTATAGTTATAAAAGTAAAGAATCTTATTTTTTAAAAGTATATGCATAAACAAAAATATAACGTTAACATTGCTTTAATCTCAAGCGAAAATTTTACCAAGTCTATTGAAGAAATAAAATCCTTTTTTTCATTTACACTACACTATATAAACAACGATTTTAAAAAATTAACAGAAAATAAATACAATGCGATTATAATTGAAACCGATCTAGAAAAAAAATTACCCTTAAATAACATAGATATTCCAAAGATTTTTATTCAGAAACAAAATCAAAAAAAAAATACAAAAAATCAATTTGAAAAAATTTTTAAGTTTCCATTAAATATTTCTCAATTTAATCAGGAGGTAATTGAATTATGCAAAAGATATGAATTTAATAAAAATTCCTTAATTAAGATAAAAGAATATATTTTAGATAAAAATGAGAGATTGTTAAAAAAAAATAATAAAGTCCTTAAAATAACTGAAAAAGAAATTAATTTTATTGATGCACTAAATTCTTTTCAAAAACCTTTAAGTAAAAATTATATTCTAAAAAATATTTGGTCTTATTCTTCAGATACTGACACACATACTGTAGAAACGCATATCTACAGATTGAGACAGAAAATAAAAGATAATTTTGGAGACAATAATTTTATAAAAAATACCTCAGAAGGGTATTCTCTGTGAAAAAAAGAAATGCTATTGCAAAAGATTTATTTTCTAAAAAATACAGTAAAAGAATTGTTAAACCCAAGAAAGGCAAGGGAAGTTACAATAGAAAAAAATTTAAGAAAGTCTAGCTCCAATTTTTTGTATTATTTTTGATGACATTTCAGTTCCTTTTATTAAACATTTTTGCAAGTCTAAACCGTTCAAATATCCGTGCAAAAATCCTGCAGCAAAAAGATCTCCCGCACCTGTTAAATCTTTGATTTTTAAATTTTTTTGTGAATCACATTCGAATAAATTATTTTTATCAATCACAACACTTCCTTTTTCCCCCCTTGTAATAACCATAATTTTTGCTAAATTTTTTCCAAAATCAATCACATCTTTAAAACTTTTTGCTCCAATCAAAGAAAAAATCTCTTGTTCATTTGCAAAAGTTATATCCAATTTATTTTTAACTAATTCTAAAAAATCTGTCTTATGTCGATCAACACAAAATTGGTCAGATAAAGACATAGCAACTTTATCGGAGTTAATGATTGCTTTTTCGAAAGCTTTTTTAGGTTCGCCTGCGTCCCAAAGGTAACCTTCTAAAAATGTTATTTCACTATTTTTGACGGCACTAACATCAATATCACCTTCATTTATTTTTCCGGCTATTCCTAAATAAGTACACATTGTTCTCTCAGAGTCTGGAGTTATGAGGACTAAGCAAGTTCCAGTAGGATAACTCTCTTTTTTTTTAGAGTAGAAATATTTTACATTTTCTTTTCTTAAACCTTGTTCGTATTTCTTTCCAAGATCATCATCATTGATTTTTCCTATAAAACCAACATCATTTCCCAATTGAGAAAGGCCAACAACAGAATTGGCGATTGATCCTCCAGAAATTGTTTCTTTAATATTTAATTTAGATAGGAGTTTTTTAAATTCATTTTCATCGACCAATTTCATAGTGCTTTTTTTAAGATTATTTTTATTTAAAAAAATTTCATCAACTTCGCAGATAACATCAACGATTGCATTTCCAATTCCTAAAATTTTCATACTAGGCTTTCTTTGTTTTTATCGGTCTTTTTCGCAAAGGATAACAAGTAGTACAAATTTTACAAGTCAGTCCATAACACTCTCTTGCTTTGCAATATTCTCTTCCATAATAAATTATTTGAAGATGAAGCTTGTTCCAACTTTTCTTTGGAAAAATTTTTTTTAAATCCTTTTCTGTCTGAATAACGTTTTTTCCATTACTGAGGCCCCATCTTTGTGCTAAACGATGAATATGAGTATCAACAGGAAATGCTGGAATACCAAATTTTTGTGACATAATTACACTGGCAGTTTTATGTCCGACCCCATGAAGATTCTCTAGGTCCTTAAAGTTTTTTGGAACTTTTCCATTATGTCTCTTAATTAGTTGTTTAGATAATAAGAATACACTTTTTGCCTTGTTTCTAAAAAGTCCAATTCTTTTAATCAATCTTTCTATTTTTTTTCTTCCCAATTTAACAAAATGTTCTGGTTTATAATATTTTGAATATATATTTTTTGTAACATTATTTACATTAACATCCGTAGTCTGCGCTGATAATGCAACGGATAACAATAAGGTAAAAGTATTTTTATGTTGTAATGGTATCGGAGTTTTTGGATAAATTTTATTTAAAATTTTAAGTATTATTTTTGCTCTTTTAGATTTCATTGTTTTAAATTATTTAAAATTTAAAACATTTCGCATTGAGTATAAACCAGGTTTTTTATTTATTAACCATTTTGAAGCAGTCAAAGCACCTTCAGAGTATAAACTTCTATCAAAAGCTTCATGATTTATGGTTACTATTTCTTTTCCACTGGAAAATTTTACTTCATGCTCGCCAATTATTTTTCCTTTTCTTAAAGAGTTAAAATTGATTTTTTTTCCAAAAGGAAAAGACCTTTTGTTAAGAAATTTAGATCCCATCAATCTATTTAAATTTTCATTTTTTCCTAAAGCTATACCCCTTCCTAACATAAGCGCTGTTCCGGAAGGATGATCCTTCTTTTTCTTGTGGTGAACTTCGTAAATTTTGCTTAAAAAATTACTACTAAGGGATCTTGATGCAATTTCAGTTAAATAAACAATTAAATTTACACCTATACTCATATTTCCCGCTTTAAGTATAGGTATCTTTTTTGAATATCTTTTTATTAATTTTTCTTCGTTTCTAGAAAATCCAGTGGTTCCAATAATTACCTTTTTTTTTAATTTTGATGCAATTTTAAGAACTTCCAAAGTACATTTTGGAGTCGTAAAATCTATTATAATGTCTGTATTTTTAAATGCAGCAATTGAATTAAGTTGTGTTTTAAAACCTAATATTTTCTTACTTAATATTTTACTTTCTGTAACAGAAATAATTTTAAAATTTTTATTTTTCTTAGATGATTTAATAAGCTGCTGTCCCATTCTTCCAAGACAACCAGTTATAGTTAAATTAATTTTTTTCATTTAATTTTTCCAAAATTTTTTAGCTTTTTCAAAAAAACTTTTAATTAAAGGGTTTGATTTTGAGTCTTCTAAATTTTTAAATTCAGAGAGTAATTCTTTCTGTCTTTTTGTTAAATATGTTGGCACTTCAGTTATAATTCTTATATATAAATCACCTGATAAATTCCTTCTTAAAATAGGCATTCCTTTTCCTTTAAGTCTTAACTGTTTTCCACTTTGGGTTCCAGATGGAATTTTAATTTTTGTTTTTCCACCATCAATTGAAGGTACTTCAACTGTTGTTCCTAAAGCAGCATCTGTAATAGAAATTGGAAGTTCGTAATATAGATTTTCCTCTGATCTCTTAAAAAGATTGTGAGATTCTACTGAAACAAACAAATAAAGATCTCCGTTAATTCCACCCTTAGTTCCTGCCTCACCTTTTCCTGCCAATCTGATTCTTGTCCCGTCATCCACTCCTTTAGGTATTTTTATAGATATTGTTTCGTTTGATTGAACTTTTCCTATTCCACTACAAATAGTACAGGGATTGCTAATTTCCTCACCTTCACCTCCGCACTGGGGGCATGTCTGCTGTATGGTAAAAAATCCTTGGTTTGATCTAACTCTGCCCTGTCCATTACAGCTTTTACAAGCAGATGCTTTAGAGCCAGGTTTAGCGCCGCTGCCTGTACATGTTTTACACTTTTTATATGTAGTATAATTTATTTTTTTTTCAGTTCCGGTAAAAGCGTCATTTAGATCTATTGAAATATCATATCTTAAATCACTACCCCTATTATTTGATCTACTCCTTCTGGATCTTCCAGTTGTAGAAAAACCAAAATCCCCCAAATCCCCGAATACGTCTTCAAATATATCTGAAAAGGAAGAAGAAAAATCAAAGTTTCCAAATCCACCTTGGCCACCTGCTCCCTGAAAAGCTGCGTGCCCAAATTGATCATAATTGGCTTTTCTTTTATCATCAGAGAGTACGTGATAAGCTTCGCTTGCCTCTTTAAATTTTTCTTCCGACTCTTTATTGCCTTTATTTTTATCTGGATGATATTTAAGTGCTAGTTTTCTATAGGATTTTTTGATCTCTTCTTTTTTAGCTGATCTGTCTATGCCCAAGACATCATAATAATCTCTTTTTGCCATAAGAAGCTATGCTCCTAATCAATTTGTCTTAGGCTCTTTTTTCTTTATCTTCTTTTGCGTCTACTACCTCTGCATCAACGACATTATCTTTATCTTTTGTGTTTTTAGAATCTTTACTATTTGAGGTTTTATCATCAGTTTTTTGCTGACTTTTATATACAGCTTCTCCTAGTTTCATAGATGCCTGTATTAAAGCCTGAGTTTTTTTCTTTACTTCTTCTGTATCGGTTCCTTTCAATGCATTTTTCAGATCTGAAACTGCAGTTTCTATCGCTTTTTTTTCAGTTTCACTAACTTTGGAGCCGTGTTCTTTAAGATTTTTTTCAGTAGTATGAATCATAGTGTCAGCTTGATTTCTAGCATCAACAGACTCTCTTTTTTTCTTATCCGTTTCTTTATTAGCTTCAGCATCTTTAACCATTTTGTTTATTTCCTCATCTGATAATCCCCCAGACGCTTGAATTTGTATTTTCTGTTCTTTACCAGTACCCTTATCTTTTGCAGATACATTGACAATACCATTCGCGTCTATGTCAAAAGTTACTTCAATTTGAGGAACCCCCCTTGGCGCAGGTGCGATTCCTACAAGTTCAAAATTCCCTAAAATTTTATTATCAGATGCCATTTCTCTTTCTCCTTGAAGAACCCTTATTGATACTGCAGGTTGATTATCTTCAGCAGTTGAGAAAACTTGGCTTTTTTTTGTTGGTATAGTTGTATTCTTATCGATTAATTTAGTTGAAACTCCACCAAGAGTTTCAATACCAAGTGACAAAGGAGTAACATCTAAAAGTAATACATCTTTTACATCTCCTTGTAGTACACCAGCTTGAATAGCAGCTCCCATTGCAACTACTTCATCTGGGTTTACACTTTTGTTTGGATCTTTTCCAAAAAAGTTTTTAACAGTCTCAACAATTTTTGGCATTCTAGTCATTCCACCAACCAGAACAACTTCGTTAATTTCAGCTGCTGAGAAACCAGAATCTTTCAAAGCTATTTTGCAAGGTTCTAAAGTTCTTTCAACCAAACCTTCAACAAGAGCTTCCAATTTAGCTCTAGTAAATTTTAAATTAATATGTTTTGGACCTGTTTTGTCAGCAGTAATAAAAGGAAGATTAATTTCGGTTTGAGTAGCTGATGATAATTCTATTTTTGCTTTTTCAGCAGCTTCTTTTAATCTTTGCAATGCCAATTTATCAGTTTTAAGGTCAATTCCGCTATCTTTTTTGAATTCAGAGGCTAAATAATCCACAATTGTATCGTCAAAATCTTCTCCTCCTAAAAAGGTATCACCATTTGTAGATTTTACCTCAAAGACACCATCTCCAATTTCTAAAATAGATACATCAAAAGTTCCTCCCCCAAGGTCATAAACTGCAATTTTTTTTCCTCCCTTTTTATCTAAACCATATGCCAAAGATGCAGCAGTAGGTTCGTTGATAATTCTTAAAACTTCTAGACCAGCTATTTTACCTGCATCCTTTGTTGCCTGTCTTTGTGCATCATTAAAATATGCTGGAACTGTTATTACAGCTTTTGTAACTGGTTGTCCTAAGTACTTCTCAGCCGTCTCTTTCATTTTTTGAAGAATAAAAGCAGATATTTGTGAAGGTGAATATTTTTTGCCCCTTGCTTCAATCCATGCGTCGTTTTTGTCTGACTTCACAATTTGAAAAGGTACTTTTTCAATATCTTTTTTTACAGATTTATCATCAAACGTTCTTCCTATAAGTCTTTTGGCAGCAAAAATTGTATTATTAGGATTGGTTACAGCTTGCCTTTTTGCAGGCTGTCCAACCAACTTCTCTTCTTTTTCAAGAAAGGCAACTACAGATGGTGTTGTTCTTTGACCCTCAGCATTCTCAATAACTTTGGCCTGTTTACCTTCCATTACAGAAACGCATGAATTTGTAGTTCCTAAATCTATTCCAATTACTCTACTCATAATAAATTATATATGGGGTTTATTTGTATTTCTGCAAGGTCGTTTTTACTGATTTTTTTTATTTTTATCCTGATTTTTTGGGGTTTTATTGGTAATTTCTTTAGATACAGCAACCAAGGCTGGTCTAAGCAACCTTTCACCAAACATATAGCCTGCCTGTATTTCTTGCACGATAGTTCCTGGTTTTGTACTGTCATCTTCCACTTCAGTCATAGCCTGGTGAAAATTTGGATCAAATTTTTTATTAATAGAATTAATTTTTTCGATTTTATTTTTTTTAAAAATTGATACTAAATCTTTTTCAATAATCTCTATGTTTTTAAGAAATTTATCTATATCCTTGTTATCTTTTAGATCAGGATCGTTTTTAATTGATGTATGAGCTCTTTGTAAATTGTCTAATATTGCTAAATTTTCTTTAGCAAAGTTAAAACCACCAAAATTTATTGCTTCTTTGATATCTTTCTCGAATCTACTGCGTTGATTTTCTATTTCAGCAAGAGATCTGAGAAGCTTATCTTCCGTTTCTTTTAATTTTTCTTCAAGAGTTAATTCTTTCTCATCACTCTTCTTAATTTCATCAGGATTATTTTCTTCATTTATATTTGTCATACTTGTTATATAATTATAATATATATAATTTCTAGGTGCATATGGATAAAATTAAAAAAATTCTAATTGGAACTCATAATAATGGTAAATTTAAAGAGATAAGCGATTTATTACCAAATTCCTTGGAAAAAGTTTCACCTAAAAAGCTAAACATTGATAGCCCAATTGAAAATGGTAAAACATTTAAAGAAAATTCGGAGATAAAAGCAGAATATTTTTGTAAAAAATCTAAATTAATTACTTTATCTGATGACTCTGGTCTAGAGGTGGATTGTTTAAATAAACAGCCAGGTATTTTTTCTGCAAGATGGGCAGAAAAATTTGGTAATTTTGATAATGCAATGACAGAAATTTTAAAGAAAGTTAACGAAATAAATGGGGAGACAAAAGCACAATTCGTTTGTAGTCTTACCATTCAATGGCCAAATGGAAATAAAATTTCTGAGGTAGGAATTATTAAAGGAAATATATCATCAAAAAAAGGGTCAAATGGATTTGGATATGATCCAATTTTTATCCCGATTGGTTATTCAAAAACTTTTGCCGAAATGAATTATAATGAAAAACTTTTGATAGATCATAGATATATAGCTTATAAAAAATTAGAAAAAAGAATTAAAAATTATTTTTAATAAAATTGCCATTCTCTAATTTATAAATATTTAATTTTTGTATAATTTTATTCTCAGATATTTTAAAATTACCAATCTTCCCTTTAATTTCAGTTTTTATATTAAAATTATTTACAGATACTATCTCTCCTTTTGTTTTCCATAGATAGTAAATTAACCCAACAGAATCGTAAGCTAAAATTGTGATTTCATTTGGTTTACTCTTGTAAGTTTTATGAAATCTATTATTAAATTTTTCAAAATTTTTTAAATTTATAGAAGGAAAATAAAATTTTTTGATTGATGTTTCCTCTAAAATACTTTTATCAAACCATTGATTTCCTGAGATTATTAGAATATCTTTTTCTGATACATCAGTATAAGCCAAAGATGTAAGAACCGTTTTTAAATTATCTCCAAAATCAATAATTACAACTGAGTCAAAATTAACTTTCCCAAGAGTATATTTTTGTTTTAATTCATTTAATTCCCTTATATCTTTTGGATTTTCTGATCCCTCAAGTTTCTTTACTCTAGAGTCTAAGTTTATTTTTCTCTGTTTGTAATTTGTTAATTTTTCAATTTGTCTTGTTAAAATTTTAGGATCCTCATCATATTTAAAAAGCCTTGTATTCGTAAAATTAATTAATTGAATATTTTTTTCAACGTGTTTTGAGTATTTATTTTTAGGAAATAAGATAACTGTTTTTTTTCTTTTTTCTTTTTTTATAAATTTCTTTATCGCTAGCAGCTGAGACTCTAAATTTATACCAGTCATTATTACATTTTCCCTAATATTAGAATCCATATTAGAAAGGGATACAAATGTTAGATCTTTAAAATTATATAGGTCTTTTACAAATTTAGAATCCACGAGGCTTAGAATAATATTAATTTTTTCATCTCTAAATTGGTTGCAAGATTCAATTATTTTTTTTTTATCGTAGCCAGAGTCTTTAGGAAAAATTTTAATTTTCGGATCATTAATGTCATATAATGCCAAATTAATTGCATAAAGTATTTCCTCCCCCAAACTTTTTAATTCGCCTGACAAAGGCACTAATACCCCAATTTTTAGATGATGAGCGTTATTATTTTCATTTGCAAAAACAAATGTGTTAAATGTTATAAGCAAATAAGATAAAACTATCGTAAAGAGTTTTTTCATTTTTTATTTTATGAATAATTTCTTACCAGGTTTATACATCGTTTCCACTCCAATAGGCAATTTAGAAGATATTACATTAAGGGCTTTAAATGTATTAAAAAATTCTGATAAAATTCTTTGTGAGGATACCAGGCACTCATTAAAACTGCTTAACCATTATAATATTAAAAAAAAACTTGTTGCATATCATAAATTTAATGAAAAAAAATTAATCCCATCCGTAATTAAGTTTATTAGTAATGGAGAAAAGATTTCACTAATATCTGATGCTGGAACACCAATTTTATCTGACCCAGGACTACTTTTGTTAAAGGAATGTATCAAAGAAGATATAAAAATTTTTCCAATTCCTGGTGTTTCAGCAATTACAACAGCCACAAGTGTATCGGGTTTTGAAGAAAAATATTTTTTTTATGGTTTTTTGACAAAAAAAGAAAAAGAATTGGAAAAAGTACTTAAGAATCTTAGCAATTATAACGTCAGCATTGTTTTTTTTATTCCATCATTAAAGATTAATTTTTATATGAAATTCTTCAAAAAATTTTTTTCTGATAGAAAGATTGTAATAGCAAAGGAAATGACAAAGTTGCATGAGAATTTTTATAGAGAAAATCTTAAGTCTTTTAAGGGTTTTAAAAAAACAATCAAAGGAGAACTAACAGTTGTATTGTCAAAAAAGGAAGAAAGATATAATTTTAAAAAAAATGATTTTAATAAAAAAAAAATAAGCATTGAAATAAATGACTACCTTAAAAGGTATTCATTAAAAGATGTTGCAAAATTAGTTTCAGAAAAATATAAGTTACCAAAAAAGCAAATATACGATTTATGTTTAAAAATAAAAAAATAAAAAATAATTTTTTAGGAATAATTTTACTATCATTTCTTTTTTACTCCTGTGTAGGAACTTCTTCCGTGGGTGTTTTTGGATCTGGAGTAAGTATTGCATTTGACCCAAGAACTGTTGGTATGCAAATTGATGATTCAATAATGCAAAAAAATTTGGGTGCAAGATTAGCTCTAGAAAATAAAAAATATATAGTCTCAATTTCTTCGAAGGTTATTGATGGAAATATTTATTTATCTGGAAAAGTCGACAATCCAGAGGAAAAATTAAAAATAACAAAGATGTCCTGGGAGACCAAAGGAGTAAGGTCTGTTAAGAGCGCAGTAATCATAAAGGGTGAAACTAATTTTAAAAATAATGCCAAAGATATATTGATTACTTCTCAATTAAGAACTGCTCTTATTTTTAATCAGCTTGTAAGATCAACAAATTATAATATAGACACAATAAATGGTAAAATTTATATTTTTGGTATTGCAATGACAAAAGATGAAAAAAAAGAAATAATTAAAGAGGCTCAGGAAATTTATGGTGTTAAAGAAGTTATTCCTAGTATAATTTTAGTTTCAGAACTAAGTAGAAATAAAAATTAATTAACTTTCTTGTTTTTATAATCAATTATTTCAGCAGAATAGGCAGCGACTGAAGCGAGATTTAATATGTCATTTGCTGAAGACCTTAAAGGAGCAATTTCTATTGGTAAGCCTAGCCCGATTAAAAGTGGACCAATTGTTTTAGCTCCACCAATAGTTCTCATAAGTTTAGTTGATATCGCTGCACTGTGAAGAGCAGGCATTATTAAAATGTTTGCATTACCAACTATTTTAGAAAAAGGATAAGTTTCCTTATATTTGGGATTTAAAGCCACATCAGGTTGCATTTCTCCATCAAAATCAAAATCAACTTTTTTATTTTTTAAAATTTCAATAGCCTCTCTAACGTGTTTTGTATTTCTGGATGTCGGTTTGCCAAATGTAGAATGAGATAAAAATGCTACCTTAGGATCAAAACCAAATAATCTAGCTACCCTTACACTAGACATCGCAATCTTTATTAAATGATCTGCAGACGGGAAGTCATTTACTTGCGTGTCTGCAATAAATACAGTTTTTTTAGGAGTTATTAGCAGGTTAAGACCGAATAATATCTCTCCAGGTCTAGGATCTACAACTTTTTTGAGACTTTCAATTGATGCTGCGTAGTGTCTTATATTCCCCGTTACCATTGCGTCTGCATCTCCACATTCTACCATTGAGGATCCCCAAATAATTCTATCGTTTCTTATTAATCTGTCGACATCTCTTTCTAAAAGACCTTTTCTTTGAAGCTTGGCGTATAATCTTTTTGAGTATGTTTCTCTTTTATCTTTATTTGTGGAATTGACAATTTTTATATTAAAATTTTCGTCTAACCCAATTTCCTTTAATTGTTCTTTTACTCTTTTTTCATTTCCTATTACAATTGGTGTTCCTAATTTACTATTCTTATACGCAACAGCAGCTTTAAGCATATTAGCATCTTCGCCCTCAGCAAAAACAACTGTTTTAGGTCTTTTCTTAACCTGTGCATTGATACCTTGCATAACACTCATAGAAGGATCAAGTCTATTAGTTAACTGATCTTTGTAAGTCTCTATGTCCAATATTTTTTTTCTTGCGACACCACTTTTCATTGCAGCCTGTGCTACTGCGGCAGGAATTCTGCTGATTAGTCTAGGATCAAATGTTGAGGGAATTATATATTCTTTTCCATAGTGAGGTCTGTCTCCTCCATATGCGTTTACGACTTCGTCAGGTACTTCTTCTCTTGCAAGTGCTGCAATTGCTTTTGCGGCTGCTATTTTCATATCTTCATTAATTTCTTTTGCTCTCACATCTAAAGCGCCTCTAAAGATGTATGGAAATCCAATCAAATTATTAACTTGATTTGGATAATCAGATCTCCCAGTAGCTACTATCGCATCTGATCTTACCTCGTCAACTAACTCTGGTTTAATCTCAGGATCAGGGTTAGCACATGCAAATATAATTGGATTTTTTGCCATAGATTTTACCATCTCTTTATCCATAACATTTTTAGCTGATAAACCTAAAAAAACATCAGCACCTTTTATTGCTTCCCTAAGATTTCTTAGTTTTGTATCAACGGCATATGCTGATTTGAACTGATCAATATTATCTCTGCCTTTGTAAATTACACCTTTTCTATCAAGCATAATTATATTTTGAGTTTTGATACCAATGCTCTTAAAAAGATTTGCACACGCTAGTGCTGATGCTCCGGCACCATTAATAACAATTTTTACTTCACCTGCTTTTTTCTTTGAAATATCTAGAGCATTAATAAGTGCAGCAGAAGTAATAATCGCTGTTCCGTGTTGATCATCATGAAATATAGGTATGTCTAAAGTTTCTCTTAATTTTCTTTCAATAATAAAACAATCAGGTGCTGCAATATCTTCTAAATTTATTCCACCAAAACTATTTCCAATGTTTTGAATACATTTAATTATTTCGTTTGAGTCTTTATTGTCTATCTCAATGTCAATTGCATCAATATCAGCAAATCTTTTGAACAAAACTGCCTTACCTTCCATAACAGGTTTGGATGCTAAAGCCCCCAAATCTCCCAACCCTAAAATCGCTGATCCATTACTAATTACTGCCACTAAGTTTCCCTTACTTGTATATTCATAAGCCGCATCAGGGTTTTTTGATATTTCTTTTACTGGAACAGCAACACCAGGCGAATAAGCTAAAGATAAGTCTCTCTTTGTTGTTAAAGATTTTGACGAAACAATCTCAATTTTGCCAGACTTTCCTTTATTATGAAAGTCTAATGCTTCTTTATCCGTGTAATGATCAATTTTTGATTTTTTTGTCATTAAAATTTAAGTATGTAATATAAATGAGATTAAATCACTAATAATTTGTCTTAATTATGAATTTATTGTCTTCTACATCAGTTTTTGGTTTTTATACACTAGTTAGTAGGGTTTTGGGCTACTTAAGAGATATCTTAATAGCAATTTTTCTAGGAACAAGTATTTATGCAGATGCTTTCTTCGTTGCTTTTAGATTGCCAAATACATTTAGGAGATTATTTGCAGAGGGAACATTTAACGCAGCGTTTATCCCAAGTTATACCGAGGAGAAAATTAAAGGGAAAAAATCAGGAAAAAAATTTGCAGATGAAATTTTTAGTTTGCTTTTGTTTTTCTTAATTTTATTAATAATTATTATTGAAATATTTACTCCATTTTTAGTTTACTTGATTGCTCCGGGCTTTTTTGAAAATACAGAAAAATTTAATTTAGCAATTGAATTTACAAGAATAACTTTCCCCTTTTTACTTTTTGTAAGTTTATCATCTTTGCTTTCAGGTATTTTAAACACAAACAATAAATTTGCAGCTGCAGCTGCAGCACCAATTATTCTTAACATTGTGTTAATCTTCTTTCTATTAATATCTTTTTATTATAACCATAGTATCGCAAAAAGTTTATCAATTGGCGTAACTTTAGCCGGCATACTACAATTTATAATTTTAATCATTTTTACTAAAAGTTTTTATGTACCCTCAATTAAATTTATTTTTAAATTCTCAAAAGCTATAAAAAATTTTTTTAAAAAATTGTTACCAAGCATCTTTGCTTCAGGGATAACTCAGATAAATATTTTAGTAGGTACAATTATAGCCTCATTTCAATCTGGGGCAGTATCCTATTTATATTATGCTGATAGAGTTTATCAAATAAATTTGGCTATTGCAGGTATAGCAGTCGGAACTGTTGCACTACCTAATCTTGCAAAGAGTATAAAGCTTAATGACAAATTTTCTACGAACCAAATCCAAAATAAGTCAATCGAGTTGTCTTTACTGTTTTCAATTCCAGCAACATTTGGATTATTAATCGCGTCCAACCAAATAGTAAATTCTTTATTTGGTTATGGATCTTTTGATATTTCAGATGTTTTTTATACCTCGTTGGCAGTAACATTTTTTGCTTTAGGTGTTCCTGCTTTTGCTCTTATTAAAGTTTTATCAAATTTTTATTTTGCAAGAAATAATACGATAGTTCCTTTTTATATTTCTTTATTAAGTATGATACTTAACATTCTGATAAGTGTTTCCTTATTTAAAAAATATGGATTTATTATAATTCCAATTGCGACATCGCTTTCAACTTGGGTTGCTGTAATAACTTATTTTATTTTGCTAAAAGGAAAAAGTTTAATTGAATTTGGAAATAAATTGCTATCAAACTTTTTAAAAATTTTAATTGCAACAATGTTTATGAGCCTTTTTCTATATTTTGGTTTAGATTATTTTGAGGATAAGTTTGAATACTCTTATAAATTTAAATTAATTTATTTAGTAATTATGATAGGTTTATCAACAACTATATATCTATTAATTGCTAGGCTTTTAGGTGTACTAAGTCTGAAGAATTATAATGTAAAATGAACAAAAATTTCAAGAAGTTAGTTTTTTCGGGAGTTCAACCAACTGGAAATCTTCATCTTGGTAACTATTTGGGTGCAATAAAAAACTTCGTAGAACTTCAAAAAGATATGGATTGCATTTATTGCGTGGTTGACCTACATGCAATAACTGTATTTCAAGATCCTAAGGACTTAAAAAATAATATTCTGGAAACTGTTGCTGGCTTTTTAGCTTGTGGTTTAGATTTTAAAAAAAGTATAATTTTTAATCAATCTTCTGTTAGTGGCCATGCTGAATTAGCTTGGATTTTTAACTGTGTATCTAGAGTTGGATGGATGAATAGAATGACTCAATTTAAAGAAAAGGCAGGTTTAAATAAAGAAAACGCCAGTGTTGGATTGTACGTGTATCCGAATTTAATGGCTGCCGACATATTATTATATAAAGCAACACATGTTCCAGTTGGAGATGATCAAAAACAGCACTTGGAATTATCTAGAGACATAGCGCAAAAGTTCAATAAAGATTTTAAAAGCAATAATTTTTTTCCAATACCGGAGCCACTTATACAAAAAAATTTTTCAAGGGTGATGAGTCTGAGAGATGGAAAAAGAAAAATGAGCAAATCTGATGAATCAGACTATTCACGGATTAATTTGACAGATAGCAAAGATGATATAAATAAAAAAATTAAAAAAGCAAAGACAGACTCTCTATCTATACCTGAAAAAATTGATGAGCTAAAGGATAGACCTGAAGCTTTAAACTTATTAAACATTTATTCATCAATTACAAATTCGCAACTCGAACAAACATTAAAAAATATGTCGGGCAAGGATTTCTCAAAATTTAAGAAAAATCTTTCAGAGGTTTTAATTGATACCATTTGTCCCATAGGAAAAAAAATAAATGAAATAAGAAAAGATAAATCTTATTTGATAAAAATAATCGAAGAAGGATCTAATAAGGCTAGGGATATATCTGACAGAAATTTAACCCAAATTAAAAAAATTGTGGGATTTATTTAACCCTATTTTTGTGATAAAAATCCTCTTATGATTTATACAGAAAATACTCCCAATCCAAATGCGCTAAAATTTGTATCTAAAAACATATTTTCAGAGGTTGGAGTACAAGAGTTTCAAAAAAAAGACGAAAAAAAAATACAAAATAGTTTTATTAAAAATTTACTTCAATTCGATGGTGTTGAATTAATCTTAATATCCAAAAATTTCATAAGCGTTAAAAAATCTGATTCAGTTAGCTGGGATAAACTAAGACCATCTATAATATCAGAAATTAACGATTATTTTGAAAAAAATGAAAAACCTATATTAATTAAAAATCAAAAAGAAAATGAAGAGATAGAAGATAAAGAAAATGATTTAATAATAAAACAAATCAAAGAAGTACTTGATACTAAAATTAAACCAGCAGTTTCTAAAGATGGTGGAGATATCAAGTTTGTTTCCTTTAAAGATGGGACTGTCAATGTAGAATTAAGAGGGAGTTGCTCTGGTTGTCCAAGTTCAGTTATGACTCTTAAAAATGGTGTTCAAAATTTGTTGCGCCATTATGTTAAGGAAGTAAATAACGTTGAAGCAAAATAATTAAATGAAAAAAAATCTGCAATTACCTTACCGAGAACAGCTCTTAGAGCTTGGAAAACTTTATAAAATAAACGAACTAAAATTTTATGCAAAAACAAAAAAGAATTTGACAGTTTCACAAATAGAATTAATTTTGCTGAAAAATAAAATTAGGTTACCAGAACAAAGTTATAATAAGAAAAGAATAGCCGAAATAGAATTCAAAGAGCAAGTTGTAACGAATATTTTTATAACGTTATTTCTAATTGGTTTTGTTGTAAGTTTATTAACGACCAGGCCTTTAATAAAGTTGGTTACAAGCGAAATAAAATTTACTCACGTCGCAAAAGAGTATAAGTCTAATCTTCAAAAAAACCTTAAAGGAAGTAAAGATTTTAATTCTTCTGCCAAAAAGCCTTTAAGTCAAGACGATGATTTTATAAGTTTAGACACAAAAATAACCCTCAAAATTTTTGAGGATTTCAAATACGATTTGAAAAGTATAAGATTAGGACAAGCGGTAAAACCGGTTTATCTAAGAAGATTTCCTAGAGACCTAAATAAAATTAAAAGCACCCAAAAAAAGAAGGATACATTTATAAAAATTGTAATACCTCTTATCTTAGATGAAAATGATAAGATATTAGAAGATAGAAAAAAGTTATTTAAAATTTTGAGCAAACAATCAAATTCGATGGGAGAAAAAGTCTGGCTAAAAAGAAGATTTAAGGATTATCAGATAGATGGTGAAGACATAGCAGAATTAAAATTAAGAATGGACATCGTTCCGACCTCAATAGCGATTGCTCAAGCCGCTAAAGAAAGTGGTTGGGGAACCTCTAGATTTGCATTGGACGGAAACGCGATGTATGGACAATGGACTTGGGATAAAGAAGGAATCGAACCAAGTGAAAAAGGCAAAAATGAAAGCCATAAAATTTTGAAATTTCCAATGCTGCAGTCATCTGTTAAAGCTTATATGAGAAATTTAAATACTCATAGAGGTTATAGAGAATTCAGAGAAAAAAGATCTGATTTGAGAGATAAAAATAAAAATATTTCAGGACTGGATCTCGTAGAGTACCTTTACAATTATGCTCAAACTGGTTCAGAATACGTAAAAATTTTAAAGAAAATTATCACACAAAACGATCTAACAGACTTTGACAAATCAATTTTGATGAATAGAAATAAAGACACATCTTTGACATTATAAACTATTTTTCTTTTACGACAAACTGAATTCCCAACCATCTCCATCTTCCATCCGACTCTCTCAATGAACAGTTTATTCTTCCTCTTTCAGTTATAAATTTTCCATCTAACAATATTTTCAATTCATTTTTTTTTAAAAAATGTAACTTTGATTTTCTCCATTTATCTTGTTCATTTGAGTAACAATTAATATTACTTAAATTGTCAATATTATCAAAAAAAATAATTTTTACATCAGGCGGGTTATTTTTGTTAGAAATATATTTTTCACTTGGAAGAATTGTTTTGTACTGAAAAGGTATTGTTTTCAATAAGTTTTTGAATCTTTTTTCATTACCATATTTTTCATTGATTGGAAATCTAGGCAATTCAAATTTATCTTTTGTTTTATCGGCAACACCTGAATGTTGACCAAATGCATAAATAAATCCTAAATCTTTAACAATTTTTTTGAATGAATTTTTATATTCTCCAAATGGATAAGCAAAAAATTTTGTTTTATGATTTAGTTTTGAATTAAAAATTTTAATTGATGTTTCGAGATCATTTTTAATTTCTTCGTCACTTTTATCAACAAGGTAATCATGGGAATGGCTATGATTACCAATATGAACAAAATCAAATTTAGATATCTCTTTAATTTCATTCCAATCCATATAACCTCTAGATCCGATGGTTTCTGTATTAATGAATATAATAAATGGAATTTTTTCTTTTTTTAAAATAGGCCAAGCATTTTTATAAAATGATGAAAAACCATCATCTATAGTTAATAATATTTTTTTTCTATTATTACTTTCATTAATTAACAGGTCAAATTCGTTATGAGATACAAATTCAAAATTTGATTTTTTTATTAAATCCAAATGTAACTTAAAATCCTCAATACGTATATTTGTCGAAGGGTACTTGTTTTCTTCAAAACGATGATACATTATTACGATAATCCCATTATCTTTAAAGATTTTGGTCTCAGAATAGGAATTGTTTGTAAAGCATAAAAAATTTATAAATAAAAAAATGATAAATAATTTTTTAATAATTAGTTTCACAGGTAAAAATAATTCTATTGGCTTAATGGTTAATAGTAAATTTTTCATAAAAAAATTTCAAACTAATATAAAAAATAACGAGATGCTTGTGGACAATATATTGCAACTTATTAAAGAAAAAAATGTTAAAATTGATAAAAATTTTTCAGTTATTGTAAATATTGGTCCAGGAAGCTTTTCCGGTATAAGGATCTCATTAGCAGTAGCAAAGGGTATTAAATTAGCAAAAGGAACCAAACTGTATGGTTATTTAGACACTGATTTACCTGAATTTAATGTTAAAAATATTAGTTTATTAATTAAAAAAAATTTAATAGAAAATAATTTGATTAAACCAGTATATTTAAGTTAAATTATAATTATTATGAGTGAGATTGAAGAAAAGTGTAAAAATAAAGGAGTTAGACTGACGGATCAAAGGCGACTAATAGCTAAAGTTATGTCTGATTCAAAAACAACCTATGGATCAAAAGATCACCCAGACGTTGATGAGTTACATAAAAGGGTAAGTTCTTTAGATAAAAATATTAGTATTGCCACTGTTTACAGAACCGTGAAACTCTTCGAAGAAGCTGGAATAATTGAAAGACACGATTTCAAAGAAGGTAAATCTAGATACGAACCTTTAACAGAAGAGCACCATGATCATCTTATAGATATTAACAGCGGTGAGATCATTGAGTTTGTTAACAAAGATATTGAAGAGTTACAAAAAAAAGTTGCTCAAAAACTTGGATATAAATTGGTGGACCACAAGCTAGAATTATACGCAACAAAAATTAAAAAAAATTAACGCTTTGTCAAAAAAAATTTTCATTAAAACTTTCGGATGTCAAATGAACGAATACGATAGTAATCGGATAGCTGATTTAGCGATAGAACAAGGGTATATTCTAACAGACAAAATTCTAGATACAGACTGTTATGTTCTAAATACTTGCCACATAAGAGAGAAGGCAACGGAAAAAGTTTATTCAGATGTTGGAAGGTTAAAGAAAAAATTTAGAAATAAAAAAAAGCCTATTGTTTTAATAACAGGATGTGTTGCACAAGCTGAAAACGAAAATATGTTAAAAAGAGAACCATATATTGATGCAGTAATAGGACCTCAGTCTTATCAACATATATCTAAAATTTTATCTGAATTAGATAAGCGAAAGAAAAAAATTAACTCTACGGAATTCGATGTAATAGAAAAATTTGACAAGATAAGTAAAATCAAAAATACAGAATCAAAAGTTTCTTCTTTTATAACTATTCAAGAGGGATGTGATAAATTTTGTAATTTTTGTGTTGTTCCATATACTCGAGGACCGGAATTTTCAAGGTCACCGGTTGATATAATTAATGAAGCAAAAAATTTAATATCCAATGGCGCAAAAGAGATCACATTGTTGGGGCAAAATGTTAATGCATATAATTACACTAAGGGTAAAGAAAAATTTAAACTATCATATTTAATTAATAATCTTGAAGGTTTAGAGAGATTAAAAAGAATTCGATATACAACATCTCATCCTAAAGATATGTCGAAAGATCTTATTAACTGTTATAGAAATACAAAAAAACTTATGCCATTCCTTCATTTACCAGTTCAAAGCGGTTCTAATAATGTGTTAAAAAATATGAATCGAAAGCACTCTAGGGATGAATATCTAGCAATAATTAAAGACTTATTAAAAATCAGACCAAATATGAAATTTTCTAGTGATTTTATTGTTGGGTATCCAGGTGAAACTGATAAAGATTTTGAGGACACAATCTCATTAGTAAAAGAAGTTAATTTTATAAATTCCTATTCATTTATCTATAGCCCAAGACCAGGAACTCCAGCTTCGAAAATTGAAAATGTGAACAATACAATACAAAAAAAAAGGTTAATAACGTTACAAACTTTACTAAAAAATATACAGATTAAAAAAAATCATAATGAAGTTGGAAAATTTAAAGAAATTTTAGTTGAAAATAAGTTAAAAAATCAAGAAGTATATTTTGGAAGATCAAGTGATCTTACTCCTGTAATTATCAAAGAGGCGAAGAGCTTTGATATAGGAAATATAGTGAAGGTAAAAATTGAGGGATTTAATCATCATTCATTATCTGGAACAAAAAAAATTATTAAAAACGAAGAAGCAGCTTAATGTTAGAGGCAAAAAATTTAAATAAAGAAATTTCTATTAAAAAAATTGATAAGGAAACATCAAATATTAAGATTTTTAACAATAATATTTTGATAGCAATTGTAGGGGAATTTAACAAAAATCTTAATAAAATTGAAAAACTAACCAATACTAAGTTATTTTTTCGTGGAAACTCAATCACAGTAAAAGGGGATGAGCAATCAATTTTAGCCGCATCTAATTCTTTGACATTTCTAGTAAACAAATATCTAGTTACAAATTCTGTGGAGAATGATGATATTATTTACTCCATTAAAAATGGTATTTCTGAAGATATGAAAGAAAACAAAAATAATATTCGATCGATAGACCAAGTTATTAAAACTCCAAGACGATCTGTAATACCTAGATCTAAAAAACAATCTGATTATCTTAAGGCATTATTAAATGAAAATGTAGTGATGTCTTTAGGTCCAGCAGGTACAGGAAAAAGTTATCTTGCTGTTTCAGTAGCAGTAAATATGCTTATGGAGAAAAAAGTAGAGAAAGTAATATTATCTCGGCCAGCAGTAGAAGCGGGCGAAAGACTCGGTTTTTTACCAGGTGATTTAAAGGAGAAAGTTGATCCTTACCTAAGACCTTTGTATGACGCCTTATACGATCTTTTTGGTTTCGATAAAGTTCAAAGAAAAATAGAAACAGGCGAAATTGAAATAGCTCCACTAGCTTTTATGCGGGGAAGAACTTTAAAAAACTCTTTTGCTATTTTAGATGAAGCACAAAACGCTTCTTTGACTCAAATTAAAATGTTTTTAACTAGAATTGGTGAAAATTCTAAACTAGTTGTAAATGGAGATCCCTCTCAAATTGATTTATTAAATAAGAGTCATTCAGGTTTAATACAATCAACTAAAATTTTAAAAAATGTTAAAGAGATTAAATGTATCAAGTTTGATCATAATGATGTTGTTAGACATCCTTTAGTATCCAAAATTATTCAAGCATATAATCATAATAGTAATGATAAAAATTGATGTTTTTGTTGAAGATAAGAATTGGAAAAAGCGTTTATCCAATCCCGTTAAGTATTTAAATAAAAAATCATTAGGTTTAAAGAATTCAATTAAATTGTCAAAAAATAATAAATATAATTTTTCAGTTGTTCTGTCTGGAAACAAAGAAATCAGAGACTTAAATAAAAAATTTAGAAAAAAAAATAAGACAACTGATGTATTATCTTTTCCTTTTTACGAGAGTAAAATTTTGAAAAAAATTAAAAGAAAAAATATTTATTTAGGAGATATAATATTAAATTATTATAAAATAAATAAAAGAAATTTTGAATATGATTTTGATAGATTGTGGATCCATGGGTTTCTTCATTTACTTGGATATAAGCACGACAAGGATACAGATTTCTACAAAATGAATAAATTAGAAAAGTTGATATTAAAAAAAATTAATTTCAATTAATGTTAAATTTTTTTAATAAAAGAATTTTTATTATATTTATTTTTCCACTTATTTTAGGTGCATTTACGGTTTTAAGTTTTAGTCCATTTAATCTTTTTTTTGTCAATTTTTTATCTCTTCCTTTACTATTTCTTCTAATAGTTTATGTAAAAAAAAAATCAAAAAGTGTATATAGGAAAAAACCCTACCTAAAAAATTTTTTTATATTAGGTACCTCTTATGGTTTTGGATTTTTTCTTTTTGGTATTTATTGGATTTCTAACTCATTGACTTTTGATGACTCTTTTAAATTTTTAATACCATTTAGTTTAATAATAATTCCACTTTTTCTTTCCCTTTTTTTTTCATTACCTATTTTATTAATTGGGAATTACTGCGATAAAAATATTTCCTCAATTTTTTTAATTAGTTTAACTTTTGCTATCGCTGATTTTTTAAGAAGTAAAATCTTATCAGGATTTCCTTGGAATCTTTGGGCGTATAGTATTTCGTCTTCGTTGGAAGGTATTCAGATATTATCGGTTATTGGGCTTTTTTCATTAAATCTTTTAATTATAATAATTTTCTTTTCCCCATCCATTTTATTTGTCAAATCACGGTCGAAATTTTTTTTCATTTCTTTTTTTATCCTGTTAATGTTTGCAAATCATATCTATGGATCTTATAAAATAAATTCAGAAAAAAATTATAAAAATTTAAATAAAATAAATTTTAAAATCGTATCTGCAGGGATAGATTTAAATGAATTTAAGGATGAAACTGAAGTCGTATCAAAATTAATAAAATATAGTGAGCCTATAAAAACAAGAAAAACTATTTTTATTTGGCCCGAGGGTATTTTTTTAGATGATAATTTTTATAAAAAAAAAAATATTAAAGAATTATTCAAAAAAAATTTTTCTGAAAATCATTTGATCATATTGGGTGCTAACACATCTAAAAAATCATCATCTGCAAAAAAATATTTTAATAGTATGATTTTTGTTGATAATAACTTTGGTATTATTTCAAAATATGATAAAAAAAAGCTTGTACCTTTTGGCGAGTTTCTTCCATTCGAAAAACTATTTAATTTTATTGGTCTGAAAAAAATTACACCTGGCTATTCCTCCTTTAAAAAAGGGATAGGAAAAAATATAATTAATATAAAATTCAATTCACAAAATATTAAATTTTTGCCACTAATATGTTACGAAATAATTTTTCCTAATCTAGTAAACAATTCAAAAAATTTTAATTTTATCCTGAATATTTCTGAGGATGCGTGGTTTGGAAAAAGTATTGGGCCGTATCAACATTTTTCCAAAGCAATCTTCCGATCAATTGAAGTAGAAACTTTTACAATCAGGTCGGCTAATAAAGGATTAAGTGCTTTCATTAGTCCCAAAGGAAAAATTATAAAAAGTTTAGCACCCGATGAAATAGGAAATATAGAGTTAGATTTACCAATTTTTGAAACATCCAAAAAACAATTTAAAAAAGATTTGATATTTTTCTTACTTTTAATTACATTTGTATTCACATTTTTTATTTTACGTAAACTTAAAATTTAATGAAATCAAATAAATATTTTTTTACTAGCGAGTCTGTATCGGAGGGTCACCCAGATAAAGTTTGTGATCGCATTTCAGATATGGTTGTTGATACATATCTATCTAAAGATCCTTATTCGAGAGTGGCTTGCGAAACCCTTACAACAACAAACAAAGTTGTTTTAGCTGGAGAGACTAGAGGTCCTGAAATTAAAAAAGACGATATAATAGAAAATGTAAGAAATTGTATTAAAGATATTGGTTATGAGCAAAAAGGGTTTCATTGGAAAAATTGTAATATTGATGTTCATCTTCATTCTCAATCGTCTGACATAGCTATGGGAGTCGACTCCAAAGATAACAAAGATGAAGGAGCGGGCGATCAAGGTATAATGTTCGGTTATGCATGTGATGAAACAGACGTTTTAATGCCTGCGCCAATTTATTATTCACATAAAATTTTAGAGTTAATGGCAATAGACAGAAAAAAAGGTATTGCTGATAAATTAGAGCCTGATTCTAAAAGTCAAGTAACAATGAAATATGAAAACGGCAAACCAACCAAAGTAACATCGGTAGTGATATCTACACAACATTCCTCAAAAGTCAATCAATCTCAAGTTAAAGAAATTGTTAGAAAATATTTAGAGAAATCATTTCCAAAAGATTTACTTTCCGAATTGAGAGAAGAAGAGTTTTATGTAAATCCTACTGGCCAATTTATCATTGGAGGTCCCGATGGAGATACTGGTCTTACTGGTCGAAAAATTATAGTCGACACATATGGCGGAGCTGCACCCCACGGTGGAGGAGCTTTTTCAGGAAAAGACCCAAGTAAGGTAGATAGATCAGCTGCTTATGCGGCGAGATATGTCGCTAAAAATGTAGTTGCATCCAAAATTTCTAACAAATGTTTGATTCAATTATCATATGCAATTGGTGTTTCAAAACCTCTATCAATTTACGTAAACCTTTTTGATGGGGATTTAGAAAAATCAAAATATGTCGAAAAAATAATTCAAGAAAATTTTGATTTAAGTCCGAGAGGAATAAGAGAAATGTTATCTTTAAACAAACCAATATACGAGTGCACCGCAGCATACGGTCATTTTGGTAGAAAGCCAGGATCTAACGGTTCTTTTTCTTGGGAAAAAACTGACAAATCCTCAATTTTTAAAAAGTAGCTCTTGAAAAATATAAAAATATAAATTAAGTATAAGTTAAGTTACCTGGAAGTATGAAATGGGCTTTTGCCCATTTTTTTTTAGGTAGAATAAAATATAATGTTAAACAGAGGTTTAGATAAGCAAGAATTATTAAGGATTGTAGACTCCGTAGCTAATGAGAAATCAATAGATAAGGAGTTAATACTCACTTCAATGGAAACGGCTATTCAAAGAGCCGCATATAGTAAGTTTGGTTTTGATAATTCAATAGAAGCCAAAATAAATAGGGAAAATGGCAGTATAAAGATACATAAGGTTTTAGAGATAGTTGAAAAAGTTGAAGATCCAGTAAAACAAATTACTCTTAAAGATGCTTCCAGTATTGATAAAAAAAATAAGGATTTAAAAATAGGAGATAAGATTTATGAAGAATTGCCCCAAATTGATTTTGGTAGAATAGCAGCACAAAGCGCAAAACAAGTAATTTCACAAAAAGTAAGAGAAGCAGAAAAAAATAGGCAATATGAAGATTTTAAGGATAAACAAGGACAAATTTTAAGTGGTATAATTAAACGAACAGAATATGGAAATGTTATCATAGACCTAGGTAGAGCAGAAGGAATAATTAGAAAAGAAGAATTAATTCAAAGAGAGATATTAAAGAATGGAGACAGAGTAAAAGCATACTGTTCTGAGGTAAAAGAAGATGCAAAAGGACACCAAATATTTCTCTCACGTGCACATCCTCAATTTTTAGCAAGATTATTCTTTCAAGAGGTCCCTGAAATTTATGAAGGTGTTATTGAAATCAAATCTGTATCTAGAGATCCAGGAAGTAGGGCAAAAATATGTGTTAATTCAAAAGATTCTTCATTGGATCCAGTTGGAGCATGTGTTGGAATGAGAGGTAGTAGAGTACAAACAGTCGTTAATGAACTACAAGGTGAAAAAATTGATATTATAAAATGGACGGAAGATCTACCAACATTAGTAGCCGAGTCTTTATCTCCGGCAGAGATACAGAAAGTTTTAATTGACGAACAAAATAAAAGAATCGAAGTAATTTTATCTGAGGAAAATTTAAGTAAAGCCATAGGAAGAAGAGGTCAAAATGTTAGGTTAGCATCAAAATTAATTAATTATGAAATAGATATTTTAACAGACAAGGAAGACTCTGAAAGAAGACAAACAGAATTTAAAGAAAGAACTGAGCTTTTTATAAAAGCACTTGAGGTAGATGAAACTTTAGGACAACTTTTAGTATCTGAAAACTTTCAAAATGTTGAAGATATAGCACAGGCAAGCATAGATGATATTTCAAAAATTGAAGGTATAGAGGATTCAACAGCTAAAGAGTTAATTGAAAGATCAAAAGAATTTTTAGAAAAAGAAAAATTAGAAATAGCTGAAAAATTAAAAAAATTAGGTGTAGAAGATTCTTTAATTAAACTTAAGGGCATGACTCAAGGAATGTTAGTGGTTTTAGGTGAAAAAAATATTAAAAAGTTAAAAGATTTTGCAGATTTATCTTCCGATGAATTGATTGGTGGAATGGATGAAATCAAAGGTAAGAGAATTAAGATAAATGGTTATCTTGAGGATTTTAATTTAACCAGAGAAGAAGCTGATAATTTAATAATGAGCGCAAGAAATATAGTATTTGAGGAAAAATAGTGGAAAAAGATAGAAATAAAAAAAAAACGCTAACGATATCAGGATCTTTTAATAAGAAACTTAAAACTGATTCTTATAGTTCAAACAAAAAAAAATCATTTTTAATTGAGAAAAAGAAAAGTAATTTTAAAAAACCTTTTAAATCAACAAGACAATGGCCATCTCAGCCTGGTGTAAAAGGTAAGCCAAATAATAGAAATTTTAATAGAAAATTTGCAGAGCAACAAGCAACTAAAAGATTCATACATTCTGACAAAAAAGACTCAGAAAAAGGAAAAGAAAAAACCTCAAAAAAAGCAGAGGGATATCAAATCAAAAGACAATCAAAATTAACAATTTCCAGAGCAATGGATGTTGAGGAATTCGAAATTAAACAAAGAAGTTTAGCCTCTGTCAAAAGGGCAAGGATGAAGGAGAAAAAAAATATTAAAGACGATCCAAAAAAAGAATTTAAAAAAGTTATCAGAGAAGTGAAAATTCCAAATCAAATAACAATTCAAGAATTGTCAAATCGAATGGCAGAACAGTCTGGTAGTATTATTAAGTTTCTATTAAATATGGGTGTTAAAGCTACAATCAATCATTCAATTGATAAAGATACCTCAGAATATATTGTGAAGGAATTTGGACATACACCAATTATAGAAGAAGCTCCAAATGCAATTCTAAATAAAAATTTTGATAAAAAAAAATATCCAGAGGAATCAAGACCACCAATTGTAACTATTATGGGTCACGTGGATCACGGAAAAACTTCTCTTTTAGATGCTTTAAGAAGCTCAAGTGTAGTTGAGGGAGAATTTGGTGGAATAACTCAACATATAGGAGCATATCAGGTAAGTACTGAAAATAAAAAGATAATAACTTTTATTGATACTCCTGGACATGCAGCCTTTACTGAGATGCGAGCAAGAGGATCAAAAGTTACAGATATTGTAGTTTTAGTCATAGCTGCCGACGATGGTGTAAAACCTCAAACAGTAGAAGCCATACAACACGCGAAGGCAGCGAAAGTTCCAATAATAGTTGCAATAAACAAATGTGATCTGCCAAATTCAAATATTGCAAAAATTAAAAATGATTTAATGAGATATGAATTGGTATCAGAAGATTTAAGTGGCGATACTTTATTTGTAGAAGTATCAGCTGCAAAAAAAACTAATCTTGATAAATTAAAAGAAACAATAATTTTACAATCGGAATTGTTAGAATTAAAGGCACCAAAAAAAGGTAATGCCAAAGGAATAGTTTTAGAGTCAAAAATTGATAAAGGTAAAGGCCCTGTATCAACTATTTTAATCACCCAAGGTGAGTTGAAAAGAGGCAACCACTTTGTATGTGGCAAAACATTAGGTAAAATTAGAGCTATGTTGAATTTTGATGGAAAGAATATTAATGAAGCTCACCCATCTACACCAGTAGAAATTCTTGGAATGAATGAACCATCAGATGCTGGTGATGAGTTTTTAGTAGTTGAAAGCGAGGATGAAGCTAAAAGAATAAATGACTTTCAAAAAACAGGACCTAAAACTAACAATCCAATGATTAGTCAAGATAAAACCAATATCTTCGATAAAGAGAATGGTAAATCAGAATTAAATATAATTTTAAAATCCGATGTTCAAGGCTCTAACGAAGCTCTAAGAAATGCAATAAAAAAAATTAATCATTCAGAAGTAAGCCCTAAAATAATTTTATCTGACATTGGTATGATAAATGAAACAGACGTATCTCTTGCAAAAGCTTCTGAGGCAATTGTAATAGGATTTAATGTTAAACCAAATAAAGAAGCTAAAAAAATATCTGAAGATCAAAAAGTTAAAGTTATGTTTTTTAACGTTATATACAAAGCCATTGAATTTGTAGAACAATCTCTTTCAGGTTTATTAGAGCCTGAAAAGAAAGAAAAGATAGAGGGTATGGCAGAAATTTTAAAAATCTTTAAACTTTCAAAATCTGGTAAAGTAGCAGGATCAAAAGTAACAGAGGGTGAAATAAAAAATAATTCTAAAGCAAGAATTATTAGAGATGGTAAAGTTATTTACGATGGGCAAATAGCCAGTATATTTAGAGAAAAAAATGCAGCAAAAGAAGTAAAAAGTGGACTTGAGTGCGGTATAACTTTTAGGAATTTTTTAGATTTCAAAGAAAAAGACATGATAGAATCCTACAAAGTTGATATGATAGAAAGACAAATAAATGATTAAGAGCGTACAAGGAAGCAATATAAATCTCCGTCATCTTAGAGTAGGCGAACTCGTAAAACAAAATTTGGGTCAAATTTTTTTAAGAAATGAAGCTAAAATACCTTCGCTAAACACCAAAATGGTTACAGTAACCGAGGTTAAAATGAGCTCAGATCTAAAATCTGCAAGGGCATATGTGATCCCGCTAGGAGGAAAAGAAACTAAAAAGACAGTTAATATCTTGACCGAATTTTCTTATCTTGTTAGAAAAGCTCTGTCAAAAAAACTTGATATAAAATTTCTTCCGAGGTTGTATTTTGTTGAGGACAAATCTTTTGATTACGCTGAAAGGATTGAAACACTAATCAAGGAGAACAAAAAAAAATGAAGTTAAAAAAAGATATTATCAAATCATTGGCTTTGCATAGTAAAGATGTAGGATCAACAGTTGTCCAAATTGGCCTTCTAAGTCAAAAAATAAATAAGCTTTCGGATCATTTTAAAAAATTTAAAAAAGACAAACACTCAACAAGAGGATTAACTAAATCTGTTAACCAAAGAAAGAGATTACTTGTTTATTTA
>CACIKS010000002.1 GCA_902587295.1 uncultured Pelagibacteraceae bacterium | reverse complement strand
AAGAAGATGTAATATTATTCGGCCCAGGTGTCATTGCAGTAACAAAACCAAATATAATAAGACTTAATAAATCAGGATACATTTATGCAATGTCCAAGCCATTCTCAGTTTTTTGTGATGGGTGGATAAGTACAACCTTTCCATCTTTTTCTATCGCACCTAATATTAACACTTCTGAAACAACTCCTGCGATATTCTTAGTTGGAAAATTGCAAACACCTATTACTTGTTTTCCAATTAAATTTTCTTTTGAATAATAATGCGTAATTTGTGCTGAAGATTGTTTTATTCCTATTTCTTTTCCAAAATCAACTTTAATGACTAAAGACGGCTTTCTAGCTTTTTCGTTTTTTTCTACAGACAATACTGTCCCTAATTTAATTTTAACCTTTTTAAAATCATCGTACGTTATTTCCATTTCGCCTCCTAAAAAAAAGGGGGCTATGAAGCCCCCTTTTTAATTAAACAGATTAAAAAAAATTACAGTTGTTTGTAATTTCCTTTGCTCCACTCATACCATACATAACCTGGTAAGCTCACATCGCCTTTTTTGTCAAAGCTTAGTGTTCCAAGTACTGTATTAAATTTTCCTTTTTTCATAGCTTTCATAACTTTATTGCTATCGGTTGAACCAGCCATTTTTGCAGCCTGAGCAAAAACTTCTAGTGCAGCGTATGAATAAAGTACATAACCTTCAGGTTCTATACCTGCAGCTTTGAACTTCTTAACTAATGGAGCAGCCTCTGGATTATTTCTTGGATCTGGACTGAAAGTCATTAATGTACCTTCTCCAGCATCTCCAGTAATTTGCCAGTATTCAGCTGTAACTAATGCGTCACCGCTGATTAATTTAGTTTTCATACCTTGGTCTCTCATTTGTCTTACGATCAAACCACCTTCTGTGTGGTAACCACCAAGATAAACTGCTTCAATACCTTTTGACTTAAGTTTAGAAACTAAAGCAGAGTAATCTTTTTCACCTGCTGTAATAGCTTCGTACATAGTTTCTTTTAAGCCAGCTTTATTCATATTCATTTTAGTAGCATCTGCCAAACCTTTTCCATAAGCAGTTTTGTCATGAATAATTGCAACTTTTTTTCCTTTGTATTCTTTCGCTAAAAAATTACCAGCAACTTCACCTTGTTGGTCATCTCTACCGCAAACTCTAAATACGTTTGGTCCACCTTCATCCGTGAAAGCCGGATTTGTTGAAGCTGGAGAAACTTGAATAATACCTTCTTCTGTGTACACTTTAGAAGCTGGTATTGAAGATCCAGAGCAGAAGTGGCCAGCAACGTAGGCAACTTTCTGTGATACAAATTTATTAGCAACTGCAACAGCTTGTTTTGGATCGCAAGCGTCATCACCGATTACTAATTTAACTTTTTCTCCGTTTATACCGCCTGCAGCATTAGTGTCTTTTACCCACATTTCAGCTCCAGCTTTAAGCTGAGCACCGAAAGATGCGTATTGTCCGCTCATAGGTCCAGCACTAGCGACTACTATGTCGGCTTTAGCTGAGAACGAACCAAACATTAACAAGGCAGCAAATACAGAAACTAGATATTTTATTGATCTAATCATTGTGTTCCTCTCTTAATTAATTAATTAAATTGAGTTATTGAACTACAACTGCAAGTTTGTGGCAATACTTAAACTGTCCAAAAAATTATCATTTTCCACCCTCAAGATAAGCTGCTTGCACGTCAGGGTTGTTAAGTAGATCTTTACCAGCTCCCTCGATAGAAATTTTTCCATTAACTAAAACATAACCACGATCTGCAAGCTCTAAGGCTTTTTTGGCATTCTGTTCTACTAAAAAAACAGTGACTTTTTTTTCTTTATTGATGTTTTTAATTGAAGCAAATATTTGATTTACTAATTTAGGAGCTATACCTAATGAAGGTTCGTCCAATAAAAGCATTCGTGGTCTAGCCATCATAGCTCTTCCAATAGCTAACATTTGTTGTTCTCCTCCTGATAAAGTTCCCCCTCTTTGTGATAATCTGTTTTTTAAAACCGGAAAAAGATCGTAAACTTCTTTTGAATCTTTTTCAAAATTTTTTCCTTTCTCATTAACTGAGGCTCCAAGCCTTAAATTATCTTCGACCGTCAATCTTGCAAATATTCTTCTTCCCTCTGGAACCTGAGAAATTCCAAGATTCACAATATGATGAGCAGGTAAATTTGATATATTTTTACTATCAAAAATTATTTCACCATTAGCAGCTTTATTTACTCCGCTTACAGTCATTAATAAAGTTGATTTTCCTGCTCCATTTGAACCAATTAAAGCAACAATTTCTCCTTCATTTACTTTAACATCTACTCCTCTCAGAGCTTGAATGTTTCCATAAAATGTCTCGACTTTAGAAATATTTAACATTATTAATCCTCGGTACCTAAATAAGCTTCAATAACCTCTGGGCTATTTTTTGTTTCACTTGCTGTTCCTTCAAATATTTTTTTTCCATAATTTAAAACAACAACGTGATCTGAAATTCCCATAACAACACTCATATCGTGTTCAATTAACAAGATTCCTGTTTTTTTGTCATTTTTTATAAATTTAAGCAATTTATTCAGTTCAGCTGACTCTTTTGCGTTTAATCCTGCGGCAGGTTCATCTAAACATAAAAGATGAGGTTCAATGCACATTGCTCTTACAATTTCTAATTTTCTTTGATCTCCATAAGGAAGATCTCCAGCATTATCATCTGCTCTGTTTGTTAGTCCAATAATATCTAACCAATATTTTGAAATTTCCATCGCTTCTTTCTCTTTTTGCAAGTAAGATTTTGAATTGATCAGGCCAAGAATACTAAAACCAGATGCCGTCATAAGTTTGTTATGTTGGGCTACCATCATATTTTCCAACACTGACATTTGTGGAAACAGTCTGATATTTTGAAAAGTTCTAGCTACTCCTGCTTTTTGAGCAACTTTAAAATCTGAAAACTTTTTTAAATCCATTTTATTGTTGTCTTTATTTAAATACATTGATCCTGCTGTTGCTTTATAAAATCCTGTTAAACAATTAAATACTGTAGTTTTTCCAGCTCCATTTGGTCCAATAATAGAAGTTATATGATCTTTTTTTGCAGAAAAGGTGAGATTATCAATTGCGATTAGACCTCCAAATTTCATTGTTAGATTTTGAACATCAAGTAGTTTTTCATTCATAAATTATCCTTATTTTCCCATTGTTATAGTTGGTTTTCTTTTTGCTAGTATTCCCCTTGGTCTAAAAATCATTATGAGAACCATAGCACCACCAAAAGCAACCATTCTATAGGACTCAAAATCTCTAAAGACTTCTATTAGTCCTATTAAAAAAATTGTAGATAAGACAACGCCTGTTTGTGAACCCATTCCCCCTAAGACAACTATCGCAACTATTATTGCTGACTCAATAAATGTAAAACTTTCAGGACTTATAAAAGCCTGACGAGTTGCAAAAAATGATCCTGCAAAACCACCAAACATTGCTCCAATAGCAAAAGCAGTTAATTTTGTATTCCTTGGATTAACTCCTAAAGACTTACAGGCTATTTCATCTTCTCGTAAAGCTTCCCAGGCTCTACCAACCGGTAACCTTCTTATCTTTATTGTAAAAGCGTTTGTTATTAGTGCCAAAACAAGAATTAAGTAATAAAGAAAAATAATTCTTTGCATTGGATCATATTCCAATCCAAAAAAAGTGTGAAAGGTTTCTACTCCTTCATCTGGATAGCGTTTAAATGGTAAACCAAAAAATGAAGGTCTTGGAATTCCAGTAAGACCATCTGGCCCTTTTGTTAATTCGTACCAGTTTAACAAAAGGATTCTTATCATTTCTCCAAAAGCAAGCGTAACAATTGCAAGATAATCTCCTCTTAATCTTAAGACAGGAAAACCCAATAAAATTCCAAACATACCCGCAAAAAGACCAGCGATTGGAAGACAGACCCAGAAAGACCAACCAAAGTGAATAGCAAAAAGAGCGTACGAATAAGCACCTACTGCATAAAAGGCCACGTAACCTAAGTCTAAAAGCCCAGCCAATCCAATAACAATATTTAGCCCCCAACCCAGCATAATGTAAGTCAGCATCATAATGGCTATATCCATCCAATAACGATCTGCGAATGGCATAAAAGGAAAGATTATTGAAAAAGCGATTGCTGCGATAGCTATTTGAGCTCCTTTTTCATCTAAAAAATTTGCAATTATTTTTCCAAGAGAAGATGCTTCTCCTCTTCTCTGCTCTTTTTTATATGAATAAATATTTATAAAAAATCTGCCTACAGCACATAAGGCAACTATAAGTAAAACAATAAACCATTTTGGTTCAACAACTAATACTTCGTTTTTAGCAACTGTTCTCAGTCCAACAATAGGTCCGAATAAAGCAAGCGCTATAATTCCAGTAAGCAAACTATCTTTAAGTGATTTTTGAATAAAATCTTTTCCCATTTTTATACTTTTTCTATATCTGGTTTACCTAGAAAACCTGTTGGGAAAAATATAAGAACAACAACTAAAGTAGTGAACGCAGCAATATCTTTATATTCAATTGAAATATAACCTGACCAAAAAGTTTCTATTAAACCAATTAATAACCCTCCAAGCATTGCTCCTGGAATAGAACCTATTCCACCTAATACAGCGGCAGTAAACGCTTTGATGCCTGCTAAGAAACCAATATAAAAATCAATAACACCGTAATACATAACAAACATTACCCCTGCGACTGAGGCTAATGAAGAACCAATTATAAATGTCGTAGAAATTGTTCTATCAACATTTATTCCCATTAATGCAGTCATAGTTCTATCTTGCTCACAAGCACGTTGAGCTCGACCCAAGGCTGTTCGAGTAATTAATAAAGTAAAAACAGCCATCAATACTATAGTTACCAAAACTATAAAGATTTGAAGGTAACTTAAAGTTACTACAAATTCTGATTCCTTAAAAAAATTAAAACCACCTTGAATTACTGGTTGCAGTGTTTTAATTCTAGCTCCCTGCGCTGCTTGAACATAGTTTTGAAGAACGATCGACATTCCTAATGCAGAAATTAATGGAGCTAATCTAAAAGATTTTCTTAAAGGTTTATAAGCTAATTTTTCAACTGTCCAACCGTAACAAGCTGTAAAAACCATCGCAATTAACAAAACTAATATTAATACGATTGGTAATGAAATTCCTGTTAGAGCAAAAAGAATAAATGAAATTAAAGCAACAAAGGCGCCCACCATAAAAATATCACCGTGAGCAAAATTTATCATACCAATGATTCCGTAAACCATTGTATAACCAATAGCGATTAAGCCATAAACAGAACCTAGGGTAACGCCGTTAATTAATTGTTGTAGAAAATATTCCACATCCCCCCCCCAAAAAGTTTTAAAATCTTTTAAAGATGCTATTTAAAACTTTTTGTTGGATTTTGTAAAATTTCTTTTTTTTTAATTCTCTCAATGCTTGGGCATTAATACCACCAGGAGTTTGAGATTCACTTACAAGTTGTTTTAAAGACAATTTATTTTTAAATATCGAGTCTTGGCAAAGAGCCATAAAAAGTTCCTTGGTATAATCCTCCGCAGCTTTTTTATTTACTCCTTTTTGAACAAGCCAATTACTTGTAACCATCATTAAATTATAAAATGGTGCCATAAATGATGAAGTTGTCCAAAAATTTTTTGATATTTTTTCGTTATTTATTTCTATAGTTTTTCCTAGTTTATCAAAAAATTTTCTAACCCTCACATCCCTTGGGCAAATAATTATTGGCCCTTTTTTTATTCCAATAAATGGAAGAGGAATTACTCGAGAAATATTTTTTGCTTTTGTATATTTTTTTAGATTTTTTAAGTTTATTGTTGAGATAAAGCTTATAACTTTATGGTTCTTCTTAAATTTAAGATCCTTAAGTATCCGATTCCCTACTTTTGGAATAACTGCTAAAAATACCCAATCAGACATATCTAACAATTGTTGATTGTTCTTAGAAATAGCTACTTTTTTAAACTTTTTACTTAACTTTTTTGATATTAATCTATTGCGAGGGGAAATATAAATTTTTTTTATTTTTAATTTTGATTTAAAAATACCCTCAATTACCGAGGAGGTTATATGTCCAGTTCCCAGAAAACCTATTTTCATTAATTATGCAGAATAACCAAGCAATCCCATTTAATAAAGAAAATTTTAGGCAAATTTTATCTAAAGAATTTGCGTTAGTGATAGTAATATCTGTTCCAGGTGCACTTATTGCTGACTATTTTAATGTTCCATTAGCTTGGTTCTTGGGTCCAATGCTTGTTACATCTTTAGCATCTCTATTAGGTATCAAAATTAAAATGCCAAGATTAGTATTAAGTACAATCTTAATTTTCTTAGGTCTTTATATTGGAAATTATGTTGATAAAAATTTATTTTCCCAAATACATCACTGGGCCTGGACTTCTTTGATAATGTTATTTTACATTGTAATTAGTGTTTTGCTGGTTTCAAAATATTTGCAAAATTTTTCAGGTTATGGAAAAAAAACATCTATATTTTCAGCGGCTCCAGGAGCTCTGGGTCCACTTTTAATTTTAGCTGAAGATGAAAAATCTGATCTTAGTCGTGTTGCCACTTCTCATCTGATAAGACTTATTATTATAATTACGGTTTTTCCATTTATTGTAAATAGCTTCTACGATACAGAAAACATTCAGATAGTTGATGAAATAATTAAAGAGCAAAATATTTATGATTTATTAATTCTTATAGTAATTTCAACAGTTTTAATTATTATTTTTGACAAATTTAAAATACCTGCTCCGCTACTGGCAGGGACTTTAATCGCAAGTGGCTTTTTACAAATAACCGAGATAGCGTCGTATAGATTTCCTCCGAACATAATTGACTTTTGTTTATTAATACTAGGTTCTTCAGTTGGTTGTAGATTTGCTGATAAAACTTTCGACGAAATTGCAAAAAATGCACTTCATAGTTTTGTTGCTACTTTCTTTTTGGTTTTGCTCGGACTTATAGCTGCTTTTATTGCAGGACTTGTAATTGAAAAAAATTTTTTTACCTTGTTGTTATCCTATTGCCCCGGGGGTATTTATGAAGTAGCAGTTATTGCTATCTTTTTTGATTTAGATCCAGAGTTCGTATCCTTCCACCATATAATCAGATTATTAATGATTTTATTTATTGTGCCTATAATTTTAAAAATAATGAATAAAAAAAGACCCACTTAAAATTAATTAAGTGGGTCTCTGAATTTATTTATAAAATTTATAAATATCTTTTACTTTAGCCGCCGAAGCTAGCTTTTAACTTAACACCGTATACGTCAGCGTCACCAGTGATTTTACTAGATCCAGAAGTAGATGTTAAAGATACATCGTCGAAGTCAGAATAGAAAACTTCTGCTGCGAAACGATCTCCTTTAATTCCATATCCAATTTGGTATCCAGATACGCTATCGTTTGGATACGTCGAATTTGGAAGTGCTTCTGTTGTAGTAATATCTGCATGGTGTATGCCGGCAAGTACGTAGCCAGGTCCGATTGGATAGTTAACATATAATGTTAACAAATTTTCCATATCAGCACTTGCGCTATATGTACCAGAGTCATCTGTACTTTCATTTGAGTCAGATGTTGTATCTGTTCTCTTACCACTACCAAGGTCGATATCTAATGGAACCCAATCAAAACCGATTGTAAAAGGTCCTACGTCACCTTCGATGAAGAGTGAACCACCAACAAAAGATTCTTTGATAGTTTTAGTATTAGTCTCTGGTCCTACAGAACCTGATTTCTCAGATTCAGTACCACTTGTGTCAGCTTCCCCTAGGATCACAGATATACCTGCGCCTGAGTATGCTGAAGATGTAAGTAAAGTAATAGATAAGAATGTAACTATTCCTAAAAAATACTTTTTCATAAGATTAATCCTTTATCGTTATAACGTTATTTAAGACAAGATTCCTATAAGATTTAAGTCCATATGTAAATTACGATTAGCCCAAAACAGTCAATTTCAGGTTGTTGTGTTGATCAAAAATCAAGTAAATCCTGCCTTTTTGTGTTGTAAAAATGTTACGGTTTCAATAAATATTCAGATACATTTTTATTTTTACTTAAAAAAAACCCCCCTGATTCTTAGCAATTCTCTGCTTAGATTTACATCTTTTTTAAAAGGCTTTCTGCCGTGTAACCAGAAATAATTATTTGAAAAAATTGTTGATCCAGGAACCAAGGGGATTGCAATCTTATTTTTACTCTCTTCGAGAGCATCGGAGAGTTTTTGTAAAAACAGGCCTTGTTCCATATTTTTAGGTTCAGGGAATTGATCTATATAAGAAATTATTGGCCTACCTTCTTTATCTTTTGAAAATACCGGGTGTTCTATTTTATAATCTACATTTTTACTTTTCGGCGAACCCCATACAAAATTCTGTTCTGCTATTGGATCTGAGCTAAGCTCATCACAGTGTTCCCAGTCATCTAAATGAAGTAGTACGCTTTCTCCTCCTTTAACATTAATTTCTTCCATTTTTGTCATTAACAACCAATCTGTCTTTTCCTTTACGTAAGTTCCATCTGTATGAAGATCCATATTTGTATAGGCTTTTCTTAAGTAAGAGTCGCTAGAGTCCGAATGTTTTACGTGAAAACGCGCATAGTACTTACCTGTCATAGAGTCAAAGTTTGGTAATCCAATTAAATAGGCTAATGCAGTAGAAAATTTTACAAGAAAGTCTTTATCAAATTTGGAATTTTTAATATTAGGTTCTACAATTGTAGTGCCAGTATCTCTGTCTTTGAGATTCTTAATTAAAGCTTTACTTAATTCTCCAGAAAAAACATCGTCAACGCTTTTGGCTAAGGAAAATCTAGAGAAAGGTTTGTATTCTAAAGACTGGATGCTATGTTTATTAAACGGGAAAATTAATTTATCTAATTCAGTTTCTTGAATTTGGATTACTTTAATTCTCTTAGATATTGAATGATCTTTGATCTCTAAACTCATTTTATTCTTGATGCTATATAATCTAAAATTACAGGGTTGTAGTATTGAAAACAAAGTCCTGTATCCATATCATGACCTTTTTTAACAGGTTCTGACCAGTCATGTCCCTTTCGAATACATTTTTTTCCATTAATTTTATAGTTTTCTGAAATTACTATTCTTTTCATTCCAGGTATTTCCTCCAACCAATCAGAAAGCAAACCCTCATATTTATCTCTAGGATGTGTAAAAGCTAAAACTGGAGTTTTTAAATTATTTTTAATTTCATCGTTCATTTTTTGTCTTAAATCGTGAGGTCCTTTCCATTTTTTTCTAAATTTCTCCATTGCTTTTTCAACACCCAGTTTTTTAACTTTATATTTATGTGAAAGCTTTCCAAAACAAGCATGCATATAAGATATACCTCCTCCTACTTTGTCGGGGTATCTACTCATAAAAAGCAAAGTAGTCTTGCCTCCACAAGAATGTCCTGTAATAAAAATTTGTTTTCTTGGAACACCTGCTTTTACAAATTTATTAATTAAATCAAGATTGGCTTCAACCCTTTTATCTAGTTTGTGTTTACCTTTATAAACTTCTGGAGTTTTTAAGGTCCACCAATCTTTTTTTGGTGACATGTCACCAGCTAAGTGATTGGTACAAAAATTGTAAACCATTATTTTTTTTCCATTAACTTCTTGATCTATAAGGGAAGCATGATTCCTTAGCATAGATACCCACGCACATGACTGTAATGCCATATCATTTTCATTTTGTCCGTGATTATAAATCAAAATTATTTTGTTTTTAGGATCGCTAATATTAAAATCATTTTTTACAGGATGAACGTTCTTTTTTGAAATGAAACCATCTCTTACTTTGTCTTTAGGTCCTGCATAAAGAGGTGTGATCAAAATAGAAAAAATTATAATTAATAATATTTTTTTCATACAAATTTAATTAAAGTTGTTAAAAGTATAGCAGATAGTACTGTTGGATAGACAAGGTTTCTTTTTGCAATAAAAAACACAGCTACACAAACAAAAACTACTACTAATCTAATTAAATTGCTTGCTTCCCCTAATTCACCTGCTGGAAAAACTACTACTTTAGAAATTAAAGCTGCTAAAGTTGAATAAGCTATACAGTCAAACATTCTAAATATTTTAGAATTTTCATCAATCCTTTCCGAAAATAATACTCCAAGCGACCTAGATAAATAAGTGGCTATAGAAGTAACCGCTATAACTAAAATTATATTTGAAGATAAATCAGTCATTAATTTCTCCAGCAAAAAATGCGATTATACCTGCAGTAACTCCACCATATAAAATACACCATTCAGGTGAGATTAAATAAAAAACGGGCCCAAGTATTGTTCCTAAAATAACAGAGGTTCCAATTGCAATATTTTTCATGGATCCCAATAACATACAAAAAAAATAAACAGGATTTACAATTGCTAAACCAATCATCATATCTTTACTTAAATAATCGGAAACCAGGTAACCTAAAATTGTTGAGAGAATAGCAATAGACCAGGTAGCAGTTCCAATACCCATCCAGAAATCTATTCTATAATCTTCGTTAATAGTTCTATAATCTTTTTTCATTATCAACCAAGAAGAGACTGCAAGAAAATGACACGAGATGTAATATTTCCATTTGGGTTGTTTTTTACTTTTTAATAATGGAAACATAGAAACTGCCATTGGAAATAGACGTGCATTTACCAACCAAACTGCAATAAAAATGTTTATTAATGATGCTCCAACTAAAAAAGATTCAGCCATCACTAATTGCCCAGGTAAAGCATATGTAAAAAAAGTGGAGAAAAAGCTTTGTTGAAAATTAAAACCAATATTTTTTAATAAAGCACCAATAGCTAAAAAACTACAACCGAGAGCTATTGCGGGACTATCAACTGATCGAACTGATAATAAGCCTTTTAAATAAAATCCAGATCTTATCATTAACCGCCAAGGAATAATCTTCCAACGTCGGGATTTTTTAGCAAATCATTACCTTTACCAACTATTGCTGTTTGTCCTGAAACTAATACGTAACCAATATCTGCAAATTCTAATCCTTTTTTTGCGTTCTGCTCAACCATGATGATAGTTTTCTTTTCATTTTTTTGAAGATCTTCTAAAATTTCAAAAACCATCTCAATATATCTTGGTTCTAATCCTATAGATGGTTCGTCTACTAAAAGTATTGATGGACGCATTACTAAAGCTCTTGAAATTTCAAGAAGTCTTCTTTCTCCACCTGATAATACTTTTGCAGGTTGGTTTCGTCTTTTGTTTAATCTTTCATATTTTTCCAAAACTTTTTGGGCTTCTGCGTAAGATTCCTCGGTTTTATCTTTAATGTAGCCACCCATTAATAAATTTTCTTCTACTGTCATATCTGGAAATACGGAATTATCTTGAAGAATATAAGCAATTCCACAGCTCTTTAATTTTTGAGCTGGTGTGAGGTTTGTAATCTCATTTCCATCAATTTCGATTTTTCCCGAAAATATATTTGTAAAACCATAAATAGAATGAAGTATTGTAGATTTTCCTGCACCATTCGGCCCTATAAGACATAATGATTGAGCTTTATCTACTAATAAATCAAAGTTATGAAGTATTTCCATTTTACCATAACCAGCATTTAAGTTTTTAATTTGTAAATGTAAGTTGGATCCAGAAAGTTTTTGTAGATCTTTAATATCTGGTGCTTTCCCTAATACTTCGTATTGATTTGCCATTATTGTGCTCCCAAATAAGCATCGACAACTCGCTTATCATTTTTAATTTGATCTGGTGAGCCTTCCGCTAGAAGTTTTCCATGAGCTAAACAAAAAATACTTTGAGCTAAACTCATTATAACTTTCATATTATGCTCTATTACTAAAAGTGTAATACCATAATCCTTATTAACCTTTATAAGTCTATCTATAATTCCATTTATTAAGGTTGGATTAATACCTGCTGTAGGTTCATCTAATAAAAGCATTTTAGGCTCATTCATTAATGCCATTGCTAATTCTAAAAGTTTTTGCTGGCCAAATGATAAATCTCCTCCTCTTAAATTTCTTTTTTGATAGAGTCCTACAAAGTTTAAAAGATTTTCTGCTTTTTCAGTAAGCTCATTAGGAATTTTTGCAAATATAAAGCCTGAGTCACTAGCCTTATGACTGATTAACATATTTTCTACGCAATTAAGTTTAGAGTAAATTCTTGTTTGCTGAAATGTTCTTAATAATCCCAGTTTAGCTACTGCAGGCACAGGCATTTCTGAAACCTCAGTATTATTAAAAACGATAGACCCTTGATCAATTGGATGAGTTCCAACGATTGAATTAAATAATGTTGTTTTGCCAGAACCGTTTGGCCCGATTAAGCCAACTATTGATCCTTGCTCCACAGAAACAGAAATATCTACATTGGCTTTCACTCCTCCAAAAGATTTGCTTACATTTTTTACTTCTAAAAGACTCATTTTAATTCCACCTGTGATTTACGATCTTTTTCATCTATAACTTCTCCAAATCTTTCAGGGTATTTTTCTCTTAACCAACCCATTAATCCCTCTGGGAAATAAATTACAATTACAACAATCAAAACTCCCAAGGCAACATATTGCCAGCCTAATATAAAAGTCCAAAGACCTTCTTTGAAGAAATGGAATAAAGTTGCACCAATAATTGGTCCCCACAAAGTTCCTTTTCCGCCAAGTATTGCCATTAAAACCATAAACACTCCCATCTCTCTTCCATCAAATGCAACATCCGTTGAGTCTATATATCCAATTAATCCACCCATAATTCCACCGGCTAGACCACAGAAAAATGCAGATACCATCCAACCAACAATTTTGTATTTCATTGTTTGAATACCCATTGCTTCTGCTTTATCTTCGTTATCTCTTATCGCATTTAAAATTAATCTAAATCTAGAACCGTAAATATATTTAACAAAAACAAATGCTAGAACTAATACAAAAAAACTTAAAAAGTAGAAAAATTTCCCTCTGGCTTCAACGTCGACTATTTCTGCTGGAAAAGGTGGTGTAGTGAAACCTTGACCTGCTCCAATAATTTCTATACCTCCGGCGATTTCACCTGCCGCAATACCAAGACCTAAAGTACAAATAGCAAAATAATGACCTCTTAAACCTAAAATAGCATAACCTATAGCACCTGCAACTAAGGCAGGCACGATAGCTGAAACTATTAGACCAACACCTATTCCTTGAAAATATTGTGCTGTTGTATGTACGAATGTTTTTTCTCCACCACTTTCTGTCCATTCTGCTAATGGAAAAAACATACCCACTTGAACTGATGCGGTTAGATACATTCCAAGACCGTAGAAAAGGATATTTCCAAAACTATTGTAGCCCATTTCTCCACCTTGTAAATTCCAAGTCATCGCCAGTACAATCAAGACGCAAAGATATGTAAGCTGAACTTTAAAAGCAGAGAATAAATAAGGTGCAGCTAAACCTAAGATAATCAGGCCAGAATATAATATTAAATCTTTTTGTTTTACTTTTTGCATTTATTTTAAATATTCTCTTTTTTTTGAAAGTTTAAATCTTCTGTAAACTAATATAAAGACTAGCAGCATAAATACTGCACCAATTCTAAATTCTGTTCCTAAAATATAATCAGCAAACTCTTCAAATAATCCTAATCCCATTCCTGAAATTGCTACCGCCGGTAAGTTTCCAAGACCTGCAACAATTACTATCATAAAAGATCTAACTGTGTAAGGAAGTCCTACGTAAGGATGAAGAGTAAGAGTGATTGAAATTAAAGCACCTGCAATCCCACATAACGCAGCGTTGATGCCAAATGTTGCAGCATAAACTTTTTCAGTATCTACACCAAGAATTTTTGCAGCTCTTGCGTTTTGTGCTGTTGCTCTTATGGCTCGTCCAAGTTTAGATTTTTTCATATAAATAACCAAAGCTACTGCGTATGCTAGGCTTACAAAGGCAGAGAATATTTTTGAATTTGGTAGGGTAACCGAATTATCAAATAACATTGTTGTTCCGTATTCAGATTGTGCAACAACTACGTCTGCTCCAAAAATAAAATTCATTAACTGTTGAAATACAATTGCGATACCGAAAGTTGCTAAAATTGAAATAAATAAGTCTCGATCCACAACTTTATTTATTACTAATTTATAAAGTCCCCAACCAACAAAATACATCAAGATCGGGGAAACAATGACTCCCCAAGCTGGATGAATTCCTGCGAGATACATTGTGTAAGCAATATAACCTCCTAGTATTACTAAATCGCCTTGAGCAATATTAATTATATTCATTACGCCCCACTGAAGGGCCATACCATAAGCAATTAGTGCAAATAAAATTCCCAATAGAATTCCATCCAATGAAGCTTGGACCATTAACATTGGAGCTTTAAAAATCAAAAAATCCATAAAATCTTTAAAAAAAATGCCCCCTAAATTTTAGGGGGCATTTAATAATATACTTAAAAAGTATTAACCTCTTTCAGACCACGGTGGTATCGGGTGGAAGAATTTGTCTGAAGCCCATTTTGTTGGAGCAACAACTTTATTCTCACACGTATCACCTTTGCATCTTACTTGGAACAAGATCATTGGCTTAGCAACGTTTTGACCGCCAGGACCAAATTTAATGTTTCCATAGAAAGTTTGCATTTCTGTAGCCTTAAGAGCATCTCTAACTTTATCTCTGTCAAAAGAATTTGCTCTTTCGAACGCATCTTTAAACACTAGTAAAGCGGCAGATGACTCAGCTGATTGGTAAGGTGGAGCATAACCAAATTCTTTTTTAAAGTCTTTATCATACTTCTTACCACTTCCAAAGAATTTATCTTTGTAGCTTAAGTTTTTATGCCATTGAGAAGCACACAATGCGTATTCTGATTTCTTTCCGTGTTGTTTAGAAAGTTTTGCAGCATCGCAGTGTGTCATCGCTAACATTGGAACATCAACTTTCATTTCAGATATTTGTCTGATTGCAGTTAATGCACCTTTTGTGTGCCCTGATACTACTAGTACATCTGGCTTAGTAGCTTTTACTTTTGCCAATGTAGCAGCCATATCATTTAGCTCTTTTGGTAATTTGTCATCAATAATGATTTTAGATCCAGTTCTTTTTGCAGCATCTAAGATTCCAAGTCTCACATCTTGTGAGAAAGCATCTTGTTCAAATGCTTGTGCAATTTTAACTGGCTTACCACCATTTTTTTCGACTGCAAGATCAATTGCTACTTCAAGGTATTGGTTAGCTGGTGATAACACCGCGAACAAATATTTGTATCCTTTTGTAAATAAAGATCTTGATGCACCGTTTGCTTCAACCATAGGAATTTTATATTTCTCGGTTACTGGCGCAATGGCTTTCGTTAAACCTGAACTGTATGGTCCAAGCATATAATGAACGCCGTCTTGTTTAATTAGTCTCTCAGCTAACTGAGCAGCTCTTTTAGGATTTGATTCATCATCGTAATAAATGATCTCAAATTTATAACTTTTTCCTCCAACTTTAACGCCACCCATGCTGTTAATTCTATCAACAGCCAAGTTGTAGCCGTTTTGAGTGTGAACTCCGTTAGAAGAATATTTTCCTGTAAGAGATATCGCAGAACCTAACACGATCATACCATCTTCTACTTTTGCAAAAGAAGAAGAAATAGTTGCTAATGTTAAAGTTATAGCTGAAATAAATGTAATAAATAGTTTTGCTATTTTATTCATTTGTTTCCCCCTTTAAATTAATTAATTAATTTGATTTTATTAAAGCAACTTTTGACTTTTTAGACAACAGGTTAAAATGGAAAAATTAAGTTCTAATTCCAATAATTATAGCAATGATAATTAAGACACACGCAGAAATTGTATTTAAAAGTCTCGGATTTCCTTTTAGCCATGTTGTAACTTTTCTGGCAGCCAATCCGTACATCATGAGACTTAAAAAATCTAAAAATATCCAAGTAAATGTTAAAATTAAAAATTGTGAAATAATATTATTTTCAAAATTAATGAACTGTATGAAAACTGTACCAAATGTAACTAAAGCCTTTGGACTTAATCCTGCTACTAAAAACCCATCTCTATACATAGCAAAATTACTTTTTTTAATTTTATTTTTTTTTCCAAGACCTTTCACTTTTAATGTGAAAGTTTCATAAGCTAAGTACATAATGTAAGAGATTCCAGCCCATTTTAAATAAATGAAAATACTTGGGTTATCTATGAGTAAAGTACCTATTACAAATGTAACTAAAGTTGCCTGGACAGCATTTGCTGAAACATCACCGCAGGCAGTCCAAATCGATTTTTTTAATCCATAATTAATAGTATTTGTTACAATTACGACCCTAGGCGGGCCAGGTGTGATAAAAAGAAACAGTAACAACTGAACATAAATAAAGTAATTTTCTGGAAACATTTTTAAACTATATATTTTTTGATGAAAAAAAGAAGTCTTATTCCAGAAACAAGAGTTAAAAATCCAGAACCAAAAAAATATAATGAAGATTGGATAATTTGGGCAGGTTGGGCAGACCGTATTACATTTGAAGAAATAGAAAAAAAAACAGGAAAAAATGAATCTCAAGTTATAAAAATTATGAGAAAAAACCTGAAACCTAGTTCATTTAGGTTGTGGAGGAAAAGAGTTCACAAAACAAGTATTAAGCACAGGAAAAAATTTAAACTTGAAAGAAAGAAAATGAGAGAAAAAATTAGAATAAGTGATATATATTAATTATGAAAAAAGTTGTAATGTATACTGGTAATCCTTGTCCTTATTGCGTTTATGCAAGAGCACTACTTGATTCAAAAAAAATTCCTTATCAAGAAATAAATGTTTGGGAAGATGAAAGTAAAAGAGCAGAAATGTTAAAAAAAAGTGGAGGAAGAACCTCTGTACCGCAAATTTTCATAGGTGATCATCACGTTGGTGGTAACGCCGAATTACAAGCTGCTAACAAAAGTGGCGAGTTAGATAAATTATTAGCCTAGGTTTCCTAAAAAAGGAAAAGCCTCGAGTAAAAAATACCCAAGCGTTTGTAATTGATTTGTTAAAATTAAAATTCCAGTCATTAACAAAATAATCCCACCAATAATGGAAACTAGTCTAATATTTTTTTTAAAATTTTTAGAAAATTCTAAAAATTTTGAAATTCCGTAACCTGATAAAACAAAGGGTATGGCCAAGCCTAATGAGTAAAAAGTCAATAATAAAACTCCTTTACCAATACTACTTTCAACAGCTGCTAAAGTTAAAATTGAGCCTAATACTGGTCCAATACATGGTGTCCAACCAAAGCCAAAAGCTGCACCAACAACAATTGGGAAAAATAAATTGTCAGAATAATTTTTGGTTTGAAATCTTTTTTCTCTATTTAAAAAATTAAGATTTAAAATTCCAATTAATTGCAAAGAAAAAATAATTATAATAATTCCAGCAAAAATTCTCAGTGCGTTTGAATATTCTAATAATAAATTTCCAATTAACGATGCTGTAGCACCAAAACCTATAAAAACTAATGAAAAACCAACTGTAAATAGTATTGTTTTCAAAATAATTTTTTTTTGTTTCTCGACAATATCACCAAGACTTTCTCCTGATATGTATGAAATATAGCCAGGTATTAATGGCAGAACACAGGGTGATAAAAAACTAATTAGTCCAGCCCCAAAAGCAATTGCTAAATTCAAAATCATTATTTTGGTTTAAATACTAAACATAGACCGTTATTACAAAACCTTTTTCCTGTTGGTTTTGGTCCATCTTCAAATATATGTCCGTGATGACCGCCACATTTTTTACAATGATATTCTGTTCTTTCGTAACCAATGAATGTATCGATTTTTGTCTCAAAAACATCTGGTAAAGATGAAAAAAAAGAAGGCCATCCAGAACCACTTTCGTACTTCATTGAGGAGCTAAAAAGTTTAGTTCCACAACCTGCGCATAGATAGTCGCCTTCCCTCTTTTCATTATTTAATGGACTTGATCCCGGCGGCTCAGTTCCCTCTTCTTTTAATATATGGCTTTGCTCCGGAGTTAGTTTATTGATCCATTTACTATTCATTATTTGTCTTTTATAACATTTTTTACTAGTTAAAAATGGACCAAATTGTTGTTGACTTTTTGACTGTAAATCTAATATAATTTTATCTTTAGCGCTGATTTAAAACAAATTGCGAGCGCTTTATAAAACCTGCTAAAGCGTCAAATCTTAATAGACCACCGCTTTAGACGGTGGTTTTTTTTTGGAATAGTTTCAAATTAAAACCGGGCATTTGAACTGTATTGTACGCCTGACTAATTGTCGAAGTACTAAAAAAGGAGAAAAAAAATGGCCGATAAAATAAAAAACCCAGAGACTATAGGTCTTCACGGGGGTGAATATAGAAGTGATCCAGCAACTACTGCTGTTGCAGTTCCTATTTACCAAACTACTTCATATCAATTTAAAGATGCGAAAACAGCAGCAAATTTATTTGGTCTTAAAGAATTTGGAAATATATATACTAGAATTAATAATCCTACTTGCGATATACTTGAAAAAAGAGTTGCTGCTTTAGAAGGTGGATTGGCTGCAGTTGCAGTTGGATCGGGACAAGCTGCTTCCGCGTTTTGTGTGCAAAACGTTTGTCAAGCTGGAGATAATATAGTTTCATCTACAGATCTTTACGGTGGAACAGTAAATTTGTTTAAAAATACTTTAAGTATGCAGGGAATCGAGGTTAGATTTGCTGATCCAAAAGATCCTAAAAATTTCGAAAAGTTAACTGATGAAAAGACAAGAGCTTACTATGGTGAGTCTTGTCCCAACCCTTATCTTAGAGTCTTTCCAATTAAAGAAGTTGCTGACATAGGAAAGAAACATGGAATACCATTAATTATTGATAATACTGCTGCACCAGTAATTTGCAGACCTTTAGAACACGGTGCCGCCATAGTTATGCATTCATTAACAAAATATATTGGAGGACACGGTACCTCTATCGGCGGAATAATAGTTGATGGTGGAAATTTTGACTGGGTAAGAGATCCTAAGAGACAACCATTGTTCAATACACCTGATCCAAGTTATAACGGTGCAATTTGGGGAAGAGATGTCCCTAAGATGACAGGTGCAAATGTTGCTTTTGCTGTAAGAGCTAGAGTTGTTTTGTTAAGAGATCTTGGTGCTCCGCTGTCTCCATTTAACGCTTTTCAAATAATTCAAGGTTTAGAAACTGTTGCCCTAAGAATGAAGCAGCATTGCGCGAATGCAGAAAAGGTTGTTAAGTTTTTGGAGACCCAAAAAAAAGTTAGGAACGTAATCTATCCTACAAACCATCAAGGTGAGATTAGAGATAGAGCTAAAAGATATATGAAAGGTGGTTATGGATCCTTGGTTGGTATGGATCTTGGAAGTTTAGAAGCTGGTGCAAAATTTATCGATAACCTAAAACTTCTTTATCATGTTGCAAACATTGGTGATGCAAGAAGTTTAGCTATACACCCTGCTTCTACAACCCACAGTCAGCTTAATGAAAAACAATTAGCTGAAGCAGGAGTAACTCCGGGATACGTAAGGCTTTCAATTGGTATCGAACATCCAGACGATATCATTTCAGATATTAAACAAGCTTTAGCTGCATAAATTATTTTTTGTTAATACGTCAAGTAGTCGACTTGACGTATTAAACCTTTCATTTAAAAATCTTAAATGGATAAAATTTTAAAGTTATTTTTACTATTTTTTTTATTTAGCTCTAGTTATGCCAAAGATGAGATACTCAAGCCTAATAATAAAATTAAGCCTGATGAAGTAATTAAAATTCAGCTTAAAGGTTTAATGCAGAATGATATTCCATACAAGGATAGTGGGATCGAACAAACCTGGGAATTTGCTCATCCAAATAATCAAAAATTTACTGGACCAATTGAAAGGTTTAAGGAAATGATAAAGGGAGAATCTTACGATATGTTATTAAATCATTTAAGTCATGAAGTTTCTAAGATTTATGCTAATGAAAATACAGCTCTGTATGAAGTAATAGTTTTAGATGCAAACAAACAATTTTTTAAATTTAGATGGCAGGTAGAAAAATTTTTAAAAAGCGGTCCTTTGAAAAATTGTTGGCTTACAACCGTTGTTTCTCAACCAATTCCATTAGGATCTTCAACCTAAATTTAGTAGATGAAATCAAATTTATTTGTTAATTTTAAGTAGTGAAAAAAAAATATTCCATTTTTAATATTATAAAAAATGCTTTTTCTAACAATGAAAATTGGAAAAAGATGTGGCGTAATCCTGAACCGAGAAAATTTTACGATATTATAATTATTGGTGGCGGAGGTCATGGTCTAGGTACTGCTTATTATCTTGCAAAAGAACACGGTTTAAAAAATATTGCTGTCATTGAAAAAGGATGGTTAGGCGGTGGTAATACGGGACGTAATACTACAATCATAAGGTCAAATTATCTCTGGGATGAAAGTGCTCATCTTTATGATCATTCATTAAAGCTTTGGGAAAATTTATCTTCGGAATTAAATTATAACGTTATGTTTAGTCAAAGAGGTGTTTTAAACCTTGCCCACAATGAGCATGATGTAAAAGAGATAAAAAGGAGAGTAAGTGCAAATAAACTTAATGGAATTGATTCTCACTGGGCTGATCCAAAACAAATAAAAAAACTTGTACCAATTATGAATATTGAGAACTGTAGATATCCAGTGTTAGGTGCATCCTATCAGCCAAGAGCTGGTACTGCTCGACATGATGCTGTGGCCTGGGGTTATGCAATGAGAGCCGATGAACTGGGGGTTGATATCATTCAAAATTGTGAAGTTAAAAAAATTAGAACTAAAAATGGAAAAGTTTACGGAATTGAAACGACTAAAGGAATAATAAGAGCTAAAAGAGTTGGTGTTGTTGCTTCAGGACACACTAGTGTTTTAGCAGAGACGGCAGGTATAAAACTTCCTTTACAAAGCAAACCTCTTCAAGCTTTAGTGTCCGAACCAATTAAACCTGTTATCAATACTGTGGTGATGTCTAATGCCGTTCATGCTTATGTTAGTCAATCTGACAAAGGCGAACTTGTGATCGGTGCTGGAACAGATGGTTATAATTCTTTTACTCAAAGAGGAGGATATAATATTGTCGAAGATACTTTAAGAGCTATAATTGAACTCTATCCAATATTTGGAAAAATGAAAATGCTTCGTCAGTGGGGCGGCATTGTAGATATTTGTCCCGATGCAAGTCCCATAATAAGCAAATGTGAAATAGAAGGATTATATTTTAATTGTGGATGGGGAACAGGAGGATTTAAAGCTACTCCAGGAAGTGCAAACTTGTTTGCATACACTGTGGCTAAAGATAATCCTCACTCAATAAATGCTCCGTTTAGCTTGGAACGTTTTGTCAGCGGAAGATTGGTTGATGAACACGGGGCAGCAGCTGTAGCTCATTAAAATGCTTTTAATAAATTGTCCTTACTGTGGTGAAAGAGATCAATCAGAATTTACTAATGGTGGAGAAGCTCATGTGGCAAGGCCGAAAGATCCTAGCCAAGTGAGTGACAGGGAATGGTCAGAGTACGTTTTTATTAGAGCTAATCCTAAAGGAATTTATTATGAGCGTTGGGTGCATACACACGGATGTAGGAAATGGTTCAATGCAGTCAGAAATACTTCTACGGATGAAATATTAAAAGTTTATAAAATCGGAGACCCTCCTCCTCCAATAAAAGAATTTAAAAATACCCTTAAATCCCCATCTGGAGAGCCCGATGTTGGATCAGGAAATTTTACGGTGAAAAAAATATGATTGAGAATAAAATTTATTTTAAATTTGATGGTAAAACGTTTGAAGGCAACGAGGGTGATACTATAGCTGCAGCATTGCTAAGAAATAACGTGAAGTTGGTTGGCAGAAGTTTTAAATATCATAGGCCTAGAGGTATTTATACTTGTGGAATCGAAGAACCAAATGCTCTTGTTCAAATCATTAATGAACACAACGAGCCTAACGTAAGAGCAACTGTGAAAAAAATTTATGAAGGGATGGTTGTTAAAAGTCAAAATAGATGGCCTTCACTAAAAAGAGATTTGGGATCTATAAATAATCTTTTATCACCTATATTTTCAGCGGGTTTCTACTACAAAACTTTTATGGGACCTAAAAGTTTTTGGAAAAATGTTTATGAGCCTTTAATAAGAAGAACTGCTGGATTAGGAAAGCCTCCAAAAGAATTTAAATCTAAAAGCATACATCTTCAACATAATGTAGATATTGTCATTGTTGGTGGCGGTTTAACTGGTTTGTTAGCAGCAAAAAAATTAGCTGGGACTAAGTATGATGTTTTGTTAATTGAAAGAGAAAATTCATTTGGTGGAATTTTAAAAAGCTCAAAGAAAATAAAATTAATTAATGATCAAGATCCTAATGATTGGATAGAAAAAACTGAAAGACTGATCCATAATTCAAGCAATATAAAGGTTTTAAGAAATACTTTAGTTAATACTTATAACTTCAAAGATCATCTAATCGCACTTGAAGATAAATCAGTTGGCAAACCTCAGGATAATAAAAAGCCTGAGCTTGTTTTGCATAAAATTAGAACAAAACAAACCATTCTGGCTAACGGACATATTGAAAGATTTATTTCTTTTAGGAACAATGATCTACCTGGAGTAATGTTGGCTGCATCTTTTGAAAAATATATTTATAGATACGGAGTTGTTCCAGATGAGAGTCCAGTTATTTTTACAAATAATTCCTCTACATTTAGTCTTATAAAATCTCTTATCGATCTTGGACATAAACCAAAAGCTTATGTCGATATTAGAGACCCAAAAAAAATAGAGAAAGAAGTTGTAGAACTTTTAGCAAAAAATAATATTCCTTTTTATGCAAAATCTGAAATTGAGGGTTGTGATGGAAAAAATGAAATAAAGAGTGTAACAATACGATTTAAAAAAAATGAAACTGCTAAAATAAAAACGTCTATGCTTTGTGTCTCAGGTGGTTTCAATCCAGACATACACTTATTTACACAATCCAAAGGACTTCTTAAATGGGATGAAAATCTTATTACATTTAAACCTGATAAAATTTTTCAAAATACGATTACTTTAGGCTCTGTAAGTGGAAATTTTAGTTATCAAAATATTATGAAAGAAATTAATGAAAAACTCAGTTTTTTAGAGGGGATTAATGACTTAGATATAAAATTGGATATTGAGGGTCCAGTAAATTTTCATATCAAAGAACTTTGGGAAACTAAAAATGCAAAAAAATCCTTGTGGTCTAAATCATTCATAGATCTTCAAAACGATGTAACAACAAAAGATCTTAAACAAGCAGTTACCGAAGGTTTTAATCGTATCGAACACTTAAAACGTTTCACAACTAATAGTATGGGAACTGATCAGGGAAAAATTAGTAGCATTAATGCTCTTGGAATTGTATCCAAAATACTAAAGAAAAATATTTCTGACGTTGGAACAACAACATATAGACCGCCTTATGCTCCACTAAATTTTTCAGCAATCGCAGGGAGAAGTACCTATGAATTTTATGATCCCGTTAGAAAAACTCCCATCCATCCTTGGCATATAAAACATAATGCTGTTTTTGAAGATGTTGGGCAGTGGAAGAGGCCTTGGTATTATAAAAAATATACAAATGAAACTATGCACGAAGCAGTTCAAAGAGAGTCTAAACAAGTAAGAGAGGCTGCAGGAATTCTAGATGGTAGCACTCTTGGAAAAATAGAAATTAAAGGCAAAGATGCTCTAGCGTTTATAAATCTAATTTATACAAATAGTTTTACAAAAATGAAGCCGATGACAGCAAGGTATGCTCTTATGTTAGGTGAGGATGGTATGGTTAAAGACGATGGTATCGTTTGTAAAATTAATGACCAACACTTTATAACGACTACCACTACCGGAGGAGCTGCTAATGTTTTGGCGCATATGGAGGAATATGCTCAAACCGAATGGCCAGATATGAATGTTTATGTGAATTCAATAACAGAACAGTTTGCTACATTTAATATCAGTGGACCAAAAGCTAAAACTATAATGGAGAGAGTTTTTAGTAATATAGATTTTAATAATAAAAAATTTCCTTTTATGACTTTTAATAATTTTGATTACCTGAATTCAAAAGTTAGAATACTTCGAGCAAGCTTTACGGGAGAACAAGGTTACGAAATTTATATTTCGCCCAAAAATGCCTTAACTCTTTGGGAAAGAATTTTTTATTATAGTAGAGGTATAAATCTTGTTCCTTACGGAACTGAAACGATGCATTTATTAAGGGCTGAAAAAGGCTATATCATCGTTGGTCAAGAAACTGACGGAACAGTAACCCCTATAGATCTGAATCTTGATTGGATGATTGGAAAAAATAAAAAAGATTTCATTGGTAAAAGATCTTTAATTAGAAGTGATATAATTAGTTCTGAGAGGAAACAATTAGTAGGTTTGATCCCACTAGATAAATCTTATGGTATTGAGGAGGGACAACATATTATTGAAGAAAAAAATTTAGATACCCCAATCAAGAAACCAATAAAAATGCTTGGACACGTTACTTCAAGTTATTTTAGTCCAACGCTCAATCACTGTGTGGCAATGGCATTAATTAAAGGAGGAAATAGAAAAATTGGAAGTCAATTATATGTATCTACGTCTGATCTAAATGTAATCCCAGTCGAAGTAGTTAAACCTAATTTTATTGATCCTAAAAATGAAAGGTTGGTATCGTGACTAGAACATTTTTAGCAAAAGGTATGGAGATTATTCAACAAGATAAACAACAAATTTTATTAAGGGGAAAAGGCGATGGCATTTTTGCAGACATAATTAATAAAGAAGTGTCTCTTTTGCCTCCTACAGATAATCTTAGAATGATAAATAATGATGAATTTCTTTTTGCTAAACAGTCTTTTGATCAATGGGCCTTGATATTTTTAAAACCAAAACCAGAGAAGGAAATATTTAGGTTGCTATCAGCTTTTAATTCTAATGAGGAAATTTTAGCCTCCAATTATTCCAACACAACTTATTTTGAAATTTCTGGAGAAAATAAAAATCATTTCTTAAGTAAACTTACTCACTTTGATTTACGATCAAAAAAATTTCCAGTATCAACTATGGCTCAAACTCTAATAGCTAGAATTGATTGTTGTTTGTATAACTTTGGAGATAGGTATCTTTTATCTTGTCATAGTTCCTTTGAGGATTACTTCAAGGATCGTTTACAAGATGCAATAGATTTATAATGAAAAAACAAAAAAACGTTTTAGGTGAAGATTTAGAAAGTTGTTCAACTAATCCTATAACGGGTTGGTTTAGAGATGGCTGTTGCAACACTAATAAAGAAGATACTGGCTTGCATACCGTTTGTGTAAAAGTTAATGACAAATTCTTGCAGTGGTGCAAAGAGGCTGGGAATGATTTGATAACACCTCACCCTGAATTTGGTTTTCCAGGACTTAAAGATGGGGATAAATGGTGCGTGTGTGCTAGCTGGTATGCAAAAGCTCTTGAAGCAGGAAAAGCGTGCCCAATATATTTAAAAGCTACACATAAAAAAACTTTAGAGTTAGTTCCAATTGAAAAATTAAAAGAATTTGCCGCAGATCTTTCTTAGATCTACAAATTAAATTTATGAAAACTGCAATAATATTTGGTTCATCAGGTTTGATTGGGAATGAATTATTTAAAACTATTCTTTTAAATAATTCTTACGATAAAATTAAAGTATTTGTTCGATCTATGCCTGTAATCAATAATCCGAAGGTAGAAATTATTAAAACTGACTTTACTAATTTAGAAAAACATAAAGATAAAATAATAGGTGACGATTGTTATTTTTGTATCGGCACCACAAAAAAAGACACACCTGATAAAGATGAGTACAGAAGAGTTGAATATGATATTCCAATAGAAGTTGCAAAAATAACAAAAGCAAACTCTGTAAATTCTTTTTTTTACGTTTCCTCTATTGGTGCCAATCCAAATGCCTCCAGTAATTACTTAAAAAATAAGGGTCAAGTTGAAGAAGAATTAAAAACTTTAAATTTTTCTAAACTTGCTATTATTAGACCTTCCCTACTTGTTGGGAATAGAAAATCATTTAGATTGGGTGAAGTAATTTTTACACCTATAATGAACATTCTTACTCTTTTAGCTTTTGGAAGTTTAAAAAAATACAAACCTATAAAAATTGAAAATGTTGTAAAAGCAATAACTTATATTTCTAAAAATGATTTAAATGAAATAGTCTTTGAGTCTGATGAGCTTGAGAAAATTGCCAAGTCTAATTAATATCTAAACCTATAGCGTCTGGCTTTATATCCATAAAAAATTATTGCAATAATTATAATTATTCCACCAATTATTGTGTTTGTGCTTGGAATTTCATTAATTCCTAACAATGGAAGCCACACCCAAAAAATTCCTCCTAAAACCTCTGTTAAAGATAAAAGTGTAAGTTCTGCTGCAGGTAAATATTTTGCATTCGAAGAATACAAAATAAGAGCAGAACAAACTAAAAATCCATGTAACGCCGATAAAGAAGTATTTTTTAATGATATTAAAATATTGCTATCATAAAAAAATAAAACAATAATTGAAATGCTCGCTGCAATAATTCCACCTAAAGATACCGTTGTAAGTTTTGGAGTTTTTTTCCTCCATCGAAGGGAAACTGTAAATCCTGCAAAAGCTGATGATGATATTAATCCGTTGATTAAACCAAATAATGTTCCGGTTTCTTTGCTGTCAAAAGAAATTAAAATTATTCCTGTTGCTGCTATTATCATAGCGATTAGAGTACTTTTTGAAATTGTCTCTTTTAAAAAAAAAAATGCTAGTAAAGCTGCAATAAAAGGCATCGCCCCTAACATCATTAAAGTAACTGCGGCTGTAGTTGTGGTTATTGAAAATACGAAGGTTATATTAGCGATACCAAGACATATCCCACCAATTAATCCTGAAAGACCAATTCTTTTATAGTTATCTGTAAATTTACCTCCTTCATTTAAAAACAAATAGACATTTAAAATTAAAAAAATCACAAAGCCTCTTATTAAAGAGTACTGCCAAGGAATTATTTCAGCATTATCAATGTTTCTTACTACCAAAGGTCCGAAAGACCAGATTAACCCAGCTAATAAAACAAAAAACATAGCTGAACTAACTTTATTTTTTGTCATCACATATTGCCATACTTAGGTCCACCGCCACCCTCCGGGGCAACCCAAGTAATATTCTGAGAGGGCTCTTTAATATCGCAAGTTTTACAGTGAATACAATTTTGAGAATTTATCACAAATTTTTCTTGTTGAATTTCATAAACTCCAACAGGACAGTATCGTTGAGCAGGTTCATCATATTTACTTAAAGTATAGCTTACTGGCAAATTAGGATCTTTTAATTTTAGATGTACGGGTTGATTATCTGTGTGGTTAGTACCTGTCAAATAAACAGAGCTTGTTTTGTCAAAGGTTAGTTTACCATCGGGTTTTGGATACTCTATTTTAGGCATTTGGGCTGAAGGTTTTAATGCTTCGTGGTCAGCATATTTATGTTTAAGTGTAAATGGTAATTTACCTCTAAAAAGTATTTGGTCGATACCTGTAAAAATAATTCCTAAAATCAAACCCCAACTAAAGCTTGGTTTTACATTTCTTGCGGAATGTAGCTCTTGATACACCCAACTTTTTTTAAATAACTCCTCATAGTAAGACAATTTTCTTTTGTTTTTAAAATGCTCAATAATAGTTTCTGCTGCAATCATCCCGCTCTTCATTGCAGTATGTGTTCCTTTTATCTTTGGCATATTTAAAGTTCCAGCATCACAACCTACTAATAAGGCGCCTGGCATATACATTTTAGGTAAACTTTGAAGTCCACCTTCAATTAAAGCTCTCGCACCAAATGAAATTCTTTTTCCACCCTCTAGCATTTTTCTAATTGCCTTATGGGTTTTGAATCTTTGAAACTCATCAAAAGGTGAAAGATGAGGGTTTCGGTAATCAAGACCAATCACATAACCAATATAAATTTGTTTTTTTTCTGCGTGATAAATAAAGCTTCCACCATATGTTTTGCTATCTAAAGGCCAGCCGGCAGTATGCATAACTAAACCTTCTTGGTGTTGTTCGTCACTTACTTCCCAAATTTCTTTTAAACCTATTCCATATTGTTGAGGGTTTTTCCCTTCATCAAGATTAAATTTTTTTATTAATTCTTTTCCTAAATGCCCTCTGCAACCCTCAGAGAAAATAGTAACCTTTGCATGCAATTCCATTCCTTCTTGATAACCATCCTTTTTGTTTCCATCTTTATCTAGGCCCATATCTAAAGTTGCTACTCCTTTGATGGATCCATCATCATTATATAGAACTTCACTTGCTGGAAATCCCGGGAAAATTTCAACTCCCAATTTTTCGGCTTGTTCTGCTAACCAACGACAAAGATTAGCAAGACTTACTATATAATTATTATGATTTTTTTGAACAGCAGGTAAAAGCCAAGTGGGCCAGCTTAGAGACAATTTTTTTCCTAAAAATAAAAACTTTTCTTTAGAAACTTTTGTTTTAATAGGGGCTCCCTGCTCTTTCCATTTCGGCAATAATTCATCAAGAGCTCTTGTTTCTAAAACATTTCCACTTAAAATATGCGCACCTACCTCAGATCCTTTTTCAAGTATACAAATATTCAACTTTTGATTTAGCTGTTTTAGTCTTATTGCGGTTGATAATCCTGCAGGACCAGCACCAACTATAACCACATCGTATTGCATTGTCTCTCTAGACATTAAAAAAACTATAACATAAAATTTTAGTTATGAAAAAGTTACTTATAGTACTTTTTGTCACTTTAATAAGTCTAAATAGTATTTTTGCAAATAATATAAAAGCGGATGATAGTTTACCTGCATACTTGCTTGAAATGAAACAAAAAGCAGATTCGGGTGATGCGGTTTCACAAAATGATATAGGACATATTTTTTTATATGGAATGCCACGGGCCGGTATTTTTCCAGATAAAAAAAATATAGGTATAGGGATTGATTATTTATACAAGGCTGCTTGGCAAGATCAGGTCAACGCTATGACAACTTTAGGCTGGGAGAGTTTTACCGGAAAAATTATGAATAAGAATGATAAAGAGGCATTTGATTGGAATAAAAAAGCTTCGGATTTAGGATTTACAATTGCAAGTTATAATATTGGTTTTTTCTATTATTCAGGATTAGGCGGTGTCAAAAGAGACCTAGTAAAAGCAAAACAGTATTGGGAATTAAGCACATCGCAGTGGATAACGTCCTCGAACAGGGGTAGCACTATGCCTGAGGAATTATTAGATGAGATTAACGAATATAACAAAAAACCCACTAATGAAATGATAAAATTGAGAGATTGGTATATTGGAATTTTAAACTCAATTGAGTCTTGATATGAAAAAATTATTAACAATATTATTTTTTAAATTGGTAGAAAAATGAAGGCGTTAAAAATAATATAAATTGTTCCTCCATAAATTCTTATAGATTTATTTCTTGTGTAAGCTCTTTTCGGACTTTTATCTAATAATCTACTTAGAAAAATTGTTGTAAAAATCGGTATTGCGCAGAATAAATAAGATAAGAGTATAAATAAATCTAAACTGGTAAGTATATCTAATTTTGGAATATCATCTAAAAAAACAAAGTTATAAGCTATCAAAGATAACAGGGCTACAATCGACGTTGTTAACCTTGACTCGACCCATTCTTCTTTAGGCGGAATCCATAAAACGCTCCATGCAACTGCTAAAATTAACAAAACAGGAATTATTATTTTAAAAATATAATAATTAGAATTCCTTTTTACATTTATTGAAATTTTTAAAGAGTCATATTTATTATTATCTAAATTAATTAAATTATTTGAAATTTCAAAGTCTTTTACTTTCCATTCTTCAAGAAAATTGTTTTCTTTAAAATTTTTTATGTTCTTAAATAATGATGATGTTGGAAAAATCTGTGTTGTCTCATTCCCTTCATTTATTTTTAAAGATGAAATAATTTGAATTTTTAATGGTTGAGTATCAAATGGAAATTTTGAAAAATTAAATTTTGCTCTTATTTTCGACGTACCTTTAATAGATTGAAATAAATAAGTATTACCGTTCTCATTATAAAATCCAAAAGTTTCTTCTATCTTATCCCGGTCCCTATCAAATTGTTTTATTAATATTTCTTTATCAGGTCGGTAAATATCGCTAAATTTTGTTTCATATGATTTTGTATTAATTGTACATTCGTCATTTTTTAACAAAACTCCCTCAGATTTTAAATCCGGTCGATCATATATCAGCTTATAATCATAATTCATTGTGAAAAAACCTTTTTTTGCATCAACTTCCCCTATTGTATTTATAAATAGTTGATCGACTAAAAAGAAAATACCCCCGTAATCTTTTCCATAAATTTTAACTAAGTCGGTATTACTTGATGTCTTAAAATATTCTATACTGCCATAATTGATTTTTTTAATTAAAAGAATTAATTCTTCATCAGAAATTTTTGATAAATTATTTTTATTAATTGATTTTATTACAGTACCATTTTTTAGTTTATCTTTTTCATATAACGAAAAATAAATTATAGGATAATTATTTATATCTCTTATAATTTTTTCTACTCCGTTAATAGTAAATTTTTTTTGAAAGAAAATACCAAGGTCGTTAATAGTTTTTGTTGGATAATTAAAATCTTTTTTATCCTCTACAGCTTGACCAAATCTATCACAATTATCTACTCCTGCATTAAGATATGTAGTTGAAAAAAAAAATATAATAAAAGAAAATTTTATATATATTAATGATCGTTTAAAAAGCATAAAAAAAAAAATTAACCAACATTTTCAAATTTATCCCATTCACCATCTTGATTGTAATCGTATGCAACTACATCGGGATTACCGTCTTGGTCTTCATCAATAAATGCTTCATCTGGATTTCCATCAAGATCTTTATCAACGAATAGAAAATCCCATTTTCCGTTTTCATCTTTATCAACTAATATCGCTTCTATAATTCCATCTTCGTTATCATCAATGAATGCTCTATCTATTTTTCCATTTTTATTTTTATCTACGAACCATGTGTCAGTTGTTCCATTTTTATTCTCATCATGAATTTTTGCGTTAGGAAATATTTTCTTTATTTGTTCTGTTTTACTATTTTCTTTCTTTGATTTTTTTTGTATCCAAGTTTGCTTAGATTTTTTTTGTATGTATTTACTTTTCTTTTTCTCAATTATTTTTTGTTTTAAGAATTTATCAACCTCATCTATTGATACTGAAAAGTTTATCACCTCGCCTTTGGAATCTTTAAAAGAATTAACTCCAATTACATGTCCCCTTTCATTAAATAATGGTCCACCTGAATTACCTGGGTTTGTGGGAACTTCGTGCTGAATTACATTTGCTAAATGTCTAGAGTTTTTATATCTCCATTTAAAACCTTTCCTGACTTGAGTCACCATTCCAGAATTAAAAGTCCAGGTTAGACCACTCGGATGACCAATTGAATATGCCGTTGATCCTACATCGACATATATTTTTTTGTTTATTACAAGAGCCTTAGCATTTTTAGGAACACGCAAAACTTTAATTAAACCTAGATCTTTGCTTTTATTTTTCTTAATTACAGTTCCATCTATTCTTGGTTCATTGATTAATAAATCCTCGTCCATTTTGTTTGGATCTTCTGGTTTGAACCAGACATATACTTTTTTAGCTCCATCAATTACATGCCAATTCGTTAAAATCAAACCCTCTTCTTTATTTATTAAAAAACCAGAACCCGTTCCTTTTGCTGATGGGTTGCCAATGTAAACCACACTGCCTGCATTATTTCTGTAAATATTTTGACTTAAGCCTTTATATTTTTTTCTCTTTGTAGCTGGTTTTTCTTTGTCTGAAATATGATTTGAAATTTTTTTGTACTCGGATAGTTCATTATTAAGAGTTTTAATTTTCTCATTACTGATCATATTTGTAAAACCAACAGTAATGTTTACTTTTTTCATATTATTTGCTTTGTCCATTCTTTTAAATTTATTATCTGCTGCTTGGACATGTTGTAGAAAAAAAACAATAGTAAAAAATAAAATAAAAACTTTCATAATCCTAAAACTACCTTGTTGAAAAAACAAAAACCCCTTTACTATGGTTTGCATTCTTAATAAAACTATATTGCGCTTGTTGGCCAGTCAGTGGATTTAAATATTCATGTATTTTTGCGTGAAGTATCTTAGAATATAAATGACCATTATTATCTTCTAAACTTTGAATGAAAACTTTTGCAAAAGCAGAATATTTTCCTCCATTTGTATCCTCAACTTGTTGATTTGCTCCTGAAGAAATATATTCTCGTCCAATACGATTAACATTCATTTTTAAAAAATTCAGTTTGTTAATACTTTTTTCCTCTTCAGTAATTAAATTGTGGCTACCTTTTGAAACAAAGGTTCCAGAAAAACAGCTATCAACCATTATTAAAACTTTCGAAGCTAATAGTGTGTCTGCTTGGTCCTTTACAAAAGACGTGGATAACCAACTTCTACCACCTCCTTTGTACTCTTTGGTGCCATCAACGGGTATCCAAAAATGTTTTTCTTTTCCTTGTCTTGTTATAGTCATACCGTGACCAGAGTAATAAATTAATAAATTGCCGTCTTTGCCAACAATTTCCTGCATGTCATAAAATGCATTTATAATTTCATCTTTAGATGCATCTTTTAAAATTTTCACTTTTTGAAATTTATATTTTTTTTCTAGTGTGTTTGCAATTTTATCAATGTCATTAACGGGTGACGTTAAATTATCCCATTTTTGATATTTGCTATTGCCAATTAATAAAGCGTAATATTTTTGTTTATTAATGAATTTTTCTTTTTGTGATAAAACTTCTATAATTACTTTCAATTCAGTTATTTTTCCAAATTTATCTGTAGCAACAAGATAAACATCTTTCGATGAATTTGTTTTTCCATTGTATTTAAAACTTCCATCAGACTTAAGCTTAATTGGTCTACCATCAACTGAAAAGCGTTGGACTTCTTCGTTGTCTGTAGCAAAACCAATCAAAGAAAAATTTCCATCTGTTACCTGAATTTTCGCAACTTTAGTCTTACAATCTGAACTATTAAAGACCTGATTATTATCTACTAATTTTATCTCTGGACAAATACTATCTTTGATTTTTTCACTTTGAATGTCTTTTTTAACTATTTTTGTCTTAGTTTTATTTTCAGTATGTTTTGCATTTATTATTTTTTTACTTTGTGAAAAATTGAATTCAAGTCTAGTTTTCTCAGAGGTAGCAATACCAAAACCTTCTGAACCTGTTTGGGTCCAACTACCAATAAATTCTTTTGTTGGACACTTTATAATTACTACACCATTAAATATTAATTTATCCGCTTTTAAAATTTCTGATCGAACATCACACTGTGTTTTTTTATTATTTTGAAAAGCTTTTCCATCTGAAATTTTGAGCATACTTTGGCCGCTTACACTTATGCTGTCTTCATTTTCATTCCCATTTAAATAACCAATAAATGTGTTTCCACTTCCGTCAACAGCAGTAAAATAGTAATCAGATTTAGGTAGTTGCGCTACAGAATTAAAATGCCGTTTATCTTTAGTTTTTTTCTTGGAAATCCATTTTTTAATAGATTTTGATAAATTCTTTTTTTTTTTTACAAATTCCTTTTTTGTCTCTTTTTCTTTTTTTTGTATGTAATTTGATTTTTCTTTTTTAATTTCTTCTTTCGATTTTTTTTTTATCCATGATGATTGTGCAACTTTTACTTTAACGTTGTCACATATTGTTTCTGATATTTTTTTTAATTTAAGAACTTTTGATTTTTGTTTATTACATTCTGATTTAGATATAAAACCATCTGCGTATTCTTTTTCTATGCTTTCCACTTTTTCAGATGTATCTGATTTTTTGGTAATCCATGATGACCACGCATATTGATTGCTCAACAATATTCCAAATAACAAAAGGGTTGCTAAGAATCTCTTCATAAATAAAACTATATTATATATTCATTCTTTTGAAACCCCATAATTATTTGAATAAATTTGATATTTGTTTACTATTTTGAGGTGAAAAAATTTATAATTATAAAATATTTATTTTTGCATCTTTTGACCTTAAGCTTTCAAACTTGGGCCAAATCTGATGATATCAAAAACTTAGAGATTGAAGGTATAAGTATTGGGGATAGTTTATTAGATTTTTATACAAAGTCTGAAATTTCAAATTTTCCAATTACTACTTATGATAAAGGAGTTTTTAATGTTCTTGCCACAAATACAAATTCTGAATTATATTCAAAATTAGGATTTCATGTAAAGGTCGATGATAAAAAATTTATTATTCATTCTATTAAAGGTGTAAAACAATTCGAAAATAGATTTCAAGAATGTATAAAATTTAAAGATGAGGTAGTAAAAGAGATATCTACAATTCTAAATGGTGCAAATTTTATTGATTATGTTGCTGATTACCAAGACAAAGATATGGGAAACTCTAAGGCTCATGTAAGCAGGTATGCTTTTCCTTCTCAAAAGGGCATGGTAAGAGTGTGGTGCACACAATATGATAAAAAAACCGGCTTTAATGATACAGGTGCCGTTAGTATTGCCTCTGAAGATTATATAAAATTCATGCAGAGATGAAACAGTTTTTAACAATATTATTTTTTAGTTTACTTTTAACAAACCACTTGAAGGCGGATGATATTAGAGACTTTGAAATTGAAGGAGTAAGTCTTGGGCAAAGTGTATTAGATTACCTAAGCGAAAGTGAGATTGAAAAACAAAAAAAAACTGCATACAAATATAGAGACAATAAGTTTATGAGCATTACTTTGCCAATTATTCCAAATGAATATGACCGTGTGCAAGTAAGCTTCAAGCCTAATGACAAAAAATATGAAATTCATGGGGTTAGTGGAAAAATTAATTTTACTAAAAGAAGCACAGAGGATTGCAAAATACAAATGAGAAAAATTTTAAATACTTTGCAAGATAATATAATAAACATTAAATATACTAAGCATGACGCTCCACACGGTGCCGATAAATCTGGTGAAAGTTTTACTTATGGATATGTTTTTTTTTTAGATCGTGGATCTGTTGACCTTTATTGTGTTGATTGGTCAGACAAAATTACTAAAAGCAAAGGGTGGGGTGATAACCTAACTATCGCTTTAACCTCCGATAAGTTTACCAAGTTTCTAACTGGCAAACCCTTTGAATGAAAAAACTTTTAGCCATTATAGTTTTAAGCTTATGCTTAATAACGCCATCACAAGGGGATGATATCACTGATTTTCAGATTGAAGGAATGAGCCTCTATGAAAGTGCATTAAACTATTTTAGTGAAGAGAAAATAAAAAAAAGTATTAGAAAAAATAGTTATCCAAATTCAGACGGAAAATTTTATGATGCGCAGTTAGTATTAAATTCTTTCGAAACTTATAAAGACGTCCAAGTTGTCTTTATGAAAAATGATAAAAAATACATGATTTATGCAATTAGTGGAGGATTATTTTTTGATAATATGGCCCAATGTCTCACAAAACAAAAGAAAATTGATAAAGATTTAAAAAAAATATTTACAAATGCAAATAGACGTGAAGGCAAGAAACGTTTGCACGAGGCTGATAAAACTAAAAGAAGTTGGGTTAAACAAGTAAACTATTATTTCAGAACAGGTACAATTGACTTAGTATGCTACGACTGGAACGATGATTTTTCAAAAGATAAATACATTTTAGTATCGATTGATAGTCCAGAGTTTGATGAATGGTTACAAACAGCCAATTAAAATGAAAAAACTTTTAGTTATCATCATTCTGAGCTTATACTTCATAACTTCGTCAAAGGCAGATGATATAAGAGACTTTCAGATTGAAGGAATAAGTGTTGGGGATAGTGCGCTGGATCATTTTAGTAAGGAGGAAATAAATAACGGTGTTAAAGATTTTTATAAAGATAAAAAATTTCTAAGTATAACAATACCTGTTAATTCCGATTCTTATGATACAATGGATTTCATTTACAAACCAAAGGACAAAAAATATAAAATTTATGGAATAAGAGGATTAAAAATTTTTAAAAATATAAAAGATTGTAAAATAGAATATGAAAAAGCAATTAAAGGATTATCAGAAATATTTATAAATTCCCAAAAAGTAGATGCTAAAGAACGATCTTATGCAGCAGATCCGACAGGAAAAAGTAAAATTCATAATGTGTATTTTTGGTTAAAAAGCGGTGGCTTCGCAGAAGTTGCTTGCTATGATATGACAGAAGAATTTTCAAAACAAAAAAATTGGGAAAATAATAGTTTAACAATAGCGATCTTAACCAAAGAATTTTCAGACTTTCTGTTAAACGAACACTACAAATAAACCCATTGCAATAACATTTTCTCATGGGCAGCTATGAGATAAATTTAGACTTCTCTTTTTTTTATTTTTACTTACTCTTCTTTGTTTTTTTTCTTGATTTTGTTCGATACTGTTCTGGCAAATTATCTTCCTCGGATTGTCTTAAACCTGCACCACCCGACTCACCTAATTTTTGAATAACAAAACCTATACCACCTAAAATAATTGGAGAAAAACGAGAAGCTTCTCCTAAAAAGTAAGTCAAATTATAACCTAACCAAGACGTAACAAAGTCTATAACTGCTGCAGCATAAAATATTAGCGCAATAAATTCCATTATATCCCCTATTTAAAGTAGCCATTTTATTTACAAAGTGCAATGACTTTTATATTTGAATAGTGTTGAGTTTGTTTAATTCAGAAAACTCTTAAGTTGTAAGGGGCGTTCTGTTGCCAGGTACCCTTAACCTTCTAACGATATACAACAATTCTAGAGCATAAAAAACGGCTATTTCTTTACTGGGTGAGTCCTTATTGAGTCCGCCATTGAGTCCGGATAAGATGAGTCTCATGAAAAAACTTTTAGCCATCTTGGTTCTGGGTTTGTTTTTAATAACCCCATCCCAGGCGAATGATATCCGAGACTTTCAGATTGAAGGAATAAGTGTTGGGGATAGTTTATTAAAATTTGTTGATAAAAATACTATTCTTTCTTCACGTAAATATACTTATAAAGATAATGAATTTTATACTTTAGATATTTGGAGTGAAAAATTTAAAGAATATCCTGTTATGCAGTTCCATTTAAAAAATAATGATAACAATTATCAGATACATGGTTTTAGTGGAGCACTGATATTCGGTAAATCATCTATATATTATCCTGAGTCAGAAAAATTATGCAAAGAGAAAAAAAATTCTATTGAGATTGAAATTGACAAATTATTTAAGAACGCAAAAAAATATAGTAGGGATATTGTTGGTCAAGAAGACTATGATCCGGAAGCTATAAGACATGAAACTTATTTTATTTTGAATGATGGACAGGTTTGGTTGCAGTGTGTTACTTGGGGAAAAACTGCAAAAAAGAAACATAATATCATGGATAATTTAAGAATTTCTATTGTATCAAATGAGTTTGACAAATGGATGACTAACAAAGCTTATTAGTATGAAAAACCTTTTAGCCATCATCATTCTGAGCTTATGTTTTGTAACATCGTCAAATGCAGAAGATATAAGAGACTTTCAGATTGAAGGAATGAGCATCGGGGATAGTTTGTTGAAATTTTATAGTAAAAAGGAGATTAAAAACAATTATCACTTTGAAAGAGAATTATACAAAAATCAAAATGAAGTTAATCATATTGTGCTTTTCAAAAAACCTTATTTTAAAAATTATGACAGTGTACAAATTCATTTTGAAAAAAATGATTCAAGATTTGTTATTATTGGTATTGATGGAATGATAAATTTCCCAGATAACTTCAATGCATGTAAAAAGAAAATGAGTGAAATTGCCTTTGATCTAGACAAGTCATTCAATTTTGATGAAAAACGGACATCTGAAGGTCTCCATCCCGGTGATAAAACTGGTAAAAGTAAATTCTCAAAGGTCTCGTTTTTTTTAAAGCCAACGAGCAGTGGGGCTGAGATAGAAATTATCTGCTATGATAACAGTAAGGAATTTAAATATGTAGATAAATTAACAGTAACTTTCTATGGAGCAAAATATTCAGAATTTTTAGAAAACTATTATAAATAAATTTACTACATATCTATTTATACTTTGTTATTAAATCTATTTACCGTTTCTTATGGGCAACTATGTTTGAACAAACTTTTAAAAATATTGATGATATCCTTTGGAAGGATGCTGGTTGTAGCACTGAGCTAGATTATGCAGAACAATCTTCATGGATATTGTTTCTTAAATGGTTAGATGATTATGAAAAAGAGAAAGAAACAAAAGCATCATTAGAAAATAAGAAATTTAAACCTGTATTAGATAAAGAGTATCAATGGTCTTCTTGGGCAATTATTAAAACAAAAGGTGGAAAAGTAGATTTTAATAAAATTCTTACTGGCCCTGATTTAAAGAAATTTGTTGATGATAAACTATTTCCTTATCTCTCTTCATTTAGAAATAAAGCAGAAAGCTTTGATACTCTTGAATACAAAATAGGAGAAATATTTTCAGAACTTAAGAATAAACTTCAAGATGGTTATACTCTGAGAGGAGTAATAGATGAAGTTGATAATCTTCAGTTTAGAAGCAATAAACAAAAACATGAACTAAGTGCATTATATGAAGAAAAAATTAAAAACATGGGTAACGCTGGTCGTAATGGAGGCGAATACTACACGCCAAGACCACTTATTAAATCCATTGTTAAAGTAATTAATCCCAAAGTTGGAGAAACTATTTATGATGGAGCTGTTGGTAGTGCTGGATTTTTAGTTGAAGCATTTGAGCATATGAGTAAATTAAAATCTCTGACCACTTCAGAGCTTAAAATACTTCAATCAAAATCATTTTATGGAGTTGAAAAAAAAACTTTAGCTTACATTATTGGTATTATGAATATGATACTTCATGGAATTGAAAGTCCTAATATTATTCATAAAAATACTTTAGAAGATAATATTCAAGAAATACAAAACAAAGATAGAGTTGATGTTATTCTTGCTAACCCTCCCTTTGGCGGAAAAGAAAAAGAACAAATCCAAGAAAATTTTCCGATTAAAACTGGAGAAACTGCCTATCTATTCCTTCAACACTTTATAAAAAAATTAAAAGCTGGAGGAAGATGCGGTGTTGTTATTAAGAATACTTTTTTAAGTAATACAGATAACGCAAGCATAGCACTTAGAAAACAACTGCTTGAAGAATGTAATTTATTTGCAGTACTTGATTTACCAAGTGGAGCTTTCCTTGGAACTGGGGTTAAGACAGTAGTTTTATTTTTTGAAAAAGGAAAACCAACAAAAAAACTTTGGTACTACCAACTCAATGTGGGAAGGAGCATGGGTAAAACTAATTCGTTAAATGATAATGACTTAACTGATTTTATTAAATTAGCCAAAACACAAAAGCTAAGTGACAATAGTTGGACTATGGAGATAGAAAAAATAAACAAAGATACGTGTGATTTAGGAGTTCAAAACCCTAACAAGGTTGAAGAAATAGACAACAGAACAACAAAAGAGATTCTGACTGAGATAGAAGAACTTGATAAACAATCTTCTGTAGCATTGAATAAAATTAAGGAATTTTTATGATGTGGAAGACTTCGACTATAGATGAAATATGTAACATAGAGTATGGAACAAGAGTTGTTAGGAGAAAAGATAGTGGAACAGTTTATCCAGTGTATGGAGGTGGAGGTGAAACATTTTTTATAGATAAAACAAATCGACAAGATAGAGTTGTTATTTCACGTTTCGCTATGTCAGAACAATGTACGCGCTTTGTTAAAGATAAGTTTTTTCTTAATGATAGCGGATTAACATTATCGCCTAAAACAAAAGATTTATCACAAGGTTTTCTAGATAAAACTATACTTTCATTAAATAGCACTATTTACCAACTTGGAAGAGGAACGGCTCAAAGAAATCTTTCTATGAAAAATTTTAGATTATTAAAAATAACTTACCCAACATCAGTCGAAAAACAACAGCAAATAGTGGCAAAACTTGAGGCAGCATTTGCTGAGATTGATAAATCTATTTCGTTAAATAATAAAAAATTAGAAGCAGCCACAACTGTAACATCAAAGATATTGCCAGATTTGCTTGATAGATATGATAGTAAGTTTATTAGTAGTCCACTTGGCTCATTATTTAAAGTTAGTTCAGGTAAATTTCTACCAAAGAATAAAATGAATTCAGAAGGAAATATCAAAGTTTATGGTGGAAATGGAATTGCTGGAAACCATAATGATTTTAATTTAGATGGGAAAAATGTTTTGATTGGAAGAGTTGGAGCTTATTGCGGTAATGTCCATTATGTTAATGAGAAAATTTGGTTAACAGATAATGCAATGTATACCCACTCTTACAAATACGATTTTAATCTCAAATTCCTTTCTCTGATATTATCTTCTATAAATATGCGGAGTTTTGCACGTCACGCTGCACAGCCAGTTATCTCTTTTTCTTCAATAAAAGATTTAAAGATTAGATTTCCAGAATCCGTTGACGAACAGTCCCAAATAGTTAATGCCTTTGAAAAGATAGAAAATAATCTTCATAAGCTACGTATAAATTATAAAAAACAAAAACAAAGTTTTGAAGCTCTAAAATCATCAATACTTACTCAAGAAATACAAAATAAAGCAGCATGAACGAAGCAGAGACAAGAGCAGAATTAATTGACCCAAAGATAAAAGAAGCTGGTTGGGGAGATGTTAAGGGCAGTTTCGTTAGAAGAGAATTCAAAATAACAAATGGTGAAATAAAACCAGGAGGTATAAGAGCAGGTATTATTAGAGCTGATTATGTTCTTATTTATAAGAATAGAAAACTAGCAGTTATTGAAGCTAAAAGTGATGAATTTAATGTAAGTGATGGTGTTAGCCAAGCAAAAGACTATGCACAAAAATTAAAGTTATTAACTAGCTATTCTTCAAATGGTCATAAAATTTATGAAATTAATTATTCTAAAAATGAAAAAGGTGAAATGTTTATCACCTCAGAAGGTGAGGTTGATAAATTTCCAACACCTGATGAATTATGGATTAAAACTTTTAAAGAAAAAAATGAATGGTCTAGCAAGTTTGACTCTGTAAATTTTGAGCCTTTTAAAGGCATTAGAGAACCACGGTATTACCAAGAAATAGCAATCAATAATGCTTTAGATGCTATAGCAGACAATCAACAAAGAATACTTTTAACTCTTGCAACAGGTACTGGTAAAACAGTTATTGCCTTTCATATAGCTTGGAAATTATTCCAAGCAAGATGGAATAAGCAAAGAGATGGTAAAAGACTACCAAGAATATTATTCTTGGCTGATAGAAATATATTAGCTAATCAAGCTTTTAATGCATTTGGAGCGTTTGAAGAGAATGCTTTGCTTAGAATTACGCCTAGTGATGTTAGAAAAAAAGGTTCTGTTCCCACAAATAGTTCTATCTTCTTTACAATATTTCAAAGCTTTATGTCTGGTCCAGAAAAAGAACCTTACTTTGGTCAATACCCTGCTGATTTTTTTGATTTAGTAATTATTGATGAATGTCATAGGGGTGGAGCTAAAGATGAAAGTAGATGGAGAGGAATAATGGAATATTTTTCATCAGCGGTTCAAATTGGTTTAACAGCAACACCTAAAAGAAAATTTAATGCAGACACTTATGCTTACTTTGGTGAACCTGTTTACACATACTCTCTTAAAGATGGAATTAAAGATGGTTTCTTAACACCATTTAAAGTTAAGAGAATTCAAACAACAATGGATGAATATGTTTATACAGGCGATGATGATGTTCTATCTGGTGAAGAAGAAATAAATGAGGGTGAAGTATTTGAAGAAAAAGATTTTAATAAAAGAATTGTTATAGAAGAAAGAGAAAAAAAAAGAGTTAAGTTGATGCTTGATAGTATTAATCCAAAAGAAAAAACTTTAGTTTTCTGTGCAAGTATTGCTCATGCTGGAATGGTAAGAGATTTAATTAATCAAGTTTCAGTGAATCCACCTGCAGACTATTGTGTCAGAGTAACAGCTAAAGATACCAAAACAGGAGATACTCATCTTAGACAATTCCAAGATAATGAAAAAACATTACCAACCATTTTAACCACTAGTCAAAAACTAAGTACTGGTGTTGATGCACTAAATATAAGAAATATAGTTTTAATGAGACCGGTAAACAACATGATTGAATTTAAACAAATAATTGGTAGAGGAACAAGATTATTTGAAGATAAGTTTTATTTCACGATAGTTGATTTTGTTGGAGCTTCTGCAAACTTTTCAGACCCTGAATGGGATGGTGAACCTATTCCTGAAGAACCGCCTGAGGAAAAACCAGAAAAACCTTTTGAACCTGGTGAGGAAGGTGGAGGTGAAGAACCGCCAGAACCAAAACCTCCAAGAGAAAAAATAGTGATTAAGCTTGCTGAAGGAAAAGAGTTAACTATTAAATCGATGTCTACTTCCCTATTCTATTTTCAAGGACAACCTGTTACTGCAGAAGAGTTTATAAAGAAACTATTTAATACCATTACTTTACCAAGTATCTTAAAAAGTGAAGAGGAATTAAGAAAACTTTGGTCGTCACCTATTACAAGAAATACATTATTAAAAAAATTAGAGGATAATGGTTTTGCTAAACCAGATTTAAAATCAATTCAGACTTTAATTGAAGCAGAAAATAGCGATTTATTTGATGTGCTTGAATATATTGCTTATCAAAAGAAACCTATTCCAAGAGCAACAAGAGTTAGTAAAGCAGAGAATAAAATTTATCAAAGCCTAAATGATAAGCAAAAAGAATTTATAGATTTCGTATTAAGCAAATATGTTGAGGGCGGTGTTGAAGAATTAGATATTAATAGATTGAGTGATTTAATAATACTTAAATATAAAGCCCTCTTAGATGGAGAAAAAAATTTAGGAAATCCAGAAGGTATAAAAAATATGTTTATCGACTTTCAAAAACATCTTTATTAATTCAAGTTTTATTGGATTACAAAACCAGACAAAAATTTATTTTTGGATAGTGTTGAGTTTGTTTAACTCTGAAAGGAACTCGGGAAGGGCTTTGAATAAGTCTGCTTCTAAACCATAATCAGCGATACTGAATATTGGAGCTTCACCATCTTTGTTGATTGCAACAATTATTTTACTCTCTTTCATGCCTGCAAGATGCTGGATGGCCCCTGAAATTCCAACTGCAATATATAAATCTGGGACAACTACTTTTCCTGTTTGTCCCACTTGATGATCGTTACTTATATAACCTGCATCGACAGCTGCTCGTGATGCACCAACTGCAGCATTTAACTTGTCAGCGATATCATTTATGAGTTTGAAATTTTCTCCACTTTCTAATCCTCTTCCACCAGAAACTACTATTCTTGCAGTTCCAAGTTCAGGTCTTTCTGATTTTGTTTCTTCTCTTTTTACAAATTTAGAAAAGTTAGGAACATCTGCTGCATCTACTTTATCAATTTGTGCTGAACCTCCTGTTTTCGTTGCGGGTTCAAATGAAGTAGGTCTAATTGTTACACATCTTTTTTTATCGTTACTTTTTACAGTCGCAAAAGCATTTCCTGCATAAATTGGTCTAACAAAAGTATCAGGTGAGTTTACTTTAATAATATCACTCACTTGAGAAGTATCTAACGCAGCTGCAACCCTTGGCATAAAGTTTTTTCCAAATGTATTTGCTGATGCAACGATATGATCATATTTTTCAGAATGTTTTGTTACAAGCGGGGCTAAGTTTTCCGGCAAGTAATTTTGATAATTAGGAGAATCGCAGTGTAAAACTTTTTTAACTAGAGGAACTGCTGCAGCTTCTTTAGCCACATTTTCTGATCCACTGCCCGCTACTAGAACATGAACTTCTGCATCAATTTTAGATGCTGCAGTTATTGCATTTAAAGTAAATGGTTTAAGGTTTTTATTATTGTGTTCTGCTATTAATAATACTGACATTAAATTACCTTTGCCTCATTTTTAAGTTTGCTTACTAGTTCCGCTACATTTGCAACTTTAATTCCTGCTTTTCTTTTTGGTGGCTCCACTACTTTCAATTGCTGAACTCTATTTGCAATGTCTACGCCTAAATCTTTTGCAACCATTTGATCAATTGGTTTTTTCTTAGCTTTCATAATATTTGGTAAAGAGGCATATCGAGGTTCATTAAGTCTTAGATCGCAAGTAACTACCGCTGGTAGATTTACCTCAACTGTTTCTAAACCTTCGTCAATTTCTCTTACTATCTCCATACTTTTATCTTTTAAAGTTATTTTTGAAGAAAAAGTTGCTTGAGGCCAATTTAACATCGCAGCTAACATTTGGCCTGTTTGGTTACAATCATCATCGATTGCTTGTTTGCCTAAAAAAACCATATCTGGTTTTTCTTTTTCTACAACTTTTTTTAAAATTTTGGCGATCCCCAAAGGCTCTATATAAGTATCTGCTTTAACATGAATTCCTCTGTCAGCACCAACTGCTAAAGCTTTTCTAACAGTTTCTTGTGCCTTTTCTTCTCCAATTGTAACTGCAACAACTTCTTTTACTTTTCCCGACTCTTTTAATTTTACAGACTCTTCAACGGCATTATCATCTGGTGGGTTAGTTGACATTTTAACATTATCAGTATTAACCCCAGAGCCATCTTCTTTAACTCTAATTTGCACGTTGTAATCAATTACCCTTTTAACAGCTACTAAGATTTTCATTCAAGCTCTAAGTAATTTATTTTCAGAGTCGTAAGGAGAGTCTTCAATAATAGAAACTTCATGCATTTTACCTAATATATCTATTTTAAGTTTTTGTCCAACTTTTGCATACTCTGGTTTAACCATTCCAAGAGCAATAGATTTTTTTAATCTAAATCCGTAATCTCCCCCGGTTGCTCTACCAATTACAGAACCATTTTCATAAATAGGATTATTTCCAAGAACGTCAGCATCTGAAACACCATGAATTTCCATAGTTACTAATTTATTTGAAAAGCCCTTTGCTCTCCATTTGTCTAATGCCGCACGTCCAATAAAATCGCCTTTGTTTGGATGAATAAATCTATCCAATCCAGATTCGTAAGGTGCATATTCAATTGAAAGTTCTGTACCCACTAATTTATAAGATTTTTCGACTCTTAAACTATTCATTGCTCTAATACCGTATGGTTTAAGATTAAATTCTTTTCCAGCATCCATAAGTTTATCAAATATATGATTTTGATATTCGATTGGATGATGTAATTCCCAACCAAGTTCACCAACAAAGTTTACCCTCATAGCGTTACAAGGTGCTAAACCAATATTAATATTTTGTGCACTCAACCATTTAAATTTTTCATTTGAAAAATCTGTTTTAGAAACTTTTTGCATAAGTTTTCTTGCTTTTGGTCCAGAGACAACAAGCACTCCCATACTGTTGGTTAAATTCTCATACTGAACTGAACCATCTTTTGGCATCCATTTATGTATCCAATCATGATCTAAACATTGAAAAGCTCCAGCTGATACTAAATAAAAACTATCTTTGGCTTCTCTCATTATTGTGAATTCTGAATGTACCCCACCTTTTGTATTAAGGGCGTGACAAAGATTTATCCGACCAATTTTTTTTGGTAATTTATTTGCTACAAGCTTGTCTAAAAATTCTTCTGCTCCTGGTCCTTTAATTCTGCATTTTCCAAATGCAGTCATATCTAATAATCCAACATTCTCTTTTACGTTTTTACATTCTTTTTCTACACTCTTAAACCAGTTTGATCTTCTAAAAGACCAATCGTCTTCTTGTTTGTCACCATCTGTTGCAAAAAAATTAGCTCTTTCCCATCCAAATTTTTGTCCAAAGACAGCACCTAATTTTTTTAAACGATCATAGCATGGAGCCTGTCTTAGCGGTCTTCCTGCTTCTCTTTCCTCATCAGGATAATGAATTGTAAATACATTTGCGTATGCTTCTTCATTTTTTTCCATTAAATAAGATTTAGTTACGTAAGATCCGTATCTTCTTGGATCTACGCCAAGCATATCTATAGTTGGTTCTCCATCCACGATCCATTCAGCCAATTGCCAACCTGCGCCCCCTGCTGCTGTTATTCCAAAGCTATGACCGTCATTAATCCAAAAATTTTTTAATCCCGGGGCCGGACCTACGATAGGATTTCCATCAGGGGTATAACAGATTGCACCATTATAAACTTTTTTAACTCCAACTTCTGCAAAAGCTGGAACTCTTTTTATTGCTCCTTCAATATGGGGAGCTAATCGATCCAAATCTTCTTGAAATAATTCGTATTCACTATCTTTTGATGGGCCATTTACATAACAACATGGGGCACCTTTTTCATATGGTCCTAAAATAAATCCTCCGGCTTCTTCTCTCATATACCAAGAATTATCGCTGTCTCTTAAGACTCCCATTTCTGGTTTGCCTTCTTTTTTTCTTTTTTGAAGCTCTGGGTGAGGTTCTGTTACAATATATTGATGTTCAACTGGAATTGCTGGAATTTCTATTCCAACCATATGTCCAGTTTGTCTCGCAAAGTTTCCACTGCAAGAAATAACGTGTTCACATAAAATTTCTCCCTTATCTGTTTCTACTGTCCATCCATCTTTTGTTTGTTTAATTCCGAGAACTGTTGTGTTCCTATAAATTTCTGCTCCAAGATTTCTTGCTCCTGTTGCTAATGCTTGGGTAAGATCTGCTGGTTGAATATAACCATCTTCTGGATGTTGTATTGCTCCAACCAATCCATCAATGTTACAAAGGGGCCAAATTTCTTTTACATTTTCTGGTTTTAAAAATTTTACGTTAACTCCGATTGTTTTGGCTACTCCTGCGTACTGGTGATATTCATCCATTCGATCTTTGGTTTGAGCTAAGCGGATATTTGAAACAACACTGAACCCTACTTTCTTTCCAGTTTCTTTTTCCAAAGATTTATATAATTGAACTGCATACCTATGGAGCTGACCAACTGAATAGCTCATATTAAAAAGTGGCAATAAACCAGCGGCGTGCCAAGTTGAACCAGAGGTAAGTTCTTTTCTTTCGACTAACACGACATCTGACCAACCTTTTTTGGCTAGATGATAAAGTGTGCTTACACCAACAGCTCCTCCACCGATTACAACTACTTTAACTTTTGATTTCATATTTAAAGAATATGATAACTAAAGGAAGATTTAAATGATTAAAATAGGTCTATTTTTCTGTTATCAAATAAGAATAACGAGGCTTATTAGCTACGAAGGTTTCTTTAGCTATTTTTTTAATTTTGGTCACTGAATTGTATAGATTTACTGCCTTACTCTTTACTTTAGGGGATTGATCTAATTTGGATTTGATATCTTTTGAGGCTTTAATAATTGTCTTTTCAACCGAAACGACTTTATTAACAATTTTCTCTGTCTCCCTTTTTACTATGTGCTGGTAAGGAAATTTTCCAGTTTCCTCTTTAACCACATAATTAAATCCTGTAGATAATGCCGAGGAAACCAATCTACCTTGAGATGCACCCGCTATCGGTCCAGCAACCATCATTGGTGAAATTGATGTTTGATAACATCCTGGCAACAAAAAAAGTATTGTTAAAAGTCCAATTAATTTTTTCATACTGAATTGACATAGCATAAGTTGAGGATTTTAAAAGTGATTAGTTTGTCAAAAGTGAACAAGGTTCACGTGAAACATAAACTTAAAGTTGTGTTTAACTATTAATTAATTATTCGTAGGTTTGGAGAATACTTGCTTATGTGTTTTTTCTATTCTTGCTTGTAAATTTATACCCATAAGTTGTTTTTGTACTTTTTTTACTCTGTTTTTTACAATTGAGCAAAACTCTTTATTTTTAGCACAAGGATTTACTTTGTCTTTAGCAGTCTCAACTTTATCAATTTGATTTTTGCTTAAAATGTATTCGATAGGAGCTTTGCCAGTTTGTTTCTTAACTACATAATTAATTGATTGTGATGCTGCAGTTTCAGTAAGTTTACCTGATGCTATACCCGTAGCTGGACCAACGACTGTTAAAGAGCTTGTATAACAGCCTGTTAATAACATTCCAAAAATTATTAATAATAATACTCTCATACTTCCCATAAAAAAACTCGTCCCCTAAACGAATCAATCACAAACTTTTTGCTAAATATACAGAAATAATGCAGTTTAATACAACTAGAAATTGATGTCTTTAAAAAGTATTGATTTTCCTTATTATTTTGAAATTAAACACCTGAAACTTTGAGGTCGAAATGAGTAATTCTTAACTTAATACTCTTTTTGGTTTACCTTCTAAACACGACTCTAGGTTTTCAATCATCTGACTATAAAATTTAGAATAATTCTCCTCAGTTACATATCCCAAGTGAGGCAATAAAAAAGCATTGGGTAAAAATCTAAGTTTATGATCCTGTGCCAGCGGCTCAATGTCATAAACATCCAAACCAGCTCCGGCAATATTATCGTCCTCTAACGCTTTGACTAAATCTTTTTCGTTTACAATGGGCCCTCTAGAAGTATTGATCAAAAAGGAAGTTTTTTTCATCATATCAAATTCTTTTTTACTAATTAAGTTTTTATATCTATCCCCAAATACTACGTGCAAAGAAATAATATCGGATTGTTTTAACAATTCATCTTTGGTCATAGGTAAAACTCCCATTTTTTCTGACAAATTTAAATCCAAATTTTCACTCCAAGCTACGACTTGCATACCAAACGCTTGGCCAATTTTTGCTACTTGGGATCCAATTTTTCCTAAACCAATTATACCTAATATTTTACCTTTTAATTCCAAACCGATTGTACTTTGCCAATACCCTTGAAACATATTATCTATCTCCTGTCTGACATTTCTCATAAGTCCTAATATTAAGGTCCAGGTTATTTCAGCAGTTGGATTAGAGTTGATTTCAGTTCCACAAACAATAATTTTTCTCTTCTTTGCTTCATCTAAATCTATTGCCTTATTTCTCATCCCGCTTGTCATTATAAATTTAAGATTTCTCATACCAGATATAAGTTTCTTAGAAATTTGTGTCCTTTCTCTCATTGCTAAAATAGCCTCAAAACCCTCTAGCTCTAATATCGCTTCATCCTCATTTTCAAAAGGTTTTGTAAAGATTTTGAATTCAAACTTTTCTTTGTGCTGACTAATATCAATAAATTCTTTAAAAATATTTTGATAATCATCCAGCACTGCGACTTTGATCATTTAGTTAAACCTCGACGAACTATAGGCAGATAAATCTAAATTTGTTTTTTCATTAGAAAGAATTCCAGAAACTATTTTTCCAGTTATTGCTCCCAACGTCCATCCCAAATGTTGATGTCCAAAAGCATAGATAATATTTTTATTATTCTTTGATGGTCCAATTACTGGAAGAAAATCTGGTAATGTCGGCCTAAAACCCAACCACTCATCTTGATGATCATTTAATTGTGGTAAAAGTTCTTTGGCACAATTAACGACATAATTAATTCTTTTTTTGGATAAAGGATTTTTTAAACCCCCAAGCTCAACGGTCCCGACAGCTCTTAATCCTTGATTCATTGGTGTCATACCAAAACCTCGGTCTAGAAAAATAACAGGTCTTTTAATTAAATTTTCCATACCCTTGAAGTGAACGTGGTATCCCCTCTCTGTATCAAGCGGTATATTTTCACCAAGTTGATCTGTCAATTTTTTTGAGTAAGCACCACAAGCAATAACGGATTTTTCAAATTTATATTCTCTTGTGTCAGTTTTAATAAGCGTTTCGTTTTCTTGAAGTTGTTTAATAGAATTTACGTCTTCTTTAATAAACTTTCCTCCTTTACTAATAAACAAATCAAATATCTTTTTTAATATTTTATGAGGATCTCTCGCATGATAAGCGTAGTCATAATAGCAGCCACCATCAAAAACTGGTTTTAAATTTGGTTCTAAATCTAATATTTCTTTAACTGTAAGTATTTTTTGTTTTACACCTAATTCATCTCTTACTTTAATTTCTAAATTTCTACTTTTCATATTTTTATTTGTCCAAATGTATATTATTCCTTTTTGATCGACTAAATTTGTTGTATCAATCTCTTGGAAAATTTCCTCATAAGCTTCCATTGAAAGATTTAAAATTTGATGCATATTTTTTGCTGTATGCATCATTGATTTCTGATTACAATTTTTTAAATATCCCAGTATCCAGGGAAGCATCTTAGGAATATAGTTCCAGCGTAAGGCCAAAGGTCCATTAGAACTAAATAACATTTTAGGAACATCGTAAAGTATATCAGGTCTATTTAATTGTAGAACTGCATAAGGTGAAAAATGTCCAGCATTACCGTAGGATGCCATTGAGCCGGGTTCTTCTCGATCAAATATTGTTGTTGGAATATTTTTTTTTAATAGCTGTAGACCAATACATACTCCTTGAATACCGCACCCAACTATCCCTACAGAAGAAACTTTATCCGAAGACATAAATCATTTTAACTTAAAATTTTTTAGATTAAACTGTGTTAGATTGTACTGCTTAGAACTAGTTGCTTGCAACTATTTTTGGTCTGCCTTTTTTAGCCTTATCTTTATCTTTGTCTTTATCTTTTGTCTCAATAGAATCTAATTTAAATTCATCTTGAGCTGCTTCAAGACTCGTACTCTCTGTCTTTTTCAAATAGCCAGCGATATCTGCGCCTTCTTCTGTTTTTAGAGTTTCGCTAAATAAAATATCCCCTTTAACAACTGCTGTATTTCCAATTACAATTGTCTTCGCCACAACTTTTCCTTCTAGATGTCCGTAAATTTCAATTCTATCTGTTTCTACTGGTCCAATTACTGATCCAGTCTCCTTTATGATTAAATCATTTGTGTACACTGCACCTTTAACTAATCCAGCAATGTCTATCGCGCCAGAAGTTCTTAATGTTCCTTCAAGTGAAAAAGTTTCACTAATCAAAGATCTTCCGCTATCATTTAGCGGTCTTGGTGCGGTCTGTTTTTTGGATCCAAACATAATTGAATTGAAGCAAATTATTAACGATAATGCAACCTCTGAATTGATATTTTTTTATGAAAAAAGCATACTAAAAGTTGTATTAACCAATGTGCTCGTCTTTATGTATCCGACAACTCATTACAATACCCAATCCGAACATCATTGCCATCATTGAAGAGCCGCCATATGACAGTATGGGTAAAGGGGCGCCCACAATGGGTATCAAACCTAAAACCATACCCATATTGACAGCAACATATAGAAAAAAAGCTGTTGCAAAACTGTAACAGAATAACTTACCAAAAGTATCTCTAAGCATATTTCCGATAGAAACTATTCTCCAAGTAATTAAAATATAAAGTAATAAAACTATACACGAGCCAAAAAACCCAAACTCTTCAGAAAATAATGTAAATATAAAATCTGTATGTTTTTCAGGTAAATAATCTAGATAGCTTTGTGATCCATTTAAAAAACCTTTACCAAATAATCCTCCAGAGCCAATAGCAATTTTGGATTGAGTAATTTGATACCCTGCCCCAAGAGGATCCCTAGTTGGATCAAGGAAAGTTAAAATTCTAGATTTCTGATAAGGTTTTAAAAAAGAGATTGCAATAGGGGTGATTGCTAAAAAAATTCCTCCAAGATAAGCAAAATATTTCATTTGGACTCCTGCAAGCCAAATTACGACTATTCCCCCAGCTCCAATTAAAAATGCTGTTCCAAGATCAGGTTGAGTAAGAACCATAAAAACTGGCAGCATCAATGCAATGATTGGGCTTAATAAAAACTTAAACCTATTTACGTCACCAGAAGAGATCCGGTGATAATATTTTGCCAAAAATAAAATTAAGCCTATCTTCATTAATTCTGAGGGTTGAATATTTAGAAAATAAAGATTTAACCATCTTTGTGACCCTGAGGCAGTCAAACCAAACAACTGGACGAGCACCAATAAAGTAAGAAAAGCTAAGTAAATTCCAGTGCTCCATGTATACCAAAAATTTGCTTTAAAGAAAGAAACTATAATAAATAAAAAGAAAAATACAAAAAATCTTACGATATGACTCTTGGTGTGATAAGCAAATTCACCTCCGTCTGTAGAATACATTGCAAAGAAACTGATTATACCAAGTATTAAAATGCAAGAAACTAAAACTAGATCTAACGAAAATATTTTATCTCTTAAACTTAAGTGTGAATGGATTGATCCTTGCTTAAACATTATGCTAATTCTCCATTCTCTCTTTTGGTTTCTCTTAAAGGATGTCTATCTAAAACTTTTTTGATGACTTTTTTAGCTATTGGTGCCGCAGCTTTACTTCCTGAACCACCATGTTCTATTACTACACTTATAGCATACCGCGGGTCTTCGTATGGAGCAAAGGCAACAAATAAAGCGTGGTCTCTGTCCTCGTATGGTAAATCTTCATTCTTTACTTCTAGTTCTCTTTGTCTTGCAGTAAATCGTTTTACTTGCGATGTTCCAGTTTTACCAGCAAATATAAAGTTTTTTTTAGTTAGTCTAGAACCATAGGATGTACCTCCTGGTTCATTCGTTGCTCCGAAAAGGGCGTCTTGAACAAATTTTATATTTTCTGGATTTCTGAATAGACTTTTATATTTAAACTTGGCAATAAAATTATAAAGGCTAACTACATCGTCCGAAAATGTTTTTTTATCTTTAATGAATTGATTTAAATCACTAAATTTATCATTATTATTTTCATCTAAAACAATTCTTGGTTCAATTTTATAACCACCATTTGCAATTTGAGCCGTCATCAAACATAATTGTAATGGTGATGATTGCCAGTATCCCTGACCTATACCTGCGTGCAGTGTTTCTCCAAGATACCAATTTTTACCAAGATTTTTTTTCTTCCAGCTTGTGTTTGGAACTACTCCACTTCTTTCTTCTACCAGTCCATTTAAAACTCTTTTGCCTAAACCAAATTTTTGAGCAGTTTCTGATAATCTGTCTATACCTAATTTTCTTGCAACTTCATAAAAATAAATATCACAAGATTGCTTAATACCTTCTCTCATATCCATAAAACCGTGTCCTTTTTTCTTCCAACAATGAAATTTTTCTCCGTACAGCTCAATTGAACCTGTACAACGAATTACTGTTTTATGGTTAAAAACATCATTTTCTAATGCGCTAATTGCAGCTAAAGTTTTAATTGTAGATCCGGGTGGATAAAGACCTGCTATCGACTTATTTATTAATGGCTTGTCTCTATGCTTAATTAAATTGTTCCAGCTTTTTTGATCAATGCCGTGTACAAATTTATTTGGATCAAAAACTGGAGATGACACCATAGAAATAATATCTCCCCTATAAATATCCATCACACATACTGATCCTGACTTTCCCTTGAGAAGTTCAGAAGAAAGTTTTTGAACTTCTAAATCTAGGGTAGTAGTAAAATTTTTTCCTGATTTTCCAGGATCAATTGAAACCTCTCTAATTCTTTTTCCAAAGGCATTTACTTCATATCTTTTATATCCAACTTCACCAATTACCTGGGAGTCTAACTTGTTTTCTAGTCCAGTTTTCCCCACTCTAGTACCTGCAGCTATTCTATTTTTTAAATATTCTTTATTTTGCAAATCCCTTTTGCTGGCTTTAGACACATATCCAATTATATGTACAGAAGAAGGTTCATCATAAATTCTGGCTACGGATACTACTGGTTCCGCTCCCTGTAGTTCGTGTAAGAATAAATTTATTCTTGAAAACTCTGACCAGGTTAAATTATCTGAAATAATTACTGGATCCCACGGTTTTTGGGAGCCTATCTTTTTTTTAATTTTAAAAATCTCTTTTTCAGATAAATTTAAAATATTCTTTAATCTAAAAAGTAAAACTTCTAAATTTTCCGAATTTTCTGGTACAATATGAAGCTGGTAAACTTGTTTGTTTGAGGCTATTTGTACACCATAGTAATCTTTAAAAAGTCCACGGGGGGAAGCAAATTTCCATTCTCTAAATCTATTTTTATCAGATAATGTTTTGTATTTTTTACTTTCATTAATTTGTAATGAAATTAATCTTCCAACAAGGCCAAAAACAACAACTGCTTTTGCTGCAGATATTATAAACATTCTTCGTCCTATTAATCTTATTTTACTTTCCCCACCTGATCTAATCATAAGTCCTTAAAGATATAGTTTTTTTATATAATTCAAAAATAAGCCAAAAAGCCGGATAAAGTATAAATGTAAACATAGAGTTGTAAAAAACTGAAATGTATTCCACTTTCATTTCGCTAAAATTTTTAATTAAAAAATATGTGAGTAGATTACCGCCAAGTATCGCAACAATAAAAGTAAACCAGTCTGTAAACAAAGAGCTTCTTACTGTAGCGTTTCTTACATAGGCTGCAACCAGAGAAACAAACAAAAAAGAAAGAGAACTAGTCCCGAGAGGAATGCTCAAAACCACATCATTGATAACTCCAGATAAAAAAACAAAGCCATATCCTAGAATCGAAGGATCCCTCAAAATCCAATAATAAATTATTATAAATTGGAGGTTGAAAGAAAAGATATTCCAATAATAAAATTGCGTATGGAATTCTGAAATACATATATAGATTAATAAAATTAATGGGGCAGTTCGTAAAAAGCTATTTTTGAATGTCTTAACATTTATTGCCATTTTACATAGCCTCCAAATCAGTTTCTTGGTCTAATATTACATTGACTAAAAAAATTTGATTTGGATCAGTAAAAAGTTTTACTTTTATACGTCCATCTTCTGCAAATGCTTCTCCGATAGAAATTCCAGAGAGCAAAACCCCATCCTTACCAGATGTGTAAACTACATTTTGAATAGGTAAACCAGTTTTTTTGTTTTCTTTAATTTTAAAATCTTTGGGTAAATATTCTAAACTTGGATCTAACTTACCTATACCTGAAAGAATTGCTTGATCACCTGTTGGTGATAATACCACAGGAATTTTACTATTAAGATCGTTTAACAATAATATTCTCGAAGAGATATAGTTTACCTCGACAATTTTTCCTACTAAATGTCCTTTGCTCAAAACTGGCATACCAAGTTTAATTCCAGAGTTTGTTCCTTTATTAATTATTGCAGAGTTAAGATAAGGACTATTCTTATCCAACATTATTTTTGCTCCTACCGTTCTAAAAGATGTTTTTTTATCTAATTGTACTATTTCCTGAAGCTGTTTATTTTCAGTTCTTAAATAAGATGTATTTAATTCGAGTTCTTTTAGTTGCCTAATCTCATCTTTTAGTTTTTCATTTTCTTTGTAAATAAATACGTGTCTAACAAAGAAATCCTTTGTGGCTGATGAAAACCTAATTGGAGATGAAGAAACTGCTGAAATACGATAAATTCCATCGTTAATCAAGCTTCTGAAAGCTTTAACTGGTTTTAAATTGGTGTTGTCTAATGCAAAAATAAAAATTGAAATTAAAATTAATACAAAAAGAGAAAATTTTTGTCTTGCTCCTCTCTGCAATAACGCAGAGCGAATAGCTATACCAAAATCATCTCTGCTTGTTGCCATCGCTTAAATAACAATAAATTAATACTCCGATAACATTGTTGAAAATAATTCCTCTTGCTCCAATGCTTTTCCAGTTCCTACTGCCACACAAGAAAGTGGGTCATCTGCAATTTGAACAGGTAAACCAGTTTCTTTAGAAATTAATTTATCTATATTTTTTAATAAAGCTCCACCGCCAGTTAGAATTAAACCCATATCAACTAAGTCGGCTGATAATTCTGGGGGTGTATTCTCTAAAGCTGTTTTTATACCTGTCATCATCTGATCTAATATTGGCTTAAGTGCTTCAGCAGTATCCTCCTCTTTGAGAGTTATTTCTCTAGGGGTTCCAGACCTAATATCTCTACCTTTCATTAAATAAGTATTTCCTGAAGTAGCAATTGCTGTTCCAATTTCTTTCTTAATTTTTTCTGCACTTGCTTCACCAATAAGTAAATTAAATTTTTGCCTCATATAACTAATAATAGCCTGATCCATTGCGTCACCTGCTACTCTTAAAGATCTAGAATAAACAACACCACCAAGAGACATAACTGCAATTTCTGTTGTACCACCACCTATATCAACTACCATCGACCCTGTGGCTTCAGAAATTGGCAGACCGGCTCCAATTGCTGCTGCGATAGGTTCCTCGATCAACTGAACTTTTCTAGCTCCAGCTGCTAAAGCTGAATCTTGAATAGCTTTTCTCTCGACTGGAGTAGAGCCAGTGGGAACACAAACTAATATTCTTGGATTGGCAAAAGCATTTTTTTTATGAACCTTTTTTATAAAGTGCTTTATCATTTCTTCGGTAACTACAAAGTCAGCAATAACTCCATCTTTAAGTGGTCTAACGGCTGAAATATTTCCAGGGGTTCTACCAAGCATCGTTTTTGCCTCATCACCAACTGCTAAAACTGATTTTTTTCCTTTTTCCTCTATAATTGCAACAACTGAAGGTTCGTTTAACACAACACCTTTACCTTTAACCACAACAAGTGTATTGGCTGTACCAAGATCAATCGCCATATCTTGAGACCACATTTTAGAAATTTTATTCAATCCAAACATTTATATTCCTTTCATTCTTTCTTGCTCGTAATCTTTCGGAGCAGTTTTTTCTCTTTTAATAATCATTTTATTTAAAGCATTTAAATATGCATTTGCTGATGCTACCAAGGTATCTGTGTCTGCTGCTTGACCAACAGTTGTTTTACCTTTTTCCTCAATTCTTACACTAACTGTTGCTTGTGCATCGGTTCCCTCTGTTACAGCATGTACTTGATACAGTTGCAGCTTAACTTCATGAGGATAAAGTTTTTTAATACACTTAAATATTGCATCTACTGGACCATCTCCTATTTCACTAGCTTTTTTTAAATCACCGTAAACTTCTAGAGTCATTTCAGCTTTTTGAGGCTCCCCTGTTCCAGCAAAGACTTTTAGAGATTTTAGATTTATTACATTACTTTCTTTAATTAAACTATCATCTACTAAAGCTATAATGTCTTCATCATAAACATGTTTCTTTTTATCTGCTAAAATCTTAAATTTTCCAAAGGCTGTTTGGATTACATCGTCTGTTACACCAGCATAACCTAGGTCTGATAGTTTGTCTTTAAACGCATGTCTTCCAGAGTGTTTACCCATAACTAAAGAAGTTTTTTTTACTCCAACGCTCTCTGGTGTCATAATTTCATAAGTATTTCTATTTTTTAACATACCATCCTGATGGATGCCTGATTCATGTGCAAAAGCATTTTTTCCAACAATTGCTTTATTAAATTGCACTGGAAAACCAGTGGCATTTGAAACAGTTTTGGATGCTTTGCTTATTAATTTAGTATTTATGCCCGTTTTAAATGGCATTAAATCAGCTCTTGTTTTCATTGCCATAACAATTTCTTCTAGAGCAGCATTACCTGCTCTTTCACCGATCCCATTTATTGTGCACTCAACTTGTCTCGCACCTGCAGAAACTCCAGCTAAAGAATTTGCTACTGCTAGACCTAGATCGTTGTGACAATGAACAGACAGTACTGCTTTATCTATATTTGGAACTTTATTTTTTAAAGTCTCTATAATTTTTTTGAATTCTGATGGAACTGTATAACCAACTGTATCTGGAATATTTATTGTTTTAGCACCGCACTTAATTGCAAGTTCAACTGTCTTGCACATAAAATCCATATCAGTTCTAGTACCATCTTCGCAAGACCATTCGACATCATCAGTGAATTTTCTTGCATATGTAACGTGCTCTTTAATTGACTCAATTACTTGCTCAGGAGTTTTGTTTAATTTGTGTTTCATATGTAATGAACTTGTAGATATAAATGTATGAATTCTAAATCTTTTTGCAGATTTTAGAGCATCGTAACAAGCATCAATATCTTTTTTTGTGTGTCTAGATAATCCTGCGGGAACTGATTTTTTTAATATTTTGCTAATAGCAGATACTGCTTCAAAATCACCGGGCGAAGCAATTGGAAAACCTGCTTCGATTACGTCAATTCCTAATTCGTCAAATACTCGAGAAATTTGTAATTTTTCTTCAAGACTCATTGAAGCGCCCGGAGATTGCTCTCCATCACGCATAGTCGTGTCAAAAATTATGATTCTATTTTTATCTTCCATTATCTTTTTAAAATTAAGGTAAGGGTTATAATACAATTATTACGTTAATTTGCAAAATATTTATTAAAAAAATATTAAATTTGAAACCAGATTGGGTTAATTTTTGGCTTTATCGACCAATTTGTTCTTTCCGATCCAAGGCATAAGATCCCTAAGTTTTTTTCCCACTTTCTCAATAGGATGTTTCGCTAATTCTTCTCTCATTTTTAAAAAATTTTTTTGGCCCCCTTTGCACTCATCTATCCATTGTTTTGTAAATTTACCTGACTGAATATCTTTTAAAACTTCTTTCATTCTTTCTTTTGTTTTGGGATCAACTATTTTTTTTCCTGATACGTATTCACCATATTCTGCTGTATTAGAAATGGAGTAGTTCATATTTGCGATACCACCTTCATAAATTAAATCTACAATTAATTTTACTTCGTGAAGGGTTTCAAAATATGCCATCTCGGGTGGATATCCAGCTTCAGTTAAAGTTTCAAAACCATTTTTTATAAGCTCAACTAAACCTCCGCATAAAACTGTTTGTTCTCCGAATAAATCTGTTTCACATTCATCTTTAAAAGTTGTTTCTATTATTCCTGATCTACCTCCACCTACAGCGCAAGCATATGACATTGCTAAATCTCTAGCTTTTCCAGAACTATCTTTGTGAACTGCCATTAAACAAGGAACTCCGCCTCCTTTTTGATATTCGCTTCTTACTAAGTGTCCAGGTCCTTTTGGTGCAACCATAAAAACATCTAGATCTTTTCTTGAATTAATTAAATTAAAATGAATATTTAAACCATGTGCGAAAGCAAGGCTTGTACCTTGTCTCATTCTTTGCTCAATATGATTTTTATAAATCGAAGCCTGAAGTTCATCTGGAGTTAATACCATTACAACGTCAGCCCACGCTGCTGCATCAGATAAAGACATTACTTTTAATCCTTCGCTCTCAGCTTTTTTTATACTTGATGAACCTTCTCGTAATGCAACCACAACATTTTTAACTCCACTATCTTTTAAATTTAAAGCGTGAGCATGTCCTTGGCTTCCGTATCCAAATATAGCAACCTTTTTATCTTTTATTAAATTTACATTTGCATCTTTTTCATAAAACATTTTCATTTTTTAATTCCTTTTTTTATTTAAAAACTTCAGAACCTCTAGTCATAGCAACTGCACCTGTTCTTGATGCGCTCACCAACCCAAGTGGGCCTAATGTGTCAATAAGTTTATCTATTTCTCTTCTTAATGCAGTTACCTGAATAACGAAAGAGTTTTTTGATTTGTCCAATACAAGAGAGTTATATTTTTTACAAACTTTTCTTGCTTTTTCTCTATTTTTCTTTGAAGAAACAACTTTAAATAAAGCTAACTCTTTAAACAATATATTCGGGTCGTTTCTTTTAAAATCCGCAACTTTATGAACAGGTATAAGCTTTCTCAACTGTAGTTTAATCTGTTCTATAACTTGCGGCGTCCCTGAAGTTACTATGGTTATTCTTGAAATATGTTTTTTCTTATCGACTTCAGCAACAGCTAATGATTCAATGTTATAACCTCGTCCAGAAAATAAACCTGCTACCCTTGCAAGCACCCCGGCTTCATTATCAACCCAAACCACAATAATGTGATGCTCTGATTTTCCAAGTTTACCTGGTTCACTATAAGCTGATTTAGGTTTAGCCATTATACTAAAGTCTTTCCCTCGTCTGAAACTTCTTCTTTTTCATCCTCTGGTCCTAATAACATTTGATTGTGAGGTTTTCCAGAAGGTATCATAGGAAAACAATTTTCCATCGGGTCTACTAGACAATCAAAAATTACGGGTTTGTTAATATTTATCATTTCGTTAATTTTATCATCTAATTCGTCAGGTTTTTTTGCTTGTATTCCAACGCATCCATAAGCTTCTGCAAGTTTTACAAAATTTGGTAATGCTGCGGTATAACTTTCTGAATAATTCTTTTCATGCAATAGTTCCTGCCATTGTCTAACCATTCCCATATATTGATTATTTAAAATGAATATTTTTATTGGTAGATTGTACTGAACTGCAGTGGACATTTCTTGCATCGTCATCAAAACAGAGGCTTCCCCAGCAATATCTATTACTAATTTACCTGGATTTGCTACCTGAACACCTACGGCTGCTGGTAGTCCGTAGCCCATAGTTCCAAGGCCCCCTGATGTCATCCATCTGTTTGGTTTATTAAATTTATAATGCTGAGCAGCCCACATTTGGTGTTGTCCTACTTCTGTTGTGATATAAGTATCTTTTTGTTTAGAAAGTTCATAAAGTCTCTGAACAGCATATTGAGGTTTGATAACCTCTTTACTGTTTTTAAAATTTAAAGATTTTTTTTGTCTCCATTTGTCAATATCTTTCCACCAATTTGATATATTAGCCTTATTAGAGTTTGAGAAATCTTTATTTTTTTCTTTAAATCTCTTATTTAAACTTTTTAAAAAACTTTCTACATCACTAATTACAGCTAGATCTACTTTGATATTTTTTCCTATCGATGAAGGATCAATATCAATATGAATTTTTTTTGACTTTGGCGAAAATTCATCAACCTTTCCTGTTATCCTGTCATCAAATCTAGCTCCAATATTAATCATAAGGTCGCAGTTGTACATTGCGTTGTTAGCCTCATATGTTCCGTGCATTCCTAACATTCCAAGAAAAGAAGGATCGTCTCCAGGGTAAGCTCCTAGTCCTTGTAATGTCGATGTTATTGGAAATCCAGTAATCGAAACAAGTTCTCTCAACAACTTGCTTGCCTCAGGTCCAGAATTTATGACTCCTCCTCCTGTGTAAAAAATTGGTCTAGAAGATTTCTTCATCATATTTATAACTTTATCAACCTCTGCATTATTTGCTTTGCCATTTAATTTCCCATTAGATTTTTTATTTTTTTTATTTTTAATTATAAATTCAGTTTTTTTAAATTGAATATCTTTTGGTATATCAACTAAAACTGGACCTGGTCTTCCTGTCATTGCAATTTCAAATGCACGATCCATTACATCTGCTAAATCTTTAACATCTTTGACTAACCAATTATGTTTGGTACAAGGTCTAGTAATTCCTGTTGTGTCACATTCTTGAAATGCATCTGTTCCGATTAAATGAGTTGGAACTTGTCCGCTTATACAAACAATTGGAACTGAGTCCATATAAGCATCGGTTAAAGCTGTCACTGCATTTGTTGCTCCTGGTCCTGATGTAACTAACATTACTCCAGGTTTTCCTGAAGAACGAGCATAACCTTCAGCGGCATGTCCTGCGCCTTGTTCATGACGAGCTAAAATATGTTTAATAGTTTTATGATTTTTTAATTCATCATAAATTGGTAGTACTGCACCACCTGGATAACCAAATATATGCTTTACATTATGATGTTCTAAAACTTTAAAAACAATTTCTGCACCTGATATTAATTTTCCCATAAATATAATCTATCTTAGGAAAATTTTGGGTCAAGTTTTAGATAAATAACTTAGAATTTTTTTTCTTAAATCAAGATAATTGGTGTCATTGAATTGTTTCCAATCCTTCATCTGACCTCTTTGCCAGGTATATTGCCTTTTTGCATATTGACGAGTTTTTATTAAAACCCTCTCTTTTACCTCTTTAATGTTAATTGATTTTTGCTGATATAAACCAATTTCATAGATTCCAATAATTGAATTTGCAGAAATATTAGATGCTGGCTCCAAAAATTTTTTTTTGTAATTACGAACCTCGTTTAGTGCACCATTTTTTAACATCTTATTAAATCTATTTTTAATTTTTTTTTCTAATTCGTTTTTTGGTGGCAAAAGACATAATTTAATAAAATCTGAGGATTTAAAATATTTTTTATTTTCTTTAGTTTGCCATTCTTTAAGGGTTAAACCTGTTCCCTCATAAACTGAAATAGCTCTGGAAACTCGTTGAATATCGTTTCGGTTAATACCTTCAAAAATTGTAGGGTTTTTTTTATAATAATGATTTCCCATCATCCATCTTCCAATAGGATTTAAATAAGAAAAATCTTTTTTTTCTACTTCAGGTATTTTAACTAAACCATCGGTTAAGGCTCTAAAGTAAAGACCGGTACCGCCAACCACTACAGGGACTTTTTTTCTTTTTTTAATTTGTTTTATTTTTTTTTGTACTAACTCATACCATTTACCTACTGAAAATTTTTCTTTTGCTGATATAAATCCATAAAAATGATGCATTATTTTACTTTTATCTGGTCTAGCTGAAAGGATTTTAATTTCTTTATAAACCTGCATACTGTCGGCATTAATAATTTCACCGTCAAACTTTTCGGCAATGTCTAGTGCAAGTTTTGATTTACCAGATGCTGTAGGTCCGAATAAAAGGACTATTTTTTTTTTAATTTTGTTAGACAAGTTATTTTATTTTAACAGTACCATAACTTGGTTGATTTCGTTTATTAATAAATCTTATTAATAAAGTTTTGTCACCATTTTTAAAAATTTCTTGAGAAACTTTTTCTAAACTTTTAGTGTCTTGTATTGTTTTATTCTGAACCTCAACGATTATGTCTCCTAAACTTAGTAGTGCTGCAAGTGGACTTTTAGATAAAATTTCGGTCACCACAACTCCTCTTAAATTTTTATCTAACTTTCTAGCCTCAGTATCTTCTGTGGTTAAATCTCTAACTGAAATTTTTAAGTTTTCAATTTCTGTCTCTTTTACTTTTTCTTTTTTCTTATTTTCCTGAATAAATTCTTTAGAAGACTCTAATCTACCGAGAGTTAATCTTTTTGTAAAAGATTTCTTTTCTCTCCATACTTTAACAACAACATTTTTTCCCACTTTGGTGTTTGCAACTATTCTTGGAAGATTTCTCATAGTTTGTATTTTTTGTCCGTCAAATTCTAAAATAATATCTCCTGGTTTAATTCCAGCTTTTTCGGCAGGACTTCCCTCGGATACACCTGCGATAAGAGCGCCCCTCGGTTTATCTAAATTTTGAACTTCAGCAATTTCTTTTGTTACTTGTTGAATTCTAACTCCTAACCAACCTCTTTTTGTTTCTCCATATTTTATCAATTGATCAATAATATTTGATGCAGCGTTTGCAGGAATAGCAAAACCAATTCCAATTGATCCAGCTTGTCCAGGAGCAATGATTGCTGTGTTTATTCCAATTACCTTACCTTCTAAATTAAATAAAGGCCCACCAGAATTTCCTTGGTTGATAGATGCATCGGTCTGAATAAAATCATCGTACCTGGTTAAATTTATGTCTCGATTCCTTGCAGAGATTATCCCTGATGTTACTGTTCCACCTAACCCAAAAGGATTTCCAATCGCTACTACCCAGTCTCCTATTCTGGCTTTGTCTGAGTTACCAAATAGAACAGGTTTAAAATCTTCATCAGATTGAATTTTTAAAACCGCAACATCTGCATATGGATCTGATCCTACAACTTCGGCTTCGTATTCTTTATTATCTACTCTCACAATAATGTCATCAGCATTTTCGATAACGTGGTTATTCGTAACTACTGTACCATTCTTTTTAATTATAAATCCTGAACCTAATGAAGTGGCTTTTCTTTCAGTAGGTCTTTGAAATTCTTTAAACATATCCTCGAAAGGAGAGCCTGGAGGAAATTGAAATGGCAAGGGATTTGATTGAGTTTTAATTGTTTGAGTAGTTGATATATTAACTACTGAAGGCATTAATTCTTCAGCAAGATCAGCAAATGAAGATGGAATAGGCTTGGACCACAAGTTTACATTAAATAATAATATTATTAAAGTAACTTTAAGCGATATTTTTTTTAAAACTTCCATTACCCTTTAATATACCAAATTATTATAAAACCAATTATTCCGAAAACCATACCAATTGTTCTTAGATTATTAGATGGCGTAGTCTCAATTAGCTTAGACATATTCTTGATTTTTGACGGAAACAAGGCGCAAAGAAGACCTTCAATGAGAAAAATCAAACCAATGGCAATAATGAATTCATTCATGCCTTAGTATTTATTGTTTCTTAATAACTCCGGTTTTTCCAAAAAACTTAAAGAAATCACTATCGGGAGATAGTATTAAAGAGGTGTCTCCACCAATTAAAGCTTTTTCGTAAGACTGCATTGCTCTATAAAATCCAAAAAACTGAGGGTCTTTTCCAAAAGCATTTGCAAAAATTCTATTTCTTTTACCGTCACCTTCACCTTTCATAATTTCAGACTGCTTATTGGCATTTGCTAAGATTACGGTTACTTCTTTGTCAGCTGTTGAAGTAATTTTTGCGGCCATTTCAGCTCCTTGGGCTCTAAATTCTTTTGCTTCTCTTTCTCTTTCAGTTTGCATTCTTTTATAAATCGCTTCACTGTTTGCTTGAGGTAAATCTGCACGCTTAATTCTCACATCAACAATTGTAATACCAAAATTTTGTGCCTCGGTATTTACATTTTGTTGAATTGTTGCCATATGTTTAGCTCGATCTACAGATAATAATGTAGCTAATTCTTGAGTACCTAAAACACTTCTTATTCTAGAATTTATAATTGTTGCTAATCTTGATCTTGCTACATTTTCGTTTCCAACTGAAATGTAGAATTTAAGTGGATCGACGATTCTAAATCTTGTAAAAGCGTCCACTATCAATCTTTTTTGATCAGCTGCGATAACTTCTTCTGATGGGTTATCTAAATATAAAACTCTTCTATCTATATAAACAACGTTTTGAATAAAAGGTATCTTATAATTTAAACCTGGTTCAGATATTATTTTTTTCGGATCACCAAATTGTAAAACTATTGCTTGTCTAACTTCTTGTACAACAAAAAGGGTGTTGTATGCAACAAATGCTAAAAATACTACGAATGGAATAAAAAATTTTTTCATTGTGATTTCTTCTTAATTTCTGGAAGAGGAAGGTATGGAACTACACCAGATCCAGAGTTTTTATCTATAATAACTTTGTCTATATCAGCCAAAACTTTTTCCATAGTTTCAAGATACATTCTTTCTTGAGTTACTCTTTTAGCTGATACGTATTCATTATATATGGCAAGGAATCTACTTGCTTCACCCTCAGCTTTAGCAACAACTTCTTTTTTATATGCTTCTGCTTGTTGTAAAATTTTTTCTGCTTCTCCACGCGCTCTTGGTATTACATCGTTAGCGTAACCTTCTGCCTCGTTTTTAGATCTTTCTCTATCTGCCCTGGCTGCTTGCACATCCCTAAAAGCATCTATAACTTGATCAGGAGGATCGGCTTTTTGAGTTTGTACTTGTGTTACTTGTATACCTGAACCGTATTCATCTAAAATTCCTTGAGTGATTGTTGTTACTTCGTTTTCAATTTTAGACCTTCCTTCAGTTAAAATTGATTGAATTTTGCTCTTGGCAATTACTTCTCTCATTGCAGTTTCTGAGGCAGTCTTAACAGTCTCTAATGGACTTTGAATATTAAATAAAAATTTTCCCGCATCTTTTATAACCCAAAAAACAGAATAATCTATATTAACAATATTTTCGTCACCTGTTAACATTAGGCTTTCTTCAGGTACGTCTCCAACCCCAGAGGATCTTCCGCTATCACTAGCAGATCTGAAACCCACATCTATACGATTCACTTTTGTGACTTTGGGAGTTAAAACTCTCTCTATGGGATAGGGAATATGATAATTTAATCCTGGTTGGGTTGTTTTGATAAATTGACCAAATCTTAAAACTACTCCTTGTTCGTCTGGTAAAACTCTATAAAGACCACTTAAAGCCCACAAAATTAATAAAACTACTAACCCAATATATATTGGTTTGTTACCTCCTTTTCCACCTGGAAAAATTTTTCCAACTGAACCTTGGGCTTTTCTAATTAAATCGTCAATGTTTGGAGGTTGCCTTCTTTGTCCGGAACCGTTTCCATCGCCTCTTCCACCTCCGGGGGTAGAGCCACCCCAAGGAGACTCGTTCTTAAATATATCGTCGTTTGATGACATGATACTTTATATAGTGACTTTTCAAATAAAAACAAGTTATGATAAAGCGATATAATGTCTGATAATAAAGCTAAAATAAGCCAAAGTTCAAAAGAAAAAACTAAAACAAAAAATTTCGAGAAAAATCCGATAAAAGGCACAAAATTTACTATTATGGTCTCTAGCGCTAAAGGAGGTGTCGGCAAATCCACTTTTGCTATTAATTTAACTTTTGCTATTCAAAAACTTGGAAAAAAAGTAGGTTTGTTAGACGCAGATATTTATGGACCTTCTTTACCAAAGTTGATTGGACTAGGTGAAAAACCAAAAACTGACGGTAAATTTTTATTTCCTTTAGAAAAATATGGGGCACAATTTATGTCCTTAGGATTTTTGGTAGATCAAAAAACCCCGATGATTTGGAGAGGACCGATGGTAATAAGTGCGATTAAAACACTTACTGAAAAAGTTATGTGGAAAGATTTAGATTTCTTAATAATTGATATGCCCCCTGGGACAGGTGATACCCAACTTACTTTCGCACAAGATGTTAAAATTGATGGTGCTGTAATAATTTCAACACCACAGGAATTAGCCTTGATGGATGTTAAAAGAGGAATTCAAATGTTTGATAAAACTAAGATAAAAATAATTGGTCTTGTTGATAATATGAGTTTTTTTAAGACCGAAGAAGGTAAAATTTATAAAATTTTTGGTGAAAATGGCGTTGAAAAAACTGCAAAAGAATTTAATAAAGAATTTCTTGGAAAAATACCTATTAGCACAGAATTGAGGGAATCAGCTGATCTTGGTTTACCCCTAACCTATAAAGATCCAGAAAATGAAGTGTCAAAAGTATTTAAGGATATTGCTGATAAAATTACGCAAGGTGTTCTTTAAAACCAAAGGACTCCATTAATTCGTTCCATTCTCTTTTAGATAGTCCAGAAGTATTTATATCACATTTTTTCACCCTTGATCATTTTTTGAATTACTATCTTTCCTTTGGCAGAAAGCTCCATACCTCCAACTCTATAATCTATAAAAGCATCATACGTAATAGGAACCCATTTTTTTACTGTATTCATCATTGCGTTTGCATATTCTCTAATTTCAAATTGTGCATGGCTATCAGCTCTTAAAGATAAAAAATTCAATAAGTTCAACAGATCAGTTTTCCAATACCACTGAGTATAAGAATTAAGAGTTAAATTCATTCTTGCTAATTCTCTTGCTAATCCTTTTTTCTTCTCATCTATTATACTACCATCAAACTTTTCGTTTAACATTTCCTCGTAATGTTGATAATTTCTTTCTGCGTCTTCTTTCAAAATCTTTAAAATGCTATCTGCTTGAGTACCATTTATTAAATCTCCTCTTCCTTGTCTATTGTTTATTGATTGAGCAGCTAAATTTTCTTTTGATGGAACATAAAATTCCTTATCCATAATTGAATACCTTGCTGAATATTCATTTACGTTTGCTGTTCTATGCCTTATCCATTGTCTCGCAATAAAGATTGGAAGTTTGATATGATATTTAATTTCACACATCTCAAAAGGAGTGCTGTGTCTGTGTCTCATCAAATATTTTATTAAACCACTATCTGTCGAAACCTTTTTTGTGCCTTTACCATATGAAACTCTTGCTGATTGAACTATGGATGTGTCGTCTCCCATATAATCCACTACTCTTACAAAGCCGTGATCAAGAATAGGAACAGCCTCGTATAGAATTTTTTCTAACTCGGGTGATGTTACTCTTTTCGTAATATTTTTTTGCGATTGTTGATCTAAAATTTCTTGTTTTTGTTCTTTTGTGAGCTTCATTTAGAAATACTTATTGAATCTTTTAATTTTAATTTTATATTATATTTGTTGGTTTTCCAACTATGACGATAAACGAGTTTCGTAATAAACATTGCGGACGTGGGGGCAGTACCCACCACCTCCACCATTTACAACTTATGGGGGTGAATCAGAATCGACGAGTGTCTAAAGGCTATTCTTTCGTTCGAGATGGTTCCGACGTAACGGGCTAATTATAAATGCAAATAATAAATTTGCACTTGCTGCTTAATTAACTTGTTAATTAAGTGAACGGGGTTTGGGGCACCTGGCAACAGAACGCCCCTTCCAAAGACTCAAAACTCCCGTTAAACAATAATTTTTAAAAAAGTGGTCACACTGGTGTCACAGTGAGAAAAGAAATTATTATAAAATCTTTTCTTTAATCAAAGCGATCATAGCTCCGATAAATCCACCAAGAAGTGCTAGACCAATTATTCCAGCAATGCCATAGCCTTCAGCAAATGCCCAACCTATGCCTATTGCTGCACCAGCAGGAACTATTGTTTTATAAAATTGGCTCATAATTAATTTATATTTAATTCTCTTCTAAGTTCAGCATTTTTTGTTGCAGTTATAGAAATATTAAACATCAGAGCCTTAAAAGTATTATCAATTAATGTTTTTTTATTTAATCTTTTGTCCAAATTCATTTTAAAAAAAATTTGAACAGTTTTATACATTTCTCCAACTGTCTTTTTTTTAATTTCATCACCTAATATCATCCTATTAGTTTCCCACCAATTTCCAGCTATAGATCCAAAATTCCCGTCAATTTGTCTGTGTGTTTTTGAAAGAAAGTCTGCTCCTATTTCCTGAAGTTCGTCTACATTAAAATTATTCTTTATTTCTTTTATATGTTTGCCAAAATTTTTTTTATCATTTTTCTCAATATTAGAAAATTTTAGAAATTTTCTTGGTATTTTTTTTTCAGGTTTAACTTTTAAAAAATCAAAAATCATTCTTCTTATTTTGGGAGTTTTTTTTCAAATTTATTAAGCTCCGCTTGTGTCATATTTTCTCTGCACCAACCACCAACGATTATACTTTGTTTAGATATTTTTTCTCCAAATTTTCCACAGTTCATTAACAAGAAACTTTCAAATAAAGCAGTTTCAATCCATTTTGGATTTCTTTCCTCTTTGGCAGTAATTTGTTTTTGTCTTTGTTTAGTAGCATCTTGAATTTGTTTTTGCATAATTTTATCAAGTTTAGGACCAAGAGGTACACCATCAATCTCATTTATTGCTTTAATAATTTTTGTAAATACGTTTTTTGCTACTTTGTTTTTATCTTTAGCGCTTAACAGATCGGCATGTTCTATGGTTCTTAACGTTTCAGCTACTAAAGCTTTTCCTTGTTTATTTTCAAATAATCCAAACATTAATTTCCTTTAAAAGATAAACACTATATCCGGACTCACTTGCGGGCACAATACGGACTCACCCAGCAAAGAAATAGCCGTTTTTTATGCTCTAGAATTGTTGTATAATGTTAAAAGGTTAAGGGCACCTGGCAACAGAACGCCCCTTTTGATACTTGCGTTTCTGTTTTGGTTTTGATTTAATTTCGAAGTATGGATTTTATAACTTCAATAAAAACCTGTCTTAAAAAATACGGGGACTTTAATGGAAGGGCTTCAAGATCAGAATTTTGGTATTTCTATTTATTTGTATTAATTGTCGCTGCATTAGGTTGGTTTATTGCGGTGCAGACTTATTTAATTGCGATAGCGTATATTTTATGGATTCCATTTCTAATTCCATTTTGGGCTGCTGCTGCAAGACGTTTACACGATACTAATAAATCTGGTTGGTTACAAATTATTGGTTATATTCCTATTGTTAATTGGATTGGTGGAATCGTCTTGATCGTTTTTTACTGTACTGCTGGAGAAAATAAAAAAAAATAAATACGGCAAACCAATTAAATTTAAAAAATAGTACAAAATTTGGGGCACCTGGCAACAGAACGCCCCTTCTTGAATTCATAAATCGTTGTCAGTGTTAACAAATAATCCAGGTCATCTGATTTGGACGCACTATGGACGCAGTGAAAAAAAAAATTTATTTTTTTTTGCAAGCCTTGCATCTACAAGCTTTTGGGCAATCGCCAGCAAATCCATTTGATGTTTTGTAACATGGACCACCATAACCAGCATAAGCGGGACCACCATAACCAGCATAACATGGTCCACCATAGCCATCGTAAGCAGGACCACCATAACCTGAATAACAAAATCCACCTGGATAGTCTCCGGTTCCTTTAGAATATATATTTGAACTAAATAAAAAACTTAAGACTAAAAACAAAAATATTTTTTTCATTTTCTTTTATAGTTTAGCTCAGCACCTTCAAGATAATAGCATCTCCACCCAAAATTCAATGCTTTAACTCTATCATTTTTTGATAGGTATATTTGAGGATATTCACCTTGATAAAAAAGTTTTTGTCCTGAATCCGTATAAGTTATATCTCCGTTTTTTAAAACTTTATCTACCTTCCAACCGTTATAAACATATCGGTATAAATCTTTTTCATCTGAACATTTAACCCATTCACGATCTTCTGGAGCTATTAAAATTAAACCCAATAATAAGATAAGAAATAAGAAAAAATATTTGAATATTTTTTTCATAACAAATTAAACCTTAAAACTTGGGCAGAATTGAGGTTTGTTTCAAAATATACGGACACAATGAAGAAAAGTTTTTCGTTTAGTCACATGCCATATTTTCCATTGCACCTTTTAACACTCCACCCCAAAAACCAGTTGCTGCACTTTCACTGTTTGATTTTCTGACCTCAGCACATTCAATGGCTTTTTGTCTTCTAATTTCTGCTTTCCTTTGCATATCAACTTTCATAAGACAATTTGAAAATTCTGAAGTGTTTGGTGTGTAACCATAACCAATACAAGTTGACCTATCCATTGCCATTTGTCTTTCATAAGCCAGTCTTCTATTTTCTTCTCGCTCTCTTTCTCTCTCAGCAAGATAATCTGCACAACTAGTTAGAAACAAACTCAACACAAAAACTTGTAATATTTTTTTCATTAGCTAAATTTATATTGTTTTAAAAAATTTGAAATTTTTTTTGGTAGAGATGGCCAATAATAAATACCATTTTTTTTCCAGCTTTCGGTATTTCCAACATTATAATTTGATAAAATATGCTCCATAACTACATCGTGCGGATATAGATAAAAATGATTTTTCTCTCTAAAACAAATCCAAAGGTCTTTATTAGTATATTTTTTAGAAATACACAGTTTGCTTTTTAATTGAACTTTTAAAAATGTTTTTTTATCTATGTGTTGAGCTATAAAATCTGCTGTTTGCCAATCATCTGAAAGTTTAATAGTTTGAAATCCATATTCTGCAAGAGCTGAAGCAACTTTAGTATAGTTGTAATTTTCTTGTTGTCTTGGGCTTAATCTTGGATATTTAATTTTCTCCAATTTAATCATAATTATTATTTCTTTTTGCTAAAATCAAATGTCATCGAATTTTCTGTAATATGAAGTGTTCCAACATCTTCAGGATGTTTTTTAAAATGTTCGTTTAGTCTTTTGTCCTCTTCGTGTTTCCACAGGTTGTTGATACCGGCTTTCTTTTTAATATCCTCTACCTGTCGAAGAAGTGCGTAGGTTTGGCTTCCTAATTTGAGGATTTCCATTTCAGCTTTAAGAGTGCCAAATTGTAAATCTTGTATCCTAGCTTGGGCCTCTTCTTTTTTATTTAAATTCTCTCTTAAATCTTTTGCAATCATTTCTAAATCGAACTTTTGTAGGTTCGGACTCTTCTCGAGATTCCAAAGACAGCTTTGTATTGTTGTATGAGCCCAGCTTATAGTGTGTTTTTCTTTTTCTATATCTAAAATAATTTTTTCAAGTCTTTTAAACTTTCCGTCTTTGTCATTAAATAAATTCATAATTAATTATACCCTGACGAAATTATGGACGCAATGTGGACGCAGTCAGGTCTGGTTTTGGGCTTTAGGTTGTAAAATAATTATTATATAACAAGGATTAACGAAATGAGGTTAACGGCACCTGGCAACAGAACGCCCCTGCGTTTTGGCGTTAACACTTATTAATTCACAACTTTTTTTATTTTGGACTCACATAGGACTCAGTGAAGAAAGACAAATAGCGTTAGCGGGGGAATTAAAAATATTCTAATATTTATCTTTATGAACCCATTCTGTGTATATTAAATCTTGGATTGAAACTGAAAAATGATCAGTGTAATCTTTAAAATAGTCTACACAATTTAATGTTATCTGGCCATTTTTTAACAAAATACCTTGAAATTTATTTGTTCCAAGATTAGTTGTTTGCTCGGTTTTCTTCATAGGTTTTCCAGAAAATAATTTGGTAATTTCTTTTGAAATTTCTATTTGTTTCTTGTAGCAATCTTCAATATTATTTTTATAAGGTATTATTCCTCTAATTCCATAAATAATATAATTGTTATCGTTTTTTTTTGTCTGAATAGATATGAATTGATATTCACTTTCTTTAGGTGGTTTGAATTGAAAAGAAATATATTCAAAAGATTTTTGCTCTTTAACGGGTTTTAATTTTTTTAATAAAATTTCATCTTTTGAATAATAATCCAATAAACTATCACCAACACTCATCCCTTCTATTTGAAAGTCTCTAACATCGTCCGCCTGGGATGGGGTTATGAAGCATAGGCTTAAAACAACGATCGCTAAAAGTTTTTTCATGGACTCATCATATCTGGACTCTCTGGCGGACTCAATGCGGACTCACCCAGCAAAGAAATAGCCGTTTTTTATGATCTAGAATTGTTGTATAATGTTAAAAGGTTCACGGCACCTGGCAACAGAGTGTTTCTTTTAATTTATAATGAAAACATACTTTTACAAAATAACCATATTTTTATTTCTATTAATATTGGGCGAAGGAATTCTAGGATATTGGTTCTCAAAAGAAAATTTTGGGATTTATATGAGAAAAGAAAGAAATAAAAATTGGGAAACAGTCTCTAATTTTAATAATAAAGAATATAAATTTTTTTACAAAAGAAACTTTTATGGTTTTAGAGGTGATGAATTTGACCCAAAAGATGTTAAAATAGTATTTGAGGGTGGAAGTACTGGAAATCAGAGGTTTACTCCTGAAGAATATACCATTGTAGGTTTGCTTAATCAAAAATTCCAAACAGAGCAGATTGATTTGAAAATTTATAATGCATCCACTGATGGAAAGTCGCTGAGAGGAATTATATATGACTTTAATTATTGGTTCCCAAAAATAAATAATTTTAAACCTGAGTATATAATATTTTATCTTGGTATTAATGACCGGACACTTGCAGATCAAATGGATGAAAGGATGTTTGACTTGCACATTCAAGAGAAACGAATTGATAGATTTAAAGACTATATAAAAAATAACAGTTTTATTTATGAGAGATATAAAACAATAGCAAACAAATACTTTCCAAAGCAAACTAGTGGTTATTTTTTAAACAATGATGAGCTGTACAAGAATTTTGAATATGTAAGATATAAACAAGCAAAAGAGTCAAATAAAAATATTTCAAATAAAGATAAGATTTTACTTAAACAATTCGAAGAAAGGTTACTAGTTTTAAAAAAGATTCTTATGAAAAATAAGATCACTCCCATTTTCATAACGCAAGTAGCATATAATGGAATTAAGGATCAAAAACTATTCCTGATTAATGAAAAACTTAAAGATTTTTCAGAAAATAATAACTTTCAACTCATTAAATTAGATGAAATAATCAATATGGATTTGTATGATTTTTATGACGAAATGCACACTACTCCAAATGGATCTAAAAAAATTGCTGATACAATTTATCCTTATTTGAAAAAAATGTTAGTTAATTAAAATGTATTTTAATAAAGAGAATAGTTTTTATCACGGTATTATGTTTCATCATTTTCACGATGAAAAAATACATTCAAAAAGTCAAGGATCAATATCAAGAGACGAGTTTTATAAAATAATTAAACATATCGGTTTAGAGAATATTTTAAATGCAAATGAATTTTATTTAAGACTTAAAGATAACAAGCTAGAAAATAAAAAAGTTTGTATTACTTTTGATGATTGTATAAAAGCACAAATTGATGTTGCGCTCCCAGTCCTGGAGGACTTAAAAATTAAAGCATTTTTTTTTGTTTATACATCTTTGTTTGATAATGAACCTGATTTTTTAGAGATCTACAGACATTTTAGATCAAATTATTTCAATAATATCGATGATTTTTATAAAGAATTTTTTAAGCTTTTAGATAAAGATTTTAAAACATTTCTAAAAGATAATAATAAATTTATTGAAAATAAAAAGTCTAAATTTCCATTCTACTCCACTAATGACATAAATTTTAGATTAATTAGAGATAGTTTGTTAAGTAAAGAGGAATACAAAAAAATTATGTTAATTATGTTCAAAGAAAAGAAATTTGAACCTAAAAAATATTATTCTAATCTTTTTTTTTCTGAAAAAGATATAAATCAATTAAACTCGTTAGAGCATATTGTGGGTTTACATTCTCATAGTCACCATACAATGTTTGAAAATTTGAGCTATGAAGAGCAGAAAAATGAATACATAAAATGTATGAAAAAAATTTCTGAGATAATTAGTAAACCTCAATCTCACATTAAAGTGATGTCTCATCCCTGTGGAAGTTATAATCACGATACTTTAAAAATTCTTAAAAATCTTGGAATAGACCTTGGCTTTAAAGCATCTATGCACGTAGAAAAAGATAGAGGGATGAAAAAAATTAATAACTCTACTTTGGAGATAGCTAGAAAAGATCACTCAGAAATAATTAAAATGATCAAATGAAAAAAAAATTTTCAACTATAAAAAATTTTTTTTGGCTAATTTATTTGTTTTTTATTACATCTATTATTATTTATATTTTTAGTTTTTATTCTATGCAAAAAGGACGAGTCTATAATCTTTTTTGGATAAAGAGTATTCAGGAAAATCTTTATTGGCATGGTTTTATAAAACCATTTCCATTTGAATGTCAAAAACATGACAAAAGATTACTTTATGTTCCGAGAGAGGGGGATTGTAAATTTTCTAATATAGAGTTTGATACAAAACTATCTTTTACAAAATATTATAGAAAAAATGACAACAAAATTACATTTGAAAAACCAGAAAAAACTCCAATTGCTGTACTCGGTGACTCAGTTTCGATGGGTTGGGGAGTTAACAATAGAGAAACATATGCTTCAGTAATTGAAAGAAACCTGAAAAGAAAAGTTTATAATTTTGGTGTAGGTGGTTATGGAACTCACAGAGAGGTTCTAAGATTTATAAAAAGTCCATATTATAAAGAAATTGATAAAGTCATAATTCAATATCATTTTAATGATCACGAAGAAAATTTATTTTTTGATGAAAAAAAAATCTATTCAGCCGATGAATTTGAAGTTCTTACTAAAAAAGAGGGATTTACGGGAACTGAGAAAGCCTTTTTTGCATTAAGAAGATTTAAAAGTATATTTAGATTACTTTACCGCGAAATAAAAGGTGCTTTTGTTCAGAAAGGTACTCCAGACTTTAACGTACATTATGATGGAATTTTAAAAGTTTTAAAAAAATATAATTATCTTGATGGAAAAAAAATTATTTTATTCAATGTGAGTAGTCATAATATGCAGTTTAAGAATTATAAAATAGGAAAATTTAAAAATATAGATTTTGTTAATGTTAACTTAGAAGATGAAAGACACTTCTTTATTTTGGATGATCATTTAAATCCAAATGGACATCTAGAGGTTGGAAAGCAATTGACTCAAATTATCAACGATAAAGGATGGTAAGTTCATTTTAAAAGTTTTTTAAGATTTGGTTCGAAATAATCAGGTCCCTTCATTACTTTTCCTTTTTCATTATAAATTGGCTTTCCATCTTTGCCGAGTTTGCTCATATTTGAATTTTGAACCTCCTCAAAACAAGCATCCAAATTTATTCCAAAAGCATGTCCCGCTCCATAGGTCACATATAAAATGTCAGTAAGCGAATCAGCAACTTCGGTTAAATTTTTATTTTGAAGTGCAATTTTAAACTCTTCTAGCTCTTCCCTTATAAGATCATACCTAAGATTAGCTATTTTTTCTGATGGAAACTCAGGTTTTAGCTTTACTTCTTGACCAAATTTTTCCATAAATTTTTTTACACTCAGAAAGTTTGTCATAAAATCCTCACAGTTAGTTTATAAATTATTTACAATTTTTTATGTATAATATAACTTGGTTATATCAATGAAATATAGAACGGAATTTGATTCTATAGGGAAAATTAAAGTTCCTGGTGATAAGTATTGGGGAGCATCAACACAACGGTCAAACAAGTACTTTGATATAGGTGATTTTCTTGTGAGACCGATTCTTATTCAATCAATAGCCATAGTAAAAAAGGCTGCTGCAATTGTAAATTCAAGAAATGGAGATTTAGATAAAAAATTATCTAAGTATATTGTTAAAGCTGCTGATGAAGTAATTAAGGGTAAGCTTGATAAACACTTTCCGTTAAAAGTTTGGCAAACAGGATCAGGTACTCAAACTAATATGAACGTTAATGAAGTAATATCAAATAGAGCAATACAAATTATGGGTGGAAAGATGGGAACAAAGAAACCTATTCATCCAAATGATCACGTAAACAAATCTCAATCTACTAATGATGTGTTTCCAACTGCAATGCATATAGCTATCGCAATGAAAGCTAAAAATAAATTAATTCCTTCATTAAAGCTATTAGAAAAAGAGTTGGGAAAAAAAGTTAAAGAATTTAGTAAAATTGTAAAATTAGGAAGAACGCACTTACAGGATGCTACACCTCTAACTTTAGGACAAGAATTCTCGGGTTATCATTCACAATTAAAAAAATGTATTACCAGAATAGAAAAAGCATTAAGTGAAATATATTTTTTGGCTCAAGGTGGAACCGCGGTAGGAACTGGTTTAAATACTAAAGTTGGATTTGATAAAAAAATCGTAAAAGAAATTAAAAGAATCACTGGGTTGCCTTTTAAACCAACTTTAAACAAGTTTGCAGCTTTAGCTTCTCATGATCCTATTGTGAATTTTTCTGGCACTATGAATACGACAGCCGTCTGCTTAATGAAAATTGCTAACGACATAAGATTTCTTGGCTCTGGTCCTCGAGCTGGATATGGAGAACTAATTTTACCAGAAAATGAACCAGGATCATCAATTATGCCTGGCAAAGTAAATCCAACACAATGCGAAGCTGTTACAATGGTTTGTGTAAAAGTTATAGGTAATCACAATGGGATAACGATGGCTGGGTCACACGGTCATTTTGAATTAAATGTTTTTAAACCTTTAATTATACATAATATTTTACAATCAATTAATATTATGTCGGACTCATCAAAAGCTTTTGCCAAATATTGTATTAAAGGTCTAAAAGCTGATAAAAAAAGAATTAAATATCTTTTAAATAATTCTTTAATGTTAGTTACTGCGCTTTCACCAAAAATTGGTTACGATAACGCTGCAAAAATAGCAAAATTAGCACACCAAAAAGGAACTACATTGAAAGAAGAGGCAGTCAAATCAGGATTAATTTCAGAAAAAGAATTTTCAAAAATCGTCAATCCAATAAAAATGATTAAACCAAATAAGTAATTAAATAGTTAATTGCTAGTAAACTTCTTTTAAAAATTTTTTTGCATTAAAAAAATCGAATATACCTAACACACCTTCTTTAATAACAAGTTCATTAAATGCTTTTGATATAATTAAGTTATCTTTATTGCTAATTTGCTGATTATTATCTTTGATAATTTTTTTAAAGTTAATTTTATTTTTACTTAAATCAATTGATCCGGTCGTTTGAATTGAGGATTTTTTTTGTTTGACATCATAAATACCAAATTTTCTAAAAAATTTCGGAGCATTGTTAGTAAGAAAGTTAATATTAAAGTTAATCTTAGGTGCGTTGTTATTGTTTATAATTGATATATTAGATTTTAATTCACTTTTTGCAGGTAAAAAAGCTGATAATTTTTCAATGCTTATATCTCCATTCTCAAAAACTAAATTCATTTTTGTATCTTTAATTTTTCCGAAAAATGAGTCTGAGCTTTTTATTATAATATTTAATTTACCATTAATTTTTTTACTAACACCTCCTTTTTGAAAAATTGGATAATACATTAATAGATTTTTTAATTTTATTTGGTTTATTCCCAAATCCAGATCAAAATAAAAGTTATTTTTAAAAGAAATATTCCCATTAATTTTAGAATTTAGAAATTTATTTCTGATATAAGAATTCGAAATTATAAAATTATCTTTACCTTTAAAATTTAATAACAAAATACTGTTTAACACATTTAATTTTAGCTCTCCTGAGAAGTTTTCTAAAGTGGTAGTTGGATCAAATTTTACATCCAAGGATTGCTTAAGATTTGGGATTGATATTTTAAGATATTTTTCTCCATTTATTATATTTTCAAAATTTGCTTTAATTTTATTTTTTGAAAAAATTAAACTTCCTTTAATCTGATGTTTTCCATTGGTAAAGATTTCTCGTAAATTTACTTTTTCAAATAGGACTTCATTTTTTTGTTTATCTATGAAAAAAATTTCAGAATTTTTTATATTTAAAGTTTTTTGCTTGTAAAGCGTAAAGTATTGAAAATATTTTTTAAAATGATTGGAATATATTTTTATTTTTTCATTTTTTATTAAGATTTTATTAAACTGAAAAGCTTCAATATTATTTATTTTGAAGGGTGAAATTAATATAAATAATTTTTTTATCTCAACTCTATTATTTTTTGATTTGTCGAATCTTAAAACCGTGTCTTCTAAAAGAAGTCTCGGATAAGGAAAGATATTGAATGATATATCTCCTTCAATATCTGCGTTTAATTGGAATGTAGAGGCTATCTTATTCTCTATATATTTTTTTTTAATATCATAATCAAAGTAGACCGGTCTTAAAAAATAAAAAACAACTATTACGAACAAAAATATTGGTAAGATTAAAAAAATTCTTGATTTATTTATTGATTTTTTAGGCTTTAAAAATTTAATTTTATTAAACCAGTATGTGATATTTTTAAATGCTGACGTTTTCATTATGTTGTTTTATAAGCAGTATAATGTAAATATAAAGTGCAAAATAATGAAAGAAAAAAGAAATTTCTTAGAGGAATTAAATGAGGAACAAAAAGCTGCGGTTCTTTACACAGATGGACCCACGTTAGTTGTCGCAGGAGCAGGTTCGGGTAAAACTAAAGTGTTAACCTCAAAACTAGCACACCTAGTTGATCAAAAAAAAGCATGGTCAAATCAAATACTTTGCGTGACATTTACTAATAAAGCTGCAAAAGAAATGCGTGATAGAGTATTAAAAATATTAGGAGGTAAAATTAATTCTCTTTCCTGGTTAGGAACATTTCATGCAATCAGTGTAAAGTTTTTAAGACGACACGCTGAAGCTGTAGGTCTAAAAAGTAATTTTACAATTATAGACACAGAAGATCAGAGAAAATTAGTAAGGAATATACTTAAAGCTGAGAACATTGATGCAAAGAAAATATCTCCTCAATTTATATTAGCATTCATTGATCGATGGAAAAATAAAGGTTTGTTGCCCGATGAAGTGAAAATATCAAGAAAAGAGTTAATGGAAAACCAAATTTTAAAGGTTTATAAAATTTACCAGAATAAAATAAAAGATTTAAATTCCTGCGATTTCGGTGATTTGATACTTTACTGCGTAAAACTCTTCGAAAAAAATCCTAATATAAGAAAAATTTATACAAACAATTTTAAATATATTCTTGTTGATGAATACCAGGACACAAATTTTATACAAAATAAGTGGTTAAATCTCATAGTGAACGAAAATCAAAACATCTGTTGTGTTGGAGACGATGATCAATCAATTTATAGCTGGAGAGGTGCTGAAATAAAAAATTTTCTCAGTTTTGACAAGGTATATTCTAATTGCAAAATTTTTAGGTTAGAACAAAATTATAGATCTACAAAAAATATTTTAGATACCGCTTCATATTTAATTGGTCACAACAAAGATCGATTAGGAAAAAAACTATGGTCTGAGGGAGAAAAAGGTGAACCTGTAAAATTAAACTGCTATAAAAATGGAAAAGAAGAAGCTAGAGGTGTTGGAAATATTATTGAAGAAAATTTAAAAAATAAAAACTCATTAAATGATATTGCAATACTGGTTAGAGCAATCTATCAAACAAGAGAATTTGAAGAAAGATTTCTTAAAATAGGAATAAACTATAGAATTATAGGAGGTATTAAATTTTATGAAAGAGCAGAAGTAAAAGATGCCGTTTGTTATTTAAGAATTGTTAATCAAAAATTTGATGATTTAGCATTTGAAAGAATTATAAATATACCTAAAAGAGGATTGGGGGACTCTACTTTAAAACAAATTCATCAGTTTTCCTTAAAAAATAAAACTTGCTTAGAAGACTCCGCTAATAAAATTTTAGAACTAGATCAATTTAAGCCCAAGGTAAAATCTGCAGTGAAAAACTTATTAGGATTAATAAAAAAATGGAGAAACGACCTTCATAAAACTAAACATTTTGACCTTTTAAAATTAATTTTAGATGAGTCAGGTTACTCAGAAATGTTAAAAAATAAAAAAGATTTAGAAAATGAAAACCGTATTGAAAATTTAAAAGAACTTCTAAGAGCAATGCATGATTATGACAATTTACAAGGTTTCCTTGAACATGTCGCCTTAGCTACATCGATCGATCAAAATTGGGAAGATGAAAAAGTCAATGTAATGACAATGCATGCTGCAAAGGGTTTAGAATTTGAAACAGTTTTTCTGCCTGGGTGGGAAGAAGGTTTGTTTCCTCATCAAAAATCATTAGAAGAAAAAGGTGATTTTGCATTAGAGGAAGAAAGAAGACTAGCTTACGTCGGTATTACTCGAGCAAAAAAAATGGCATACATTTCTTTTGCTAATCAAAGATTATGGCACGGAGACTGGATAGACAGTTTGCCCTCTATATTTTTAAGTGAACTCCCAGAGGAGAGTTTACAAAAAAATGAAGAGCCAATTAAAGATATTTCTGATGATTTTGATTTTAATCAGGATGAAATTTTTGATGAAAATGACGAATATAGAAGTCCTGGTTGGGCAAGGCTTAAAAAAAAATTACTTAAATAATTTGTATGAAAAAATTAAAACAATTATTTAAAATATATAATATTGATGGATACATAGTGCCAAAAAATGACGAATATTTTAATGAATACGTTCATTCATCTAAAGATAAATTAAGGTTTATATCTAATTTCACTGGATCGGCTGGATTTGCGATAATTTTAAAAAATAAAAATTATCTTTTTGTAGATGGTAGGTACACCGTGCAAGCTAGAAATCAGTCAGGGAAAGAATTTAAAGTTTTCACAATGCCCAATAAATTCCCTAAAAATATACTAAAGGAAAATAAAAAAATAATTATAGGCTTTGATCCAAAATTGCATACAGAGAGGCAACTAAAATTTACCTTCAAAATAAAAAACATAATCCTTAAACCTATTGATAGGAATTTAATCGACATTATATGGACCACAAAACCTAAGGAGCTACTAAATCCTTTCTATTCTCTTTCCGCTAAAAATTCAGGTAAAAATATTAAAAGCAAGATTTCTATGGTCAAAAATATCTTGTTAAAAAAAAATATTGATTATCTCTTAATTACAGCACCAGAGAATATTGCTTGGATTTTAAATATCCGAGGTCACGATAATTCAAACTCTCCTATACCAAATGCAAGACTATTGTTAAGCAAAAAGGGCAAAAGTATCCTTTTTGCCAATCCAAAAAAAACCTACAAAATAAAAAATTCTAACTTTCATATTGATGATGAAAAAAACCTTAAATGGATACTCAATTTAATATCAACAAAAAAGATATGGTTGGATAGTTTATCTTGTTCTATTTACTTTAAAAATTTATTAAAAAGAAAAAATAAAATTATTGAACAAATTGATCCTATTCATTTTTTAAAATCAATAAAAAATAATACTGAAATTAAAAATATAAAAAAAAGCCATATAATTGATGGTTTAGCATTAACCAGATTTCTTTTTTGGTTGAAAAAAAATTTTGGTAAAAAAAAAATTACAGAAATATCAGCTCAAAATAAATTAGAAAATTTTAGAAGAATGAACTCTTCATATAAATATCCGAGTTTTAATACAATTTCTGGATCAGGGCCAAATAGTGCAATTATACATTATAAAGCGTCAGAGAAAACAAATAGAACATTGAGAAAAGGAGAGTTGTATTTAGTAGACTCTGGAGGACAATACTTATTTGGTACTACAGATGTAACAAGAACAATTTCGTTGAAAAATAAATCCAATTTTATAAAAGAAATTTATACGCGTGTTTTAAAAGGCCATATAGCAGTTTCGAATTTTAAAATAAAAAAAAACTCTACTGGATCAGAAGTAGATAAAAATGCTAGAAAGTTTTTAAAAAAAATTAAATTAGATTATCCGCACGGAACAGGTCATGGTGTTGGATATTTTTTAAATGTTCATGAAGGTCCGCAGTCATTATCGAAAAATAATAAAATAACTTTAAAAAATGGAATGGTTTTATCAAATGAACCAGGATACTACGAAGAGGGATTATTTGGTATTAGAATTGAAAATCTTGTTTATATTGAAAAAAATAAATTTAAAGAACTAACCATTGCCCCTATCGATAAAGATTTGATTAATAAAAAAATTTTAAATAAAGATGAGATAAAATGGATAAACCAGTACCACAAAAAGGTAGAAAAAAATTTATTTAAATTAATGTCACCAAAAGAAAGGGTGGATTTAATAGAAGCTTGTTCACCTATTTAGCAACTTGTACCATTTATCTTCTGAAATTAAATCTATCTTAAGTTCCTTAGCTTTTTGTATTTTATTTTTTGTAGGTTTTGAATTTCCAACCACAAGATAATTCAATTTTTTTGACAATGTCCCGAGAATTTTTGCTCCATTTTCTTCAGCTAAAGATTTAGCCTCGGATCTACTCATTTTTTCGAATCCTCCAGTAAACATTATATTTTTATTACTTAATTTTCCTTTTTTATTTATTTGTTTGAATTCCTCAATATTAAGAACTGGCATTAAAGATTTAATAAAATTTGAATTTTTTTTATTATTAAAAAAATCTTCTATTGATTTTGCTTGTGTATCCCCTATTCCATCAAGATCGTCTAAGCTCTTTAAAATATGTTTTCTTTTCACTGGGTCAAATAATTCTGAAAATTTTTTATCTGTCCTAAAAAACGCAGCTAAAATTTTTGCGTTTTCTTGACCTATATGTCTTATTCCAATTGAGTAAATAAATTTGCTTAAAGTTATCTTCCTAGAATCATTAATTGCTTTTTTTAAATTATTTATTGAAAGCTCTCCCCATCCTTCTAATCTCTCTAATTTTTCATAATCTATTGAAAAAATATCGGCTGGTGTTCTTATAAAGCTTAAATCCCAAAAGCTATCTATTACTTTTTTTCCCAATCCTTCTATATCAAAAGCATCTTTTGATACTAAATGTTTTAATTTTTCTTTAGCTGTAAAATCGCAATCGTACCCTTTAGTACATCTTCTGACTGCATCTTTTTTATTGGTTGATCTATTAATTTCTTTTTTTGTTGGAGAACCACAAAGACAATTTAAAGGGAATGAAAACTTTTTGCTATTTTTTTTTCTTTTTGATTTATCTACAGATAAAACCTGCGGAATTACATCTCCAGCTCTTTGAATTGTAACGGTATCACCAATTCTAATATCTTTTCTATTAATTTCATCTTCATTATGTAAAGTAGCGTTAGAAACCACAACTCCACCAACCGTAACAGGATTAATTTTTGCAACCGGAGTTATAGCTCCAGTTCTACCAACTTGAATAATTATATCATTGATTGTTGAGATAGCTTTAATTGATGAAAATTTATAAGCAATTGCCCATCGAGGGGAATTAGAAGTAGATCCAAGTCTTTTTTGGAAATTTAAATTATTTACTTTATAAACTATTCCATCAATATCGTAGTCTAATGTTGATCTAAGACTATCTAATTCTGAGTGTTTTTTCTCTATTTCATCTATTGACTCAACATATTTACAAAAAGGATTTACCTCAAAACCCCAGATTTTTAATTTTTTAAGCACATCAGTTTGATTTTTAAAAATTTGAGGTTTTATTTCACCAATACCATAAGCAAAAAATTTTAATGGTATTTTTGCGGTTTCTCTTGAATCTTTTTGCCTTAATGATCCACCTGCAGCATTTCTTGGATTGGCAAATTTATTCTTTAATTTTTCAAAATCTTTTTTTCCTATATACACTTCTCCTCTAACCTCGATAACTTCAGGGGCATCGAGCAATTTTTTGGGTATTTCTTTTATTGTTATTAGATTATCAGTTATGTTTTCACCAAAAGTTCCATCGCCTCTTGATAAGCCATAAGTCATTATTCCATTCTCATATCTTAAAGATGCGGATATACCATCTATTTTTGGTTCTGAAGAAAGTTCAATTTTTGATGAAATATTTAAAAAGTTTTTTAACTTCTTTTGAAAATCTAACATATCTTCTTTTTTGAAAGCATTTGCTAACGACAGCATAGGCTTGGTGTGTCTGATTTTCTCAAATTTTGAAGATGGTTTAGAACCAATTATTTTAGACAGATCTTTAATTTTTTTTAAAAATGGATATTTTTTTTCTTGATCTAGTAATTCGATTTTTAATTTGTCAAATTCAAGATCTGTAACGATTGGATTGTCTTTATCAAAGTAAGCTTTATTAAACTTGATTAATTTTTTTATTTTTTCCTTATATTGTTTTTTAATTTTTTCGTGATTAGTCATTCATTTTCAGTATTTTCTTTAGAGTTCTTTTGACTAAGCTAGTTTCATTATTATCTTTTTCGATTTTTAATGGCTCATAGTCAGCATTCAATATTTTGTAAGATCTTTCGTACCATTTGCTTGAATTATAATTATAACCCAACAAGGCGGCGGCCGCTTTAGCTTCACCGTCAAGACCTATCCTGTGGTAAATTTCCACTAATCTAAAAAGGGCTTCCTCAACAAAAATTGTGTCATCGTATTTTTTAACTATTATTTTTAAACGCTTTATAGCTGGTATCCATTTTTCATTTTTTATGTAATACCTTGCTATAGATATTTCCTTCGCAGCCATCTGATTTAAAATTAAATCAAGTTTAAATTTTAAATCTATAGCATAATCAGTATCTGGATATTTTATTAAAAAGTCTTCCATAGTATTTCTGGATAAAATTAATGGTTGAATATCTTTTTTTTCATCTAAAATTTGTTCATAGTAACTTATAGCTATTAGATAATGAGCGTAGTCTATATTTGGATCCGCGGGATAAACTTTTATAAATCTTTGTAAATTTACAACAGCTTCATCATAAAAATTTAATGCGTACATACAGTAGCTCGACATCAAGGATGATTTTGCCGCCCAATCTGTTTGCGGTAACATTCTTTCTGATTGATCAAACTTCTTTGAAGCAACTAGGTATTGTCCTTCATCCATTGCTTCTAATGCTTCTTTATAAATTTCTATTGCTTCTTCTTTTGTCGATATAGTTTTTGATACAATGTTATCTTTTTTGGTACATGAAAAAAAGAGACAAAATGAAAAAAGGGAAATTAAAAATATTCGCATTAAACAAATAATAACAAAAAAAATACTTCGCGTAAAATTATGTTTGATATTAAGCGTTTACTGCAATTCTTTTTTGCTCAGATCTGATTTTTTGTATATTCGTCACATTTTCAGGATTGTCGACGATATTAAAGTTACTTTTGTGAGATAATACTTTTCTTAAAAAATCATTAGTTAAAGCATGGCCGCCGTGAGAGCATTCGACTGAGCCAACAATTCTCATCCCAGCCAACATAAAATCACCTGCTAAATCTAAAATTTTATGATTAACAAACTCATTTTCTGATCTTAGACCACCAACGTTTAAAACTTTGTTTTCTTTAACCACCACGGCATTTTCTAAACTTCCGCCTTTTCCAAGACCAAAAGATTTTACTTTTTCAATATCTTCATATAAGCAAAAAGTTCTTGCTGAATAAATATTCTCTAGATTTTTGTTTCTAAAATCAATTTGGTTTGATTGAGATTGTATTAAAGGATTGCTGTCATATCTCAAAGTAAATGAAACTTTAAAAGTATTACTTGTCGGAGAAATACTTATTGATTTATCATTTAGTTTGATTTCTGTTTTTTTGATAATTTTGATAAATTTTCTTTTTGCGTTAAGTTCTTTTAAACCGCATTCTGTAATTTTTTCGACAAATTCTTTTGCGGAACCATCCATGATTGGAACTTCAGGACCGTTAATGTTAACTATTAAATTATCAATTCCACAAATATAAAAGGCAGCCATTAAATGTTCTACGGTAGAAACAGATGTTCCAAACTCATTTTCGATTTTAGTACAGAGTTTCACTGAAGTAACATTTTTAAAGTTGGCAACGATTTCATTATTTTCTTTTAAATCATTTCTTTTAAAAATAATTCCAGTATTAGAATGACTTGGTTCCAGCTCAATAGAAACTTTTTTTCCAGAATGAAGTCCTATACCTGAAAAATTTACTTTGTTTTTTAGTGTGTTTTGATTACTTCCCCACATAAGATGAAGTTATACAAAAACTAAAAATTTACTTGAAAACAACTAATGTTACAAAAAGCTACAATTAAAAATGATCAGAAAAAACGTTCGAAAAAACCAGAAATTATTGACTTTTTTCTTTGACTTAAAGGAATAGCCTCTTTTTCCCAACCTTTAAAAATAAGTTCGGCCGCTCCTGATAATGCCGAAAATTCATTTAAAGGTAATAATTCAATTTGGGTTTTTTTCTTTTTTTAATTTTTAAAGACTTTTCGAATAAATGACCAATACTCTCTAAGATCTCTTGGTCGTCGAAAAATAAATGTAAACGAGAAATTTTATTATTTAAATAAGTTAAATTTTTATTTTTGTTAAAAATATAATCTATTATTTCATTTATTCTAGCATTAGCTATGTTCTGCAAATGCTTAATGCTTAATTTTTTGAATTCAGATTCTGTGAAGAGTTTTTTATCCAAATATTTGGAATCAATATTACTTAAGTTATTTGAATTTAATTTTTTTTTAAAATTGTACGAGTTTCATTTTCTTTAAGGGAGCAAAGCTGACAAATATCTTTATATATAGAATTAGTACCAAAAGGAAAAAAATTTAAAGAAACTAGTGATGAGTCTTCATATATCGAAATGCTACTTACTTCTTTATCGAAATTTATTAAAATAAAATTTCTAGCCCCTTTATTTTTATTAAGTAAATTTATTCCGCATGCGAGGGGTTTGCTTATTACTCTATCAATTTTCAAGTCGCTATTATTAAAAAGTGCTTTAATATTTTTTTAAATTATTTGTTGGTAGAGAAATAAAAGTAATATGTAGACTTAAATGATCTCCATAAAGATCGAGCGGGATTTGATTTCTCTTTTTTCTATCTAAAATAAAATTAGAGTTGAGAATATGTAATATAGAATTCTTTTTTTGATTTCTTGAAATATAATTTTTAGTTTCATTTAAAATATAATCTAAATCTCTTTTTTCAACTTTCGATCCATTAAGTTTTTTTAAAACCTGACATAGCTGTACAAGAAATTTCTGGTTCATTAATAATTATAGATATATTTTTAAAAATTATATCAGACTCTTTTTCTAAACTTTTAATATCATTATTAATTTTTCTAGAAGAATATTCAAAGTCCAAAATTCTACCTTTTTTTATTCCTGTATTTTCAGAAACTCTCTTTCTAAGTATTTTGTAATCAGATCCTCTTTCATATTCATATACGGCGTATCGAATCGTATCTTCAGCTATTTCTGCTATTAAATTTTGGTTGCTCATTTATCTCAATATTAATTCTCCTTTAATCCTAAAATCAAAAACCTGAAAATCACTAAATTCAATTTTGTTAAAAATCGTTAAAAATTTTTTTAGTGAATTTTCATATTTTGTAGTCGGTAATTTTATCACTTTACCATTCTTTAAAATAATATCCCATCTATTAATATCAAAATAATTTAACTTCTTAATTAAATTTGTTTCAAAACCAATATTTTCTAAAGACTTATAAAAAATATGGAATTTTTTTTTTGACTCTTCTCCATAAACTAAAGGTAAAGATTCAAATTTATTAGATTCATAATTTGTAATAATTTTGCCTTCATCCGTAAGCAAAAATTTTATATTATTTTTATCAACAAAAAGTCCGATAGGTTTGAATTCGGTTACTGTAACTTTAATAGTATCAGGATAAATCTTTTTAACTTTTATTTCCTTAACAAAATCAACTTTGCCAACCAATTCTTTAAATTTATTGTGTCCAACAAAAATTATATTTCTTCCTTTTAATTCATTTAGTTTATTGCGAATTTCTAATTTGTTTGAGTTTAAAGTTCCATCAATTTGAATAAACTTTATTGGCAAGAATGAATTTTGCTTTTTTGTGTGTAGAATTTATGCTGTAAGTGGTTAAAATAATAAATATAAAAGCCCATAAAAAAAAATTTTTTTTTTTAATCATCTATTTATAGTAGCATCTTTTACCATCCATTTTACTAATTGTATGAATGAAATATTCGAATATTTTGCTATTTCAGGTACTAACGAAAGACTGGTCATCCCTGGTTGTGTATTTACTTCTAAAAGAAAAAATTTGTTTTTGTAAAATCTAAAATCACAGCGTGTAATACCTTTACATAATAAAATCTTATTGGCTTTTTTCAGAAATTTTTAGAACTTCATTATATTTTTTCTTTGAAATATGAGCAGGCATAATGTGTAAAGTTTTTGCAGATTTTCTATACTTTGCTTTGTAATCATAAAATTTTCTCCTTGGCTTCAATTCAATTGCTCCAAGTGATTTACCTGCCATTACAGCTACTTGAATTTCTTGACCCGGAATATAAGTTTCAAATATTAAATTTTCATAGTTTTGAATTGATTTTTCGGTTTGTTTTTTTAGTAAATTGAAATTTTTACATATCTTCACTCCAATACTTGAGCCTTCATCATTCGGCTTGATCACAATTGGAAATCTAAGTTTATTTTAATTTTTTTTCTTAAATCTTTCCTCCAATTATCAGCCCTGCTTATATAAAAAAAATTTGGAGTTCTAACTTTATTTTTAATAAACAATTGCTTAGATAAATATTTATTCATACAAATCATTGATGAAAGAACACCTGAGTGAGTATAAGGAATGCGAAAATATTCGAAAAAACTTTGAATTTTACCATCCTCTCCTTCTTTACCGTGTAGAGAATTAAATATTGCATCAGGATTATTTTTATTGATTTTGGTAAAGGAATTAAATTTTGGATCAAACTTTATTGGATGGTACCCTATTTTTTTTTAGGGCAGATATACAAGATTTTGCAGATTCTAAGCTTATCTCTCTTTCTTTAGAAGTTCCGCCCAAAACAACAAGAATTTTTTTACGAATCATTTTTATTTGTTGCCTACAATTTTTATTTCGAGCTCTAGGTTTATCCCAGTTTTTACCAAAACTTCTTTCTGAACTCTTTCTACTAAATTCTCAATATCCAAAGCAGTAGCATTACCATTATTAAGAAAAAAATTTGAGTGTTTTGTCGAAATACTTGCTCCTCCAACAACTAAATTTTGACAATTTGATAGTTTAATCAATTCCCAAGCTTTTTTATTTTGTGGATTTTTAAATGTACTGCCGCATGTTTTGATTTTGCTAGGTTGGCTAACCTTTTTTTTATTTATCAAATTAATTCTATTATTTTCAATTTCATTTTTGTCTCCTGATTGTCCCTTAAAAATTACGCTTAAAATAACTAAATCTTTTTTAAAATCACTGCCTCTATATTTAAATTTTATATCATTCTTATTAAATATTCTTATTTTCCCTTTTGAGTTCATTGCTTTGAGGGAAAAAAAAATTTTAGATATATCATTGTTATAACAACCGCTATTCATAGAAATTGCTCCGCCGACGCTACCTGGTATACATGATAAGAACTCTAATCCTGATATTGAATTTTCCATTGCAAATTCTGAAACTTTTTTATCTAAAGTTGCTGCACCAACCTCAATTTTATTATCTTTTAATGATTTAATATAATTAAATGCTTTTCCTAATTTAATAATAATACCATTAAAACCAGAGTCTCTAAATAGAGTGTTTGATCCCGCTCCCAAGATATAAATATTTTTTTCTTTACTGCCATATTTTTCAAGAAATTTTTTAAGATCTATTTCTGAGTTTGGTTTAAAAAAAATCTTTGCAGGTCCACCTAGATTAAACCAATTATATTTTGATAATTTTTTCGTTTTTATAAATCATATTAATTTAAATTCATTCCTCTAATCCATTTAGAAATAGAGCCTGCACCCATACAAACTATTATCTCATTATTTAGTAAATTTTTTATAAAATAGTTTTTTAAATCCTTTTCGTCTTTTACTATTATTACTTGTGCATTTGATTTTTTTGAGATTAATTCTGCAAAATTTAGTTTGTCGTATCTTTTGTCTATTTTTTCACCTGCAGGGTAAACTGGACATAATATTACAGTATCTGAGTCTACAAATGATGAAGCAAACTCCCTCTTTAATAACTTTAGTCTTGAGTATCTGTGTGGTTGAAAAACTGAAATAATCTTTCTTCCTGAGGAAGTTACTTTAAGACTATTTAAAACAGATTTAATTTCCGTTGGGTGATGAGCGTAGTCATCGTAAAATTCTTTTTCATCAACCTTAAAAACTTTAGTTAATCTCCTCTGAATTCCAGTAAATTTTTTTAAAGAATTTTTTATAATGCTTATTTTAACGCCAATATGAAGGGATAAGGCAATTGCCGCCACCGAGTTTAAAATATTATATTTACCTATTAGATTAAGTTTTATTTTTTTTATAGTTTCTTTTTTTGAACCTGGCACAGAAATCTTAAGATCAAATAAAGAGTATTCTTTTTTATAAGTCGGATTTAGAATTTGAAAATTTGAATTTTTAGAAAATCCATAGGTAAAAAAGTTTTTATTTTTCATCTTAGGAATTAGTTTTTTTATTTCATTATCATCTAAACAAATGAAGGATTTACCAATTGTTGGGGTCTTGCTCAAGAATTTTAAAAAAGATTTTTTTAAATTTTTGAAATTTTTATAATAATCAAGATGTTCTTTATCTAGATTTGTTACAACAGAATAATTTATTGGAAAATTTAAAAAACTCCCATCCGACTCGTCTGCCTCTAAAACAGCCCATTCACCTTTTCCTAATTTAGCATTACTATTAAATGAGTTAATTACCCCACCATTTATGATTGTAGGATCAAATTTAGCAGAAGATAAAATGTTTGAGATTAAAGATGTAGTGGTTGTTTTGCCATGGGAACCAGTGATAACTATATTTGTTTTTAATGAAACGATATGAGCCAACATCTCAGCCCTTTTTAAAATATTTAATTTTTTTTCCTTCGCAGCTTTAATTTCTGGATTATTATTTTTTACCGCTGATGATTTAACAATTATTGTACAGTCTTTAATATTTTTTTTGTTATGATTTTTGAATATTTTTATTCCAATTTTTTTGCATCTTTCAACATTTTTACTATTAACTAAATCACTTCCTTGAACATTAAAACCCATAGTCTTCATAACTTGAGCTAAACCACTCATGCCTATCCCTCCAATACCAATAAAATGAACTTTTTGTTGTAATGCCAAATCAATTTTTGTCATTTAAAATCTTTTCTATTAATTTTTCAATTTTTGTTACAGTGTTTATGTCTGAATATTCTTTCATTTTTTTTTTCATTATAAACAATTTTTTTTTATTTTCTTTTAAGTTTAAGAGAATTTTAAGTAATTTATCAGATAGAGATGTTTCATTTAATATGTAACAACAACCTCTTTCTTCAAAATACTTGGCATTTTTTTGCTGATGATTATCTGCAGAAGAAGGAAGCGGCACAGCTATAGATGGTATACACAAGTTTGTTAATTCAGCCATTGTTGAGGCTCCAGACCTGGTAATTGCTAAATCTGCTTTTTTATAAAATTTAGTCATATCTTCTGAGAAAGAAAATAATTCAAATTGTATTTTGGATTTTTCGTAAATTTTTTTAATTTTTTCAATCTGGTATTCCAAACATTGTTGATAGATTTTTATTTTTATTCCATTTTGAAAACAATTTACCATTACGTGAGGTAAAAGTTCACCAAAAACTTTTGCCGATTGACTGCCTCCAATAATTAAAATAGAAAAATCTTCTAAATTAGACTTTTCTTTTTCTTCTTTTTTTAAATTTAAAATTTGTCTTCTAATTAAATATCCAGATGAAAATATTTTATTTTTATATTTTGGAATTATTCCTTCAACATTATTTGTAGAGACTACTATTTTTTTAACTAGTGGCAAAAGGTATTTATTTGCTTTGCCTATAACCAGATTATTTTCATAGATCAAAACTGGAATTCTTAAACAAAATCCAGCGACACAAAATGGAAAAGAAGAATATCCTCCCATACCAATAATTAAATTAGGTCTATTTTTTATTATAAAAAGAATTGAAATAAAAAATGATATAATAACTTTTATAAATCCTATAAAAAATTTAATAATATTTTTATTAAATATTGTACTAGAATTTATTATTTTAATTTTTATTTTTTTGTAATTGCTTAAATATTTTAATCCCCTATTATCGGTAATTATTTCAATATTATATTTTTCTTTTAAATCGTCTGCTAAACTGATTGCTGGAAAAATATGGCCACCAGTACCTCCTGTAGAAATAAATATTTTCTGGTGATTTGTTTTCATTCGGTTTTTTCCCTCAAAGAAGTATAGTTCAAAATTATGCCAGCAATAACTCCGCTTGATAATAAAGATGAACCGCCATAACTTAAAAACGGAAGCGTCATACCTGTTGTAGGTAATAAATTTGCATTAACTCCTATATGTATAAAAGATTGAAAAACTAATAATGAGGATAAACCACATAATGAAAGTTTATAAAAATTATTAGTGGTGTTAATTGTTTTTTTAATAATTCTAAAAGCAACAAATAAAAAAATTAAAATAATAAATATAGAGACTATGGAACCAAATTCTTCACTAACTACTGCAATAATATAATCTGTATGTGCTTCTGGAACACTTTCTTTTAACACGCCTTCCCCCATACCTTGCCCTGTAAGACCACCTTGTTTTATTGCCTCTGTAGCTTTTTGTGATTGAAAATTTCCTGGTCTAGTCGGATCCATAAAAGATGTCAATCTTAAAACTATGTAGCTAAATTTTTCTGGAGCTATATAAAGCAAACTAAAGAAAAGTGAAATAACAAAAGTAAAAATAAAAAAAAGATAAAAAACACTTACACCAGAGATAAAAATTAATGATACCCATACACAAGTTAATAATACTGATTGCCCAAGATCTGGTTGAGCTATTAACAAAAGTGTAATAGATGAAAGTAAAACAAATGAGATAAAATAAGCCAAATTTAAGTTTTTTATCCTATTAGATGTAATTATTTGTGCTACGACTAAAATAAAAAAAGGCTTCATAAATTCAATTGGTTGAAAGCGGAATATATAAAAATTCAACCATCTTCTTGCACCTTTTACCTCAACTCCAACAAATAGAACTAATATAAGTAAAAATAAAAAAAATAAAAAAATTACAAGCAAACTTTTATTAATTAATTCAGTATTCAGCAAAGATATAAAAATCATCAATGAAAATGAAATAAAAGCGTATAAGAGATGTTTTTGAAAGAAAAAATAGTAACCTTTATTAAGTCTTTCATCAGCAAGAAAAGATGTGGATGAAAAAGAAAAAAATATTCCCAAAATAAATAATATGATAAAACTTATTAAAATATTTTTATCAATATTTCTCCAATAATTTTCTGTTTTAAAAATATTTTTTTGCATAATACATCGTGAATTTTTTAAATTTATTTCCTCTATCCTCAAAATTTTTAAATTGATCATAAGAGGCACTGGCAGGGCTCAACAAAATTGTGCTTTTTTCCCTTCCTTCTCTATGAATATCTTGAAAAATTGATAGTACGGCTTTTTTCAATGTTTTTGATAAAGTAAAACTAATTTTATTTTTCAAATTTCTCTTAAAATGATTTGTATGATTTCCTATAATATAAGCTTTAATAATATTCTTATTGATTTCTCTTAAACTAAATTTATCTCCTATTTTTGGCTGTCCACCAACAATCCAGTAAATATTTTGGTTATTCTTTAAAGCAAATCTACTTGCTTCAAAACTTGTTGCCTTTGAGTCATTGATAAAAATATTATTTTTTTTCTTATAGAAAATTTCATATCTATGCGGCAATCCATTAAAAGATTTTATCGATTTAATAAAAAATTTCTGCTTTATTTTTAAAACTTTGCAAATTTCATAAACATAGCTCATATTTTCAATATTAGCCTCTGACTTTAAATATTTATTATTTAATCTATTAACAATTTTTTTGAATTTTTTTGTATTTACAAATTTTAGTTTACTTTTAAATTTATACTTATTGAATTTTCTTATAAGAGATTTGTTATTTAGTAATGCAAAGTTTTTGTTATTTTGATTTGAAAATATTTTAAATTTAGAATTAATATAGTTTTTTAATGATCCGTGCCAATCTAGGTGATCACTAGTTATATTTAATATAACCCCATAATCAGGTTTAATAAATTGTGAATACGCTAATTGAAAAGATGAGGCTTCAATTATAACTAATGGCTGACTCTTTACATTAAGATTTAAAATAGGTCTTCCTATATTTCCGCCTAGTTTGACATTATTTTTATTTTTTTTTAATACGTGTTCAAGAATTTTACAAGTTGTAGATTTACCATTAGTACCAGTTACTACAATTGACTTTATCTTTGGATTGAATAGGTAAAAAAGATCAAGATCAGTGATGATTTTATGTTTGTTTCTTATAAGTTTTTTTTTTAACTTTGCTTTATTTAAGCTTATACCCGGACTTAATACAATATAATCTGCGTAATCTAAATACTTGGAAAAAATTTTTTTATCTTCCTTTTTTTTAATATTGTCGTCCCAAACCTTATACGAATTTATATTTTTTTCTTTAAAATAATTAATAACTGATCGTCCTGTTGAGCCTAAACCATAAATACAGAAATTCATTTGTGAGTAATTCAAAAATAATGATTTCATTAATTATCTTAATTTTAATGTTGCCAGTCCTACTAAAGCTAAAATAATGGCTATTATCCAAAACCTAATTACTACAGTTGACTCAGCCCAACCTTTTTTTTCAAAATGGTGGTGTATAGGAGCCATCATAAATACTCTTTTTCCAGTTAATTTAAACGAAATTACCTGTATAATTACCGAGACTGTTTCTAAAACAAATAAACCTCCCACTATGGCTAGAACAATTTCATGTTTAACAATTATTGCTACTGAAGCTATTGATCCTCCAAGCGATAGTGAACCAGTATCACCCATAAATATTTTGGCAGGTGGTGCATTGTACCAAAGAAAGCCCAAACATGAACCAACTATTGAACCGCAAAAGATAGATAGTTCGCCTACATTAGGTATGTATTGAATTTGTAAGTAATTAGAAAAAATAGCATTTCCAACCAAATAACAAATTAGCGAGAAAGATAAAGCTACAAGCATAACAGGTACAGTAGCCAGACCATCTAGTCCGTCGGTCAAGTTTACAGCGTTAGATGACCCTATAATAATAAAAATACCAAAAGGAATAAAAAATAAACCCATATGAAGAACCATATTTTTAAAAAAAGGAAAATATAAATTGGATATACTTTCGTGATCTGTAAAATAAACAAGTATTAAAATAGCAATCAAAGAAATAAAAAACTGGCCGAAAAATTTTGCTTTTGCATTTATTCCTGATGAATTTTTGAATTTAATTTTAAGGTAATCATCTAAAAAACCTAATAGACCAAGGCTTGTACAAACAAATAAAACTATCCATATATAAATATTATTTAAATCAGCCCACATAAGGGTACTGGTAATAATTCCTATTAGGATCATTAGACCGCCCATCGTAGGTGTACCACTTTTTTTTATAATATGATCTATTGGGCCATCTTGTCTGATTGGTCCGGTAATTTGTTTTTTTGAAAAATATCTTATAAGAGGACTTCCAATTATAAAAATAATAGTTAACGACGTGACTACTGCAAGTCCAATTCTAAAAGTAATATACTTAAATACATTTAGAAAAGAGTAAGAATCAACTAAAGAAGTTAATAAACTATAAAGCATTTATTTGGCGCCTCCTAAAAACCTGTTTGATAACTCATACAATTTAGTTGCGTTTGAACCTTTAATCATCAAAAAGTCACCATTTTTTATAAATTTTAAAATCTCATTTGTAAATGATTTTAAATCTCTCACTACTTCTCCTTTTTTATTTTTTTTTAAAAATTTGTATGTCTCAAGTGATTTCTTTCCGTAAACAAAAGTTTTATCAATATCACTATTGTTGATTAGTTTAGAGATTTTTTTATGATAAATCAGTGAATTCCTACCAAGTTCCAACATATCCCCAAAAAGAAAGTATTTTTTTTTGCCATTTTTTTGAATATTTGAAAAATTTTGAATTGCAGATTTAACAGAAAGTGGATTTGCATTATAACTTTCGTCAATAAGATAAAATTTTTTATTGGATTTAGTTATTTTGTTAATTTTTCCTCTTCCTTCTAAAAGATTTTGGTTTTTGAAAAAATTTTTTATTTTATGTAAATCTAGATTTAATTCATTAATTACTGCAATACTGGATAGAATATTCATTATATTATTATTATTTGCATTATTTATTCTTATAAGATTTTTTTTTCCATTGATTTGAATTTTGAGTAAAAAAAATCTATTTTTTTTAATTAAACTAATAAACCTAATGTCAGATTTTTCTGAATAACCGAACGAAGTAATTTTAATATTTTTTTTATTTGCTATTTTTTTAAAATAATTAAAAAATTTATCATCCCTATTTAAAATAATAGTTCCGCCCTTTTTTATATTATAAATTATCTCACTCTTTGCTTTTGCTATCCCTTCTATATTTTTAAAATTTTCTAAATGTGCTTCAGATATGTTTGTTATTAGTCCAATGTGTGGCCTTACTAATCTTGAAAGTTTATTAATTTCATTAAATTTATTCATACCTAACTCGAAGACGCCAAAATTATGATTTGGATTTATATTTGAAATACTTAAAGGAACGCCAAATTGATTGTTATATGATTTTGGCGAAAAATAAGTTTCTGAGTATTTTTTTAATAAATTTCCAATAATTGTTTTAACAGTCGTTTTTCCAGAACTTCCTGTGATAGCTATGAATTTTGCTGAAGACAGATTTCTTTTACTTTTTGCAAGATTATTCAAAAAGTTCATTGTATTTTTCACTCTGATAAATTTAAAATTTTCTTTCGCTGATTTTGTGGTAATGCAATAATTTGCACCATTTTTAACTGCTTGATTTAAAAAATTATTACCATCTTTTTTTTTTCCTTTTATACCTACAAATAAATTATTTTTTTTTATAGAATGAGAATTGATCGAAACATTATCAAAAAATAAACTCTTTTTAGTTTTTAAAATTTTATTTAAAATATTTGAATTGTATTTTAAAATATTATTTTTTTTTGTAAGATTATTATTTGTTATTTTTAAATTTTTAACAATATTTTTATCACTAAAAAAAATTCTTCTTTTTCCTAAATCTTGATATGTTTCGTGGCCTTTACCTGCAATTAAAATTATTTCATATGGATCTGAATTTTTTAGAGCATTGATAATTGCTTTTTTTCTATCTCCAATATTTTTGACTGGAA
>CACIKS010000001.1 GCA_902587295.1 uncultured Pelagibacteraceae bacterium | reverse complement strand
TTGTAATCTAATGATTTTAAATTAATTAAATTATTCTCTAAGACAAGATAATCTAAATTAGTTTTAATTGACGATATTAAAGCATCTACTGGTGTTTCTACCAATGGTTCACCAGCGTCATTAAATGAAGTATTTAAAATTATTGGTACACCGGTTATTTTATAAAAACTATTGATAATATTATAAAAGTTTTTATTTTGTGTTTTATTTACAGTTTGAAGCCTAGCTGTTCCATCAATATGTATTGCTGAAGGAATAATATTTTTTTTCTTGCAATTGGTTACGCGCAACATAAAAGGGGATTCTTTTACATAGAAATATTTTAAAGAAAGATTCTCTAAAACCGCTGGTGCGAAAGGTCTGTAAATCTCTCTATGCTTAATATTGTTGTTAATATGATTTCTCATTTTTTTTTCTCTTGCATCAGCTAAAATACTTCTATTTCCAAGTGCTCTTGGTCCATATTCGCTTTTACCAAAAAAATTTCCTATGACATAGCCTCTTGATATTAATTTTGAAATTTCTTTTGGATTAGTTTGGGTAAAATTCAAATTAATTTTTCTTAGAAGAATTTTAATATTTTTTCTATCATATTTAATTCCTGTGTAAGCATTTCTAAATTTTAATCTTTGATTTTGGTTATAAATATTGTGATATGCCCAGAGACATAATCCATAGGGTATCCCTGCATCAGAGCACGCCGGGAAAATAAAAATATCTTTAAACTTATTTTTTTTAAACAAAACCTCATTTGCGACAGAATTTAAAGTCACTCCTCCTGCTAAACAAATATTTTTAGCTTTTGTTTTCTTAAAAATATCTCTACCAAGTTTTGCAAATATGTTTTCTGTAATATTTTGTATCATATACGCCCAATTAGAATATTTTTTTGAGAGAATATTAGATTTTTTTGCAACTGAAATTTTTTTTCTAATTACTTGTAATCTGTAATTAGAATTTATTTGATTTAACAAATCTGAATGGGGTTGCCTTAACATAAACTTGCTAAAATCAGTTTTTATTCCATCAATCGTATATTGAATTTTAATTTTTTTATCATACTTTCCATAAGGGGCTAGTCCCATTGTCTTTCCTTCTCCACCAGTACCTAAATTAAGAATTTCTCTTGTGACAGCTCCATAAGCTGAGCCTATGCCATGATTTTTGTATCCATCAATGAATTTTATTTTATTTTTTGTTCCGTGAAAATAACTATTAGTTTGAATATCAGAGCCATTTCCATCAACTATCAAAATTGCTGAATTTTTAAATTTACTGGAATAATATGCAGATGCTGCATGAGCTAAGTGATGGTCTGTCTGGATAATTTTTTTTTTGTCAAAGTTTAATTTTTCTTTTATATAATCAAATTCTTGATAGTTATATGTTGGTCCAGATCTAAGCCATCTTTTAACTCTTATCCAATCACTAACAATTAAATTTATATGTCTGAAGTTTTTTATTTTAAAGTGCTTCATACAATATATTATTGAAAGCAATGGGAAGGTATAAGGATATTTTTTTCTTAAAAGTCTCTCTTCGCTTATCGCAATTATTTCAGGTTTAATATTCTTACCAAATTTAAGAATACATGCGCCTGAATCTTGATTTGCATATGACTGTATGCCCAATATATATTTAACCATAACTTAATACAGGGTATTATTATTTAATAATCAATATCTGTAAGTCTGATTTAAATTAATTTTTACAAATTTAAACAAGAAATTTTTTTCAGTGCATAAATCAAGCCAATTGAGCTATTAGTACTGGTCAGCTACACGCGTTACCGCGCTTCCACATCCAGCCTATCAACGTAGTGGTCTACTACGGCTCTATAGGAAGAACTAGTTTTGAGGTGAGTTTCCCGCTTAGATGCTTTCAGCGGTTATCTCTTCCATACTTAGCTACCCGGCACTGCAGCTGGCGCTACAACCGGTCCACCAGTGGTATGTCCATCCCGGTCCTCTCGTACTAGGGATAGCTCCTCTCAATTCTTCTACACCCATGGCAGATAGGGACCGAACTGTCTCACGACGTTCTGAACCCAGCTCACGTACCACTTTAATTGGCGAACAGCCAAACCCTTGGGACCTGCTCCAGCCCCAGGATGTGATGAGCCGACATCGAGGTGCCAAACACCCTCGTCGATATGGACTCTTGGAGGGTATCAGCCTGTTATCCCCGGCGTACCTTTTATCCGTTGAGCGATGGCCCTTCCACTCAGAACCACCGGATCACTATGACCGTCTTTCGACTCTGCTTGACTTGTCAGTCTCGCAGTCAGGCAGGCTTATGCCATTGCACTCTACGAACGATTTCTGACCGTTCTGAGCCTACCTTCGCACGCCTCCGTTACTCTTTGGGAGGCGACCGCCCCAGTCAAACTACCCACCATACAGTGTCTTGCTGCCGGATTACGGCTAGCAGTTAGATATCAAAAATAACAAGAGAGGTATTTCACTGACGACTCCATGGCAGCTGACGCTACCACTTCAAAGTCTCCCTCCTATGCTAAACATGTCGCTTCTAATACCAATGTAAAGTTGCAGTAAAGGTGCACGGGGTCTTTCCGTCTAACCACGGGAACTCCGCATCTTCACGGAGAATTCAATTTCACTGAGTTGATGTTGGAGACAGCGGAGAAATCGTTACGCCATTCATGCAGGTCGGAACTTACCCGACAAGGAATTTCGCTACCTTAGGACCGTTATAGTTACGGCCGCCGTTTACTGGGGCTTCAGAGATGAGCTTGCACTCACCGCATTAACCTTCCAGCACCGGGCAGGCGTCAGACCCTATACATCCACTTACGTGTTAGCAGAGCCCTGTGTTTTTGATAAACAGTCGCTTCTCCCTGGCTTGTGCCACCTAAATTAAGTTGCCTTAAAATAGGTCCTCTTTCTTCCGAAGTTACAGAGGCATTTTGCCGAGTTCCTTCAACATCATTCTCTCAAGCGCCTAATTATACTCTAATAATCCACCTGTGTCGGTTTAGGGTACGGTCTATGATGAGGTTATTTCCTGGGACTTTTTCACAGCAAGTTCAATCCATTAAGAACTCACAATTTACAAAATCCGTCACTCTCATCTGGTCAAGGAATATTAACCTTGTTCCCATCGACTACGGCTTTCGCCCTCGTCTTAGGGGCCGACTAACCCTGCGCGGATTAACCTTGCGCAGGAAACCTTGGATTTTCGGCGACAGAGTTTTTCACTCTGTTAATCGTTACTTATGTCAGCATTCGCACTTCTGATACCTCCAGTGTCCCTCGCGGGTACACCTTTGCAGGCTTACAGAACGTTCCGCTACCGCGTGTAAAGTCCGAAGACATTACACACCCACAGATTCGGTACATGATTTGAGCCCCGTTACATCTTTGGCGCAGAAACTCTATTAGACCGGTGAGCTGTTACGCTATCTTTAAAGGATGGCTGCTTCTAAGCCAACCTCCCGGCTGTTTAGGAATCTCCACATCCTTTCACACTTAATCATGATTTAGGGACCTTATCTGGTGATCTGGGCTGTTCCCCTCTCGACCATGGACCTTAGCACCCACAGTCTGTCTGTTAAGGAAAGATTTTTGGCATTCGGAGTTTTATTAGGTTTGGTAAACATTTCTGTCCCCTAGCCCATTTAGTGCTCTACCTCCAAAAATCTGTTTATTTAACGCACTACCTAAATAGTTTTCGCGGAAAACCAGCTATCTACGAATTTGGTTGGCCTTTCACCCCTTACCACAAGTCATCCAAAGACTTTTCAACGTCAACTGGTTCGGTCCTCCGGCAGGTGTTACCCTGCTTTCAACCTGCTCATAGTAAGCTCATTCGTTTTCGGGTCTAATTCATACAACTAATCGCCCATTTAAGACTCGCTTTCGCTGCGCCTACACCTAATCGGCTTAAGCTTGCTGGATAAATTAAGTCACTGACCCATTATACAAAAGGTACGCCATCACTCTAAAAAGAGCTTTGACTGTTTGTAGGCATACGGTTTCAGGTTCTATTTCACTCCCCTAATAGGGGTTCTTTTCACCTTTCCCTCACGGTACTTGTTCACTATCGGTCACTGAAGAGTACTTAGGCTTAGAGGGTGGTCCCCCTGTATTCGAGCAAGATTACACGTGTCCCGCTTTACTCAAGAAAATTAATAAGTATTACTTCTAAAGGACTATCACCTGCTGTGGTTAGTCTTTCCAGACTATTCAAATTAACTTATCAACTTTGCTGGCCTAATCCGCTTTCGCTCGCCACTACTAACGGAGTCTCAATTGATTTCTTTTCCTCTGGTTACTTAGATGTTTCAGTTCTCCAGGTTTGCTCTTTATACCTATGAATTCAGTACAAAGTAACTCATAAAGAGTTGGGTTCTCCCATTCGGAAATTTTCGGATCAAAGCCTGCATACAGCTCCCCGAAACTTATCGCAGTATACCACGTCCTTCATCGCCTTTCAGTGCCTAGGCATCCGCCATACGCCCTTAAACGCTTGATTTAATGCACAGAAAAAAATTTTCTGTAAAAATTAAATTTTTGTTGGAATATTCATCTATTCGAATATTCATTGATTGTTCATCTATTCGAACAATCGGATATAGATATTGATAAAATTATTTACGATTTAAAAAAGCTAAAAGTGTCAATTTTGGTGGAGGATAGCGGGATCGAACCGCTGACCTCCTGAATGCAAATCAGGCGCTCTCCCAGCTGAGCTAATCCCCCTTAAATTTGGTGGGCCGAGGACGACTCGAACGTCCGACCTCACCCTTATCAGGGGTGCGCTCTAACCACCTGAGCTACCGGCCCCTAAAGTCATTTTATAGAGACACTTTGAAGAAGAGAAATGAGGACGGTCACATTAACTAATATTTTGTGACCAAAAGAAATTTTTGGTCATCCTTAGAAAGGAGGTGATCCAGCCGCAGGTTCCCCTACGGCTACCTTGTTACGACTTCACCCCAGTCGCTGATCGTACCGTAGTCAAAGGTTTGACCCTTTGCCTTAAGGTGTAACCAACTTCCATGGTGTGACGGGCGGTGTGTACAAGACCCGGGAACGTATTCACCGCGGCGCGCTGATCCGCGATTACTAGCAATTCCAGCTTCATGTACTCGAGTTGCAGAGTACAATCCGAACTGAGACATATTTTTGGGATTAGCTAGGAGTCGCCTCTTTGCATCCCATTGTAAATGCCATTGTAGCACGTGTGTAGCCCAACACGTAAGGGCCATGAGGACTTGACGTCATCCCCACCTTCCTCCAGCTTATCACTGGCAGTTCGTCTAGAGTACTCAACTAAATGTTAGTAACTAAACGTAGGGGTTGCGCTCGTTGCGGGACTTAACCCAACATCTCACGACACGAGCTGACGACAGCCATGCAGCACCTGTGTTTCGTCCAACTAAATGAAGAAACCAATCTCTTGGTCTCGCGACGAACATGTCAAGTGTTGGTAAGGTTCTGCGCGTATCTTCGAATTAAACCACATGCTCCACTGCTTGTGCGGGTCCCCGTCAATTCATTTGAGTTTTAACCTTGCGGTCGTACTCCCCAGGCGGTGTGCTTAACGCTTTTGCTGCGACACTGAAAAATAAATTTCCAACGTCTAGCACACATCGTTTACAGCATGGACTACGAGGGTATCTAATCCTCTTCGCTACCCATGCTTTCGCTCCTCAGTGTCAGTAATGATCCAGAAAGTTGCCTTCGCTTTTGGTGTTCTTTCTAATATCTACGAATTTCACCTCTACACTAGAAATTCCACTTTCCTCTATCACACTCTAGCTAAAGAGTTTTGATGGCAGTTCCAAGGTTGAGCCTTGGGATTTCACCATCAACTTTTTTAACCACCTACGAGCTCTTTAAGCCCAGTAATTCCGAACTACGCTAGGTCCCTTCGTATTACCGCGGCTGCTGGCACGAAGTTAGCCGGACCTTCTTATTCGGGTACAGTCATTTTCTTCCCCGACGAAAGAGTTTTACAACCCAAAGGCCTTCTTCACTCACGCGGCATCGCTGCATCAGGGTTTCCCCCATTGTGCAAGATTCCTTACTGCTGCCTCCCGTAGGAGTCTGGGCCGTGTCTCAGTCCCAATGTGGCTGGTCTTCCTCTAAGAACAGCTATTGATCGTTGCCTTGGTGAGCCATTACCTCACCAACAAGCTAATCAAGTGCGGGCTCATCTTTTGGCGCGTAAAGCTTTCCCCGTAAGGGCTTATCCGGTATTAGCTCAAGTTTCCCCGAGTTATTCCAAACCAAAAGGCAGATTCCCACATTATACTCACCCGTCTGCCACTCAGTATTGCTACTGCGTTCGACTTGCATGTATAAGGCGTGCCGCCAGCGTACGTTCTGAGCCATGATCAAACTCTCAAGTTTAATAACGGCGCACACTAGCTTTATAACTTCAGTAACTGAAGTTATTTTCGTTAAAGTGTGTACGACAATTTCTTTATTAACCTAACCGTCCACACTTCTCTTCTTAATCTATACAATTTAAAAAAGCTGAGTTTTCAAAAATTTGTGAAAACTATGTCGCAAAACCAGATAGAAATCGGCTAAAAGCTTTGATTTTTTGCTAATTAGTGCGAGACGCCGTTATACAAAATAATAGGAATTAATCAAGACGTATATTTGCTGTTTTTTTATGAAAAAACTAGCAAAATCAACATTTTTTTTGCTACTTGGCATTGTATTAATCAATTTTTTTTATTATAGGAACTCTAGGTATGTTTAACAAAATTTTCCTCAAAGGATTAAAAAAAACAGGGAGCTTTATCAGAAGGGTCCCTGATTTTAAAAATGATAAAATTAATCTCATAATTTTTTCTTTTTTATTTATGATCATAACTAGCATAGTATTTAGTTTTAATAATAGCATTAAAAAAAAGAAGCTAGAGGAAATCGACTCATTTCTTTCAAATGATCAAACTGTTCTTTTAAAAAATTATTTACTTAACCAGCTAAAATCACCATATCTAGAGTACGATTATATAGTAAAAAGTAATGATACTATTGAGAGCATATTAAAAAAATTTAGTGTTAAACAGACTGAAATAAACTTCATTGTAGAAAAGATTAAACAAAAGAAACTTTCAAATATTATCCCAAAACAAAAAATGAAATTTATATTAAAAAGGACAAAAAATAAAAAAGATATGGAGGTTTTAAAAATAAATTATCCTTTGTCGGATACTACATTTGTTAATATTGATAAAAAACAGGATAAACTCGAAATTAAAAAAAATATTACCCAATTATTTAAAAAAGATGTTGTAGTCAAAGGAAACATTAAAAATAATCTATATAGTTCTGCAATTAAGTCTGGGATGGAGCCTAATATAATTGTTGAATTCGCAAGAGTATTTGGTTTTGAAGTTGATTTTCAAAGGGATATTAGGAAAGGTGATGAATTTGAAGTTATGTATGAGAGATATTTAGATGATAGAAATAAAAAAGTGAAAACTGGAAAAATTCTATATGCATATCTCAATGTTAACAACCAAAAAATAAAGTTATACAGATTCGGAAAAAAAAATAATTTTGATTTTTATGATGAGAAAGGGAAAAGTATTGTTAAAGCTTTAATGAAGACTCCAATTAATGGTGCAAGGCTTTCATCACCTTTTGGAAATAGAAAGCATCCAATTTTAGGTTTTACAAAACATCATAATGGAACTGATTTTGCCGCGCCAACAGGTACTCCTATTATGGCATCTGGAAATGGAACTGTAATTAAAGCAGGTTGGTGTGGAAATGGTGGTAACTGTGTTAGGATTAGACACAACTCTACCTACACTACTGGTTATGGACATATGTCAAAAATTGCTACACGAACTGGAAGAAGAGTTAGACAAGGTCAAATTATTGGTTATGTTGGAAATACTGGAATGTCAACAGGACCTCACTTGCACTATACGGTATCATATAACGGAAAATTTATTAATTCTCAAAAATTAAAATTGCCATCAGGCAAAGTATTAAAAGGGGAAGAAAGAAAACTTTTTGAAATTGAAAGAATTAAACTTGATGTTAAGTTAGCAGAACTTAGAGATTAACTTTGGTCAGTAACTTCTTTTTTTTCTACTTTCTCTGAATTTTCTTTGGAATTAATTTTATCCTTCTGTACTACATCAGATAAAACTCTTGAGAAATGATCTGAGTGTTGTAAATAGTTTTCGTGAAGGATTTTATCACCAGTGCTTAAGGCCTCTTTTGCTAAATTTTGGTATTTCTCAATTAATCTTTCTAAATTATGGGGATTTTTTATTGAACCATTTCTTGAAAAACCATTTCTATTAACATTTACTTGATGAACTATTCCATTATTTTTCATACCATTGTTACTTCGTCTGGGACGAAATTTATTTGGTCTGGGCCTAAATCTTCTTATCTTATCGTTTCTCATATATTTTTTATTTTACTAAATTGCATAAACAATATTTATGATTTTTTTCTATAAATATAAAAATTTTTTATAACGTGCTAAAAATACAACGAACATTATTTTTATAATCTTTAATCAACATCTTTTTTTTGAAAGAATTCGCCTTTAAAATTTTCATTACTTTACAATACTGGCCTGTACCGATTTCTAATGCTAAAATACCATTATATTTAAGAATGTTTTTAGATTTGTAAATAACTTTTCTTACAACGTCAAGGCCATCATTACCACCGTCTAATGCTATTCTTGGTTCAAATTTCTGAATATCGAATGCAAGTTGCTTTATCTCTCTTGTTATTATGTAGGGTGGATTTGATACTATTAGATCAAATTTAGTGTTTCTTAGGCTCTCTACGGATGTTGTTAAAAGTTTTATCCTATTTTTGAACTTTTTAAGGTTTTTTTTTGCATTATTAAGTGTTTCTTTTGAAACGTCTATAGCTACACCTCTGCTTTGATTTAATTCGCTCAAGATAGAGTATGTCAAACATCCTGTTCCAAAACCAACTTCTAAAAAATATGGTTTTTTGTTTTTAAACATTTTAATAATAGGGTCAATTAGGAGCTCGGTTTCCGGGCGTGGAACTAATGAATTTTTATCAACAAAAAAGTTTTTGCTTCTAAATTCTTTATTATTCACTATATACGCTACAGGTTCATTTTTTGATCTTCTCAAAATTAAAGATTTAAATTTTTTCACCTCATCTTGCTCGATCTCTGTTTCATTTATCAGCAACCTTTCTCTCGAAATTCCTAAAATATGAGAAAGTATTATTTCTGAGTCTATTTTGTTGCTTAAAATTCTATTATGTTTAAGAAAAGTCGATCCCAGATTTATAAGTTCATTCGTTTTCATATTAATTTAATGCTTTTAGTTTTAAATCTTGATCTTTTAATCTCAAATTATCATTCATCTCTTCATGAATCTCCCCATTAAGAAAATCTGTTAGTTTATGTAATGTAAAGTTAATTCTATGATCTGTAACTCTTCCTTGTGGAAAATTATAAGTTCTTATTCTTTCTGACCTGTCACCAGAACCAATTTGGTTTTTTCTTTCGCTTGATCTTTCCTTGTCCTTCTTCAATTTCTCAGACTCATATAATCTTGCTCTTAATATTTTAAGTGCCTTGGCTTTATTTTTATGTTGTGATTTTTCATCTTGCTGGGTAACAACTATACCTGAAGGAGTATGAGTAATTCTTACAGCACTATCAGTAGTATTGACAGACTGACCGCCAGGGCCACTTGATCTAAAAACATCTATTCTTAGATCACTTTCGTTAATTTTTATATCTACATCTTCAGCTTCAGGAAGTATCGCAACAGTTGCTGCAGAAGTGTGGACTCTTCCTTGAGCTTCAGTTGTGGGAACTCTTTGAACTCTATGAACTCCTGACTCGTACTTTAAATAGGAGTAAATATTTTCTCCTTTAACAGAAAATATCATTTCTTTAAAACCTCCAGCTTCACTTTTTGATATACTTATTATTTCAATTTTCCATCCCTTTTTCGAACAAACTTTTTCGTACATTCTAAATAAATCTGAAACAAAAAGTGTGGCCTCTAAACCTCCTGTACCTGCTCTAATTTCGACAATAGTATTTTTTTCATCATCTTTATCTTTCGGTAACAGAAAAATTTTAAGTAATTTTTCGTTTTTATCCTTGTTAAACTCAGCGTCTTTTAATTCTTTTTCAGCCAACAAGATCATTTCTTTATCATTTTTTTTATCTTGAATAATATTGTTCAAATCTTTTTTATTTTTTTCAAATTCAATATATTCTTTCGCGCAAGGGATAATATTTTTTAAATCTGAATATTCCTTTGATTTTTTTGCAAGTAGTTTAGGTTCAATCTTTCCGGATGAAAGTTCTTTTTCAAGTGCAATATATCTTTCAATAATGTTTTTAACTTTTTCAATGGGTATCATGAAATTTAGTTGCTAGTTTCTTTAGCTTTCGATTCTACTAAGTTTACCACTTTATTAATAATATCTTTGCTAACAACTTTATTGTGAGGGATGCCTGATAAATAAAGTAGGTTGTTTCCATCTCCTCCACCCGTTAAACCAATATCTGTCTGTGCGGCTTCTCCTGGTCCGTTAACCACACATCCAATAATAGACAAAGTCATTGGTTTTTTAATATGTGAAAGCTTTTTTTCTAAAATTTTAACTGTATCAATTACTGGAAAAGCTTGTCTTGCACAAGACGGGCATGAAATTATTTGCACACCTCTGGATCTAATTCCTAAGGCGCTCAATATTTCAAAGCCTGCTTTAATTTCTTCAACAGGATCTGCTGACAATGAAACTCTTATTGTATCTCCAATCCCTTGCATTAAAAGTTTACCTATTCCAATTGAGGACTTTATGCTTCCAGTAAACAAACTTCCTGCTTCAGTGATTCCAAGATGTAGCGGATAGTCATATAGCTTGGATAAACTTTCATAGGCTTTGACTGATAAAAAAACGTCTGATGATTTAACGCTAATTTTAAAATTAAAAAAATCGTTATCTTCCAAAATTTTTATATTGAGAGATGCGCTCTCAACAAGAGCTTCCGGGCAAGGTTCTTTGTATTTTTCTAAAATTTTTTTCTCTAATGATCCAGCGTTAACTCCTATTCTTATTGCGCAATCGTAATCTTTAGCAGCTTTAATTACCTCTTTAATCCTGTCTTTACTTCCAATATTTCCTGGATTAATTCTCAAACATTTTGCTCCTGAGATGGCTGATTCGATTGCCCTTTTGTAATGAAAATGTATGTCAGCAACTATGGGCAACTGCGTTGCTTTTGTTATTTTTTTTAAAGCCTTCGTTGATTCCTCATCTGGACAAGAAACTCGAACTATGTCTGCTCCTGCATCTTGTAATTCTCTTATTTGTTTTATAGTCGCGTTGTGATCTGTGGTAAGGGTATTTGTCATAGATTGCACAGAAATTGGAGAGTCTCCTCCTACAAAAATATTTCCAATTTTTATTTTTTTTGTTTTTTTTCGATTAATAATTCTGTGAGGTCTTATTTCCATATTTTTTTAATCTAGATTAAAAGTTTTATGCAATTTTTTTACCGCTTGTATAGTTGATGACTCATCAATAATAACAGATACTTTTATTTCAGATGTTGAAATAGCAAGAATATTTATTTTTTCTTCTGCTAAAGATCTAAACATTTTGTAGGTCACTCCCGGGGTGGCAACCATACCTGCCCCAACAATTGATATTTTTGAAACTTTATCATTCATCTGCATAGTTTCATACTTTATTTTTTTATTGTTTTTTATTAAAGAACTTGCAGTATTTTTGTCTTGTCTTTTAATTGTAAATGTTAAATCTGTTTTATTTCCATCAGAAGATATATTTTGAATTACCATATCAACATTTATCTCATTTTTAGAAAGAGGTTCAAATATATCTGCGGCTACTCCAGGTTTATCTTCAACTCCTATAAGTGTAATTTTTGCATCATCTTTAGAATACGCAACTCCGGTGACTACTTTACTGTAGTCAATATTTTCCTGATTAAAAATTTCAGTACCATCTCGATCTGTAAAAGTCGATTTTACTTTTAATGGAATGTCATACATCATTGCAGTTTGGACAGCTGACGACTGCATAACCTTAGCGCCTAAAGAAGAAAGTTCTAGCATTTCCTCATATGAGATTTTGTTTATTTTTTTTGCAACTGGTATTTTTTTGGGATCTGATGAATAAACTCCATCAACATCTGTGTAAATTTCACATGTATCAGTATCAAATATTTTTGCTATTGCAACAGCTGTAGCATCTGAACCACCACGTCCTATTGATGTTATATCACCTGATTTAGAAATTCCTTGAAATCCAGGAATAACTGCTACGCCCCCACTTTCAAGATACTCATTAATAAACTTAACGTTCATATTTATAATTCTTGAATTAGTATGTTCGCCCTCGGTAAGAATAGGTATTTGCCAATTCATCCATGATTTTGATTTTACACCTAAATCATTTAATGAACCTGCAATTAAAGCACTTGTTACCTGTTCGCCAGATGTCAATAGTACATCTAATTCTCTTTTAATAAACTTTTTTGAGATTAACTCTGAGTGAGCTATTAGATTATTAGTGGTTCCCGACATTGCGGAAACTACCACAATAATCTTATGGCCATTATTATACTCTTTTTTAACAATTTTTGCGGCATGTACAATTCTTTCAATTGAGCCTAAAGATGTTCCACCAAATTTTAATACTTTCTTTGCCATACTAAGATTTTATTATAAAAATAATTAAGTTAAAATTAAGTTTAAAAATATTATAAAGGATTAAATGACTACAATAAATCAAGAAGAAATTCAAAAGTTTTCAAAGTTAGCTGATGAATGGTGGGATGCTAAAGGAAAATTTAAACCTTTACATACTTTTAACCCAATAAGGCTTAAATATATAATTGAAAAATGTACCAGTCATTTTAAAGTAAAAAGGGATCAAAAAGAACCACTATCGAAACTAAAGATATTAGATATTGGTTGTGGCGGAGGATTGATTAGCGAACCGTTAAGTAGACTTGGAGCTAAAGTAACTGGAATTGATGCTTCAATAAAAAATATAAAAGTAGCTAAAATTCACGCAAAAAAAAGTGATCTAAAAATTAGGTATATAGCTACATCTCCAGAACAAAAACTAATCAATGAGAAATTTGATGTGGTGCTAAGCCTTGAGGTTGTCGAGCATGTAAAAAATTTAGACTTATTTTTCAAATCCTCAAGCAGTTTACTTAGAGAAAATGGAATAATGTTTGTAGCAACATTAAACAGAACTTTTGAGTCTTATTTAAAAGCGATTATTGGAGCTGAATATGTATTAAGATGGTTACCAATTGGAACTCATGATTGGCAAAAATTCTTGAAACCTGATGAAATAGAAGAAAAACTAAAAAAATTAAATTTAAAAAAAATGTACTTGGATGGATTAAAATTCAATATTTTAAATAGTAGTTGGAACCTAAGTAATGACTGCTCTGTTAATTATATAATGGTTGCAAAAAAAGATTAGTTATCTCTTTTATCAATCCAAGGAATAGTTGTTAATTCAATTCCTTCGTCCTTCAATTCTTCTGACTCCTCTTCAGTTGCATTCCCATAAATATTTTTATTTTTCCTTTTATCGTAGTATACGTTTCTAACTTCTTTAGGAAAATCTTTTCCAACATATTCAAAATTTTTCTCAACAAATTTTCTCATTTTTAGTAAATCCTCTTTTACCTTTTTTAAATATTTTATTGATTTATTTTGACTGATTTTATCATCCTTACTAAGAACATTTGGAGACATAATTGACTTTTCAATAGCCTTGGTTCCGCAAAGTGCACATTCTATAATTTTCTTTGATTTTAATTTTTCAAATTCTTTTGAGTCTGAAAACCAACTTTCAAATTCATGTTTATTTTTACATTTTAAGTTATATTTGATCATTAATTTCTATAATCTGTATTAATATTTATATAATCATTTGTAAAATCGCAAGTGTAACATTCGAATGATCCTTGGCCTAATTTTAAATTAACTTCAATTTTTATTGAGTCCCATTGCATATATTCTTTTAATTTTTTCTCATCATACTCTTCTGAGATTTTGCCTTTTTCAGCAACTTTTAAATCTCCAAATTTTATTTCAATTTTTTCAGGTGAAATTTTTTCACCAGATTTTCCAATTCCCATAATTATTCTTCCCCAATTCGGATCTTCTCCAGCTATAGCTGTCTTGAATAAAGGTGAGTTTGCTATCGAGAAAGCAATATTTTTTGCCATTTGATTAGATCTTGCATTAACAACTTTTACGGTAACAAATTTTTTTGCTCCTTCACCGTCCGAAACAATTTGTTTTGATAAATTAAGCAGAAGTCTTTGCAAAGCATTTTCAAAATCTTTTAATTTTGGATCTAGTACGTTGTAAATCTTACCTGTTTTAACTTTATTTGTTGAAAAAATTGCGACCATATCATTGGTTGATGTGTCGCTATCTACAGTTATTGCATTGAAGGAATTTGCAACTGCTCTTTTAAGTAAACTTTTTAAAAAAACTGATGGAATATCTGCATCTGTGAAAACAAAAGCCAACATTGTTCCAAGGTTTGGAGATATCATACCAGAACCTTTGGCTATGCCACAAAGTCTAATATCTTTATTCCAAAGTCTGCATTCTTCATAAGCTAATTTTGGTCTTGTATCGGTAGTCATAATAGAAGAGGCAGCTTTAAACCATACAAATTTGTTTTGTCTGTCTCTTAATTTGTCTGTAAGATTTGGTATAGAACTCTTAATTTCCTGGGCTGGGAACTTTTCCCCTATAACTCCCGTAGAAGCAAATAAAATTTCATTAGGTTTAATAACATTTTTAGTGCCATCTTCTTTTTGGGCTTCTTTTAATGTCAAATTTTTTGCTAAATTTTTTGATATTGACTCTAGACTTTCCTGTCCTTGTGAACCTGTAAAGGTATTTGCATTTTTCGTATTAACGAGTAAAGCTTTTATAAATTTTTTTCTAATATTTCTGTTCCAGGTAATTGACTCAGAACAAATTGAGTTATTTGTGTATACTGCTCCATAATTGGCCCCGTCTTTAAAATAGAATAAACATAAATCATCTCTCCCGCTTCCATATAGATCCGCTGATACGGCAGAAATTTCTAAGCCATCAATTTCTTGAAGTTGTTGAAATTCCCCCATTTTTGACATTTTAGGTTTATCTTTTAAAAAATTTTTAAGGTTTATTGTCATGTAAATATCTTAATTCACTACTATATAATATATACAAACTAAAATGAATTTTATTACTAAAACATTAGATAAATTATTTAAAAGTAGTAATCAACAGGAATTAAATAGGATTAAGCCTATCGTAGTCAAAATTAACGATTTTGAGAAAGACTTTTTAAACTTTTCTGAAGAAAATTTTGCTGAAAAAACCAGTCAGCTTAAACAAAATATATCGGAAGGCAGGGCCTTGGATGAAGTTCTTGCTGAAGCATTTGCCTTAGTCAGAGAAGCCGCAAAACAAACTTTGAACGAAAGGCATTTTGATGTTCAATTAGTAGGGGGTGTAGTACTTCACAAAGGATCAATAGCTGAAATGAAAACCGGTGAAGGAAAAACATTAGTTTCTACGCTTCCGGCGTACCTTAACGCACTTGAGGGAAAGGGAGTACATATCGTAACTGTGAACGACTATTTAGCCAAAAGAGACTCCGAGTGGATGGGAAAAATTTATTCACGTTTAGGATTAAAAACAGGTTGTATAACCAATGAGCTTGACGATATTCAGAGGAAAAAAAATTATAATTTAGATATTACGTACGCAACCAATAATGAACTTGGATTTGATTATTTAAGAGATAATATGAAATACAATTTTTCAGAAATGGTACAAAAGAATAAAAATTTTTGTATTGTAGATGAAGTCGATAGTATTCTGATTGATGAATCAAGAACTCCTTTGATTATATCAGGTGGCATAGAAGATAAATCGGACAAATATTTTCTCGCGAATAAATTTGTTAAAGTTTTGGATAAAAAGGATTTTGAATTAGATGAAAAAAACAAAAATGCAATACTATCTGACATTGGTATTGATAAAATCGAGAAAATGTCTCAACAATCTGGCATATTGAAAAATAATAATTTTTACGATCCAGAAAATATGAACCTTGTTCACCATATTAACCAAGCTTTAAGAGCAAATTATTTATATGAAAATGATAAAGATTACATTGTAAAAGAAGATAAAGTACAAATAATTGATGAATTTACTGGAAGAATTTTGGAAGGAAGAAGATTTGGAGATGGTTTGCACCAAGCAATTGAAGCTAAAGAAAATGTGGAAATTCAAAAAGAAAATCAAACTCTTGCATCAATAACCTATCAAAATTATTTTAGATTGTATAAAAAACTATCAGGTATGACTGGAACAGCACTTACTGAAGCAGAAGAATTTTTTAATATTTATAAGTTAAATGTAATTAGCATTCCTACGCACAAAAAAATGATTAGAAAAGATTTTAATGATCAAATTTTCAGAACTGAAAAGGAAAAAAACTTTGCAATTTTAAAAAAAGTTCAAGATTGTAATGCAAAAGGACAGCCGGTTTTAGTGGGTACAACTAGTATTGATAAGTCAGAAAAAATATCAAATATTTTTAAACAAAATAAAATTAACCATAACGTTTTAAATGCTAAGCATCACGAACAAGAAGCCAAAATTGTTGCAGAAGCAGGAAAAACTGGGATGGTTACAATTGCAACTAATATGGCTGGTAGAGGAACCGACATTCAGTTAGGAGGCCACAAGAATCACGAAAAAATTGAAAAAATAAAACTTGATAAACAGAAAGTTAAAAACACTGGTGGACTATGCATTGTAGGAACTGAAAGACATGAAAGTAGAAGAATTGACAATCAGCTCAGAGGTAGATCTGGTAGGCAGGGAGATCCTGGATCCTCAATGTTTTATATAAGTCTTGAAGATGATTTAATGAGAATTTTTGGGGCAAAATCTATTGATGGAATGCTTAAAAAACTTGGCTTAAAAGAAAATGAGTCCATAAACCATCCTTGGATAAACAAAGCAATGGAAAGAGCTCAACAAAAAGTTGAGTCAAGAAATTTTGAGATAAGAAAAACTCTTCTTAAATTTGATGATGTAATGAATGATCAAAGACAAGTTATTTTCAGCCAGAGAATAAAAATATTAAAAACAGGTGATGTTTCTGAAATGATTAACTCCTTTATGAGTGAAGTAAATGAAAAAATTGAAAATGCATTAGAAAACTATAATAATAATAATGATTTAAAAATATTTTCAAACGAAATAAAAACTAATTTTGGTAGTTTTTTTCAAGACCAGCAAATTAATGAGCTGGCCAAAATGGATAAAAAAACTCTTCTTAATAGTGTAAAAAATGCTTTCGAGGATAAAAGAAAAGAAAGAGTAAAACTTTTGGGAAAAGATCAAAATAATGAAGTGGAAAAGAGAATTTTTTTACAAATGTTAGATTTTTTATGGAGATCTCATTTACAATATTTAGAACAACTAAGACAAGTTATTGGTTTAAGAAGCTATGGACAGAAAGATCCATTGGCTGAGTTTAGAAAAGAAGCTTTTGAATTATTTGAGAATTTGTTATTTAAAGTTAAAGCCGATACTATAAAATTTTTGATGAATCTCAAAGTGGTGGTTCAAGATGAACAAGAAAAACAATCTAAAAATCTTTCTTTACCAAAGAAACAAAAAATTTCTAGAAATGCACCTTGCACTTGTGGTTCAGGAAAAAAATTTAAACATTGTTGTGGAAAGGCAGCTTAAAACTAAAATTTTATGTCGGAGAAATTACCAGAAAAAATTCCAGTTTTCCCTTTAAGAGGAGCAATTTTTTTTCCTGAAACAAATCTTCCCTTAAACATATTTGAAGACAGATACCTAAAGATGGTTGAAAATGCAATTAGTACGAATGGTTTTATTGGAATGATACAATCAAAAGAAATCAATGGAGAAGTTTTTAAAGTTGGGTGCCTGGGCAAAATAAATAAACATGAGAAAACAAATGATGGAAGGATTTTAATAAACTTGAATGGATTAACGAGATTCAAAATCGATAAAGAGATAAATAATAATCAGCCATTTAGAGAGTTTTCAGTTGATTATGAAGTGTTTAAAAATGACACTAATCAAAAATATATAGTTGAAAATGAAACTTATAATAAACTAATACTTAATTCCAAAAAACTTTTTGCTCAATATGAGATGAGTCTAAATTGGAGTGAACTTTCAAAATTAAAAAAGTCTCAACAAATTTACACGTTGGCGATGATTTCACCTTTCTCAGTCAGCGAGAAGCAGAAGTTATTGGAAATTCCACAAATAAATGATATTGCAAAAACATTTATAGATATTACAAAATTTGCTTTTTATGAAAGCTCAAAAGAAAATAATATTATTCAATAGATTAAATATAAATTTTATCTGCCAAACCGTAACAAAGAATTGCGCTTAGTAATGTTAATATTCCTGGAGCGATCACAGCTTCAACAGATGTTTTTCTAGTGTGACCAAGTTTATTTATATAGATATTATAGAAACCTACAAAAAATAAAACTAAGTTTTGAACAAACACTAAATTAAAAAAACCCCATGTTGCTTCAACTCCATTGTCTCTAATAAACATTATGTAAAGAGCCATTAAAATTGATCCAATAAAAAAACCGCCGAAAAATCTCACTATACCTGCACCAGTGACGTCCATTCCATACTGCTTAAGAAATGACTTGGTGCCCACTACAGATTTAAAGGCGTAAACACCATAGGCACCAAAGTGAGCTAAAAATATTACTAAATAAAAAATATTATTGAATTTTTCGACCATTGAATGATGTATAAATCAATAAATATTAAATGGAAGTAAAATTTATTTTCTGTGAATAATATTAATTAGTTTCTCTAGTATTTTTGTTATACGACTCAGTGAAAGGTACAGGTACTACTGTCGCACCAACAGGTTTTGTTGAATATTTTTTTGGAAGATGAACTCTATATTTTTTTCCAAAGTTTCCAATTGGGAACCCACTTTTACTTAAATTTCCTTCATATGGAACGTATCCCATTGCTATGTTTGTTTTTTTTTCAGGATGAAACCATGGTGAAGTAATAAATCCAATCGGTTTTCCACCTTTGTCATTTGATATTAACCAGAAATCATTTGCATAGTCTTCTATTGGTTTTCCACCAAGTTCTAACCCAACCAACTGAAGCTTATAAGGTTTTTCTCCATTCCTAAGCTGCGTTTTCATTTTTTCCAAGAACTCTTTGCCGATATAGTCTGATTTTTTTTCCCATTGGCCTTTTCCTGATAAAGAAACTTGATAACCTAAGTTACATTGAAATGGATTATTTTGTTGATCCATATCTTGACCCCAGGATAATATTCCAGCCTGAATTCTTCTGTGGTGTGCTGGTGCAATCACCATAAGTTTATGTTTTTTTCCAGCTTTAAGAACTGCATTCCACATATCTTCTGCATATAAAGTTGCATCTCGAAGATATATTTCATACCCAGCTTCTCCTGAAAATCCAGATTGAGAAATAACACAACTTCTTCCACCTACTTTTGCTTCAGCTAACCCATAAAATGGCATATTGTCTAAATCAACTTGATCACCAATTAAATCTTTCATTAGTGCTTTAGATTTTGGCCCTTGAATTTGTACTGGACATGCGTCTATTTCGTCTATTTCTACATTAAATCTCTTATCTGCATTTACTCCTTGTAAATAAATACCTATGTCTGAGTCAGAAAGACTAAACCAAAACTCATCTTCAGCTACTCTCATTAAAACTGGATCGTTTAGAACTCCGCCTTTGTAGTTACATAAGATGACATAACGACCTCTCATTGTTGAAATTTTTGTTGCATCTCTTGTTATTACGTAGTCTGTAAATTTTTCTGCATCAGGTCCTTTCACGCGTATTTGTCTTTCCACTGCAACATTCCACATAGTTACGTGTTTTTTGATAGCCTGATATTCAACCATTGCACCACCTTTTTCTGGCCTCACGTAACCTCTTGGATGGTAAATACGATTATAAACTGTAGCTCTCCAACAACCTGCTTTCATTGATAAATGCCAGTAAGGAGATTTTCTTACGCGTGTTGAAATTAACATATCAACTTTTGTTGGTCCACTTTGCCTGAGGTTATATGGAACTTGTCTGTCTGATTGATCTACTGAAGTTTCGTGTCTTATTTTATCGTAATTTACTTTTTCTACTTTGTAAGAGTTTGGAATTTTTTTAGACATAATTGTTGTTTTCTAACCATCTGTTTGTTTCTTTTAACCCACCGAAAGTATAAATGTGGAAATTATTTGTTGAACTTTTTATCCTGTTGATTAACTCATTTGGGTCAGATGGCCTTAATAGATCTAATGCTTTCGAGGCATTAGATTTTAGAAAATTGATAGAATTTTTTGCCCCAACAATATTTGCAAACTTTATAAGACTGCTAAGTTTTAATGGACCTGTAATTCCAACGTGAACAGGTAGACTTTGTTTTGAAATAAATTTATTTATTGGATCGGGGTTTAAAAGCCATTGTGTTACAATGTAATCTGCAAAAGGTGCTTTGTCTTTCATAGCTTTTTCTAGCTCTGTTTCCGATATATCAGGTGACCCCTCTGGATGTCCAGCAATTCCTATCTTAAAACCCTGAAATAAACCTGTGTCTAAAAGTTGAAGCGAACAATGATAATCGCCAATGGGATCAGCACTGCCTCCAATTACTAAGGCTTGTTTTACGCCAAAATCTTTACACATAGTCACGTAATCTTTTAGTTCACTTAAATTTTTAATTGAACGAGCAGGAAAATGGGGTACTGGGTTAAACCCGGATTGGACTAATTCTTTTGCCTTGTTCGCAACTTCTCTAAAGTCATTACCGGGCAACATAGTAATATAAACATCTTTAACCTTAGGAAGAACTGAAAGATCGGTCTTCATTGTTATCTCTAAAGAAAAGTGCATATTTCTCGGGATATACCAGGGGACCCCTTAGTGTGTCCAGAAAAATCAATAGAAGAATGGTTTGACTTTGTGCCGCTATAATAGTCAAATATCTGAAGAGGGAAAATGAAAGTACTGTGTGTTCTATATGATGATCCTAAAGGAGGGATGCCAAAAAGCTATCCTGTAGCTAGTTTGCCTAAACTAGATAAATACCCGGATGGTATGGCATTGCCAACTCCCAAAGGGATAGATTTTAAGCCAGGTCAATTACTTGGATGTGTTTCGGGTGAGCTAGGTTTAAGGAAATTTTTAGAGTCTAATGGTCATCAGTTAGTTGTTACTTCTGATAAAGATGCAAAAGGCTGTAAAGCAGACAAGGAATTGGTAGATGCAGATGTTGTTATATCTCAACCCTTTTGGCCATATTATTTAACAAAAGATAGAATTAACTCAGCAAAGAAATTAAAAATGGCTATTACAGCTGGTATTGGATCAGACCACGTAGATTTACAAGCTGCGATGGATAATAAAATTGATGTAGTGGAAGTGACTTATTGTAATTCACGATCAGTAGCTGAGCATATTGTTATGATGATTTTATCTTTGGTAAGAGATTACCACAACCAACACAATATCGTTAATCAAGGGGGTTGGAATATAGCTGATGCAGTTCATAGATCTTACGATGTTGAAGGTATGCACGTTGGTACGGTTGCAGCTGGACGTATTGGATTAGATGCATTAAGAAAAATGAAGCCTTTTGATGTTCATCTTCACTATTTTGATAGACACAAACTGCCTGATTCGGTCGAAAAGGAACTAAACTTGACTTTTCATAAATCTGTGGAGTCTTTAGTAAAGGTTTGTGACGTAGTCACAATAAACTGTCCCCTTCACCCAGAAACAGAAAATTTATTCAACGACAAGTTAATAAGTAAAATGAAAAGAGGAGCTTATATTGTTAATACAGCTAGAGGAAAAATTTGTAACAGAGAAGCAATTGCTAAAGCTCTAAAATCTGGGCAACTAAGCGGATATGCCGGTGATGTTTGGTTTCCTCAACCAGCGCCAAACGATCACATTTGGAGATCAATGCCAAACCACGGTATGACACCTCATACTTCGGGAACTTCATTATCAGCGCAAGCTAGATATGCTGCGGGTGTAAGAGAAATACTGGAATGTTTCTTCGATAAAAAACCAATAAGAGATCCATATTTAATAATAAAAGATGGGCAACTTGCAGGAATGGGTGCACATTCTTATAGTAAAGGAAGCGCAACCGGTGGGTCGGAAGAAGCAGCTAAATACAAAAAGAAATAAACTTCAAAATAAACCTTCGATCTCACCTTTTTTATTTAATTTAATATTATCTGCAGCTGGAACTCTTGGAAGTCCTGGCATAGTCATTATGGAACCACAAACAACTACTACAAATTCAGCTCCGCTAGATAATCTTACTTCTCTAATAGATAATGTGTGACCAGAAGGAGCTCCCTTTAATTTAGGGTCAGTAGAAAAGCTATATTGTGTTTTTGCAATACAAACTGGAAATTTCCCAAATCCATCTTTTTCTAAATTTTTTACTTGTTCTTTAATTTTGTCATCACATTCAACAGACTCAGCTCCATAAATATTCTTCGCAATTTTTTCTATTTTTTTTAATATTGGAGTTTCATCAGAATATAAAAATCTAAATTTATCTTTTTTACTTTTTTTGGATAATTCTACTACATTCTTGGCCAAATCTTTGGCTCCTTTACCTCCTTCAGACCAATGTTTGCAAAGGCTCACTTTTACTCCGTGTTCAGAGCAAAATTTTTTAATAAGTTCAATTTCTTTATCAGTATCAGTAATAAAATGATTAATTGCTACAACAACATTTAAATTAAACTGTACAATGTTTACAATGTGTCTATAAAGATTAGGCAAACCTTTTTTAAGAGCATCTAAGTTTTCTTTTTTTAAATCATCTTTTTCAAGACCTCCATGCATTTTTAAAGCTCTTATTGTTGCAACAAGAACTACGCAACTAGGTTGAATTCCTGATTTACGACATTTGATATTTAAAAACTTTTCAGCTCCAAGATCTGCTCCAAAACCAGCTTCTGTAATAACATATTGAGATAATTTTAATGCAGTTTTGGTTGCTATAATTGAGTTGCATCCATGGGCAATATTTGCAAATGGCCCACCATGAATAATTGCAAGATTGTTTTCTAAAGTCTGAACCGCATTAGGCCTGATTGCCTCTTTTAACAATACTGTCATAGGGCCGTTGGCTTTTAAATCTTTTGCATACACCGGTTTTTTATCTTTTGTGTAAGCAACAGTAATGTTTCCTATTTTTTCCTCTAGATCTTTTATGTTGTTTGATAAGCAAAAAATAGCCATTACTTCTGAAGCTACAGTGATATCAAAACTATCATCTCTTGGTACATTTGCTTTTAACTTTTCAAGATTTATCTTTATTTTTCTAAGTCCACGATCATTTAAATCAACTACACGTCTCCAAACTATATTTTCTGGATCTATATTTAATTTGTTTCCCCAATAAATATGATTATCAATTAAAGCTGACAATAAATTATGGGCTGACGTTATTGCATGAAAATCTCCAGTAAAATGCAAATTTATTTGTTCCATTGGAACAACTTGCGCGTATCCTCCCCCGGCAGCTCCTCCCTTCATTCCAAATGAAGGTCCCAAACTAGGCTCTCTTAAACAAACAATAGATTTTTTTCCAATTTTATTTAGACCATCATTTAAACCAACAGATGTTGTGGTTTTACCCTCTCCTGCAGGGGTTGGGGTAATTGCGGTTACAAGAATTAAATTACTTTTTTTCTCTTTTAATTTATCAATGTACTCTAAATTTAATTTAGCAATATGACGACCCATAGGACTAAAAGAAAAAGGTTTATTCGGAATATTAAATTTTCCAAGAACATCTTCGATAGGCTTCATCTTAGATTTTCTTGCTATTTCAATATCCGATTTTACTTTTCTCATCCTGTCCTAACTTTGTGGTGGCCTTGGTTTGAATCGCACAAACGACACATACCTTTTCAGGGTACTGCTCTACTACTGAGCTACAAGGCCCCTAAAATCTAAAGGTAATTCTACCTCTAGTTAAATCGTACGGCGTCATTTCTACAAGAACCTGATCGCCGGCTAAGACTCTTATTCTATTCTTTCTCAATTTTCCAGCAGTATGGGCTAAAACCTCGTGATTATTTTCGAGTTTAACTCTAAACATAGCGTTTGGTAATAACTCTGTTACTTTTCCTTTAAATTCAATTTTTTCTTGTTTGACCAAATTTTTACCTTATTTAATTCTAATTTTTACAGAATTGGCATGTCCTTGCAAATTTTCATATTTAGCCAAATTTATAACTGATGATCCGAGTCTTTCAATACCTGATTTTGTAATTTTAATTACAGATTGTCTTTTTAAAAAGTCGTAAACAGACAAACCAGAGGAAAACTTAGCAGTTCCTGATGTAGGTAACACATGGTTTGGGCCAGCTAAATAATCACCCATTGCCTCAGGAGAGTATGCACCCAAAAAAATTGACCCGGCATTTTTTATCTTCCTTAAATAAATTTCTGGTTTTTTTGTAAAAATTTCTAAATGTTCCGGAGAAATTTTATTGGCAATATCTGATATCTCATCTTTATTTTTAGCTAAAATTGCAAGTCCAAATTTTGATAAACTACTTAGAACAATATTTTTTTTGGGCAAAAACTTTAGCTGCTTGTTTATAGATTCTTTTACTTTAACTATTAAATTTTTACTCTCTGTTATTAATATTGATTGTGACATTTTATCGTGTTCAGCTTGGGCAATTAAATCTGCAGCAACCCAGTCAGGATTTGAATGCCTATCAGCAATAACTGTAACCTCTGATGGTCCTGCAAAAATATCAATTCCAACTTCTCCAAAAACTTCTTTCTTTGCTAATGCAACATATTCACTTCCAGGGCCCACAATTTTATCGACGCTATCAATAGTTTCTGTACCATAGGCAAGAGCACCTATAGCTTGTGCTCCACCAATTTTATATATTTTTTTTACCTTACATTTTTTAGCTGCGTAAATTACACCTGGATTAACTCTTCCATTAATAGAAGGTACGGTCATAATAATTTCTTTAACTCCTGCAACAATTGCTGGGATACAGTTCATTAATACCGAGCTTGGATAACTTGCTATACCGCCAGGCACATAAATTCCAATTCTATCTAGGGGTAATGAACGATATGAAAGACTATTTTTATATTTATCTAAAATTTTGAAATTTTTAAATTTTTGATTCTTATGAAAACTTAAAATTCTATTATATGAAATATCAATCGACTCTTTTGTTTTTGCATCTAAACTTTTTATATTTTTCGCTATCTCAGATTTTGAAAAATAGATATTTTTTTTATTTAGTTTTTTAAAACCAGAAAATTTTTTTTCATATTTAATAACAGATTTGTCTTTATTTTTTTTAATATCTTTTAAAATTTTTCTTACAGTTATCAATTTTGAATTAGAAGTGTTTTTTCTTAAATCTAAACAACTATTTAATTCAGAAGAAAATTTTCTTGATTTAGTATTAATTATTTTAATCATTAAAAAAGCTATGTCTCGGTTTATTTTTTGTCTCCCAAGGTTCTCCTATATCTTCTAAAAAGCAGTCAATAACTTCCGAATTTATTTTAATCAATATATCTCCAGCAAAATTTAATTTTATTTCGTAACTTTTATCAGACAGTAATTTACTTTCAATGGCTAAAAAATCTAGAAAACGATCTTTATTTTTCTGATTAATATTTTTAGAGTACACATTAATAACATTTTCGAATTTCAGCACCGATTGTACTCTTTTGTTTTTTCTGAATACTCCCTTTTCAACATCTTCCCACATAAATCTACTAAGCTGAATCAAAAAAATTCTATTTTTTTTTAAATTAGCAATATTTTTTACTTGTGTAATTGAGTCTTGCAAATGAGCTGATATTACTTTTAAATCTTCTTCGGAGTTTGCATTAAGCCTCAGATTCATTTTAACCATTAATTATAAATTCTTGAAATATGAGCTTTACATTTTCTAAGTTTTTTTTCTAAACCCTCGTAGCCTCTATCTAAATGGTAAATTCTATTAATATGAGTTTTGTTTTTCGCAATTAAACCTGCAAGAACAAGGCTAACAGATGCCCTTAAGTCTGTAGCCATTACTTCTGCACCATTTAAATTTTGTGGGCCATATACATATGAAAGATTTCCCAGAATTTTTATTTTTGCACCCATTCTATTTAATTCTGAAACATGCATAAATCTATTTTCAAAAATATTTTCTTTTATTTTTGAGATTCCTTTTGCTTTAGTCATCAATACCATTATTTGAGCCTGCAAGTCCGTAGGAAAACCAGGATAAGGTTCTGTTTTTATAGATATTGATCTAATATTTTTCGATTCAAAAACCTGAATTTCATTTTTTTTGGTTTTTAATTTTACCCCCATCTTTTTTAAAATTCTTAATTCTCTACCAATAACTTTTGGCTCTATGTTAGTAATTTTAAGATTATGGCCTATTAAGGCACCAGCAATTATAAAAGTCCCTGCCTCAATTCTATCAAACATAATATTATGACTTACAGTTCTTAACTTTTCACTACCTATAATTTTAATTTCTCTTTTACCAACCCAGGTAATTTTTACCCCCATTTTAATCAAAAAATTTGTAAGATTTTTTATTTCTGGTTCACAAGCGCAATTTTTTAGGAGTGATACTCCTTTTGCTAAACTTGCGGCTATAATTACATTCTCAGTAGCACCTACAGATATAGAAGGAAAGTTAATCTTGCTCCCTACAAGTCCATTTTTAGCTTCTGCTGAAATATAACCATTTTTAATTTTTATATTTGCACCAAGTTTTTTTAATCCAAAAAGATGTAGATTCACTGGCCTTGTTCCAATTGCGCAACCACCAGGTAATGAAACTTTGGCTTTTCCGAATCTTGCGAGTAACGAACCAAGCACAAGTACTCCTGCTCTCATAGTTTTTACGAAATTGTATGGTGCAATAGTTTTTAGTTTTTTTTTTTGGTTATGTATTAAAATTTTTCTTTTTTTAAAGTTAATATTAATGTTGGACCCCATATATTTTAAAAGGTTTGTCATTGTGATGACATCTTTTACTAAAGGTATATTTTTAATCTCAATTTTTTTATCTCCTAATATTGATGCGGCTAAAATTGGTAGAGTTGCATTTTTTGAGCCAGATATTTGAACAACTCCAGATAAGACTTTTTTACCTTTGACTAAAAGTTTTTGCATTAATTAAATCTTTGGAAGTGTGACGCCTTTTTGTTTCATATATTTACCTTTTCTTTTCGAGTATGAAACTTCTGGTTTTTCATTACCTTTAATAAAAACAAACTGTGCAGCACCTTCGTTGGCATAGATTTTGGCTGGTAGTGGAGTGGTGTTTGAAAATTCTAGTGTAACAAAACCTTCCCATCCTGGTTCTAAAGGCGTAACATTTACTATAATACCACATCTCGCATATGTGGATTTTCCCAAACAAATTACCATTACGTTTTCTGGAATTTTGAAATACTCAACAGTTCGAGCAAGTGCAAAAGAATTGGGAGGAATAATGCATATCTTAGATTTTTTTGAAACAAAACTTTCTGTTTTGAAATTTTTAGGATCAACTATAGCTGAGTTGACATTAGTAAAAATCTTAAAATCATCTGAAACTCTTGCATCGTAGCCATAAGAGGACAATCCAAATGAAATTTTGCTTTTCCTTTTCTGTTTGGGTACAAAAGGAGAAATCATTTTGGTGTCTCTTACCATTCTTTTAATCCACTTATCTGATAGAACACTCATTATTTGTTTTTTAATTTATATTTTTCTTTAAATTTTTTTCTTTTTTTTAAATTTATTTTTAAAGCTAATTCTTTGCTTGAAAGAGGTTTCTCTTTTTTTTCAACAATTTTCATTTGATTTAATTATTCTCTGGATCTGTTAAATCATCCAAAGTAATTGGTTTATGAATATCGTGCATTTGTTCTTTGGAATCTTCAGTCTTTGGTTTAAGATTTCTTCGGGCCTTTCTCTGCTCTAGACGTGCCTTTCTTTTCGCCTCTTTGCGCATCGCTTTTTCGCCTCTAGTTGATTTGTAGTCGTAGTGAATACCCATTTTAGCACCATAAGTTTTATATTGTTTTACTTTGAAGAATATGAATATGCAAGCTTCTACTTAAAAGTCTTGTAAATAAGTATTGATAAAATGTAAAATTCCATATTTCTATCAAAACTAGAGGCCCACATAGCTCAGTTGGTAGAGCACTTCCATGGTAAGGAAGAGGTCGTAAGTTCGATTCTTACTGTGGGCACCAAATTAAAAAAAATTTTTAAAGTTTTTTTTAATATCCTCTTTCATATTTTTAAAAATGTTTTCCCAATTTCCAATTTTTTTTTGTTTGTAAAGTGTAGCGTTTTCATACCAAATAGATTTTTTTTCTGAATTAAACCATCTCCAATCACTCACTAAAGGAAGTGCAATCCAAGTATTTTTATTCAAGGTTGCTGAGAGGTGAGCTAATGATGTGTCTGCAGTTATAACTAAATCTAAATTTTTTATTATACTTATTGTATCTTCAAAAGGTTTAACATTTTTATCAATGTCCTCAAAATAAGTTACATTTGAGTTGTTGTTAATAATATTCATTTTTTTTTTATCAAAATCTTTTTGAATTATAAAAAATTTAACTTTCGAAAGATCTGTCAAATAATTAAAATTTTCAATTGGAATTATTCTTTCACCAACTGTTGCTGTTGAGTGGGAGTTTATGCCAATTTTTAACCCTTTGTATTTGCTTAAAATATTTTTCCACTTTTCATCTAACTTCTGATTTTCTTTTATAAATTTTACTGTTTTAGGAAATTTTTTATTTTTTTTATAGATTATGCCAGGAAGACTTGCTAAATGATTATGAAAATTATGTTCAAGAATTTTATCTTCTTCAGAAATTATTTTTATATCCCTCTCTTCTTTAAAAAAATGTGAAAGATTTTGTTTTAATCTTAGAATTACTTTGCAATTATACTCGTCCCTTAAGACAAATAAGTACCTAGAAAATTGAATTAAATCACCAATTCCTTGTTCTGATAATATTAATATTTTTTGACCTGATATTTTCTCCCCGTTCCAGATAGGAGATTTGATACTCAAATCTTTATAGTTTAAATAATCTGAAAAAACCTTGCTTTTTTTTCTCCATTCGTATTCCTCAAAACCTAATTCCAATTTATTCATAGTCAATAGCATAGTGGCATAATTAGTATGTCCATCTACATAATTATTATTTATATCTATCGCACTTTTATAATACTTGATAGCTTCATTAAAATTTCCCATTTTTTTGTAAGCCAATCCTATATTATTATAGGCATAAAAATTTTTTGGGTTTGTGTCTATTGACTTTTTAAAATAATTAATAGCATCTATAAATTTACTCTCTTGTAAATAAATATTTCCAATATTATATAAACTTAAATTATTTTTTGGGTTTTCTTTAAAGGATTTTTCATAAAATTTTATTGCTTCACTAAAGATTTTTTGATCTTGTAAAAATTTGGCATAATTGTAAAGAAGTAAAGAGTCTTTTGAATTAATTTTTAGACATTTTTCGAAAATATTTTTTGCTAGTTTATACTGCTTTAATTGAGATAAAACAGTTCCATAATTTTGAAGAACTAAAAAATTATCTCGATCTGATTTTAAAATGTGTTCGTAAATCTCTTTAGCTTTATTCCAATTTCCATTCCTGTGGTGTGATATAGCTGCTTTAAAATAATTTTCTTCCATTAATATCTTTTTATTAATTTTAATAAAATTATGTTAAGAATTGATAAAATAAAAGCCACCAAAACATCTAAAAATGGACTCGCCTCTGGAAAACCATAATTCCATAAAATAACTAAAAAAAACCAAACAAACCAAAAAGTTATTTTGATATTTTTCATACTTATTTTTTAAAAAATTTATTTTTTAAAATTATTCCGATTATCAAAATTAAAAAAAAACCAATAATAGGCAAATAGATATCTGGAGACCCAAAAAAATTAAAAAAACCTGGTCTTTCATTTTCATCAATAACTTTTTCTATGCCAGCGCCAAGTGACACTGTTATAAACATTGAAGGAAGACTGCCAAACAGAGTACCAAAAAAATAATTTCTCGAAGACATATTAAACAAAACTGGAAGCACATTTTGAATAGCATAAGGAATACCTCCGCCACCAACAAATCTAAAACACATAAAGTAAATTAAATCATTTTTGCTAAAATATTCTCTAAATTTAGAAAATTTTGGAGCCAGTTTTTCTTCAACAAACTTTCTAAAAAACATTCCAGCCATAATATATAGAAGTGTTGCTCCAATACTTGTGCTTAAAAGTGCAATGGTAATTCCCCACCATTTACCAAAAACAAAGCCAGCAAAAAGCAGAAGTGGTGAAGCGAATCCTAATAATAATACCCAAATTATACAAAAAATGAAAAACACAAATGTAAGTAAAAAAAAATTTTCTTCCTTATAATGTAAGATTATATTTTTATTAGATCTTATAAAATCGTAGCTTGTCAAATCTCTTATATCTACGGATGAGAATAAAAAATAAAGACCAACAAATAGGATAAATAAATAAAATGCTCCAAATATTAGTTTTAAATTTCTAGAACTAAGATTCATAAATTAACTTTTAACTGTACTTATACAGACTTATTACCTATAAATATCAAAAAAATTAATACTAACCAGAGAAATCTTATGAAAAGAACTTACCAACCAAGCAAGTTGATTAGAAAAAGAAGACATGGCTTTAGAAATAGAATGTCTACTAAAGCTGGAAGACAACTTCTTTCCAGAAGAAGAGCGAAGGGTCGTAAAAGACTTTCTACATAGATATACAATGACAAGACTTGAAAGCTTGAAGAAAAGTTCACATTTTGGGACTGTTTTAAAAAACAGAGTCTTAAATAACGATTTTTATACTATATATCGTAAAAAAAATTTTATAAAAAAAGCAAGTAATCAAAAAAAATTATATATAAGCTTTGTTATGAAAAAAAAAGTTGGAAATGCTGTTAAAAGAAACAGAATTAAAAGAAAGTTAAAAGGCGTAGTTCAAAAAATGTTAAAAGTTAGTAATTCAATTAACTTAAATTATATTTATATAATTTTTGGTAAAGAGAAAATTTATAGTGAACATAGTAATTCATTATTTAAAAGTATGGAACAAAGTTTTAAAAAAATTAACAAGGAATAATGATAAAAATAATAAATTTTATTTTAGTTGGTATAATTAAAACTTATAAATTTTTAATCTCTCCAATTCTGGGTCAAAATTGTAGATTTTTACCAACTTGCTCAGAGTATTTTATAGAGTCTTTAGAATTACACGGTCCTTTAAAAGGTACGTATTTAGGCTTCAAAAGAATAATCAAATGTCATCCAGTTAAAATTTTAGGGGGTAATTCTGGAATAGATCTTGTGCCAAAAAAGAAAAAAAATTAAATGGATTTGAGAAACGTTATATTTGCAATCGCGCTATCATTTGCAGTTTTATTTGGTTGGTCAGTAATTTTTGAAACTCCACAAATAGAGGAACAAAGAAAATTAGAACAGTCTAAAAGTTCAACAAATACTGAAAATAATAGTTCTGATGTTCCTAATGTGAGTATTGAAAAAGAAAAAGTTCTGAGCATATCAAGAGAAGATGCGATTAACTCATCAAAAAGAATAAATTTTGAAAATGAAAACGTAAAGGGTTCAATTTCATTAAAGGGATTTTTGATAGATGACATTCTTTTTAAAAAATATAATAAAGAAATTGATTCAAATGAAAAAGTTAAATATTTAAATCCTTCAGAAACAAATGACGGATATTTTGTTGAAACTGGATGGGCAGCAAGTAAAATTACTAATGCATCTCTTCCCACAAAAAACTCTTTATGGAAAGTTGTGGGAAATAATAAACTTTCAGTAGGGAATCCAGTTACAGCTGAGTGGAAAAATAAATCAGGATTAATATTTAGAAAGAAAATAGAATTAGATGAAAAGTTTTTGTTTAAAATTACCCAGGAAGTTCAAAATAATTCAAGTAAAAGAGTTGAGCTTTATCCTTACGCCCAGATAACAAGAAATCAAGATCCAGATGTATTAGATTTTTATATTTTACATGAGGGATTTATCGGTGTTTTCGATGAAAGTTTGCAAGAGGATGGTTATGATGACGTTAAAGATAAAAAGAAAGAATACTCCGCTGGGGAAGGTTGGCTTGGAATCACTGATAAATATTGGTTAACAGCACTTGTTCCTGAAAAAAATCAATCTTTTAAAGGTGAGTTTGCTTACAAAAATGGTTTTAAGGCAAACTACATTCAAAACAAACCAGTAGTCATTCAGCCTTCTGGGACTGGGACATCAGAGTCTAAAGTATTTGTTGCAGCGAAAGAGGTTAAAGTAATCGACGGGTATGCAGAAACACAAAGTATAAATAAATTTGATTTAGCCATCGATTGGGGTTGGTTCTATTTTTTCACCAAGCCTTTGTTTTTTATAATGAATTATTTGTTCGAACTTACAAAAAACTTTGGGATAGCTATTCTTTTAGTAACTGCAGCAGTTAGGTTGTTATTTTTCCCTCTTGCCAATTATTCATTTAGATCAATGGCAAAAATGAAAATATTACAACCCGAACTATTAAGATTAAAAGAACTGCATAAGGAAGACAAGGTTAAGCTTCAACAAGAAATGATGGCACTTTATAAAAGAGAAAAAGTAAACCCATTATCTGGATGTCTTCCAATTTTAATACAGATACCTTTCTTTTTTGCTATATATAAAATGCTATTCATTTCACTCGAAATGAGACATCAGCCATTTTTTGGTTGGATAAAAGATTTGTCAGCACAAGATCCAACATCAATATTCAATTTTTTTGGCTTGATACCTTGGGATCCTCCTTCTTTTTTAATTATTGGGGCATGGCCAATAATGATGGGAGCAACTATGTATTTACAACAGAAGTTAAACCCAACGCCTCCAGACCCTATCCAAGCAAAAATATTTATGTTCTTCCCTCTTTTTTTAACTATTATTCTTGCACCATTTCCTTCAGGACTTGTTGTTTATTGGACAATTAATAATATTTTAACAATTGCTCAACAGTGGGTAATTATGAAGAGAACAACAGTTAAAACCAAATAAATGTCTGAAGAAATTAGCTTAGAGGAAATAAAAAAATTTTGGCCCAAAGATGCACCGGATGTAAATAATGTCCCCAAATATATAAAAAAATATAAAAAGAATTTGATTGTTATAAAGTATGGTGGAAATGTTTTGATCGAAAGAAATATTTTTAATAATTTTATACAAGATATAAGCATATTAAATAAGTTGGGTCTTTCAATTATAATTGTGCATGGTGGAGGTCCAAGAATAGAAAGAGAGTTAAAAAAAAGTAATATTCAAAGTAAGTTTATTAATGGTTTAAGAATTACAAATAAAGATGTAATAGATATTGTTGAAAAGGTACTTATTGATTTTAATAATGATATTGTCGACTCACTTAATAAAAAAGGATCAAAAGCGGTATCAATTAATACAAAGAAAAATAATATTATTAATGTAATTCCTGATCAACCTGAGCTCGGTTTTGTTGGGGTTCCTAAGGAAATAAACATAGAAATAATTAAAAATATTATTAGTCAAAATCAAATACCAATCGTTGCTCCACTAGGTTTAGATAAAAACAAACAGACTTATAATATTAATGGAGATACTGCAGCGAGTGCAATTGCCAAAAAATTAAAATCTAGAAGACTTTTGTTAATGACCAATGTTGAAGGAGTTTATGATGACAGAAAAACTTTGATATCTGAAATAAAACCATACGATATGGAAAATTTGGTTAATCTAAAAATTGTTCAGGGTGGAATGCTTCCAAAAATTAAAAATTGTATAGATGCAGTTGAAAATGGGGTTAAAGGGGTTGTTATTCTTGATGGAAGGAAGCCAAGGTCAATATTAAAAGAAATTTTCTCGGATCAAGGTGCAGGTACTTTAATAAGAAAATGAGAGATCTGTTACATATAAAGTACTGGCTATTCGACCTAGATAATACACTTTATTCAGGCGATACGAAAGTTTTTGATCAAGTTGACAAACGAATGTCTAAATATATTTCAAGTAAACTAAATGTGAGTATAGAGGAAGCTAAAAAAATACAGAAAAATTATTTCCATGAATATAATACAACTTTGAATGGTATGATTAAAAATCATGAGATAGATGCAAAAGAATTTTTAGATTTTGTTCATGATATTGATTTAGAATTTCTTAAAAATGACAAAGCTTTAGAAATGGAGCTTAGTAAAATAAAAGATAAAAAAATTATATTCACCAACGGTTCCCGTGCTCATGCCGAGAATGTCACTAAAAGAATTGGAATTAATAAGCTTTTTGACGGAATTTTTGATATTGTAGACTCAGATTTTATCCCAAAACCTGCTATCGAAACTTACAAAAGATTAATTGATAAATACAAAATTGAGCCACAATATTGTATATTTATTGAGGATATTGCGAGAAATTTGAAACCTGCGTATGAATTAGGTATGAAAACTGTTTGGATTAAAAATAATGAACCTTGGGCAGCGAAATATTCAAATGAAAATTTTGTAAATTATAGAACGGCAGACTTAACTGCTTTTTTAAAGGAAATAAATGAACTTAAAAAAAATTGAAAAATCTATAAATGAAGCTTTTGAAAATAAAGCTAAATTAAACAGCTCTGATAAAGAGCTTGCTGAATTAGTTCGGGAAACAATTGACTTATTAGATAGTGGTAAAATTAGAGTTGCTGAAAAGACAGGCGAAAAATGGAAAGTAAATCAATGGATTAAAAAAGCTATACTTTTAAGTTTTCGAGTTAATAAAATGAAAGCATCCAAAGGACCTTATTCAACTTGGTACGATAAAATAGATGGTAAAACCCAAGGGTGGAGTGAGGAACAGGTTAAGAGGGCTGGATTTAGATATGTGCCTAATGGTGTAATTAGAAAAGGAGCTCACATAGCAAAGAATGTTGTTCTAATGCCATCTTTTATAAATGTAGGAGCCTACGTCGACGAAGGAACAATGATAGATACTTGGGCATCAGTCGGGTCATGTGCGCAGGTTGGTAAAAATTGCCATATTTCTGGCGGTGCTGGTATTGGTGGTGTCTTAGAACCAATGCAAGCAAATCCAACTATAGTTGAGGACAATTGTTTTTTAGGCGCAAGAGCTGAGATAGCAGAGGGTGTTATAGTCGAAAAAGGATCTGTGTTATCAATGGGTGTTTATATCGGTGCATCTACAAGAATAGTAGATAGATCTAATGGTGAGATTCATTATGGAAAGGTTCCTGCATACTCAGTAGTTGTTCCAGGCTCAATGCCAAGCAAAAATAATCCAAAAGGACCATCGCTATACTGTGTAGTAATTGTAAAAAAAGTAGACGAAAAAACTCGAAGTAAAACATCTATAAACGATTTATTAAGAGACTAAAATTAATGGAAATAAATGAATTAAGGTTAGCAAAAGATTTGATTCGGAAACCTAGTATCACGCCAAAGGATGCTGGAGCAATAAAATTGTTAGCTAAAAATTTGAGATCAATTGGTTTTAATTGTAAAATAATTAATTTCAAAAACATAAAAAATTTATATGCAAAACTGGGAAAATCTTCCCCAAATTTTTGTTATGCGGGACATACAGATGTAGTTCCTCCAGGTAATTTAAAAAACTGGACTACTAATCCATTTAGGCCAATTGTTAAAAATAACAAATTATTCGGTCGAGGCGCAAATGATATGAAAGCATCGATTGCGTGTTTTGTTGCCGCTGTAAGTAGATTTAAAATTAGAAATAAAAATTTTAAAGGATCAATAAGTTTATTGATTACAGGAGATGAGGAAGGAATAGCAATTAATGGAACAAAAAGAGTTGTTAAATATTTAAAAAGAAGAAAAGAAAAAATTAATTTTTGCGTAGTTGGTGAACCTACAAATCCGAATAAACTTGGCGAAATGATAAAAATCGGAAGAAGAGGAAGCTTAACTGGAAGAATCACTGTAATAGGTTCACAAGGTCACGTAGCCTATCCACATAGAGCTAACAATCCATCAAATACTATAATTAAAATTTTAAAAAGAATAAAAGATTTAAAACTAGATAAAGGAACAAAAAATTTTCAACCCTCTAATTTAGAGGTAACAAAAATAAATATTGACAATTATGCAGATAACATAATCCCAGGATCTGCCGAAGCTGTATTTAACATACGCTTTAATGACAAACACTCTTCTGGTTCTTTAAAAAAAAAATTAAATAAAATATTTAAAGCAATTACAAAAGCTAATAAATCCAAATTCAAAGTATATTATGAGGTTTCAGCAGAAGCATTTTTAACGAAACCAAATAAAACAACTTTTATGATTCAAAATACTATAAAAAAAATCACTGGTATAAAACCAAAATTATCTACTTCAGGGGGAACATCTGATGCAAGGTTTATAAAGAATATTGCGCCCTGTTTAGAATTTGGTTTAGTAGGTAAGACAATGCATAAAATAGACGAGAGTGTATCTGTTTCCGATTTAAAAAAATTGACTAAAATATATGAAAATATTTTGGTAAGTTATTTTAAGTGAAAACAGGAATTGTTACTACCGACTCTTATTTAAATCATGATACTGGACAGGGTCATCCTGAAAGGGCAGATCGAGTTTCAGTCATAATTGAAAATTTAAAAAAAAACAAAAAATTAATTTGGAAAAAACCATTAAAGTTTGACAGCAAATATTTAAAAATTGCTCACAATTCTGATTATATTGATGAGGTAGAAAATTCCTTTCCTAAAAAGGGTTTACATTTTTTAGATGGTGATACTATTGTGTCTCCAGGTAGCAGACAAGCTTCATCAGATGCAGTTGCATCAATAATAACTGCTATTGATAGTGTTCAAAAAAAAGAGTTTAAAAATGTTTTTTGTCCTGTAAGACCACCGGGACACCATGCTGAAAAAGATAAAGCAATGGGGTTTTGTATTTACAATAATGTAGCGGTAGGTGCTCTCTATCTTTTAGAAAAATATAAATTAAATAAAGTGGCTATAATTGATTTTGATGTTCATCATGGAAATGGGACTCAAAATATTTTTTATGAAAATGAAAAGGTTTTATATATATCAACTCATCAATATCCTTTTTACCCAGGAACAGGTGCAAATAATGAGAAAGGTAAACACAATAATATTTTAAATATTCCATTGCCAGCTGGTACCAATTCTGAGGAATATATGAATGCGTATGAACACGTATTAAAAAAAATGAGAGAATTTAAACCAGAATTTTTATTATTTTCAGCAGGTTTTGATGCTCATCAAGATGATCCTCTTGCACAATTTAAATTAAAATCTAGTGATTTTTACCATATTACAAAAAGAGCTCTTATGGTCGCAAATGAAAATATTAACAGCAAAGTTGTTTCAATTCTAGAAGGCGGTTATGATTTAAAAGCCTTAAGAGAAAGCTCCGAATACCACTTAAATGCTTTACAGGAAAATTAAGCAACAATTAAAGTACACTTAATATTTTACCTTTGCTAAATAAAGTCCACAAGCCGGTGCCGGTGGTGCACACATTGATCTTTTTTTTGAAAGGAATGCTTTTTTGAAATCTTTTAAATCCCATTTTCCCTCTCCCAAATATTTTAAAGAGCCCACCATTGATCTTACTTGTTGTTGTAAAAAAGATTTTGACTTAAAAGTTAAAACTATATTATTTTTATTTTTTTTAATTAAAATTTTTCTTAAAGTCTTGATTGGAGATTTAGCCTGACAATTCGATGATCTAAATGTTGAGAAATTATGTGTTCCTCTTAAAATTCCTGCACCTTTGCGCATAATTTTTACATCAAGTCTTTTTTTAATGTGCCAAGCTTTATCTTTATGAATAACAAGATGTGAAGGTCTATTGATAATAAAATACTTATAAGTTCTCTCTTTTGCGCTGTGTCTTGCATGAAAATTGTTTGATCTTTTCTGGATATTAAGTAGTGAAACAGAGTGTTTTTTCATAAAAAAATTTATCGAATTTATAAAAATGCCTTTTTCATTTATCTTTTTTTTTGTTTTAAAATGAGCTGATTGCTCACTTGCATGAACGCCTGAGTCAGTTCGACCAGAACCAATTATTCTAATATTTTCTTTTAAATGTCTTGATATAACTTTTTCTAAAACTTCTTGGATCGAAAGACCATTTCTTTGAATTTGCCAACCAACAAAATTTGTACCGAGATATTCAACTTTAATTTGGTATGTGAGCATTATGCTATTTTTTCACCTTTAGTGATTTTATTACCAAGTAAAAAATTATCAATTAATTGTCTGCTTTTTCCTTCTTTTTGAATTTCAATAATTTTGATCGACTTATCTTTGCAAGCAATGGTTAAATTGTTATCTAATGTTGATCCTGCTAAGCCATTCTCGTTTGATATTTGAGCTTTCCATACCTTATATCTTTCATTTTTATATTTAAACCAAGCGCCTGGATTTGGATTTAATCCATTAACTTTAGCTATTATTTCTTTTGCATTTTGATCCCATATAATCTCCGCCTCATTTTTTGTTATTTTTCGTGCATATGTAGCTTCTTTATGGTTCTGTTCATAAAAAATTACTTCTTTTTTTTCAATTTTTTCAATTGCCTTCATTAAAGAGTTTGCGCCTAATTTAGAAAGTAATTTAGATAATATCAGGCTATCTATATTTTCATTTATATTAACTTTTGCCTGAAGTATCACAGGTCCAGCGTCTAATTCTTCAACGATTTTCATAATACTAATACCGGTCTCATTATCTAAATTCATTATAGATCTTTGTATAGGAGCGGCTCCCCTCCACTTTGGTAACAATGAGGCATGAACATTTAAAAATCCAAATTTTGGAATATTTAGAAATTTTTTTGGGATTATTTGACCATATGCAACAACTACTACTAAGTCAGGATTAAGTGAATTTAAAAATTCGTATTCTTCTTGACTGTTTAAAGTTTTTGGTGTTCTTAATTTATAAGAGAAATTTTTGGCTAATGTTTCAATTTTTGATTCAACTAGTTTTTGACCTCTATTAGCTTTACGGGCAGGTTGAGTATAAACAGTTAAAATTTTATGATTAGAGTTTTTTAAAGACTCCAAAGATGGGGCCGCAAACTCTGGGGTTCCCATAAAAACAATTTTTTTTGACATTAAATTTTTGAAATTAAACTACTATTCTCTCTAATTCTTTTTTATTTTTTGAAATTTTTTTTACTATAATATCTTTCTTAAGTTTCGAAAGATAATCAATAAATAATATTCCATTTAAGTGATCAATCTCATGTTGAATACAAGTTGCTAGCAAACCTTCGGCTTTAATTTCTCTCTTTTTACCATAATAATCTAAATATTTAATATTACATTTATCTGGTCTTTCAATTTTTGCAAATTGGTTTGGAATTGATAGACATCCCTCTTCGTAGGATGCATTAACATTTGATTTCCAGGTTATTTCTGGATTAATTAGATACATTGGTTCTTTCTTTTCTGGTTCTTTTGATACATCCATCACCACTATTCTTTTTAAAATTCCAATTTGGATTGCTGCCAAACCTATTCCTGGTGCATCATACATAGTAGCTAACATATCATCCATCAAGTTTTGAATATCCTTGTCTACTTTTTTAACCGGTAAAGATTTTTTTCTTAATACAGGATCTGGTAATATTAAAATCTTTCTAATATTCATAAATTATTTATATATGAATTAAACTCTTAAAGGTAGGGTGAGATTTAAAATTTTATTTCTAATTTTTTTTATTTTTGCTCTGTTTAAAAGATTAACAATAAAATATAATGTTTCTGGATCTAAACTCTCAACATCGTCACTACCTATAATCTCTGTAAGTTTAAGCATCAACATTCCAATTTCTTCTTTGTCTATAAGAGCATTTAGATTGGCTGGCACTGTAAAATTATTAGAAAGTAACCTATTGTCAAGTTGTTTAGGCATATCAAAACCTTCTGAGGACAAAGTTTCAACTACTATAACATCTTTGATTGAAAAGAAGTATTTTTTATTTTTGCTTATTTTTTTATAAATATTTAAAAAATCTTTATTTGCTTTTTCTTTATCAGGATTTTCTTCTGTAAAAATCTTTATTACTTTGGAACGATGTAAAACTTTATCATCATACTTTATCTTGCCTAATTCCTTATTTTTTTCTAAAATTATATTTCTTTCCACAATTTTAATTAAATTTTCTGGAATATCTGAAGGTTCTATCAATTTTAAAGTATTGCTTAGATAATTGTTGTAAACATTATTTAATTTATCTTTATCAAATAGATCTTTTAGCAAAAAAAGAAGTTTCAATTTATTTTCAACATCATCAGCGAGTAGGGTTTTTTGATAAATTAATGCTCTTGCCTCGTAACCTGATAAGCTTAAATGTGCAGTTTGTGCATTTATAAGTTGGTTAATATTAAAAGGAACAGATAAATAAATTTCAAAAATTTTGTTCTTATCAAAGGTACCTTGATTTGCTGCAACTTCATATCTTTGAATTATTTCAGGATCTTCTAATTTATCTGTAGAGATCAAATTTGATGCAGTTAGATATTTCCAAATATTTTTGTCAGTTTTTTCTGTCGGTTGATATTTGAAATTTTCAACCGTTACCGAAGATAAGTAAAAATATAAAAGATTTTTATCAGAAATTTTATTATCTGATTTTTCATCTAAACCAAGCAAAAATAAAATTTTTTGATTGAAAAATTTTTCTGATCTTCCCTCCTCTCTTAAAAGATCAAAATTTAATTGAGCTTGTTCATATTTTTTATTTAAAATCAGACAATAAATTCTAAATTTGTCTAAATATTTATTTTTGATCTCCTTATTAATATGAGTTACTTTTTCACAACTTGAAGAAATATCTCCAGAGGCTATATAATGATCAACCAAATATTGAATTAATTTTGATTTTCCTGAAAAATCAAAATTCATATTGAGGAATTTTTCTATAAGCTCAATTTTATTATTTTTAATAAGCCAATTTATTTTTAAATTTAGAAACTCTTCCTCAGTAAAATTACCTTTAGGTGGATAAGAATAAGTAAAAATAGTATCAATAAAAATATTTTCCGAAAAGTCTGAAAGCTCCATTTTTTCTATTCTCTTAAAAGTATCCCTTATTAATGATCCTTCAGTGTTAGACCACATATTGAGATTTAAATCATTTTTTTCAGGATCGAATAATCCTAATAGTTCTTTTTGCGTTTCAGCTTCTTGTTTGGTTTCAGAGATTTCAATTAAATCTAAATTATTTTTTTCTTTTAAATAATCGATTTTTGGTTTTTCATTATTGATTTTCTCATCTTTATTTTCTTCTATATTTTTTTTATTTTTACTCCAAATATCAACTGCTTCTACGCATATAGCTTTGGTTTCAAAAAAAAATATAAAACTTAGCAGTATTAAAATTTTGCTACTTAAGTTTTTTAATCTTATCTGTGACATCTTCTGATATTTCTGATTGAGGAGAGGGAAAGTTAATTTTTTCAACGAAATAAAAACCAAAAATTACTAATAAAATGACTACTGATATTTTTATAATAGTCCTGATCGATGACGACCCGCTTCTTGACCTTGGCTGTAATCTTGGTTGCATAGTTAATAAAATGTATTTAAACTTAAGAATTAAGACAAATTTGTGAAAAATCAAATTGAATTTTGGGTATAAATTGAAAAAAAACCTTATATTAACCGGAATGATGGGTGTTGGAAAATCAACAATAGGCAAAATTCTATCTAAAGATCTTAATATGAAATTTGTAGATGTAGATAAGATTATTGAAAAAAAGCTCTCTTCCACCATATCGCAAATATTTAAAAAAAAAGGAGAAGCTTACTTTCGTAAAATAGAGGAAAAAGAAAGCATAAGATTAATTAATGAAAATGAAACCGTAATTGCCTTAGGTGGAGGAGCATTTCTAAATAAACTTGTAAGAGAGAATGTCAAAAAAAATTGTTTTTCTATTTGGTTAGATTTAAATTCAGATGACATTTTTAAAAGAGTCTACTCAAATAACAAGCGACCATTGTTAAATGAAGGACAATACAAAGAAGATTTAAAAAGACTTTACGATGAAAGAAAAAAAGTTTACTCACTTGCTGATTATAAAATTGATTGTAATTTTAAGAATAAAGAGGAAATAGTTCAAGAAATTAGAAATTTATATGAAAATTCATAAAATAGTTTTAAAAAATAAAGATATAAATTATCCAATATTTGTTGGGAATGGTGCCCTAAAACTTTTAAAAAATAAAATAAAATCATCTTGTCCTAAAACACAAAAAATAGCTCTCATATTGGATAGAAATATTCCTTTCGAGTATAAGAAAAAAATTAAAAAACAATTAAGTAGTTATAAAACCTTTGTTAAAGAATATCTTCCAAATGAAAATTTAAAATCATTTTCAAAAGCAAACTTTCTTATAGAAGATTTGTTAAAAAATAATTTTAACAGAAACGATACTATAGTAGCTGCTGGAGGAGGTATTGTTGGTGACTTTGCTGGCTTCGTTGCTAGTATTTTGAAAAGAGGAGTAAATTTTGTAAATATACCAACAACATTGTTGGCTCAGGTTGACTCATCCATTGGAGGGAAAACTGGTGTAAATTCAAAAAATGGAAAGAATTTGATTGGCTCTTTCTACCAACCAAAATTGGTAATTTCAGAACTGTCTTTTTTAGAAAGCTTAAAAAAAAGAGATTTGATTTGTGGGTTTGGGGAAATTTTAAAATATTCCTTAATAAATGATAAATTGTTTTTTAAATGGATTAAGAAAAACTCATCTATTATTTTGCGAGGAAAAGACAAAAATATTTTAAAATATGCAATAATTAAAAGTTGTAAAAATAAAATTTATTTTGTAACAGCAGACGAAAAAGAAAAAAGTAAAAGAATGTTATTAAATTTTGGACATACATTTGCACATGGCATAGAAGCGGCAAATGATTTTTCTAAAAAAATAAATCATGGTGAAGCTGTACTAATAGGAATGCTTTTAGCAACGAAATTATCAGTTAAAAAAAAGTTATGTTCAAAAAAAACACTTTTAGAAATTGAAAAAATATATGAAAATAATAATTTGCCATCTAGTTTACAAAAATATTTTAGAAAAAAAGATTATAAAAAAATTGCGGATTTTATGGCCAATGATAAAAAAAATAACGATAATAGAATTAACCTCATTTTATTAAAAAGTATTGGCAAAACAACTAAACCGGGAAGTTTCAAAATGTCTTTGAAGCAAATGAGAAATATTATTAAAAAAATTAATTAATTTTCAATTCTAGTGCGTGAATTTTTTCTTTAATTTCATTTTTTAATATTTTCATAATTTTTTTATGTGCCTGAATTCTATCTAAAGATTTTAAGTGATCCGAATTTATAACTATTTTTAGATGTAATTTATTTTCTTGATAATTTTTATGGCCTCGATGTTTATGTGAGTTATCAATTACCTCAATGCTTTTAGCATCGATATTACTCTTTATTTTTTTTTCAATTATTTTGATAAAGCTTTCCATTAAATAAATATTTAATTATATTATCACAGATTGTTATGAAAAATATTTGTAGTTGGGAAAATTGTAAAGAAATTGGGGAATATAAAGCCCCAGTAGAACGTGATAATAGCAGAAATTTTCGATATTACTGCCTAGAACATATAAAAATTTTTAATAAAAATTGGAATTATTTTTCAAATATGAGCGAAGATGAAATAGAGTTCTTTATCAAGTCTGATCTTACATGGCACAAACCAACTAAAAGTTTTAGCTCTTCTGAAAATTTTTTTAAAATATTATGGAATAATACGCTAGAAGATAAAATTAGCATTTTTAAAAATTCTAATTTTAAGGATTTTAAGAAATCAAGATTATCTGAGAAAGATCGACAAGCTTTAGAAGTTTTAGGACTAAATTATGGAGTAAAGTGGGCAGATATTCAAAAAAAATTTAAAGGACTTGTAAAGAAATATCATCCTGATAAAAACCAAGGAAATAAAAAATATGAGGATATTTTGAAAAAGATAACTTTGGCATATAGTCAACTTAAACTAACAGTAAGCAAAGAAAAATAAATATGAATTTAGATAATCAAAAACCAGATATTAAGATCTCAGTAAGACAAACATTTAATTTGGACTCCGATATGGAAATTGACGGATTTTCTAAAAAAAATAAATATGTCCCTGAAATTGATAGTGACTATAAGTTTGATAGGGATACAACCCTTGCAATTTTGTCCGGTTTTGCTTTTAATAAAAAAGTTTTAGTTCAAGGTTATCATGGAACTGGAAAATCTACACATATTGAGCAGGTAGCTGCAAGACTTAATTGGTCTTGTGTTAGGGTAAATTTAGATAGTCACATAAGTCGTATAGACCTTATAGGAAAAGATTCTATTGTCCTTAAAGATGGAAAACAAGTAACTGAATTTAAAGAAGGAATATTACCATGGGCAATCCAAAATCCTGTGGCACTAGTCTTTGATGAATATGATGCAGGAAGGCCTGACGTTATGTTTGTTATTCAAAGAATTTTAGAAAGTGATGGAAAATTCACTTTGTTGGATAAAAATAAAGTTATCAGTCAAAACCGTTTCTTTAGAATGTTTGCAACAACAAATACAGTTGGACTAGGAGATACGACAGGTCTCTATCATGGAACACAACAAATTAATCAGGGTCAAATGGATAGATGGAATATAGTTACTTCATTAAATTATTTAAAATTTGAAAAAGAGTTAGAAATTGTAATCGCAAAAAATAAATCAATGAATAATAAAGATGGCAAAGAAAAAGTTTCAAATATGATCAAGGTTGCCGAACTAACACGAAACGGTTTTGTCAACGGAGATATTTCAACTGTAATGAGCCCAAGAACAGTTATACATTGGGCTGAAAACTCGGAAATTTTTAAAGATGTGGGTTATGCTTTTAGAGTAACATTTTTAAATAAATGTGATGAACTAGAAAGAAAAATAATCGCTGAATATTATCAAAGATGTTTTGGCGAAGATTTACCCGAGTCATCAGTAAATGTCGAAATTTCTTAAGTATATATGGAAAAAAAAGATGTTTATTTAGAGAATTTTAAACAGGCATTAACCTCAACAATTAAGTCCATATCAGAGATAAGTGATTGTAATATTAGTTTTGGAAAGCAATCTAAAATAGATAATAAAAACGCAAGTTTGCCTGAAATAAAAAATCTTAAAAAGCTTGAAGACTTCTATTCAATTAGAGCTAAAGCAGACTCAGAAGCTTTAAGATTAAAATATAGTAATATTGATGTATTTAACTCATACAAACCTAAAGGGAGCAAAGCAAGTAAACTTTATGAAATTGCTGAAAAAATAAGATACGAAAAAATTGGTTCAGATCAATTTAAAGGTATTAAAAAAAATTTATTACATATTAATAAGATCAATAAAAAAGAGTCGAACTCAATCGAGAATATATTTGATAATTACCTAAGAAATTTTATTTTTGAAATTAATGAAATAAAAATTTCAGATAATAAAATAAAAAAATTCAAGAAAAATTTAGAACAAAATTTTAAAAAAAATTCTGATAAAATTAAGAAAAATTTGAAGAATCAAAGAAAATTTAACGAGATTATTGCCTCAATGCTTTCAAAAATGGATATTGAAGATAAAGAGATCTACGAAGAAACTTCTGAAAAGGATAAAAAAAATGAGCCTTTAAATAAACAGCAAGACGAAAGTAAAAGTACACTACAAGATCAAAAAGAAAGTAAAGAATTTTCAGATATTAATCTGTCAAGTGTTGAGGAATTAAATAAGAAAAATGAGAAAGATCAAGAAATTGAAGAAATAGAAGAAGTAGCTAGTACATCAAGTAAAAGGCCAAAGACAATATTTTCTAAAAGCAAAAGAAAGTACAAAGTTTTTACAGAAGAGTTTGATGAAGTAATTAAAGCAGAAGATTTGGAGACGGAAGAGGAACTCACAAGATTAAGGGTCTCGCTTGATCAGCAACTATTACAACTAAAAACTTTTATATCCAAGTTGGCAAATAAATTACAAAGAAAACTTTTAGCTAAACAAAATAGATCTTGGGATTTTGATTTAGAAGAAGGTGTTCTAGACACATCAAAACTTACAAGAATTATAATGGATCCGTTTAACTCTCTTTCTTTCAAAAAAGAAAAAGAAACAGATTTTAAGGATACATTAGTAACAATTTTAATTGATAATTCTGGATCAATGAGAGGTAAACCTATTTCTGTTGCTGCAGTTTGTGCAGATATATTATCTAAAACATTAGAGCGTTGCTCTGTGAAAGTTGAAATTTTAGGTTTTACTACAAAACATTGGAAAGGTGGATCGAGTAGAGAAAAATGGACGAATAATGAAAAGCCAAAGTTTCCAGGAAGATTAAATGATTTAAGACATATTGTTTATAAATCTGCAGATAGACCTTGGAGACAAACAAAAAAAAATATGGGTCTTATGCTTAAAGAAGGGCTTCTTAAAGAGAATATAGATGGAGAAGCTTTAAGATGGGCATTTAATAAGATGAAAAAAAGAAAAGAAGAAAGAAAAATCCTAATGGTCATATCTGATGGCGCACCAGTGGATGACTCTACGCTTTCAACTAATTTAAGTGATTACCTTGAAAATGATTTAAAAAATACTGTGAGTTCAATTGAACAATTTTCTTCAATAGAACTTCTTGCTATTGGAATTGGGCACGATGTTACAAGATATTATAAAAAAGCAGTAAAAATTACTGATGTTCAAGACCTTGGGGATGTAATGATAAATCAATTAACTGATTTATTTACAGAGAAAAAAACCCTACATTAATTTAAGCAAATAAAGTTTTTTTAGGATATTCTTGATTGCTTCTTAGTTTAAACATCAACATTCTAAATGGAATAAGCATTAGTAAGGCCATAGAAAGTTTCACAAAAAAATCTCCCAAACCCAATGTAAACCAATTTAAAGTGGTTCCATAAAATGCGATAAAAAAGAATAAAAATGTATCTAGCAATGATCCTATTAAAGAGGAAACGAATGGTGCTGCAAACCAAATTCTGTTTCTTAATTTATCAAAAATTTGAACATCTAATAATTGTGAAAATAAAAATGCTGTTCCTGACCCAATTGCTACTCTTATAGATATAAGGTCGGAAAAATTTGTGGAAAAAAATAAAGTAAAGGAAATTCCTAAAAAAAATCCCAGATAAACAATTTTTCTCGCAATATACTTACCAAATTTTCTATTTGAAAGATCTGTAATAAGGAAAGTCATTGGGTATGTAAATGCTCCGTAGGTAAGAATATCATTAAGCCCAAAATATTTTATTGGAAACTGTACAAGAAAGTTTGAGGCAGTCACAAATAACGCCATAAACGATGCTAGAATTAAAAATATTCTAAGATCTACACTCTTTAATTTAGACATTTTTTGAGGTTATTTCTGTTTTGAGTTTTCTAGCTCTTTTAGAAAGCTTGATACTCTTAGCTGATTTTAAAAATTGATCTATTCCACCTTTAAAATCTACAGTCCTTAATGCTGAGTTAGATACATTTAATTTAATATTTTTTTTCAGTAAATCGCTTTTGAATTTTACTTTTTTAATACTGGGTAAAAATCGTCTTTTTGTCTTATTATTAGCGTGACTTACATTGTGCCCTTTTATTGGTTTTTTACCTGTCAGCTCGCATTTTTTGCTCATAATATCCTATAGCTATATAAATGTTGAGAACCGCTTAATCAAGTAATTATATCTCTATTGACAACCTTTATTTCAAATAATAGTAAATTGAATGGATTTTTTCCTACCCGTAGCACAAGTTCAAATAAGTGTTCTAACAATATTATTATTAAGTTTTATTGTAGGTTTTATATCTGGGCTTTTTGGGATAGGAGGCGGTTTTTTAATGACCCCGGTTTTAATATTTTTGGGTATTCCTCCTGCTTTTGCGGTTGCAAACGAAGCTAATAATATTTTAGGAACTTCAGTTTCAGGAGCTCTTACCCATTGGTTTAGAAAAACTTTAGATTATAAAATGGGTTTGGTAATAGTTTCAGGTGGAATTTTTGGAACTTTCACTGGAATGGTAATTTTTAGCTATCTTAAGGAAAAGGGTGTAGTAAATGAAATAATTTCTTTAGCGTATATTTATATGCTTGTAATGATTGGAACCCTAATGTTTGCAAAAGGTTGGAGAGAATTAAGTGATTTAAAAAAAAAAATTGTTGTTAAAAGAAAAGCCCATAATCACTATTGGATTCACGGTTTGCCATTCAGATTAAGGTTTCATAAATCTAAACTTTACGAAAGCGCAATTGTTCCTATAGTGCTCGGATTTATCGTTGGTATTTTTGCATCGATTATGGGTGTTGGTGGTGCTTTTTTGATGGTTCCATCGATGATTTATATAATTGGAATGCCTACAAGACTAGTTCCTGGCACTTCTCTTTTTGTAACAATTTTTATTACTGCATTCGTTGTAATTGGACATGCGTTACAATTTCAAACCATTGACTTTATATTGGTAATTATTTTATTAGCTGGATCAATCGTTGGTGTACATTTAGGTTTAAAAACTGCAGAAAAATTAAATGCATCTGAATACAAAACTTTGTTAGCAATTCTATTATTAGGGGTAGGAATAATTATGGGAATTGAACAATTCGTTTTAGCGAAAGGATCATTATTTACTTTACAAGAAGGTGGGGAGATTAATAATAGGTTGGCAGAATTTATTTTATTTTTTTCACAAAACAATCCAGTTGCTTATGGTTTTTTATCGATTGTAATTGTGATTCTTGCAGGAGTAACTTTTTCTTATGCCAGAGAATTAGTTCATCACATAAGATTTGGTGTGGACAAAAAAAAGTATAATTTTTTTAAATAAATCAGTTTAAATCAGATCCAACAACCTCTTTTAAATTCTTAAAACCTTTATCTCTGATAATATCTATTAATTCTTTTTTAATTTCTTTTACAACTGTTGGGCCTTTATAAATCATTCCAGTATATAATTGCACTGCAGATGCTCCTGCTGATAATTTTTCAAAAGCAGATGAGCCTGAGTCTATTCCACCTACTCCTATTATTGGAATTTTATCTTTTAATTCTTTATAAAATTTTTTGATTAATTTAGTTGATAGATTTTTTATAGGTTGTCCGGATAATCCCCCATACTCATTTTTTTTTTGATCTAATAAATTATCTCTATTTCTATCACTAGTATTTGTCAAAATGAGACCATCAATATTATTCTTTAGTGATATTTCGATAATGTTATCAATAAATGTTTCTTCAATGTCTGGTGAAATTTTTAACAAAAAAGACTTTTTAAAATTACTTTTTTCTCTTATTTCGTTTATTTTTGACAAAAGTTCTTTTAAAAATTCAGATTTGTGAAAATCTCGCAAACCATCAGTGTTAGGTGAAGAAATATTTATGGTCAAATAATCGCCGAGTGGAAAAAAAGTTTCTGCACATTTTACAAAATCGTTAACCATATTTTTAGTGCCTTTATTTGGTCCTATGTTTATTCCCAAAAGACCATTAGGAACATTATTTTCAATTCTTTTTTTTATAATTTCTGAGCCTTCATTATTGAACCCTAGCCTGTTAATTAAGGCTCTGTCTTTTTCTAGCCTAAATATTCTTGGTTTTTCATTCCCATACTGTTCTTTAGGAGTGACAGTTCCAACTTCAACAAAACCAAAGCCAAGCTTAAAAATTTCGTTGTAAACTTCTGCGCTTTTGTCAAATCCTGCAGCAAGTCCTATGGGATTCTTTATTTCTTTACCAAATAAATTGGTTTTTAGAATTTGCTCATTATCAACGGTGAATAAGTTTTCTGGAAGAATATTAAATTTTAAAGATTTTATTGCTAAATTATGAGCCTTCTCTGGATCTAAATTAAATATAAAAGGTCTTAGAAAAGAAAACATTAAAACTATATTCTCAACTTTTTTTTCATTAAATCAATTGTCTCTTTAACTCCGAAAAAACTTATAAAAAAGCCCATTCTTGGGCCATTCTCTTCCCCAAAAACAACTTCATAAATTAATTTAAACCAACTTCTAAGATCTTTTTCATAACCATTTTCTTTACCAACAGTATAAATCATAGTTTGAATTTTTTCTGCATCAGTGGACTGTGGGATTTTTTTTAAAGCTTCAATAAGTTTACTTAATGCTTTTTGTTCTGTCTCATTTGGTTTTTTAAACTTTTTTTTTGGTTCGACTTCATCTAAAAAATAATTTATCGCATATTGTGTGAGTTCATCTAAAATTTTGTTACTCTTTGGATTTAGTTCTTTATGAAATTTATTAATAAATTTCCACAATACTTCCTTATTCTTTGCGTTACTAGATCCAACAATGTTTAGTAACATAGAAAAAGGCATAATAATTTTTTCCTTTGGTGGTTGACCGTTATGCACGTGCCATACTGGATTAAGTATTTTTTCTTTTGGGTTTTGTTGAAAAAACTTTTCAATCAATGATAAATATTCATCTACGGCTTTAGGGACAACTTCTGGATAAAGTTTTTTTGCTCTTTTAGGATTTTGATACATATATAAAGATAGACTTTCAGGGGACGCATATCTTAACCACTTTTCAATTGTTATTCCATTTCCTTTTGATTTAGATATTTTTTCTCCCTTTTCATCTAAGAATAATTCATAGGCAAAACCATTAGGTGGTTGCTTACCTAAAATTTTACATATTTTTCCAGATATTATTGCACTCTCAATCAAATCTTTTCCGTACATTTCAAAATCGACATCAAAAGCAAACCATCTCATTGCCCAATCAACCTTCCATTGTAATTTACAATGTCCATCTAAAATACTTGTTTCTAATTTTCTTCCTTTATTATCGAAAATAATTTTATAATTTTTTTTATCTAGATCTAAAACCGGAATTTCTAAGACTTTTCCTGTATCAGGGCATATTGGTAAAAAGGGGCAATACGTTTTTCTTCTTTCACTCCTTAAGGTTGGTAAAATTATTTCCATTATATCTTCATATTTTTCTAATACTCTTATTATGGAATTATTAAAAATACCTTTTGTGTAATTTTCAGTTGAACTCTTAAATTTAAAATTAAATTTAAATTTATTCAAAAATTCTATTAACATATTGTTATTATGCTCACCAAAGCTTTTATATTTTTTAAATGGATCTGGGATTTTTGTAAGGGGCTTCCCTAAATTTTCATGCAAAATATTTGTATTTGGGATGTTTTCAGGAACTTTTCTTAATCCGTCCATATCATCTGAAAATGTTATTAGTTCTGTTTCTAATTGTTTTATATGGTTTAGTGCATTTATCATCATAGATGTTCTTGAAACTTCACCAAAAGTGCCTATATGTGGTAATCCACTTGGACCATAGCCTGTTTGAAAAGTAATTTTATTTTTCTTACTTATATTATTTTTTCTGTCCTTAAGAAGTTTCCGGATCTCTACAAAGGGCCAGGAGGAAGTAGATTGAATTAGTTCAGACTCAAGCATTATTAAGGTTTATAATAAGTTGAATTTTATTTCTATTTAAATATTGTCTCAAATTCTATGACATCAAATAAAACTGTTTTTTTTATTGTTGGTATTTTGCTGGTGGTTTTGGGTATCTTTATGTTGATACCATATTGTATACAGCTAATTTATAATGAAAACAGTAATAGTTTTTTTTCATCTTCTATAATTACAGTTTTCATCGGAATATTAACAGTGCTTGCAAGCCTAAAAAAAGAAAATCAATTAAATCTACAACAAGCTTTTTTGTTTTCAACCTTAGCGTGGCTTAGTATAGCCTTGTTTGGTAGTTTGCCATTTATACTTTCTAATATCAACTTGTCCATTAGCGATGCTTTCTTTGAAAGTATGTCGGGAATTACAACTACCGGTTCAACAGTTATAATGGATTTAGATAGTACGCCAAAAAGCATCTTGCTGTGGAGAGCGATTATGCAATGGCTAGGTGGCATTGGAATAATTGTTATGGCTACGACTGTAATGCCATTGTTAAAAGTTGGTGGTATGCAAGTATTTAAAACAGATTCATCTGGAACAGAAAAAATATTGCCTAAAACAATTGAAGTAGCTTTTGCGATAATTACTATTTATACGTCACTCACAATATTATGTGGGCTATGTTACTGGTTTCAAGGTATGAATATTTTCGATAGTGTTGCTCATTCGTTAACTACTTTGGCAACTGGGGGATTTTCAACACATAATGAGTCAATAGGTTACTTTGAGAGTCCAGGAATAGAGCTTACAGCAACAATTTTTATAATATTGGGAAGTATTCCATTCATAGCATATTTAAAATTTGTTAAAGGCAATAATAAAATTTTTCTTCAAGATGTTCAGATTAAGGGTTTCATTTACTTATTGGCAATATCAATTTTGATAATGTTTTTATATTTGTTTTTTGGTAATGATAATTATTCTATTTTAGATAATTTAAGAATTTCATCTTTTAATGTTATTTCAATATTATCTGGCACAGGTTACGTTACAGATGATTTTGGTTTGTGGGGAAAATTTCCTTTGATATTTTTTTTATTTTTAATGTTTGTTGGGGGGTGTGCAGGATCTACTACTTGTGGAATAAAAATATTCAGATTGCAAATACTTTTACTCTTTATTCAAAATCAAATAAAAAAATTAATTTACCCAAACAGTATTTTTATTGTAAATTATAATAAACAAAAATTAGAAGATGATTTTATAAATTCAGTAATTATTTTTATTTTTTCTTATTTATTTTTATTTTTGATAATCTCTGTTTTTTTGTCAATTTCTGGACTTGATTTTCTTTCTGCGATTTCTGGTGCAGCTACATCAATATCTAATGTGGGACCTGGTTTGGGAGAGATGATAGGACCAAACGGAAATTTTGGGGAGGTGTCTAATTTATCAAAATGGATACTTTCTTTTTCAATGTTATTGGGAAGATTAGAAATATTCGCAGTTTTAGTTCTTTTTTTACCCTCTTTCTGGAGATCGTAATTTAACTTATAGTCTTATCAATGAAAATTTATCAAAAACAAAGTTTCAACGATTCTTTCAAGGTTTATTTTGACATAAGAATGTTGAGAATATTGTTGTTAGGTATCATAAGTGGATTTCCCTGGGTTCTTATTGGTAGTAGTTTGAGTCTTTGGTTAAAAGAAGAAGGTCTTAGTAGAAGTACGATTGGATGGGCGGGATTAATATTTGCTGTTTACGCATTTAATTATTTATGGGCACCATTAATTGATAGAATTCGAATTCCTTGGTTGACCAATAAAGTTGGGCACCGTCGTAGCTGGATAATAATTATGCAGCTAATTATTTTATTAAGTTTAATTTGTTGGAACCTAGTAGACCCTACAGCTAATCTTGCATTAGTAATAACTGTTGGTTTAGTTATTGCAATTGCCTCTGCAACACAAGATATAACTGTGGACGCCTTAAGAATTGAACAGGTTGGAAAAAATGAAGGAAAATCTATGCAGGCTGGTGCTGCAATGGCAGTGGTTGGTTGGTGGACTGGATACAAACTTGGAGGAGTTATTGCTCTAAATGCAGCAGAATATTTGGAAAGGGCAGGCTTCGAAAATTATTGGCAGCTTACTTTTTTAATTCTTGGAATAGTTATAATTATTTGCAATATAGCTTTAATGTTTGTACATGAGCCTCGTATAACAGATAGGCAAGAGACACAAAGAAGAACTGATAAAATTATTGAAAGTAAACTAGGTGCATCTAACATTTTTACTAAATCTGCTGCTTGGATAAGTGGAACAGTTGCTGGGCCCATAATTAGTTTCTTTAAAAAAAATGGATTTAAAATTGCTTTAGGAATTTTGGGATTTGTATTTCTTTTTAAAATTGGAGAAGCTTTTCTTGGAAGAATGTCCATTGTATTTTATAAGGAATTAGGTTTTTCCAAATCAGAAATAGCAATTTATTCAAAGGGCTTGGGTTGGATAACTACAGTTGTCTTTACATTATTGGGAGGGCTTTTTGCAATAAGATCTGGAGTAGTGAAGGCTATGTTTGTTTCTGGAGTTTTAATGGCTTCAACAAACTTATTATTTTCGTTACTTGCCTGGTCAGGAAAGTCTGAATGGCTTTTTGCCGTAGCAGTAATTTTTGACGATATGGCTGCAGCTTTTGCCACTGTTGCTTTTGTGGCTTTTATTTCAATGTTAGTTGACAGAACTTATACAGCAACTCAATATGCCCTTCTTGCTTCGATTGGTACCGCAGGAAGAACCACTTTGGCTGCCTCATCAGGTGCTATGGTTGATTGGTTGAATGGAGATTGGGGTATATTTTTTGTTATAACAGCTATAATGGTAATTCCATCGTTAATTTTCCTTTATATAATTAAAAATGATATAAAGTTAAGTGAAAAATAGTTTTAGCAATAATTACCCAATAATAAATCTCTATAAGAAAAATACTTCTAGATCTAAAATAGATACACAATTACTTTATGGTGAAAATTTTAAAGTAATAAAAAGACTCAGGGGTTGGAAAAAAATCAAAATTCAAAGAGATGGGTATATTGGCTACATAAAGAATAAAATATTTTCAAAACCAATCCGAACAAATTTTAAAGTTTCCGTTTTGAAATCAAGATTGTTTAAAAAACCAAGCAACAAGGAAAAGACAAAAAAATTTATGCCATATCAGGCAAGAGTAAAAATTTATAAAAAATACGGGAAATTCAGTAAATTTGATAAGTACTGGATTAAAACTTCACATTTAAAAAAAAATGGTTTCAGAAAAAAACATATTTTTAAAGATATTGAATTGTTTAAAAACACAAAATACTTATGGGGTGGAAAAAGTTATAAAGGAATAGATTGTTCTGCATTAGTGCAAATTTTTTTTAACCAAAATAATAAATATTGCCCTCGAGACTCGAAAGATCAGGAAAAATATTTTAAGAAGAAAATAAAAATTGAAAATATAAAAAAAAATGATCTTATTTTTTGGAAAGGTCATGTTGCCATAGCAATATCTAAAAATAAGTTAATTCATGCCTACGGACCAATGAAAAAAGTTGTTGTTATGAATATTAAAAAAACAATAAAAAGAATTGAAAAAACTGCGAATTTAAAAGTTGTTAGTATAAGGAGGCCTTAAAATGCATTGGGTGTTACTTGGAGTAGCAATTGGGTTAATATTTTATCTGTCAGATAAATATATATTTTAACCCTTTTGTTTTAATCTATTTTAAAAAACTCTTATTTGAGTTCTTGTTTATTTTGCTAATATGTAAATTACAGCTACTACAGCTAATATTTCTAAACCTGACATAAAAAATACCTCCAATTAATTATTATTATCAAATTATACGATTCGTTCTTTAGGTTGGCATATTAAAGAAGGTTACCCACAAGTTTTTGTAGGGGTAAGTGTGGGATTCGAAAAGGGGTCTTATTTTGAGGTTAAAAAACGCGCACTTACTAATCTCAAAAAAAAACAGTATAATTTTTTTATGAAAACGTCCCGAAACAAATTAAATTCTAAAAAATCTGATACTACCGATATCAGTAAGCCTTGGGATAAAGATAATCAAGCCTGGTGGGACTGGTATGTTGGTCTAGCAGATAATGAAGATAAAAAAGATTCAATAATAATTGCCGAACCTTTACCGGACGTTGAAATCCCAACTGATGATGAGGTTGTCTCTGAATTGGCCGAGACTTATCCTCTGAAAAATGACCAAATTGATTTTTTTAGAAAAAATGGTTTTATTAAACTTAAAAAAGTTTTCTCGCCAGGGGTTATACTTAAACTTAGAGCTGAGTTGATCAACCTTTTAAAAAAAGAATTTGATGTTGATCCTGATAAAGAAGCACATGACCGGTTCCTTAGTCTTGAATTGATCTGGCCTAAAAATACACTTCTACGTGCATATGTATTATCACCACGTCTTGGACAAATTTCAGCAGATCTACTTGGAGTGCCAGCAGTTAGACTTTACCATGATAATGTTTTAGCAAAACAAGCTGGTTGTGGTAGAACGCCATGGCATTTTGACGACCATCATTTTCCATTAGACACTAATGATGTAGTTACTGCTTGGGTGCCAGCTCAACCAACGCCGATTGAGATGGGACCACTTTCTTTCGCCTACCCATTAAATGTTCATAATTTAGTTAATGCTGTTACATTTGAAAAGACTGGTACTGGCTATGACCGTGGAGTATCTGAAGTTTTTAAAAAAAATAGTGTAACAGTAAATGAAACTCCATTTGATTTAGGTGAAGTTAGCTTTCATCATAATTTAAATTTTCATACTGCGTCGCGAAATCGAACTAATCGTAGTCGAGTAGCTTTAGCCAATACTTATTATAGAGATGGGGCGCGGGTTATAAAAGCTCCTACAATGGTTTCTGGTGACTGGCAAAAATTTATGCCGAATATAAAACCTGGTGATATTGCTGCTAGTCCACTTAATCCAATTTGTTGGCCAGTTGATGACAAATAAAGATATTAACTATGAGAAAGGCCTTAAGTCGATCTGGACTGAAAGTCTTGCTAATAATCAAGAACCAGATGATAAAGCGCTACTCAACCATCTAAAAACTGTGCATCAACATAATGCAGGTTTCACTGAGAAGTGTGCAAGCACCTGCCGCGATGAGGCTGGACGTAATAGTTATGAATGGCTTGCTGAAATTGTGCCTGATATTGATGGTGTGCGCGTGCTAGATCTTGCTTGTGGGTCGGGACCGTTATTAAAAATCTTATACGATCGTAACAAAAAACTGAGATTAAAGGGAGTAGATATGTGTCCTGAAGAATTGGCGCTCGCTAAGGCGCGTCTGCCAGATAATGTGGTTGATCTATTTGAGTTAAAGGCGCAAAATTTGACAGCAATCGATGATAATTCAATAGACGTTGTGCTTTGTCATTGGGCTTTAACGCTAATGAACCCAATTACTCCAGTGTTAAATGAAATCCGTCGTGTGCTATCCTCGGGTGGACTGTTTGCGACATTAGTCAACGGACCTATGGATGCGGCGCCAGGATATAGTGATGTATACAATTTAATCTATGAATATGTACAAGCTAAGCTACCCAAATATGGTGAGATTGATTTGGGCGATCCAAGAATACGTAGCACAGGTAGCTTAAAAAATATTTTAAGTGAGGCTTTTCCAGATGCAAATGTAAATATCGAAACTAGCGTGGTAACTATGAAAGGACCCGTTGCTGAAGTAGCCGAAACTGCTGCAGGATTTTTTTATGCTTCATTTATTTTACCATCAGAGGTTCATAAAACAATGCTTTTAAAGTTATCTGACCTGCTTACAATATCAAAACAAAATAGACATTTTAAAAGTCAAGGACGTTTTTCAATGCCAATAAGTCGACTAGTTGTAAGAAAGTAATCTGATTTATGGCGGAGAGAGTGGGATTCGAACCCACGAAACAGTTTCCCGTTTACACACTTTCCAAGCGTGCGCCTTCAACCACTCGGCCACCTCTCCATATGTTCATTAATAATTTTTTGCAATTGGGATAAAAAATTTTCTTTGGAAGGAAGTTTTTTATTGTTTAATCTAAGCTCATTTTGAATTTTATTGTAGTTATCTTGAATATATTTAATTTTTTCTTCCAACGCTTTTGGATTTCTTTGGCAAACATAAACACCAACTCTATCCCTGGTAACATGTTTTATTTCACTGAATACTATAACTGGGCGATTACGTGCCAAAGCTTCATCCAAAACCTGCGGATGACCTTCAGTAAAAGATGGTAAGATGAATACTTTACAACCATCATAGCTTCTAATCAAATCATCTTCGTTTTGGTTTTCCAATAAAATCAGTTTTTCATATTTATTAATTTTGTGAAAATTTTCTTTTGATGATATTACAGTTAAATTTAAATCTATATTTTTAATTTCTTTCAAAATATTTAAAAGTGAAAAAATACCTTTTTCAATTTTAATTCTTCCAACATAAAGTAGATTAATTTCAGATGAATTATAATCGTTTAAATTATTAAACCATTTTGGCGTAAGCTGAGAAGGTTCTACTATAACTCCTTGTTTTTTTTTTAAAATATGTTTTCGACAACTTATTAAACTTGAGGTAAAAGAGATAATTGAAAACATCAAATGATAAATGATAACTCCAGGATATCCAAAAATAGATTTGTATTCTTCATATCCATCACTTCTTAGATATAAAATTGATTTTTTTCTCATCAAAAATATCAATATACTTGCTAAAAAGGTATATGGAGTTACCGAAATAATAAAATTTACTAGTTTTGGGTTTGATTTATTGTGGTAAAAAATATTTTTAAGATAACTAAAAAAATTATTTGATGATAAAATTTTGACCCCATTAATTGAGTGCTTACCACTTATTTTACCTTCTCTACCAATTAAACTAACCTCATAATTTTTTGACAAACCCTCAGGTATAGATTTAATATCTAAATTTTCACAAAAAAAATTAGTATCTTTATTAAAGATTCTTTCATTTGAACAAATTAAAATTTCACTTTTCATTAAACTTCTTTATTGATTTTTAATACTCCAATAAAAGCTTCTTGTGGTATTTCGACTTTTCCGAATTGTTTAGCTCGAGTTTTTCCTTTTTTCTGTTTATCTAATAGCTTTCTTTTACGATCTCTCGCTCCACCACCATGAATTTTTGTGAGAACATCCTTTTTAAAACCTTTTATACTTTCTCTTGCAACAATTTTTCCACCGATTGCAGCCTGGATAGGGATCATAAAATTGTGTCTAGGAATTAGATCTTTTAATTTCTCGCAAACTAATCTTCCTTGGTTTTGAGCAAATTCTTTGTGGATAATCATAGATAATGCATCTACTGGTTCATTATTTACCAATATGCCAAGTTTAACTAAATCTCCTTCCTTATACCCGGTAATTTCGTAATCAAAACTAGCATATCCACTAGTAATAGATTTTAGTCTGTCATAAAAATCAAAAACAACTTCATTCAGTGGAAGTTCGTAAACTAAAACAGCTCTATTTCCTGAGTAAGATAAATCTTTTTGGACTCCTCTTTTATCTTGGCAAATTTTAATTATAGATCCTAAATATTCATCAGGAGTTATAATGGTTGCTTTTATCCAAGGTTCTTCGATAAATTTAATTTGTGAAGGATCGGGCATTGATGTTGGATTCTGAAGATCCTCTATTTTCCCATTTATTTTATTTAGTTTATATACAACGCCCGGAGTTGTTGTTATTAAATTAATATCAAATTCTCTCTCCAGTCTTTGAGTTATAATTTCTAAATGTAACAAACCTAAAAAACCACACCTGAAACCTAAGCCAAGAGCACTTGAGGACTCGGTCTCATAGGAGAAGCTGGAGTCGTTTAATTTTAACTTTGCTAAACCGTCTTTAAGTTTTTGATACTCTGAACTATCAACTGGAAACAGTCCACAAAATACAACTGGTTTGCTGGGTTTAAATCCTGGAAGAGGTTTTTTCAAAGTATCGCTGGGATCACATATTGTGTCTCCAACTTTTGTTTCTGATAAACTTTTAATACCAGTGATTATAAATCCAATTTCACCTGCATTTAATTCAGAAACATCTTTTGGTTTAGGTGTAAAAACTCCAACCTTTTCTATTTCATAATCCTGATTTGTAGACATTAACTTTATTTTCATTCCTTTTTTAATCTTTCCATCAAGAACTCTAACAAGAATGACAACACCTAGATAGCTGTCGTACCAACTATCAACTAGTAGAGATTTTAGCTTAGATGATTGATCTCCCTTGGGAATAGGAAGATTTTTCACAATTGACTCTAAAATTTCCTCAATACCCTCGCCCGTTTTTCCAGAACAAGAAATAGCTTTTGAAGTATCTATACCAATTACATCTTCTATTTGCTGCTTTACTTTTTCTGTATCTGAAGCAGGTAAATCAATTTTATTTAAAACAGGAATTATATGGTGATTAGAGTCAAGTGCTTGGTATACATTTGCTAAAGTTTGAGCTTCAACGCCTTGGGAACTATCGACAATTAATACAGACCCTTCACAAGCAAGCAATGATCGACTAACCTCGTAACTGAAGTCTACGTGTCCAGGGGTGTCAATAATATTTAATATATAATCTTTACCATCTTTTGATTTATAATTTAATTTGACTGTTTGTGCTTTAATAGTAATCCCTCTTTCCCTTTCTATATCCATCGAATCCAAGACTTGTTCTTTCATCTCACGCGATGTTAGACCTCCACAAATTTGAATCATTCTGTCGGCAATTGTAGATTTTCCGTGATCAATATGCGCTATAATCGCAAAATTTCTTACTCTAGTGATATCTGACATTAGGATCTTATTGTTCCGCCAGTCTTGGCTTTAACTATGTTTATTATCTTTTGACTTACTTCGTTAATATCTTTTTCTGAAAGAGTTTTGTCCATTGACTGAATTGTTACGTTAACTGCAATAGATTTTTTTCCTTCTGGCATATTCCCACCCTCAAAAACATCAAATATTAAAACTTTCTTAATTAAATCTATATCAACTTCATTAATTATTTTTTCTACTTCACCGGCCTTATAATTTTTATCAATTACAAAGGCAAAATCTCTTTCAGATTTTTGAAACTCAGATACATAATAATTCTTTTTAGCGAGTCTTTGTTTCTTTTTAGGTTCAGGTATGTTTTTTAGGAAAATTTCAAATCCGCAAACATTCTGCTCCTTTAAATCTATATGGTTAACTATAGCAGGATGAATTTCTCCAAAAAAAGCTAATCTAGGGCCACTTTCTGATTTTATATTTACTGAACCAGATCTTCCAGGGTTATAGTAATCTTGTGTTCTATTACTTATATACAGATCACTTTCATCTAAACCTAACTCTGTCAATGTTTTGATTACATCTGCTTTAACATCAAAAACATCAATATTTCTTGCTTTGGAGTCCCAACTTTTCCTATTTGCTACACCAGATTTTAGAGCGCCTAATACGATTTGCTGTTCTCCTGGTTTGTTTCCAAAAAAAGTTGGTCCGATTTCAAATAGCGAAAGGTCCAAATATCCTCTATCTTGGTTTTTTTTTAAGTAAATAATTAAATTTGAAAATATTGATCTTCTCAAAACATTTAAATCGGTAGAAATGGGATTGGTAATTTCTATTTGACTTTTTCCATTTGAAAATTGTTTATCAATAAGTGAGTCGGTAAATGACCAGGTTACTGCTTCAAGATATCCTTTATTTGCTACTGCTCTTTGTGATAGATGAAATAATTTTTGTTTAAAATTTAAAGTTTCTTTTGATCTAATTTTTTCTGGATGAACTAATGAAATTTTATCAAACCCTTTTATTCTAATAAGTTCCTCAATAATATCTACGTCTTCGCAAATGTCTGGTCTCCAAGATGGTATTTCTATCTTCAAGATGCTTTTAGAAATCTTTATTTTGAATCCTAGTGAGCCAAGAATCTTTTTTGCTTCATTTATAGAGATTGGTATTCCTATGAGTTTTTTAAACTTATTAATATCAACTGTGATAACTTTATTTTTAAACCGGGACTTACCAACTATAGAAAATTTACTTGCTTCACCGCCACAAATTTTAACGATTAAATTAGTTGCCGCTTCAAGACCCTCTTTAATTGAGTTTGGGTCTATACCTCTTTCAAACCTATATTTTGCGTCTGTTTCTATATCAAGAATATTCGAGGTTTTTCTTACAGAATTTGGGTAAAAATATGCAGACTCTAAAAGTATATTTTTTGTTTCAAATTCAGTCCCAGAACGTGTACCTCCTATAATGCCTCCAAGACCAAGTGGACCAGATCTATCTGAAATAACACACATATTTTTTTTTAGTTCATACTTTTTTCCATCCAAAGCTTGAAAATTTTCTCCTGCTTTGGAGTTTCTTACTATAATTTCTTTATTTATTTTATCAGCATCATAGGCGTGCAAAGGTCTGTTACGATCCAACATAACATAATTTGTGATGTCTACTACAGCGGATATTGGTTTAAGACCAAGTGAGACTATTTTTTCTTTTAACCACGATGGACTTTCTTTGTTTTTAATATTTCTTATATAGGATGCTCCAAACGACATACATCCTTGGTCTTTATCTTTTGTAATTGAAATTTTTATTGGTTGAGGAAAATTTTGTCTAATTTTCGTCTTTTTCAAAATAGAAAGTTTTCCTAAACCTGCTGAAGCCAAATCTCTGGCAATTCCACGAACTCCTAAACAATCAGGGCGATTTGGTGTTATTGATATATCAATTGATCTTTCCATTTTGCCTTTAAAATAATTTTTACCAATATCTTTTTCTCTATTTTTTAATTCAATTATTCCACTACTTTCATCTGAAATGTTAAGTTCACTCTCAGAACAAAGCATTCCGTGTGACTCTACTCCTCTGATCTTAGCAACCTTTAATTTCATTTTTGTTTTAGGGATTATTGAACCTGGAGGTGCATATACAGTTACTAAACCATTTCTAACATTCGCAGCTCCACACACAACTTTTACAATTTTTTTGTTGCCTAAACTCACATCACAAAGTTTTAATTTATCTGCATTAGGGTGTTTTTCTATTTTTAAGACTTTAACAATTTTAAAATTAGATGTTTCGTCTTGATTCTCTTTTATTCCTTCAACTTCGAGACCTATTCCAGTAAGTTTTTCTATTATTTTCCCTAAATTTGCATTGGTACTTAAATGATCTCTTAACCAAGATAAAGTTATTATCATCTGCTTAAACCTCTATAATTTGTTGGAACGTCTAAAGGATCAAAACCAAAATGATTTAACCATCTAAAATCTGCCTCAAAAAAAGATCTAAGATCATTAATTCCATATTTTAACATTGCAAGTCTATCTATTCCCATTCCAAATGCAAAACCTTGGAATTTTTTTGAATCAACTTTTGCATTTTTTAAAACGTTTGGATGTACCATTCCACAACCTAATATCTCAAGCCACTTATCACCCTCGCCTACAATAATTCTACCGTTTTCTAATCTATAACCAATATCAACTTCTGCAGAGGGCTCTGTAAATGGAAAATGACTTGGTCTAAATCTCATTTGAAGTTTTTTGACTTCAAAAAATTCTTTAACGAAATAATCAAGACATCCTTTTAAATGACCCATAGTTATATCTTTATCGATGTGAAGCCCTTCAAGTTGATGGAACATAGGAGAGTGTGTTTGATCACTATCACAACGATAGGTTCTTCCTGGTACAATAATTTTAAATGGTGGCTTGCTGCCTAACATTGTTCTAATTTGAACTGGTGATGTATGGGTTCTTAAAAGAATTTTTTGATTATCATCTAAATAAAAAGTATCATGCATATCTCTGGCTGGATGATGCTCGGGAGTATTTAGAGCTGTAAAATTATTATATTCAGTTTCTACATCTGGGCCATCAGCAACTGAAAAACCTATCTCAGAAAATATGGAAGAAATTTCATCTATAACTTGTGAAACTGGATGGATTTTACCATTCGTTCGCTCTCTAGCGGGCAGCGTAACATCAACTTTATCTTTTTGGAGTTTTATATTTATTTCTAATTTTTCTAATTCTTTAAATCTACTATTTATAGCTTCAGTGATTTTTTGTTTTTCATTATTAAGAGATGCGGCTCTTACTTTTCTTTGATCCTCAGATAAAGAGCCAAGTTTTTTGAACTCTTGATTAATCTGACTATTTTTGCCTAAAGACTCACTTTTAATATTTTGAAGTTCAGACTTATCTTTAGCTTGTAATACTTTTTGAATTAATTCACGTAAATCTGCCATTACTTAGTTTTTACTCTAACTTTGTGAAAGAAAAAACAAGTTTATTTTATTGATAACTGAACTTTTTTTACAAGCGATTTGAAAGCTTCTGGATTATTATACGCTAAATCAGCTAAAACTTTTCGGTCTAATTTGATTTTAGACTTATTTAGACCATTAATAAATTTTGAATAAGTTAGACCTTCTTCTCTGACTCCAGCATTTATTCTTTGTATCCATAAAGACCTAAATTCTCTCTTTTTAGCTCTTCTATCACGGTAAGCATACTGCAATGCTTTTTCCATAGCTTGTCGAGCAATACGAATAGTATTTTTCCGTCTGCCCCATTGACCTTTAACAGCTTTTAAAACTTTTTTATGCCTCGCTCTACTTGTAACACCTCTTTTTGTTCTAGACATATTATCCTCTTAAATTATATGGCATATAAGATTTAACTATTTTGGAATCAGGTTTTGACATAATAGTTGATCCTCTTTGTTTTCTTATTTGCGAGTTTGTTCTTTTTATCATTCCATGTCTTTTTCCTGCTTGAGGCATTTTGATTTTTCCTGACTTAGTCATTCTAAATCTTTTTTTTGCTGAGCTTTTTGTTTTTAATTTTGGCATGGCTAGAGTTTTATACAGATATTATTTTTTTTTAGCAAGATTTTTTTGTTAAGCTTAATTAGGCTGAATTATCATTATCATTTGCCTGCCCTCAAATTTTGGGCTTACCTCTACTTGACCCAAATCTTTGGTGTCGGCTATAATTCTTTGCATTAAATCCTTTCCGAGTTGGACATGTTGCATTTCTCTACCTTTAAATTTCACTGTAAATTTTACTTTATCGCCTTTTGTTAAAAATTTTTTTGCATTTTTTATTTTAAAATTATAATCGTGAATTTCAGTACCTGGTCTTAACTTTAATTCTTTTAAAACAGATATTCTTTGATTTTTTTTTGCCTTATTCGCTTTTTTTTGCATATCATATTTATACTTACCTATATCCATAACTTTACATACCGGGGGATTTGCGTTCGGAGATATTTCGATGAGGTCTAAACCTTCTTCTTTTGCAATACCAATAGCTTTTTTAATTGGTAAAATTCCAAGATTTTCTCCGCTGCTATTAATAACTTGGACATCTAAACTTCTAATCCTTTCATTTATTTTAGGACCTTGAAATTTAGTTCTTTTATGGAAGTAATTTTTTTTATTTTGATACACTTATTTAATGGGAAGATTGTTTAATAATTTAATATTTTGTAAGGCTTTATTGAATTTAATTGTCTCTTGTTTTTCTGATCCAAGTTTTCTAATTGTTACGCTCTTGCTAGATACTTCTTTGCTTCCACAAATTAACAAAATTGGAACCTTTGATAAAGAATGCTCTCTGATCTTATAATTAATTTTTTGATTTCTTAAATCCACTTCGCATTTTATACCTTCTTTAAAGAGTTCTTCAAATATTTTTTTTACATATTCGTTGTGTTCATCTGCAATCGGTAACACAACAACTTGTGATGGTGAAAGCCAGAATGGAAGTTTTCCAGCATAATTCTCAATTAAAATTCCTATAAATCTTTCCAGAGAACCAAAAAGAGCTCTATGTAACATAACTGGTGCTTTTTTTGTTCCATCTTTATCTACAAAAGTTGCACCTAATCTTTCAGGTAAGTTTAAATCGACTTGGAGTGTACCGCACTGCCAATCTCTACCTATTGCATCTCTTAAAACAAACTCAATCTTTGGTCCGTAAAAGGCGCCTTCACCTTTATTTATGCTATAGTCTAATTTAGTTTTCTTAACAGCGGTAATTAAAGCTTTTTCAGATTTATCCCATATTTTATCACTTCCAACTCTTTTTTCTGGTCTATCAGAATATTTTAAAAAAACTTTTTTAAAACCTAAGTCTTTGTAAATATCTAAAATTAATTTGGTAACACTAATACATTCATCTGTAATTTGACTCTCTGTACAAAATATATGGGCATCATCTTGTGTGAATGCCCTGACTCTTAGAAGTCCATGAAGTGCTCCTGAAGGTTCATATCTGTGAACTTTTCCAAATTCTGAAAGTTTTAATGGCAAATCTCTATAACTTTTAAGTCCTTGATTAAATACTTGTACACATCCTGGACAGTTCATTGGTTTTACAGCGAAAACTTTTTCGTCTGGTGTTTCGGATGTAAACATTAGATCACCAAATTTATCCCAATGTCCTGATTTTTCCCAAAGACTCTTGTCTAATAATTCTGGTGTATTAATTTCCCTATATCCTGCATTTCTTTGTTTTAATCTCATATATTCAATTAACCTTTGAAATAAATTCCACCCTTTTTCATGCCAAAAAACTGAGCCAGGACTTTCTTCTCTGAAATGAAATAAATCCATTTCTTTTCCTAACTTTCTATGATCTCTTTTTTCAGCCTCTTCTAATCTATTTAAGTAATCATCTAATTCTTTTTTAGAACTCCAACATGTTCCATAAATTCTTTGTAACATTTCGTTATTTGAGTCACCTCTCCAATATGCGCCTGAGACTTTTGTTAATTTAAAAGCTTTTCCAATTTTGCTTGAGGAAGTTAAATGTGGTCCCCTGCATAAATCGTACCAAGTATCTCCATGATGATACACTGAAAGTTCCTCATTTTTTGGAATTGTTTCAATTATTTCTGCTTTATACTTTTCTCCTATCTTTTTGAAATGCGATATAGCCTTACTTCTTTCCCAAACTTCCCTTCTTGTTTTTACATCTCGATCAATTATTTCAGACATTTTGTTCTCTATTTTATTTAAATCATCTTTAGTAAATGGTTCTTTTCTAGCAAAATCATAATAAAAACCATTTTCAATTACTGGGCCAATAGTAACTTGGGTTCCTGGGAATAATTCTTGTACTGCCATTGCCATAATATGTGCAGCATCGTGTCTTATCACGTCTAGACCTTCTTTGTCTTTATGCGTAATTATTTTTACAGAGGAATCTTTTTGAATCGAAAAACTTAAATCTTTTAATTCTCCATCTACACTTATTATAAGCGCTTTTTTCGATAAAGATTTACTTATTTTTTCTGCAATTTCAACTCCTGTCACATTATTTTTGAAACTTAGTTTTTTTCCATCTGGCAAAGTAATATTTGGCATCTATTTTATTAATTTTTTATATTCTGAAAATGTCGAATCACACATTTTTTCTACATCAAATTTCTTTAATACATTTTTCCTACCTTCATTTCCAATTGATTGCAACTTGTCTTTATCCATTTCCATTAATTTATTCAAATTTTCTGCTAGGGAATTAGGATTATTATTCTTAAAAAGAAATCCAGTTTTACCATCGATTACCGTTTCAATAGATCCTCCATGGTTACTCGCTAAAATTGGTCTTCTCATTGCTTGTGCTTCGACTGATACTCTGCCAAATGCTTCCGGCTCTATTGAGGAAGATACAACTATATCTGAAACATAATAAACTACTGGCATTTCCTTAAAATGTTGCAGAAAAAAAACATCTCTTTTGAGATTAAGCTTATCAACCAATGATAGCAATTTTTTATAATAAACTTTCCTGCCTTGATGAGAACCAAGCACAATTACTTGAAAATTATTCTTGTTATAACTAGTTTTTAATAAATTTAGAGACTCAATAAATAATTCTTGGCCTTTCCATCTGGTCAACCTGCCAGGTAACAATATTTTAATTTTTTCTGTATTTAAATTTAAAAGTGAATTGAGATTTTGAACTTTTTCATTAGTTATATTTGAGTTATCAAAATACTCTGTGTTTATTCCTCTGAAAATTACTAAAAGTCTTTTAGTTCTGTTAATTAAACTTCCGTAATTTTTATGTATATGATCAAAAACATAATTGGATCCAGCTATTATTAAATTTGATCTGACCATAACTGAGTTATAAAATTTTTTTAAGTTGTTTGAGAAATTGTATATTCCGTGAAAAGTTGTAACAAATTTTGTTCTTGTTAATTTACAAGATATCAAACATGACCAAGCCGGTGCTCTACTGCGTGCGTGTACAATATCAATCCTTAAAAAAATTATAATAAATGTTATAAGAATTGTATTTAAAAACATTAGTATTGGATTTTTTGAGTGCACTGGAAGTCTAATAATTTTTACTTTATTTTTCTTAATAAATTTTAAAAGTGGACCCCCACTTGTAATAATATAGGATTTACAATTTTTTTCTGCCAGATAATGAGCAATATCATAACAGCCGGTTTCTGCTCCGCCATAACCCAACTTTGGAATAACTTGTAATATTTTAAAACTCATTAATTAATTTTTTCCCACTCTAATGCGGTCTTCAAAATATAATTTAAATTATTAAATTTTGGTTTCCAATTGAATTTTTTTTTAAACTTATCGCTATTTGCAACTGAAATTGCTATATCTTTTTCTCTTCTCGGTCCTATTTCTACTTCTAATTTACTTCGAATAATATTTTCCATTTCATTAATTACCTCTTTCACTGAATAACCTTGTCCATAACCGCAGTTATAAATCTCTGATGAAAAGTTTTTGAAAAAAGAATTTGCTGCTACTATATGAATATCTGCTATATCACGAACGTGGATAAAATCTCTTATAGCTGTACCATCTTTAGTTTGATAATCGTTGCCGTTGATTGTCATTTTTTTTCTTTTTTTTGTAGCTAGTTCACAAATTACTTTTATCAAATTAGTTGATGATTTAGAAATTAATCCTGATCTTTTATCCTCGTCAGCTCCTGCAACATTAAAATATCTCAATACAATGTAATTTATTTTTTCACTTTTTGATTTTTTTATTAAAAAGTTTTCTACTTTAGATTTTGAAACAGCATAAGGATTCATCGGTTTGATTTCATCAGTTTCTTTTACGTATTGACTCGAACTATCTCCGTAAACTCCTGCAGTTGAGGAGAATATAATTTTTTTTAAATTATTTTCAAAACAGCAATTAAAAAAAGATTTTGACTTCTCAAAATTATAATCATTATACTTATCTGGATTATTGACGGACTCGTCTACTTTAGTTAACCCTGCAAAATGCATAACAACGTCAAATTTATTTTCTTTTAAAATTTTTTTGATTGAACTACTGTCTGCAATATCACAATTATAATATTTTGCTTTAGGTGGAATTAATCTTTTTGTCCCTGTAATTAAATTATCTATTACAGTTACCATATGACCATTTTCAATTAACGAAAGAGCGGTATGGCTTCCGATATAACCTGCGCCACCAGTTAGAAGAATATTCATATAGATGAATTTAACATTTATTTAAATTAAATCACAAAATAATATAGTATCAGATTAGTTACATTTAATTTATATGAAAAAATTTAGATATCTAAAAATATCAAGAACAAAAAAACTAAGATATTTAGTCAATTATTACAAAAAAAAACTATACATAATTTTTCTACCTGGCTTTATGTCAGACATTAATGGGAAAAAGCCTGCTGCATTCAGAAAATTTGCAAAGAAAAATAAATTAGGATTTTTAGCGATAGAATATTCTGGACACGGTAAATCATCCGGAATTTTTACCAAAGGAAATATAAGTGAGTGGTCCAATGATGCTAAAAGATTAATAAAAAAGATTGTTAAAAAAAATAGTTTTATTTTGATTGGTTCAAGTATGGGTGCTTGGATTTCATTGAATCAGTTTAAATTTTTTAAAAAACAAATTCAGGGTTTCGTTGGTATTGGCTCTGCCCCAGAATTTTTAGAAAGGTTAATGTGGAATAAATTTCCAAAAAAAATAAAGAAAGAAATAAAGGAGAAGGGTTTAAGTATAATTAAGCATAGAGATTCAAAATTTAAACAAAAACAATATGAATATCCTGTAACTTATCAATTAATAAAAGATGGAAGAAAAAATAAAGTTTTTTCAAAAAAGATAGATCTTAAAATAAATGTAACAATGTTTCACGGCCAAAAAGATGAGGTAGTGCCAGTATCATTTTCAAGAAAAATTTTAACTTTATTTCCAAAAGCTAAAAAAAAAATAATGGTAATTAAAAATGGTGATCATAGTCTTTCTAGCAAAAAAAATCTTAAAAGAATTACCTCAGAATTGGACAAAATTATTAAAAGTATTTTTTCAAAATAGAATGGTTTGATTTCATCCAAAAATGAAGGTCAGCTATAATTTTTTTGAGATCTCTTTTCGGACTCCATTTATAAAGCTTTTTAACATAATCTATGTTTGAAACGAAATATGGAATATCATAGGAGGAGGTTTTTTTAATAGATCCTATTCTCATTTTATTTCTTGTTATATTTGATGATAATTTTGTGAGTTGAATTAAATTTAATGAATTTTTACTACCTCCTCCAACATTTAGGAGCTTATTGTGAATTTTTTTTATTTTCTTTATTTGTAACAAAACCAATTCACATAAATCCAGTATATGTAGAACGTCTCTAACTTGTTTGCCAGTTCCACCAAATCCAATATATTTTAGTTTTAAAAGGTTTAAATGCTTCCAGACCCATAAACTTACAAATCCTTGTTCTTCTTTTCCAAATTGCCAAGGTCCAGAAACTAAAGCAACTCTATTTATTAAGTATTTTATTTTATTTAGGTGTGAAAATTCTTTTATTAAAAGTTCAGAGCTTAACTTTGTAAAACCATAAATAGATTTAAAATTTTCTACATTAAAATTTTCTTTCACAGATCCTTTTTTTTTTAAATTATATAAATTTTCAATTGCATAAACTCTTGAGCTTGATAAATAAATTATATCTGCTTTTCTTTTTGCGCATTCTTTAAGAACATTGAAGGTACCAATGAGGTTTGAATTAAAAACTTCATCTATTTTTTTTCTAGAAACTTCTATCGCAGGTTCTGCCGCACAATGTACAACTAAATCAAACTTTGGAAACTTATTTATTTTTGAAATATCAAGTTTAAAATTTTTAATTTTATTTTTAGAAAGTCTCTTGAAATTCAAAATTGAACCTTTTCGAGACAAATTATCTACGCTTATAATTTTAGCATTTCTAATTTTTTCATTTAAAAAAACTGCAAGATTTGATCCAATAAATCCACACCCACCTGTGATTAATATTTTCATACATTATCCTGTCTGTAAAACTTTTTTCTTCAAAGTAATTGGGTTTTGTAACTTGTTCAACATTTCTAAAGGACAAACTTGTTTAAAATTTTCTACCTCTTTTGAAAAATTTTCTAAAATACTTTGGGAAACTTTTGAGGATGTTTCCGAATTATATTCCTGTAAAATTTCCTTTAATCTGTCTTTCCAATATTTTGTCTCAATTTTTTGCCAGACAACTGATTTAGAATTTACAAAATTTTCAAAAATATCTTTAGGATCGTAAATAAATGCCATTCCCCCTGTCATTCCGGCAGCAAAATTATCTCCTATTTTCCCTAATATTACCACTTCTCCTCCTGTCATATACTCACAACCATTTGCGTCACAGCCCTCTATTACTGAAATTGCACCTGAATTTCTTACCGCAAATCTTTCTCCAGCTTTACCTGCTGCAAACAATTTTCCTGAAGTGGCTCCGTATAATACTGTATTGCCTATTATTGTATTTTCATTTGATTTAAAATTATTATCTTTTGATTGAACTACTACAACTTTTCCTCCAGATAATCCTTTGGCTACATAATCATTTGCATCCCCAAATAATTTAATTTTTATACTTTTTGATAAAAAAGCTCCCAAAGATTGGCCTGCAGAACCACTTAATGTAATATTTAAGACTTCACTTGCGAAACTTTCCCCAAACTCCTTAAATATATAGTGAGATAATTTTGTTCCTACTGCCCTATCTGTATTTTTCACAAACGCATCTAGTGTAATTTTTTTATTTTGTTTAAGATCATTTTTTACTTTGTTCCATACTTTCTCATCAATGTTATTGTCGGGAACAGGGTTTATTAAATGACTCTCTGAATATCTTGTATTATTTCCTGGATCAGTTTTAACTAATAAAGGGTTGAGGTCTAGATCATCTAGATTTGGTGAGCCTCTGCTAACTTGATGAAGTAAATCTGTTCTACCGATAACATCTTTTAGAGAATTAAATCCTAATGAAGCCAAAATTTCTCTTACCTCCATAGCTACAAAAGTAAAAAAATTAACAACTTTTTCTGGCGTACCAGAAAACTTTGCTCTAAGTTTCTCATCTTGTGAACAAACTCCAACTGGGCAAGTATTTGAATGGCATTGTCTTACCATTATACATCCCATTGCAATTAGTGATGATGTGCCCATTCCAAATTCTTCTGCTCCCATCATTGCAGCTATTACAACATCTCTTCCAGTTTTAATTCCACCATCTGTTCTAAGTGTTACTTTGTGTCGAAGTTGATTTAGTGTCAAAATTTGATTTGCTTCTGTTAATCCCATTTCCCAGGGAACTCCTGCATATTTAACACTAGTTTGAGGACTTGCTCCTGTACCGCCAGAATGTCCGGAAATTAAAATTATATCCGCTTTAGCTTTTGCAACTCCAGCTGCGATTGTTCCAATACCTGTAGAAGCAACTAATTTAACACCAACTCTAGCCTTTGGATTTATTTGTTTTAAATCGTAAATTAATTGAGCCAAATCTTCTATAGAATAAATATCATGATGAGGTGGAGGAGAGATCAAAGTTACCCCGGGAGTAGAATGGCGTAATCTTGCAATTTCTTTTGTAACTTTGAACCCGGGTAACTGGCCACCTTCACCCGGTTTTGCACCTTGTGCAATTTTAATTTCAATCTCTTTACAATTATTTAAGTATTTAACTGTAACTCCAAATCTTGCTGAAGCTACTTGTTTTACCTTAGAATTTGCAGAGTCTCCATTTTCTAAAACTTTAAATCTTTTTTCATCCTCGCCACCCTCGCCACTACAAGATGCACCTTTAATTCTATTCATTCCTATTGCTAAAGTTTCATGTGCCTCGGACGAAAGAGCGCCGTGGGACATACTTCCGCTTCCAAACCTTGGTGTAATTTTTTCAACAGGCTCTACTTCGTCAATATTTATAGACTTATTTGAACTTCTAAATTCTAAAAGATCTCTTAAATTTGTTGGGTTTAATTTATGAATTCCATTAGTATATTTTTTAAAAAGATCATATGAATTTTTTCCAACAGAATGCTGAAGTAAATGAATAAGGTTTCCTTGAAATTGATGATCCTCTCCAGTTTTTCTATATTTATAAAGTCCGCCAATTGGTAGTACTACAACGTTTTTTTGATAGGCTTTTGAATGTAGCTCTTTAATTTTTTTCTCAATTCCTGAAACTCCAATACCTGATATTCTAGATACCATACCAGGAAAGTAGTCCGCGACCAACCCTCTGCTCAAACCAACAGCTTCAAAGTTACATCCACCTCTATAAGAACTTAATACAGATATTCCCATTTTTGACATTATTTTTAATAGTCCAGCATTTATAGATCTTTTGAATCTAATTACACAGGACTCAAAATCTAATTTACCAAATAATTTTTTATCAAATCTTTGACGAATACTATCAATTGCTAAGTAAGGGTTAATTGTGGTTGCACCAACTCCTATAAGAACTGCAAAGGAGTGAGTATCCATTGCTTCAGAAGTTTCAACATTGATAGAAGCATAGCCTCTAATACAAAGTTTAACTAAATTTGAATGTACTGCACCAACTGCTAAAATCATTGGTACAACAGCTCTTTCCTCTGAAATATTCCTGTCAGAAAGAACTAGATGATTTGCACCTTCCCTAACTGCTACTTCCGCCTCACCTTTAATTTTTTCAATTCTTTCTTTTAAGCTTTCATTTACACTAAAAGTACAATCAATAACTCTTACTTTTTCAGAAAATATTGATTTAAATTTTTTTAATTGCGAATTGCTAAGTATTGGGCTGTCAAGAACATATATATTTTCTTTTGTAAGATTTTTAAAGTCTAAGATATTACCTAGATTTCCAAATCGTGTTTTTAAACTCATCACATTATTCTCTCTCAATGAGTCAATAGGTGGATTTGTAACCTGGCTGAAATTTTGTCTAAAGTAATGTGAAATTGGTCGGTAATGATTTGAAAGCACTGCTACTGGAGTATCATCACCCATTGACCCTGTTGCTTCTTTTGCATCTTCTACCATTGGATGCAGTATTAATTCTAAATCTTCAATACTATATCCTGAAAGATATTGTCTTCTTCGCAAATCTTCTTCTGAAAAATTGGCAAACTCTTTTTCTGTTGTTATTTTTTTATCTAAATGAATTATTTGTTTATTAAATTGTTTATAATCTTTTGATAAATAGTCTTTAATTTCTTTGTCTTTATAAATCTTACCTTTCTTTAAATTAACGGCAATTAATTGGCCTGGACCAAGTCTTCCTTTTTCTATTATTTTTTTTTCAGGAATTTCTACCATTCCTGTTTCTGATCCTGCACAGAATATCTTATCTGTAGTAATTGAATATCTAAGTGGTCTTAATCCGTTTCTGTCTGTTGCGGCTATAGCCCATTTACTATCTGAAGCACAGATTGCAGCGGGACCATCCCAGGGCTCAATTGTGCTGTTTAGAACATCAAAAAGTTGTTGGTGAGATTTTGGTAAAATTTTATTTCTTTTTGACCATGCGTCTGGCATCATCATCAATTTAATTAGTGGAATACTTTTTCCTGAATGTATTAATAATTCAAAAACATTATCTAATGCAGCTGAATCGGAGTTTCCAGGTGTAATAACTGGCTTTAAATCTTCTACATTCTTGAATAATTTACTCGACATATCTTGCTCATGAATTTTCATCCAATTTATATTTCCTTTAAGGGTATTGATTTCTCCATTATGTGCTAAAGATCTAAATGGTTGTGCTAATTTCCAACTAGGAAACGTATTTGTTGAAAATCTTTGATGAAAAATAGCGTATCTTGAAATAAATCTTTTGTCGTTAAGATCTGGGTAAAAATCAGACAATGCCTCTGCTAAAAACATTCCTTTATAAATAATAGAACGAGAGCTTAGTGAGCAGATATAGAGATCATTTATTTGTTGACCTCTTGTAATTTTTAATATCTTTTTTCTAGACTCGTAAAGCAACCTCTCAAGATCATCTCTCTCCATCAATTTATTGCTTTTAAACATTACTTGTGTAATTTCTGGTCTATTCGAGTCTGCTGTTTGGCCAAGGACAGTTGGGTTTACAGGGACTTGTCTCCAACCGTAAATATAAAAATCATTTTCAATTAATACTTGCTCAATAATTGTTTTAGATTTTTCTTGTTCTGAATACTCTGTTCTGGGTAAAAAAATCATTCCAACACATATTTGATTTTCACCTTTGTGAGTATGCCCTGTATCTTTTATTTTTTCTAAAAAAAATTCTTTTGGTATTTCAATACAAATACCTGCGCCATCGCCAGATTTGCCATCAGCATCAACTGCACCTCTGTGCCAAACTGCTTTGAGAGACTGGATTCCATATTCTACCACCTCTCTTTTTTTTTTTGTATCAAGTGAAGTTATTAGACCAACACCACAAGCATCGTGCTCAAGTGATGGATCATAGGAGTAGTTGTCTTCTAAGAGTTTTTTATTTTTTTTATATAATTTCAAGCTGCCACACCTTTCCTCAATTCAACTGATTTTAAATATTTCTCAATTTGAGTTGCTGCATCTCTACCATCTCTTATGGCCCAAACAACTAGTGATGCACCTCTCACAATATCGCCTGCAGCAAATACTCCGGGTATATTGGTTTGCATTGAAGTTAAATCAATCTTTATCGTGCCCCATTTTGATACAGATAAATTTTCTGAATTAAATAATTTTGGTAAATTTTCAGGGTCAAAACCCAAAGCTTTGATAACTATGTCAGCTTCTAACTCATAATTTGAGTTTTCAATAATGACCGGCTTTTTTCTTCCTGACGAGTCTGGATCCCCCAATTTCATTTTCTGAACTTCAACAGCTTTAACGTTTTTTTGTCCAATGAATTTGTTTGGACTTGATAACCATAAAAATTCTACACCTTCCTCTATTGCATTGCCTACCTCCCTAGCAGATCCAGGCATATTTTCTCGATCTCTTCTGTACAAACATTTGACCGATTTAGCGTTCTGTCTTACTGCAGTTCTCACGCAATCCATTGCAGTATCACCACCTCCAACTACTACGACTTTTTTGTTTTCGGCATTAAGTGTTCCATCATCAAATAATTTTACTTTATCACCTAAACCTTTTTTATTTGATGCTGTTAAAAATTCCATTGCTGGAAAAATATTTCCTAAATTATTTCCCTCAACGTCTACATTTCTTGGTTTATAAACTCCAGTTGCGATCAATACAGCATTATGTCTTTCTTTTAATTCTTCAAGTGTTGCATCTTTTCCAACTTCAAAATTCTGTTTAAATTTAATACCCGAGTCTTTTAAAAGTTTAGTTCTTCGTTCGACAACAAATTTTTCTAATTTAAAATTAGGTATACCATAAATCAATAACCCTCCTGGACGATCGTATCTATCATAAACTGTTATTTGATAACCAAGTTTTCTTAGTTCCTCTGCACAAGCCAATCCAGCTGGACCTGCACCAATTATTCCAACAGACTGTTTTTTTTGTTTTTCAACTTTTATGGGTTTAACCCATCCTTTTTCCCACGCAGTATCGGTAATATATTTTTCAACCGAACCAATTGTAACAGTTCCATGGCCTGATTGCTCAATTACACAATTGCCCTCGCACAGTCTATCTTGCGGGCATATTCTTCCACAAACTTCTGGCATATTATTTGTGCTTTGAGAAAGTTCATATGCATCTTGTAATCTTCCCTCTGCGGTTAATTTTAACCAATCTGGAATATTGTTATGTAATGGGCAGTGAACTTGGCAGAAAGGCACTCCGCACTGCGAACATCTACTAGATTGCTCTTTAGCTTTCTTATTAATATACTCGTCGTAGATTTCTTTAAAATCCGTTTTTCTTTGATCAACAGATCTTTTGGGTGGATTTTGTTGGTCCAAATTTACAAATTTTAACATTTTTTCAGACATCGGCAGAACATAGTTAAATTACAGATAATTTAAAGTAAAATTAGGTCACTATTATTTACTTATTTGATCAAAAACCCACTGTTTTATATGTATTTAGATGCATATCAGATATGCAATTTTTAAGATGAACTCATTGGTTGAATTAAATATAAATCAGCTGTCACTTCATGGAAAATATAATTCAAATTCTTTTAATCTCAATAATACAAGGTATATCTGAATTTATCCCGGTGAGCTCATCGGCCCACATTAATTTGTTATCTAAGATATTTAATTACGAAAAAATTGAACTTGCAATTAATGTTAGTGCACATTTCGGATCTTTGATTGCTGTTTTGTTTTATTTTAATAAAGAAATTTATAATTTTTCAAAAAACAAGGATTTATTTTATAAAGTAATAATTGCATCAACACCAATTTTTATAATTGGTTATATTTTAATAGATTTAAAAATAATTTCAAATTTAAGAACCTTAGAGATAATGGGATGGACTACAATTATTTTTGGTATTTTGTTGTACATTTCAGATAAATCTAAAATCAAACTTAAAATAAAAAATAACTTCACATTTAAAAATGCAATAATAATTGGCTTTTATCAAACATTAGCTTTAGTGCCGGGAGTAAGCAGATCTGGTATAATAATAACTGGAGCTAGATTTTTAAAGTTTAATAGAATAGATGCTGCAAAAATGTCTTTTTTACTTTCTATTCCTTCTTTGGGAGTATGGAGTTTGTATGGTTTTTTTGACTTAATAAAACAAAATGATCAAATATTAACTATGAGCTCAATATTAACGGCTTTTTTGTCATTTGTATTTTCTTATATTACTATCAAATATTTTTTAATATATCTGAAGAAATTTAACCTTAATTTGTTTGTAGTTTATAGATTAATATTGGGAATAATATTATTATCAGTAGTATACTTATAGTAAAATTGTTAAGACTATCAAAATGATTGAAACAGATAAAAAAAATACTATTACAGATTTTTGTAAGGATAAATGTGTTAAAAATTTCATACCTAGACTTAATAACAAAAAAGAATATCTAAATCAATGTCAATAGTTTTAATTACAGGTTCGTGTGGATTAGTTGGTTCAGAGGCTGCTACTTTTTTCTCAGAAAAAGGTTTTGATATAATTGGTATAGATAATAACTCTAGAAAACTGTTTTTTGGAAAAGATGGAGATGTAAGTTGGATTAGAAAAAAATTAGAAAGAAATATAAAAAACTATAAACATTTTAGTTTGGATGTTTCCAATCTAGATGCAATTAAAAAAGTTTTCAAAACATATAAAAAAAATATTAAGCTTGTGATTCATTCTGCTGCTCAACCGTCACATGACTGGGCAAAAAATAACGTATTTAAAGATTTTGATATTAATTCTAGAGGAACAATTAATCTATTAGAAATGACTAAAAACTACTGTTTTGATGCCCCTTTTATTTTTATGTCCACAAACAAAGTTTACGGCGACAATCCAAATAACCTCCCTTTGATAGAAAAATCAACCAGATGGGAGATTAAAAATAATCACTCATATAAAAATGGAATTACAGAGAGTATGTCTATTGATAATTGTATTCATAGTTTTTTTGGAGCTTCAAAATGTTATGCTGATCTTGCTGTACAGGAATATGGAAAAAATATTGGTCTTAAGACTGTGTGCTTTAGAGCAGGATGTATAACAGGTCCTAATCACTCTGGAGCAAGACTTCATGGTTTTTTATCTTATTTAGCAAAAACAGCTTTAGACAAAAAAAAATATTATATTTATGGATATAAAGGTAAACAAGTGAGGGACAATATTCATAGTTATGATGTGGTTAATTGTTTTTGGCATTTTTTTACAAAACCTAGAATAGGTGAGGTTTACAATATGGGTGGAGGTAGAAAATCTAATTGTTCTATAATAGAAGCAATGGATACCATTTATAAACTAACAAATATTCCAATCAAAAAAGAGTTCAATAAACAAAATAGGGTTGGTGATCACATTTGGTATATTTCAAATATGAAAAAATTTAAAAACCATTATCCAAAATGGAAACAGGTATATAATTCTGAAAAAATTATAGATGAACTTTTATCTTTAAGATAATTTTAAAAAATCCGAAATAATTTCAAGACCTTTTTTTCCACTTTTTTCAGGATGAAACTGACATCCAATAAAATTATCTTTTGAAACTATGGCTGGAATTTTATGACCCCCAAAATTATAAGTCGCTGCTATATTTTCTTTTTCGATTGGATCAACGAAATAAGAATGAACAAAATAATATAAATTATTTTTGTTGATAGATTTAATAAAATTAGAAAATTTATTGTTTATGAATTGATTATTTAAATCAATTTTAAACCAACCCATATTTGGTATTTTTAGTCTTTCATTGTCTTCAGAAATTGAAGGTAATTTTTTTACACTTCCTTTTATTATACCTAATCCTTTACTCGTTCCAAATTCTTCGCTAGTTTCAAAAAATAGCTGTAGTCCAAGACAGATGCCGAGTAGAGGTGTTTTTTTTTCTCTTGTCTTAATTAAAGTTTCGGCTAGTTTATTTTTTTCTAGATTTTCCATAACTTTTTTAAAAGCGCCAACTCCTGGAAAAAAGATTTTATTTGCCGATAAAATTTTTATAGGATTTGTAGTAACTTCAACATTGCTATCGAAAATTTCAATAGCTCTTTTTAGGCTTAAAATATTGCTGCTACCAGTGTCTACAATAATAATCTTATTCAAACTAATAATACTCCTTTTTTAATCTGGAGGTCCCAGAAGGATTTGAACCCTCAACCTTCTCGTCCGTAGCGAGACGCTCTAATCCAATTGAGCTATGGGACCAATATCAATTGAAGTATCAAAGAAATTAGCAACTTTAAAGGGTTTTTATATATCATTGATATAAGTTTAATTTGAATGTAATTATTTTACAAATGTCAGACAAAAAAACTGTTGTTATAACCTCAGCAGCAAGAACAGCGATTGGTTCCTTAAGTGGAACACTCAAAAACGTTCCAGCACACGAAATGGGATCGGCTATTATTTCAGATGTTATTAAAAAATCTAATTTAAAACCCTCTGAGGTAAATGAGGTTATTATGGGTCAAGTATTGACTGGTGGAACAGGACAAAATCCAGCCCGTCAAGCTTCGATGGCTTCAGGCATACCAAAAGAAATTCCCGCTTACGTCGTGAACCAAGTTTGTGGATCTGGTTTGAGATCTATAGCTTCAGGATTTCAATCAATAATTTCGAATGACTCTAATATTGTTGTTGCGGGTGGGCAAGAAAGTATGTCACTTGCTCCTCATTTAATACATTTAAGAAATGGAAAAAAATATGGAGACACAGAATTAATTGACTCTATGATTAAAGATGGTCTTTGGGATGCTTTTAATGGGTACCATATGGGTAACACTGCTGAAAATGTTGCGCAACAATTTCAGATTACTAGAAAGGACCAAGATAAATTTGCTTTTAATTCTCAAACAAAAGCCTTGGAAGCTCAAAAAAAAAATAAATTTGATGACGAAATTGTTCCTTTTGAAATTAAATCCAAAAAAGGTAGTTCTATTTTCAAAAAAGACGAGCATCCTAGAGATGGAATATCTCTTGCTGTATTAGAAAAGCTTAAAACTGTTTTTCAAAAAGATGGAACTGTTACTGCTGGTAATGCTTCAGGGATTAATGATGGTGCTGCTGCAGTTGTTTTAATGTCAAAAAGTGAAGCAGAAAAAAGAGGAATTAAACCTTTAGCCGAAATCAAGTCTTGGGCTTCTTGTGGTGTAGATCCCTCAGTGATGGGTACTGGACCAATACCGTCTTCAAAAAAAGCATTAAAGATAGCTGGCTGGAGTTCAAAAGATTTAGATTTGATAGAAGCTAATGAAGCTTTTGCTGCCCAAAGTTGTGCAGTAATAAAAGAACTTTCCCTTCCTATGGATAAAGTGAATGTGAATGGAGGTGCAATTGCATTAGGACACCCGATTGGTGCATCTGGAACCAGAGTTTTTGTCACACTCATTCATGAAATGCAAAAAAGAGACTCAAAAAAAGGTTTGGCCACATTGTGTATTGGTGGAGGAATGGGTATAGCTATGTGTATTGAAAGAAAATGAAATTATCTAAACCAAGAAAAAAACTTAAAAATAGAGCTATTAGTAAAATACCATTTACTGTAAGAGGTTATCAGTATTACTATGGAGCAATAATTCTCTTAGTATTATTAATTGGTCTTAGCCAAGTATTTTCTTAATAAAATTTTTTGTATTAAAACTTGAGAGTTAATATCTGCTCTCTTTTTTCTAAATATAAGTCTTAAAAATTGCATAATCTATATTGCTAATACGAAGTGTCAAAAAAGCGGATAAATTGTGTCAAAAATTGTGTATAATAAAAGAATGGTTAAGAATATATCAGTTCCTGATATTGGTGATTTCAAAGACGTCGAAATAATTGAGGTTCTTGTAAAACCTGGAGACGAAGTTAAGAAAAATGATCCAATAGTGACTTTAGAAAGTGACAAATCAAGTGTCGAGGTACCATCACCCTTCGAAGGAAAAATATCACAATTAAAAGTAAAAATAGGAGATAAAGTTTCAGAAGGAAGTATTCTAGCTACTCTAGATGGTGAAAATGAAAAAAAAGATGAAACTATTGCTCCAAAAGAAAAAATTACAAAAGTAGAAAATAAAGTAATTACTACTACAGAGAAAAAAAATGGATTAAGAAATGGAAAAGAAGCCATTTACGCTCAACCAATTTCTAAGGATGATATAGATCCTTCTGAAACACAAGAATGGTTAGACTCGCTTAGAGCTGTTGTTAAGACAGATGGATCATCCAGAGCAGGATATTTGCTTAAAAAAGTAATTGATGAAGCTTATACTCAAGGATTAATTTTACCTGATACTAGAACTACACCTTATATTAATACGATACCATCGGCTGCTGACGTAAGATCTCCTGGAGATCAAAATATAGAAAGAAAAATTAGAGCATACATAAGATGGAATGCTGCAGCTATGGTTGTTAAAGCTAATAAAAAAAATCCAGAGTTAGGTGGTCATATAGGTACTTTTGCATCTGCAGCAACTTTGTACGACGTTGGTATGAACCATTTTTGGAGAGCAAAAAATAATAAGTTTGGTGGTGATTTAATTTATTTTCAAGGTCATAGTGCACCCGGTATGTATGCTAGAGCATTTTTAGAAGGAAGAATTTCAGAAAAACAATTGGATAAATTTAGACAAGAAGTTGAGAAAGGTGGACTGTCCTCTTACCCACATCCTTGGTTAATGCCAAAATTTTGGCAGTTCCCAACTGTATCAATGGGACTTGGTCCAATGATGGCGATTTACCAGGCTCGTTTCACTAAGTATCTGATAAATAGAGGTCTTCTAAAAGATCAAGATAGAAAAATATGGTGTCACTTAGGTGATGGTGAAATGGATGAACCAGAAAGTTTTGGTGCCGTAGGTTTAGCTGCAAGAGAAAAATTAGATAATTTAATTTTTGTAATTAACTGTAATCTTCAAAGATTAGATGGTCCAGTTAGAGGGAATGGCAAAATTATTCAGGAACTCGAGGGAAGATTTAGAGGTGCTGGATGGAATGTGATAAAAGTGATTTGGGGCTCTTACTGGGATCAGCTTTTGTCTAAAGATAAAACTGGTTTACTAGTTAAAAGAATGACTGAAGCAGTCGATGGTGAATATCAGGCATTCAAAGCAAAAGGTGGGGCTTACGTAAGAGAGAAATTTTTTGGTAAATATCCTGAATTAAAAGACTTGGTAGCAAATATGACTGATGCTGATATTTGGAAATTAAATAGAGGCGGACACGATCCTCATAAAGTTTACTCAGCTTATCATACTGCTGTTCAATGCAAAGGTAAGCCGACTGTCATAATAGCTAAAACAATTAAAGGTTATGGAATGGGTAAATCTGGTGAGAGTATAAATACAACACACCAACAAAAGAAATTAGACGAGGAAGATTTATTATTTTACAGAGATAGATTTAATGTGCCACTTACTGATAAGCAGGTTAAAAATATTGAATATTACAAACCAGCAGAAAATTCACCAGAAATAAAGTATTTAAAAAATTGCAGAGTTAAGCTTGGTGGACACATTCCTGAGAGAACTACTTTTGCAAAACCAGTTAAAACACCTCCTCAAGATATATTTGAAAGTTTTACGAAGTCCACTGGTGATAAGGAAATGTCTACTACAATGGCTCTTGTAAGAATGCTTGCGAATTTACTAAGAGACAAAAATGTTGCCCCAAGATTGGTGCCTATAATTGCTGATGAGGCTAGAACTTTTGGTATGGAGGGTTTTTTTCAAAAGATTGGTATTTATGCGCATGAGGGCCAAAAGTATGAACCAGTCGATTCTGAACAATTAAGTTCTTATAGAGAAGACAAGAGCGGACAAGTTTTACAAGAAGGTATTACAGAAGCGGGGGCAATGTCATCATGGATTGCTGCTGGAACCTCTTACACTAATCATGATTTAGAAATGGTTCCTATTTATTTGTTTTACTCTATGTTTGGTTTTCAAAGAATTGGGGACTTGGCTTGGGCCGCAGCAGACTCTCAGACAAGAGGTTTTTTAATTGGAGCAACATCTGGAAAAACAACTTTAGCCGGTGAGGGATTACAACACCAGGATGGACATAGTCTGCTACTAGCATCTGCAATACCTAACTGTGTGAGTTATGACCCTACATTTTCATATGAGATGGCAGTTATTTTTAGAGATGGATTAAAAAGGATGCACGAGAAAAAAGAAAATATTTACTACTACATAACTGCAATGAACGAAAATTATACACATCCTGCAAAACCCATTGGTGCAGATCAAGGAATTTTGAAAGGGATGTATTTGTTTAAAAGTTATAAGGGAAAAGGAAAAGCAAAAGTACAGATGTTAGGATCTGGATCAATTTTAAGAGAAATTATAAAAGCAGCTGAAGTTTTGTCTGATGACTACGGAATTGATTGTGATGTTTGGAGTGTTACTAGTTTCAACGAATTGAAAAAAAATGGTATGGAAGTTGAAAGGAAAAATTTATTAAATCCAGGAGAAAAAGCAAAAAAAAGCTATGTTGAAACATGTTTAGGTTCACAAGATGGTATTATATTTGCAGCATCCGACTATATTAGATCCCATGCTGATCAAATAAGACCTTATACGAACAAACCTTTTTACACATTGGGAACTGATGGTTTTGGAAGAAGTGATACTAGGAAAAAGCTAAGAAAATTTTTTGAAGTTGATAAAAAACATATTGTTACATACACTTTAAGTGCTTTGGCAAAAGAGCAGTTACTAGCAAGTGAATATGCAGAAAAAGCGATTAAAAAATACGATATTGATCAAACAAAAGTTTTTCCAACAAAATTATAGAGTTTAATGGCTGAAAAAAAATTATTGGTTCCAAATATCGGAGATTTTAAAAATGTTGAAGTGATAGAAGTATTAGTTAAGTCAGGACAACAGATCAAAAAAAATGATCCCTTAATAACTTTGGAAAGTGATAAATCAAGTGTGGAAGTTCCTGCAACTGATGAAGGAAAAATTAAAAAAATTATAGTTAAGGTGGGCGATAAAGTTTCAGAAGGAAGTGAGATTTTATTATTAGATTCTGTAGATAAAAAACAAGAAAGTTTAAAAATAACTGAAGTAAAGGAAGATATACCTTCAAAAAAAATTAAACAAAAAATTACAAAAGAGATAGCGCCGGTTGTTCAAAAAATTAGCAAGGATGGTGTTTCATCTGCAAGTCCAATGGTTAGAAAATTTGCAAGAGAATTAGGTGCTGACATCGTTCAGATACCTGGGTCTCAAAGAGCTGGTAGAGTAACAGAGGAAGACGTTAAAAAATTTGTAAGATCACAAGTATCTGTAAATGAAGGAAAGGTTGAAAAAAAAATCTATAAAGATGAATATCCTCATGAAGCATTTGGTGAAGTAGAAAAAAAAGATCTTCCTAGAGTTAAGAAACTATCTGGACCTCAACTTGTAAGATCCTGGACTGAGATACCACATGTGACACAACATGATGAAATAGATATCACTGAGATGGAACAGTTTAGAAATTCACTTATTGATCATTATTCAGGAGAAAAAATAAAAATTAGTCCATTGGCTTTTATAACGAGAGCTGTAATCAAAGCTCTTAAAAAATATCCAAATTTTAATTCATCCATCGATACAAAAAACAATAAGTTAATTTATAAAAAATATTTCCACATAGGATTTGCTGTCGACACTCCTCATGGTCTAATGGTTCCAAAAATAAGAAATGCAGATGATTTGGGTCTAAAAGAAATTTTTGAGGAACTAAAAAGAGTTAGTAAGCTTTGTAAAGAATTAAAAATTGAAAAAAAAGAATTTTTTGGAGGTTCAATGACAATCTCAAGTTTAGGGGGGATAGGAGGAAACTTTTTTACACCTATTATAAATCCTCCTGAAGTTGCAATACTGGGTGTGGGAAAAACATTTGAAAAAATTAGAAAAGTTAATGGTCAGTTCATCGTTAGAAAAATGCTTCCAGTATCATTGTCTTATGATCACAGGGTAATAGATGGAGCAGAAGGTGCTAGATTTTGTGTTCACTTGGCCGAAAGTTTAGGAAAAGACTTTGCTTTTAAATTAGCTGTTTAATTGATTTTTCTGGACAGCCTTAGGGGTCTACTGATATATCCCGGGAAATTTACTAATTTTATTTTAATGGACAAAAAAATATTTTCTTTAGTTTGCGCTATCTCATGCTCTATTATTTGGGGGACAGCTTTTGTAGCACAAGATATGGGTATGGATTATATAGGGCCATATACATTCTCTGCCGCAAGATTGGCTTTAGGATTTATAGTGCTACTCCCATTTTTTTTTATTTTTGAATTTAAAAAAATTATTGAAAATAAATTAAATTTAAAAACCACAATATTGTATTTATTATTTTTAGGGTTTCTTTTGGCAGGTGGTAATATTTTCCAACAAATTTCTCTTTTATATACCGATGTTGCAAATTCTGCTGTTTTTACAGTTTTGTACGTTGTTATAGTTCCTGTAATTGCTTACTTCCTTTTCTCAAAAAAAATTCATAAATCTGTGTGGCCATCAGTTTTAATGTGTTTAATCGGAGGTTTATTTTTAAGTGAGTTGGGCAATCTAAGGGTAAGATATGGAGACTCTTTGGTTGTTATTGGAGCTTTTTTTTGGGCATTTCACATAGTATTTGTTTCAAAATTTCTCAAAATTTTTAATTTTCCAATTACGATAGCTACGTTTCAGTGTCTTACGGCTGCCTTGTTTTCATCTATACCGGCGTTTACTTTTGAATATGTTTCTTTAAAAGTTTTATCCTTAGAAGCAACTGAACTAATTTATGCTGGCGTTTTATCAAGTGGAATTGCATTTATGCTTCAGATACTTGCTCAGCAAAATTTATCACCAGCACCCGTTGCAATTATTTTTTCTCTAGAGGGTGTTTTTGGGTCTGTAGCTGCATGGTTAATGCTAGATCAATTTCTCAATGAATTCAAAATCTTTGGAATAATTATAATTTTATCAGCAGTAATTTTTTCACAATTAGCTCCGATGTATGATAAAAGAAAATATGGACGAAACTAATTCAGGTTATTCAAAGCACGTTGGTGGTCTTAAGATCAAAAAAATCGACGACAAAAATTTTGAGTATTATGCAGAAGTTAAAGAGATGCATTTAAATACGGCTGGGATGGCGCATGGTGGATTTTTAACTTTTATTGCGGATACTGGTATGGGTAATGGAGCACATAGAGCTGCTGATGGCAAACAGTGTGTAACAATTTCACTTGAAATGAAATTTATTTCAGCAGCAAAATTAGGAGATAAACTTGTTGCAAAAGTGAAAATTCAAAAAAAGACAAGAACGCTAGTTTTTTTAACTTGTGAAATTGTTAACTCATCGGGCATTGTTGCGGTAACTTCTGGAGTTTGGAAAATACTTAAAGCTTAGACTGTCCTCTTCTGTAATTAAAATAACCAAAAATTAATAATATTGATAATGCAAATGGATAGATTATAGCCTTGTTAGGTCTGTCTAAGTTTTCAATTTTAAACTCTGTAATTACATCCCCATTTGCTAAACCATCTTTTTTTGCTAAACCTTTCCAAGACACTTTGTAAACAGTTTGTTTTCCGCTTTCTGAATTAATTTCAATACCATATTCATTTAGATTGTAGTCATTATCAAAAGTATCTTTCGGTATCACAAACATTCTATATCTTTCCCCATATGGAGTGTACCTGGTGACCTTAATTTGAACTTCTTTATTTGAATTAAGTTTTATTTTATCTATTGTCTGTAAATTTTGATAATCATACTTTGGTTTAAATCTGTTTAATGCAAAATCTGGGCTTAAAAGGGAAATAGATATAATTAAAAAAATTAAGATTTCATAAATCTTAAGTTTGCTAAAAAACCAGCCTTGTGTAGCAGATGTAAAAACTAGTATTCCTATAAGAGATGTAACTATAACCAATAAACCATGCCAAATATTTTCTATACCTATAAGAAGTAATTCGTGATTAAAAATAAATACTATCGGTAAAACTCCTGTTCTTAAACTATACCAAAATGCTTGTACTCCCGTTTTTAGAGGGTCTCCACCTGAAATAGCTGCTGCTGCATAAGATGCTAGCCCAACTGGAGGGGTAACGTCTGCCATAAGACCAAAATAAAATACAAATAAATGTACAGCTATTAATGGAAAAATAAACCCTGATGCATTTCCAACGTTTACCAAAACACCTGCCATCAAAGAAGCAACAACAACATAATTTGCTGTAGTTGGTAAACCCATTCCAAGAACAAGACAAAGTAGAATAGTTAGTGCTATTAATATTGCAACATTGTCTTTTGCAATTGTCTCGACAATCAAAATTAGATTAGTTCCTAAACCAGTAGAGGCAACTGCGCCTACAATTATTCCTGCAGTTGCTATTGCTACTCCTACTCCAACCATATTTAATGCACCTCTCTCAAAGCCAGTGATTGTTTCGTTATACCAAGTTTTAAAAGAGTCAGTTAGGTTGCCTTTTTTATATCCATCAAAAAATTTTTTAAGAAAATTCACAGTCAACAAAGCAATGATTGTATAAAAAATTGAGTAGGAGGCGGTAAATCTAACTATTACTAATAAATAAATAAGAACAAAAATAGGTATCAAAAAGTGCAATCCTGATAAAAAAGTTTTTCCCAATTTCGGAACATCTTTTTCATCCATCCCTTTAAGATTTAGTTTCAGTGCCTCAAGGTGAGATATATAAAATAATGCTATGTAAGAAATAATTGCTGGGAGAAAAGCATGTTTTACTACCTCAAAATACGTAACACCAATAAAGCTAGCAATTATGAATGCTGCTGCGCCCATAACTGGTGGCATAATTTGACCGTTTACTGATGCAGATACTTCAATAGCTCCTGCTTTTTCTTTTGAAAAACCAGTTTTTTTCATTATTGGAATTGTAAAAGTCCCAGTAGTGACAGTGTTAGCAATTGATGAACCTGAAATTAAACCTGTCATTCCAGATCCAAGTATTGCTGCTTTAGCTGGCCCACCTCGCATCTTTCCAACCATAGCAAAAGCTAAATCTAAAAAATATTTTCCTCCGCCAGCAGTATCTAGAAGTGCACCAAAAAGAACAAATAAAAATATAAAACTTACAGAAACACTAATTGGAATTCCAAAAATTGCCTCTTGGTCAAACCAGTGATAACCTACTAGTCTATTTAAAGAAAGACCAGCGTGTGAAATAATATCAGGAAAATATCTTCCAAAATAAGAAAAAATTAAAAATGAAACTGCTACAATAACTAATGGTAAGCCTATTACTCTTCGTGTAGCTTCTAATAGAGCAAGCATACCAAATATACCTATTATCATTTCAATTGGTATTTTGAATTCTTTGCCTGCAATAACAAAATCTACTACCAGTAATATTCCAGCTCTTAAAACTAAATCATCATAGAAAATAAGTATGTAGAGACAACAAAGAAAGGATAAAATAGCTATGAATATATTTGATATTGATATGTTTCCTTTTTTTCTGAATGGGAAAATTAAAAATGCTAAAATTAATGCAAAACCAAGGTGTAAAGCCCTTGCGGGTAATCCTTTAATTACTCCAACGTCGAACATAAACGGAAATGGTGAAGCGTACCAAAGTTGAAATAGTGACCACAATATAGCTAATGAGCCTACTATTTTTAGATGTAAGCCTTTTAAATTTTTTGTAGGTGAAATGTCTTCTTGAATTTTCTTTTGTATAAATTCGTTTTTATTTTCCAGCATATCTCAACAAAATATATCATCTTAAAAAAAAGGCCCAATATTAAATCGGGCCTTTTTTGATTAACTTTGATGTATTTCTACATCAAACCTTTTTCTTTGTAATATTTTACTGCTCCTGGATGTAAAGGTGCTGATAAACCATTTTTTATCATATTTTTTGGATCTAAAAATTTAAATGCGTCGTGCTGATCTTTAAATCCATATCTGCCCTCTAGGTTTTCAAACACAGCTTTTGTAACTGTATAAACCATTTCTTCAGAAACATCTGCGCTTGTTACTACTGTAGCCATAACACCGAATGTTGTTACATCTTTTTTCTGTCCAGTGTAAGTACCTTTTGGTATTACAGCTTTTGCGTAAAAGCCATTATCATCAATCAATTTTTGAACCTCTGATCCAGTCAAATTAATTGGCATAGCTTTAGCTGCACATACAGCTGCTTCTTCCATTGCTCCATTTGGAAAACCAACAGAATAACCGAAAGCATCTATAGCTCCATCGCATAAAGCTTTTACTTGTTGAGATGAGGTAAGTTCTTGGGTGCTCTTGAAATAACTATTGTCTACACCTTTTGCTTCCATTAACACTTCCATTGTTCCTCTTTGACCAGAACCTGGATTACCAATATTTACAACTTTTCCTTTCAAACCTTGAAAGTCTTTAACTTTAGCTTTTTTTCTTGCCCATATTTGAAATGGCTCAGGATGTACAGAAAAAACTGCTCTTAAACCATTAAAAGGTTTTACCTTTTCTGGTTTTGATCCATTGTAAGCATGATACTGCCAGTCTGACTGTGCTACACCAAACTGAAATTCACCCTGCATAATTTTACCAATGTTATAGGTGGAACCGCCCGTTGACGGTGCAGTACATCTATAAGGTTTGGATGTACCTTTTTTTCTTCCATGATCAGCGCTTGTAGCAGCTTTGTGTACCATTTGACAGATAGCGTTCCCTGTCTGGAAGTAAACTCCAGTTGGACCTCCTGTTCCTATGGTAAAGAACTCAGTTGCCTTAGCTACTGAGATTACCGATGAAGATAATCCGAATAACACTAATACAGCTGAGATTGTTGAGATTATTTTTTTCATAACCTTCCCTCCTTAGTTATATAATTAACTAATTAATGGTACCAATTCACAATTAGTATTGTAAGAGTAAATAGCTTAAATTGGACAGATTACGATTTAGAATAATCAAAGACTTTTAGACCATTCTGCAAGTTTTTCAATACCTTCTACAACATTTGGAGCATACTCTTTAATTAGATCATTATCTAGTTTTTTGCTTCCGTTTAAATTTTTTAAAAATAAATTTCCATCAAAATCAGTATAACTTAATCTTGCAAGCATTTTATTAGATTTAAAACCAAAATCAGAACCGGGTAAAAGAGCTACTCCGGATTTATTTAATATATCATCGCACATCTCACTAGAGGTTTTGAATTTTGAATTTAAAAACTCAGGCATTAAATAAAAAGCACCTTGCGGAGAATTTATTAAAACTTTATTTGATTTTAAATTATTATGAACATAATTTCCAACAGCTTTTAAGATTGTGACAACCTTATTCTTATAGTCACTGTAATCTCCAGTATAAGCTTCTACAGCAGCATATTGAACAGGACTATTTACTGTTGAGTATGACTCACTTGCTAAAGTTTTTAAAGCATATAAAAAATTGGACATTTCTTTTGGTACTGCGAAAAAACCTAACCTCCAACCTCCAGCACCGCACCATTTACTCAAACCACCACTAATAAATGTACCTTCTGGAAAAAACTTTGAGATTGAATTATAATTATTATCAAAACTTAAATCAGTATAGATTTCATCCGATAAAATTTTAACGTTATTTTTTTTTGCAAAATCTGCTATTTCTTTTAAATTATTACAAGTTGTTCCGGATGGATTATTTGGTGAATTTATTATTAAAATATAACTTTTTTTTCCTATAGATTTAATTTTTTTTTCTAATTCATATGAAGTTGGAAACCAATTATTTTGGCTTGAAGTCTCTAGCCAGTGAACTTTATTTTGAGCAATTTGGGCTTGTGGTTGATAAGAAACCCAGCTAGACGTTGGGAGAATTATTTCTCCATTAAATGCTATATGCATTAGTAACATAGCTTCTTTTGAACCTGGAGTGATTATAATATTTTCTTTGGAATAATTTACTCCTGTCCTTTTTAATAAATACTTAGATATAGCCTCTCTAAGTTCTGAAAGGCCTTGCATTGGTAGATAAGTTTTTTTGTGAGCATTATTTTTTAAAACTGAGACAATTTTTTCAGGAATAGGAAAAGGGGATTGTCCAAAACCAAAGTTGTAGACCTTTTTTCCTTTTTGCAACAATTTTTTTACCTTTTCATTAATTGCTAAGGTAGCTGAAGGTCTTAAGGCTCGAATATTTTTTTTTATATAATCGTCCACTAATCTATAATCTACTACAGAAATAATTTATTAAAATAGAACGTTTGACAAAGTGATTCGGTCATGATTTAATCCTCTTTTGTTCTCAAGGCTTATCTATATATAGTATTTAAAAATAAATATAACACAAAAGAATGAATTCTCCCTTAAATAAAATTCTTGCGGTATTAGGTCCAACAAATACTGGGAAGACCCATTTGGCAATCGAAAAAATGTTAGAACATAACACAGGTATTTTTGGACTCCCATTAAGACTCTTAGCAAGAGAGGTGTACGATAAATGTGTTTCAAAGGTTGGTGCAGATAAAGTATCACTAATTACCGGAGAGGAAAAAATTGTACCCAACTCAGCTCAATATTTTATTTGCACAGTTGAAGCAATGCCAAAGGACAAAGTAGTTGATTTTATTGCTGTTGACGAAATACAAATGTGCGGTGATAGAGAGAGAGGTCATATTTTTACTGATAGACTTCTTAATTTTAGAGGCGAGGTTTTAACAATGTTTTTAGGATCACAAATTATGAAAAATATTATATCTGAGATAGTGCCTGAAACAAAATTCATAGAACAAAAAAGATTTTCTCAATTAAAGTATAATGGACAAAAAAAAATTTCTAGATTAGATAGAAAAACTGCGCTAATTGCCTTTTCGATTGAAGAAGTTTACGCAATTGCAGAACTGGTAAGAAGACAAAAAGGCGGAGCTGCTGTCGTTATGGGATCGTTAAGTCCAAAAACGAGAAATTCGCAAGTTGATGTTTATCAGTCTGGTGATGTTGACTATTTGGTAGCTACAGATGCAATAGGTATGGGATTAAATATGGATATTGAACAAATAAGTTTTTCTAATTTAATGAAATTTGATGGAAAAAAAACAAGAAGACTTAGAACAACTGAAATTTCGCAAATTGCTGGGAGGGCTGGAAGATACAAAACTAACGGTATGTTTGGTGTCACTGGTGCATGTGAAAATATTATGCCGGACGAAATTGAAAAGATAGAAAATCATAAATTGGATGATATAAAGTTTTTATTTTGGAGAAACTCAGATTTCAACTTCAAAAGTCCAGAGTTATTAATTAAATCATTAGAAAAAAAACCACAAAGTAAAAAATTTAATAAAATTTCCGAATCTCTTGATGAAAATGTACTAAAATACCTTGTGCGTGATAAGAAAATAAAGTTTTCGAATGAAAAGCTTTCGCTTCTCTGGGAATGTTGTCAAATACCTGATTTTCAAAAAAAAGCGTTTACGCATATTGACGTAGTGACAAAAGTTTTTAATTTTCTTAACTCTAAAAAAAGTAAAATACCAAATGATTATATGAAAAATCAGTTGAAGGGTTTATATGATTATAAAGGAAGTATTGATATGATATCGAATAAAATCTCTAATGTTAGAACCTGGTCCTATGTATCCAATAAAAAAAATTGGGTTGAAAATTCAGATTACTGGATACAAATGAGTAAAAATATTGAAGATAGTTTATCTGATAAATTACACAATGAATTAACAAAAAGTTTTATTGATAAACGAATTAGTGTTTTGTCTCGAGGTCTAAAGCAAGATATAAATTTAAAAACCAATATAACTGAAAAAAATGAAGTCATAATAAATGATCAACTAATCGGAAAATTAAAGGGACTTAAGCTTAATTTAGAATTCACTTCAGGCACATTAGAAACTGATATTAAATCATTAAAAAAAGCTGCGAGACAAGGAATTGCTGAAGAGCTAGTAAATAGAGTAAGAAATATTATCAGTAAAAAGGAGGTTGAAATTAAAGATGATTACAAGATTTATTGGAAAAATAATCCTGTAGCCAAAATTAAAAAAGGAAAAAATTACCTATTTCCAGAAATTGAAGTTATCTCTGACGATGCAATTGATTTATCGACTAAAGAAGAACTTTTAGATTTTTTAAATATTTGGCTTAAGAATTTTATAGCTGAAGAACTAAATGATTTGATAAATTTGACAAAACTTAAAAACAAAAATAATTACTTAAGGGCATTAGCATTTAGACTTTACGAAAATAATGGAATTTTAAAAAGAATTGAAGTGGAAGATATTGTAAAAAAAATCACTAAGGAAGAAAGAAAACAGTTTAGAAATTTAGGAATAAAAATTGGTAGATATCATATATTTCTTCCAAAAATGTTAAAACCTAAAGCAGTGCAATTAAGAATTTTATTATGGAAATTTTATAATGATATTTCAGAAAGAAATGAAATACCAAAATCCGGTCTAAATTTTTTAGTTGATAATGATAAAAAATTTAATAATAAATTTTTGCTTTTATGTGGTTTTGAAAAATTTAAAGACTTCTATGTTAGAGTAGATATTTTAGAGAAACTTTTTTTAAAAATTATTGAAAAAACAAAAAGTGGTAAATTTCAAACAGACTCTGAGATGATGAATTTATTAGGTTGTTCAAAGGAAAATTTTTTTGTTCTTATGGCTTTAATGAATTACAAAAAAGAAAAAGAAGATATGTTTTTTTATAAAGGAGCAAAAAAATATAATAATAAATCTAAATATGTTTATAAAAAAGATTCTCCATTTCAAAAACTAATGTCTTTAAATTTAAAATGATTTTTGATTTAATAAATAAAAAAAACAATGATACAAGCTATAAAAACGATGATCTAGTAAAAATGCTATCTTTATTAATCCATGCGGCAAAAATTGACGAAAAATATTCTGAAGATGAAAAAAAAATAATATTAAATTTTATTAAAAAATCTTCAAAAGAAATGACAGATACAGAAATGTTAAATCTTCTTAAAAAAGCTGAAGAGTATGAAAATAATTCTAATCAAATTTTAGAATATACTCGAGAAGTAAAAAAGATGGATATGAACAAAAAAAAATTAGTTTTAGAATTTTTGTGGGAAATAATTTTGTCAGATAATAAATCAGATATTTATGAAAACAATTTAATGAGAAGACTTTGCGGGTTATTATATGTACCAGATAAATTAAGTGGAGAGATAAAATCTAATATTATAAAAAGAAAAAATTTATGACATACTTAGTTAAAGATGAATGTATAAAATGCAAGCTAATGGACTGTGTTGAAGTTTGCCCCGTTGACTGTTTCTATGAAGGGGAAAATATGTTAGTAATCGATCCTGATGAATGTATAGATTGTGGTGTTTGCGAACCTGAGTGTCCTGTAGATGCGATAGTATCAGATGCAGCATATGATCAGGAGGACAAAAATAAATGGTTAAAAATAAATAATAAATATTCAAAACTATGGCCCAACATAACCAAAAAAAAAGAGCCGCCAAAAGATGCGGAGAAATACAAAAGTGAAAAAAATAAATACGATAAGTACTTTTCAGAAAAACCAGGGGGATAAAAATGGGCAGGAAAAAAATTAAAAAACCGAAAAAAATTAAGGATTTGAAAATTAAATTAAAAAAAAATAAAACAGACAAAAAAGTTAAGGCTGTTCAAAAAACAAGTAATTTAGAAGAAAAGATTGAAATAAAGAAAATTAAAAAGCAACCAACTGAAAAAAAAATCTACAATACTAATGATTATGTCGTCTATCCTAAACATGGAGTTGGAAAAATAATGTCGGTTGAAAAAGCAGTTATAGGAGACATAGATATTAATTTTTATAAAGTACTTATCGAAAAAGATAAATTGACTTTAACCATACCTATTAATCAACAATCTAGCTTGAGACGTGTTAGCTCGGCACATCAAGTAAATAAGTGTGTATCTATTTTAAAAAGTAAACCAAAAGTAAAAAGAACAATGTGGAGTAGAAGAGCCCAAGAGTATGAACAAAAAATAAACTCAGGAAAAATCTATGAGCTTGCTGAAGTTGTTAGAGATCTTAATAAAAACACAAATACCATAGCAGATCAATCTTACAGTGAGAGGCAGCTATTTGAAAAAGCATATGACAGATTAGAAAGTGAATTTAAGGTAGTACTCAAAATTAATGATGAAGATGTTAAAAAGAAGATGAATAAAGCGCTTGGTAGAGAGGAAAAGTCTTTGGAAACTTAGAAAAAAAACGCCCTTCACGTGAGATCTGTGAAGGGCGTTTTTAGAGAAAAATACTTATCTTCTTCTTCTTCTTCTTTTTTTAGCCTTCTTCTTTTTTCCTTTTTTCTTTTTACGTCTTTTAGCCATCTTTATCTCCCTTTTTTTAAACAAATCGAAGTGATTCGTTAAGTAGTTTGATCTTTAAGTTTTTTTGGATAGATGTCAAACATAAATTAACATCGTATTTTTTAAAAAAATAAAATTAAAATAATTTTTTAACTTATTATTATCTAATTAAAGAAAAACAAGTAAAATCAAGGTTTTTTTAATTATTTTTTTCTGTTTCAATTAAATTTTATTTATAAAGATTTTCTAAATCTTGTTTATATTTTTCTACAATTTTTTTTCTTTTTAATTTTAAAGTCGGCGTCATCAATCCATTTTCAATTGTAAATTCTTCTTCTATTAGTTTAAATTTTTTTATTTTTTCTATGATTGATAAATCTTTATTTAAATTTTCAATAATACTTCTTATGGTTGAATCATTTTTATTTTCTTTTTCTACCACTAATATAGCTACAAGATAATTTTTTTTATCTCCATAAACTAAACATTGTTTTATTTTTTCATTATTACAAACGTGATTTTCAATTTTACTTGGAGAAATATTGTCTCCTCCGTGATTTACGATTATATCTTTTTTTCTATCAGTAATTTTTAAATAACCATTCGCATCTATTTCTCCAATATCTCCTGTATGTAACCAACCTTCTTTTAAAATTTCATTTGTTTCGTCTTTTTTATTCCAGTAGCCAATCATAACATTTTCTCCTTTAACTAAAATTTCCCCATCATCTGCAATCTTTACTTGATTAGTTTTAAAAGGAGGACCAACAGTTTCAACTTTAATATTGCCGGGTAAGTTACAGCTTACTACAGGTGATGTTTCTGTTAACCCATAGCCCTGTAAAGTTGGTAATCCTACCGCATTTAAAAATTCTCCAACATTTTTATCTAATGCGCCACCACCGGATACAAATGCTTGCAAATTACCACCAAATTGTTTTTGGATTTTTTTTCTTACTAGATAGTGGCAAAAGAAATTTATTATTTTTTCATAGAATCTTAAATCTTGTTTTTTTAGTATTTTTTTACCTAGTTCTATTGTTTTATTTATTAATACTTTTTTTATACCCTTTTGTTTATTTAAATTAGCATTAATTTTATTAAATAAATTCTGATAAAATCTCGGTACTGCAGTCATAATTGTCGGTTTTGCAACAGACATGTTAGATATTAGTTTGTCTAGATTCTCTGCATAAAAAACTTTGGCTCCAAGTAAAATTTGGATAAATTGTACAGCATGTTCATATGAATGTGAAAGAGGTAGCCAAGTTAAAAATATTGGCTCCTTTTTTTTAACTAATGGATTAAGTAACTCCTCAGCACCTTCACAATTTGCTAAAATACCTCCGTGACTCAGAATTACTCCTTTTGGGTTGCCGGACGTGCCAGACGTATAAATTATACAAGCTGGCATATTTCTTTTTAAATTTTTATTTATATTTTTTTCAAAATTTTTCTCATTTAATATATCGCTTATTAATAAGCTTTCTGACTCAATTTTTTCAAAAGATATAATCTTTTGAGTTTCGTTATTAATATATTTTTTTATTTTTTTGAATTGAGTTTCATTTGAAACAATGATCAATGACGGTTTGCAATCATTTAAAATATATTCATAGTCATTTGATGAATAAGTTGTAAATATTGGAACCGATATCCCTCCAGCATTCATAATAGCAATATCAGAAATCAACCAATAAGGTCTGTTTTCTGATAAAATTAAACATCTATCTCCTTCGTCTATTAAAGATTTAATTTTAAACGAAAGTTTATAAATACTTGCCGTAATACTCTCCCAATTATAAGTTGGTTTATTCGGTTTTAGCCATTTTAAAAATGGTTTCTTACCGTCCACTTCTTTGGATTTTTTAAAATATAACTCAACTAGACTATTTATTTCTGATAATTTCATTTTTTGGTGGGCGAAGAGAGACTCGAACTCTCAAGATATTGCTACCATTGGATTTTGAGTCCAACGTGTCTACCAGTTCCACCATTCGCCCTAGTCCTCATTATTAATTAATGTTTGTACAAACATTATGTTTGAATTAATTTAAGACGCAACAAAAAAAATGATAAAAAAAATATATGATAAATGTGTGGACTGGGCGGGACATAGATACGCAAAACCACTTTTAGCTTTTGAATCTTTTATAGAAAGCTCATTTTTTCCAATACCACCAGATGTAATGATAATCCCAATGGTTGTTGCGAACAGAAAACAATTTATCCGCATTGCATTAATTGCAACTATTTTTTCTGTTTTAGGAGCACTTTTTGGTTATTTGATTGGTTACGTTTTTTTTAATGAGATAGGAGCTAAAATATTTGAATTGTATGGTTATGAGGATCCTAATTTTCTAAAAGATAAATTTTCTACAAAAGGTGGTTTTTTATCTTGGTTGGGAATACTTGTTACGGCTGGTTTTACTCCATTACCATTTAAACTTTTAACAATATCAAGTGGCTTTATTCATTTTAATTTAGTTTTTTTTGTTATAATTTGTGTTCTTACAAGAGGTTCGAGATTTTTTCTAGTAGCTTTTTTAACTTATAAGTTTGGTCAAAAATTTGGTCCTTTTTTGGAAAAAGAAGGTGCTAAGTGGTCAATATTTTTAACAACTTTTATTTTAATTATTGTTATTGGAATTTATTTCTTTTTAAAATAAAAAAATGAGCAAAAATATAAATATTATTTTGTTATCGATTTTATCACTTTTATTGCTTTCAATTTTCTCCGCATACATTATTGAATATGGTCTTGGACATAAACCTTGCAAACTTTGTATATATCAGCGTTATCCATATTTTGTTTCAATTTTTCTATTACTAAATATTATAGTTTTTAAAAAATATGTAAAACTTTCATTATTAATACTTGCATTAGTTTCTCTTTTTGGATCAATAATTAGTTTTTATCATTTTGGTATTGAGCAAGGTTTCTTTAATGAATCTTTAATTTGTGAAACTAAAAATTTAGGACTTGATTTATCAAAACAGGACATTTTAAAACAACTAAATGAAAGCGCCATCAGTTGTAAAACTGTTACTTTTCGAGTTTTTGGTTTATCTCTTGCTTCAATAAATACTATTTTTTCATTTGCATTATTCGGTATATTCTTAAAATTATTAAAAAATTATGAAGTTAACAAATAAAAAAACTTTGGAAGAAATTATAAGAGTAGATCATGCTGGGGAAAGAGGTGCGATTAAAATATACGAAGGACAATTACTTGCTTTAAACACTTTTAAAAAAGACGAAAAATTGAAAAAATTAATTGAGGAAATGAAAGAACATGAAAAAGAACATTTCGAATATTTTGATAAAGAGATTCAAAAAAGAAATATAAAACCAACAATCTTTCTACCTTTGTGGGATCTGCTAGGAGTTACACTCGGTTTTGGAACAACTATGCTTGGGCAAAAAGCTGCTATGCTTTGTACGGCTTCAGTTGAAGAGGTCATATGCGACCACTATAAAGACCAATTAGACAAGCTTGGTGAGGACGAAAAAGATTTAAAAAAATCTATAAAAAAATTTAGAGAAGATGAAGATGATCATAAAAATATTGCTTATGATAAAGGAGCGACTAAAGGTGGTCTATATTTTTTATTAGATAAAATAATACAGAATACTTCAAAGGTAGCTATAAAAGTTTCAGAAAAAATCTAATTAAGGCTCAAGTTCAATATCCCAATATAGGTAATCCATCCAACTTTCATGCAAAAAGTTTGGCGGGAAATTTTTTCCATTTTTATGAAGATCGTCTACAGTCGGAATAAATGGTTTTTTTAATAACTTGAGATCACATTTGTTGTAAAGCTTTCCGCCTTTTTTTACATTACAGGTAGAACAAGCGGTTACTACGTTTTCCCAATCAGTTTTTCCCCCTTTTGATTTTGGAAGCAAATGATCAAAAGTCAAATCATTTTTATCTCCACAATACTGACAAGTAAATTTATCTCTTAGAAAAACATTAAATCTCGTAAAGTTTGGATGTTCAGACGGTTTTATAAAACTTTTTAAAGCTATAACACTTGGTAAATTCATTTCAAAAGAGGGGCTTCTAACTTTTCTCTGGTAACTTGATACAATACTTACTCTGTTTAAGAAAACAGATTTTACGGCGTCCTGCCAACACCATAAAGACAAAGGATAATAACTCAAAGGTCTAAAATCTGCGTTTAAAACTAATGCAGGACATTTTTCCAGAGGAACTTTTGTGCTTGACGAAATAATCATAGTTAAATGCTAACTTATTGAAAAATATTTATCAAGTTATAATTTTGTTACACATTAATAGTTATTAACTAAATTTTTTTTTAAAAATTCTAAACCTAAACTTAATCCTTCGGTTGGTATGCGATGTTCACATTTTTCAAATATTTTTGTATGAATTTTATATTTATTTTTAAAAAAAAACTCTTTTGATGACAAAAAATCTCCAATAGGTACCACTTGATCCTTATCTCCATGCATCAAGTAAATTTCAGGTCTTGAAACTATATTTTTACTTAGATGTGCTTGGTTAATAATTTTTCCAGAGTACCCGATTAAACAATTAATCTTTTTTTTTCTTTTAAGTGCAGTTTGTAATGATATCATACAACCCTGGCTAAACCCCACTAAAGCTACTTGATTAAAAGAAATTTTATATTTTTGTACAACATCGTCAATAAATTTATTTAGCTTGTTTTCTGCTATTAAAGATTTTGAAAAAATTTCATCTTCAGTTTGATCCATCAAATCGAACCATTGAAATCCGTCTGGATTTACTTTGCATATTTCTGGGGCATCAGGGCATAAAAACAAAGTATTTGGTAAAAAATTTTTCCAATAATTTGCTACTAATGAAATATCATTACCATCTCCACCATAACCATGACAAAGAATTATAATATGCCGAGGTGATTTCTGAAAATTAACAACTGTTGTATTTAATGAATAATCCATATTTTAAAAATTAAGTAAATTTTTTGATCCAAAATAAAAATTTTTCGTCTGTAAAATCAATATCTCCAATAATTCTTGCAAACTCTTTTCCATCTTTATTTAGTAAAATTGTTGTTGGAACTCCTCTTAATTTAAATTGTTTTGTTAATTTAAAATCAGGGTCAAAATAAATTTTTAGATTTTTAATTTTTAAATCTTCAAAAAATTTTTTAGTTTTTGCCATATTAGGTTTTTCCAGATTTACTGGATAAATTGAAATTTCAAGATTTTTAGCATCTAGATTATCTAGGGAAGGCATCTCTTTCCTACAAGGATCGCACCAGGTCGCCCAAAAATTAAGAATCTTGATCTTCCCATCATTTTTATTAACCTCAATATCTTTTAAGTAAAAATCCTTTAATTTTACTTGAGAAACTTGTAATGGATTTTTGTGCAGAACTATATTATTGAATGGTAAAGGTTCGGCTGCAATTAAAAAATTGAATTTGAAAAAAATAAATAATATTGAGAACCGTAAAATATTCATATAATTAAAGTAGGTTTAACATACAAAATGACAAATAAAAATAAAACTGTTTGGTCAAATAGATTTGCTAAAGCTAATTCTAAAAATTTTCAAAGAATTGGATCGTCAATTAATATAGACAAAAGACTTTATAATGAGGATATTAAAGCATCTATAGTTCATGTTCAGATGCTTATTAAGCAAAAAATTATTCCAAAAAATAATGGAAAAAAAATTATAACCGGACTAAATAAAATTAAATCAGAAATTGAAAAGAATAAATTTAAATTTAAAGAAAAATTTGAGGATATCCATCAAAATATTGAGAAAAGATTATTTCAGATGATTGGTGACTCTGCTGGATATTTACATACTGCGAGATCTAGAAATGATCAAGTTGTTACTGATTTTAAAATGTGGGTTAAAAAATCATCTTTAGATATTAAAAAAATTTTAGACTTATTAATTAAATCTATTTTAAAAAAAGCTGAGAAAAATATTAATACAGTGATGCCGGGTTTTACCCATTTAAAAAATGCACAACCAATCTCTTTTGCGCACTACCTTATGGCTTATGTTGAGATGCTCAATAGAGATAAAAAAAGATTTATAAATAATATTGATTTGATTGACGAATGTCCTTTGGGATCTGCTGCCCTAGCTGGAACTACATTTAATATTGACAGAAAATTTACTGCCAAAAAACTTGGTTTTAAAAAACCAACAAATAATTCGATTGACTCTGTATCAGACAGAGATTTTGCTGTTGATTTTCTAGCTGCAGCTGCAACTTGTGCTATGCATCTTTCAAGATTGGCAGAAGACTTTATTATTTTTAACTCGGAAGCTTTTAATTTTGTTGAATTTAATGACAAAGTATTAACTGGATCATCTATAATGCCACAAAAAAAAAATCCGGACCCTGCTGAAATAATTAGAGGTAAGACCGCAATAAATTATGGGAGACTAAATTCAATGTTGACTATAATGAAAGGACTTCCCATATCTTACTATAAAGATTTACAAGATGATAAGGAATTAGTTTTTGACAGTTATGATACATTAAAAGATAGCTTATTAATGTCTATAGAATTAATTGAAAACCTAAATTCAAAAAAAAATAATATGAAAGAAATGGCAAAAAAAGGATATACCACTGCTACAGATTTTGCTGATTACCTAGTAATGAAAAAAAAATTTCCCTTTAGAGAAGGCTATATAATATCTTCAAAATTAGTTAATTACGCTGAAAAAAAAGGAGTTAGATTAGATCAGCTTTCTATTAAAGAAATAAACAAGTTTGTAAAAAAATCTAAAATAAATATACCTAAAATATTTGATGTATCGAATTCTATGAATTCTAAAACATCTTTTGGGGGTACAGCACCCAAAAATGTTAAAAGAATGATTGCAAAATATAAAAACCAGATAAAATGAAAAAAATTTTATTCTTTTCATTAATTATAATTGTTTTTTTTGGTTGTGGAAGAAAATCTAATCCTGAGTACCAATCAAAAAAATTTGACGAAAACATTATTATTAATAGGTAAACTATGACCCTTAACTATAAAAATAGTAACTTATTTATAGACAATTTATCTATAAAAAATATAACAAAGAAAAATATTACTCCATTTTATATTTATTCTTTTAAAAAAATAAAAAATAATTATCAAAATTTTTCTAATTATTTTAAAAAAGTTAGCCCATTAATTTGTTTTTCTGTAAAATCTAATTCAAATGTTTCAATTATATCAGAATTAGGCAGAATGGGTTCAGGCGCAGATGTAGTATCTGAGGGAGAACTTTTAAAAGCGCTAAAAGCAAAAATTAAACCAAATAAAATCGTTTTTTCAGGAGTAGGAAAAACAGAGAACGAACTCAAAGTTGCCATTAAAAAAAGAGTTTTATTGATCAATATTGAGTCAGAAAGTGAGGCAAAACTGATTGATAAAATATCAAAAAAAATGAGACGAATAACATCTATTGGGATCAGAATTAACCCTGGGGTTGATGCTAATACACTATCCAAAATATCAACTGGTAAATTAGATAGTAAATTTGGATTACCAAAATCAAACTTTTTAAATTTATGTAGAAATTTTAAAAAATTTAGAAATTTAAAAATAAAAGCTCTCAGTGTTCATATCGGAAGTCAAATTACTTCTATTAACCCGTATAGGAAAACTTTAAATGTTCTATACAAAATAATTAAATTGAGTAGAATAAATTTTGAATATATTGATCTTGGGGGTGGATTTGGTATTCCATATCAAAATAAGCAAAAAAAAATTGATATTGGACGTTACTCAAAGCTTGTTAATAAATTCAAAAAAAAACTTAATTGCAAAATAATTTTTGAGCCAGGAAGGTTCATTGTTGGCAATACGGGAACTTTAATTTCAAGAATTGTATTTATTAAAAAGAATAGAAATAAGAATTTTGTTATTTTAGACGCTGGAATGAATGATTTTATGAGACCAGCTTTATACAATGCTAAGCATAATATTATTCCTGTTTTGAAATTAAAAAAACAAATGAATGGAAATGTAGAATTTGTTGGACCAATTTGCGAGAGCACAGATACTTTTGTTAAATATAGAAATTATTCATTATTAAATGAAAATAACTATGTGGCTATTACAAATGTTGGTGCCTATGGTTCTTCTCTATCATCAAATTATAATACACGACCTTTGGCATCAGAAATTTTAATTAAAAAAGGTAAAGTTAAAATAATTAGAAGAAGACAAAAAATTTCTGAGATCATTTAATTAATGATATTTTTAAGATCATTTTTTTTTAATTTCTTTTTATATGCTGGAATAGCAACAGCATGTATTTTTTCTATACCTCTTTTACTTATCAAAGATAAGTATATGATATTTGCCGGAAAAGTTCTTTCGGATTACATTGTCTATTTATTAAAAATTTTTCTAAATACAAAGGTAGAATTTAGAGGTCTTGAAAATTTAAAAAAATATGAGAAATATTTTGTAGCATCAGCCCATCAATCTATGTTCGAAACATTTGCTTTACAGACAGTCCTACCAGGACCCATTTTTATATTGAAGAAAGAGTTGATGAAAATCCCAATTTTTGGTTGGTGTTTAAAAAAAATTGGAGCAATTGATATTGTACGAGAAATTGCAACAAAAGAAAATTTGAATTTTTTTGAAAAAATTTTAGACAAAACTAAGAAAACTAACAGACCCTTGTTAATTTTTCCACAAGGTACTAGAGTTCCTTATAAAGATCGTCCTCCATTTAAAAAAGGAGTTGGAAAAATATATCAAGCAATAAATTTACCTTGCGTGCCAGTAGCATTAAATTCCGGTAAAGTTTGGCCAAAAAATAGTTTTAATAAATATCCTGGTAACATCACAATTTCTTTTTTAAATCCTATAGGACCAGGTCTAAGGAAAGAACAGTTTTTAGAAAAACTCCAATCTGAAATTTATAAAGAAGTTGATTTAATAGATTAGTTATTTTCTACCAAAGTCTGGCTTATCGGTATCTTGACCTGCTTTAATTATTGATTTTCTAAATTCTTTAGATTTCTCAAAAATTTCCAATAACTTTTCACTATTTTTCTCCTTAATAGCTTTTTTAAATTCATCTAAACTTTCACTAAATTTATCAATTGCCTCAATAATCAAACTGCTATTATTTACAAATATATCTTTCCACATTGTTGGGTCTGATGCTGCTATTCTTGTAAAATCTCTTAATCCACCAGCACTATATCTAATGATATCATTTTTGGTTTTTTCATCAGCACTCATTGTGGTTTTGACAATATTATAAGCTATTACATGCGGCAAGTGACTTGTAAGAGAGATAATCTTGTCGTGATCCTCTACTGACATAATTTTAACTTTGCTACCCATCGCCTCCCAAAAACTATATGCTTTTTTTATTTGTGACTCTTCTATACTTTTATCTGGGCAAAGTATCGTCCACCTACCATTGAATAAATCAAATTGGCCCGCTTTAGGTCCACTATTTTCAGTTCCTGCAACAGGATGACCCGGTATCCAAGTGGAGTTTTTTATTTTCATCTTACTGACAATATTATTTACATCTATTTTTACTGAACATGTATCGGTAAGTATTGATCCAAACTTTAAATTATCTTTTATGGAGTTAATTACATTTTCAAAACTACTTAAAGGTGTTGCAATTAAAATTAGATCGGAATTCTTTACTGCTTCGTTTAGGTTAGAGGCTACCTGATCAGAAAGATTTTCTTTTTTTATTATTTCATTTACAGATTTATTGTTGTCATAACTTAGTACTTTTTTAGCTAATTTATTCTTTTTTAAACGCCTCAAAACTGAAGAGCCGATTAAACCACAGCCTATTATTGATATCTGATCAAACATTAAAAATTTTCCTTAAAACATAAATAAACTTTTTATTTTCTTTACTATTGCCTATTGTTACTCTTAATGAATTTTTTATATTATATACATCCATTTGTCTTACAAGTATTCCTGAATTTGCTAATTTATTAAAAACTTGAGAAGCTTTCTGATTAACAAAATCAAAATTTAATAGAAAAAAATTTACGTGTGTTTTATTTGTTGCAATACCGATCTCATCTATAACTTCAAATATTTTTTGTGCCCAGAAATTATTATGTTTTATAGCTTTATTTAACCACTTTGTATCCTGTACTGCCTGAGTTGCTGCAAATAAAGCCGGTCTGCTAACATTAAATGGTGGTTTAATTTCATATAATTTTTTTATTATTTCTTTTGGTCCATAGCCCCAACCTATTCTAAGTCCTGCGAGACCATAAATTTTTGAAAATGTTCTAGTTATTAAAACATTTTGTGCTTTAGAAAATAACTTTAAACCTGATGAATAATTCGGATCATTTATATATTCATAATATGCATCATCAATTATCAAGAGTATATCAGATCTTAATTTTTTTCTAAGTTCCAATACCTCGAATTTATTTAAATATGTTCCCGTTGGATTATTTGGGTTTGCTAAAAAAACAATTTTAGTTTTTTTATTAACGCAATCTAAAATTGACCGAACAGACGGTTTAAAATTTTTCTCCTTAGCATATCTAACTTTGGCACCAAACATTCTGCTATAGATTCTGTAAATTATAAAACTATATTCTGGGACGATAACTTCATCTCCTTTGGATAGAAAAAGTTTACAAACTAATTCAAATATTTGATCAGAGCCTGATCCAAGAATAATTCTGTCTTTATTTAAATTAAATTGTTTTGCAAGAACCTTTCTAAAAAAAGTTCCATCAGAGTCAGGATATCTTACAAAACCTTTTCCTATGGAGTTATACGATTTTACTGCTTTAGGACTAGGTCCCAATGCAGATTCATTTGCAGATAATTTTATTGGACTTCTTCTACTTTTAAAAAGACTTAATCCAGCAATATATTTTTCTGCTATAATTTTTCTAGGTTTTGGTAATTTCATAATATTTAAATGTCTTATATTAAAAGAGTCTCTATTTGTATAATGGAAATAAATTTATTTGAATAAATTGACATGTTTGTGGCGATTTAGTATACATTCGCCTAGCGCTGATTTAACCGAAATTGCGAGCGCTAAGTAAATGCAGCTAAACAGGGATTTTTTGCCCAGTCTAGCTGGGCTTTTTTTTTATATGAATGAAAAATTAGAAAATATTAAAAAATTAACCGTTTCAAAACCTCTTTTGCTTGACTGCAAGCAAACTGTAAAAGATTTTCCTTTAGCATACGAAACTTACGGAAAATTAAATGAGTTTAAAGATAATGCTATTTTAGTTTTTCATGCATTAACAGGTGATCAGTTCGTAAGCGGGATAAATCCAATTACGAAAAGAGAAGGTTGGTGGGTAACAGCTGTAGGTCCTGGAAAAGCTATCGACACAGATAAATATTTTGTAATTTGTGCAAATGTCATTGGTGGATGTATGGGCTCGTGGGGTCCTAAAGAAGTAGACAAAAAAACAAATCAAGCTTATGGATTAAATTTTCCAGTAATAACTATAAGAGATATGGTCAAAGCACAGGAAACACTTTTAGACCATTTGGGAATAAAAAAACTTCTTTGCGCAACTGGGGGCTCGATGGGTGGAATGCAGTTACTTCAATTTTGTGCAACATTTCCAAATAGAACTTTTTCTGCTGTACCTATCGCTTGTAGCACAAGCCATAGCGCTCAGAATATTGCTCTTAATGAGTTAGCTAGACAAGCTATTATGGCAGATCCTGTTTGGGATAAAGGAAAGTATTTAAAAAAAAATGTTCAACCTAAAAATGGCTTGGCTGTTGCAAGAATGGTTGGTCATATTAGTTACTTATCTGAAAAAGGAATGCAGGAAAAATTTGGTAGAAAACTTCAGGAAAAAGCTGATTACGAATTTAGTTTTGATGCTGATTTTCAGGTTGAAAGTTATTTGAGACATCAAGGTTTTACATTTGTTGAAAGATTTGATGCAAATTCTGTTTTATATATTACTAGAGCAATGGATTATTTTGATCTATCAAGACAATTTAAAGGAGGACTGGTAGAAGCATTTAAGGATCAGAAAACCAAATTTTTAGTTATTTCTTTTTCTTCAGATTGGCTTTACACAACAAAAGAGAATAAAGATACTGTTATTGCTCTTAATGCTTCCGGAGCTGATGTTTCTTTTGCTGAAATTAAAACTGATAAAGGACATGACTCCTTTTTAGTAAATGAACCTGAGTTTCTTAAAACATTAAAAGGATTTATTGACTCAATGTATATAAAATTTAAAAATGAAAAAAGAATTTAAAGTAATTGCAGATTTGTTGCCTAAAAACGTAAAGGTTTTAGATGTAGGTTGCGGAGATGGATCTTTAATGAGTCTCCTTATGAAAGAAAAAAATATAAAAGCTAGTGGTTTAGAACTTGTAGAAGAAAAAGTGAAAAAATGTATTTATAAAGGCCTTTCGGTTATAGAGGGAAACGCTGAAACCGAGCTTCACCAATTTCCAAATCAATCTTTTGATTTTGTTATATTAAGTCAAACTCTACAAGCATTTTACAGTCCTGAAAAAGTGTTAAAAGATCTTTTAAGAATTGGAAAATCGGTAATTATATCTATACCTAATTTTGGTTACTGGAAGGTAAGAACTAAATTATTATTTTTTGGCAAGATGCCAGTTACAAAAACTTTACCAAATACCTGGTATAATACTCCTAATCTTCATATGTGTACCATTAAGGATTTATTTGATTTTTGTTTAGAAAAAAATATTAAGATTGATAAAGTTATTGGTGTTAATGAGGATAAAACATCAGAAATCACAAAAAGTAATCTCGAGATGAAAAATCTTTTTTCTAAACTAGGAATATTTTTATTAAGTTAATGTTAGATATTAATATTATAAAATGCCTTTCAGATAATTATAGTTATTTGATTAAGGATAAAAAAACAAATTTAGTTGGAATTATTGATCCGTCAGATTTTAAAGAGGTAGATGAAGAAATCAGTAGAACATATAAAAAATTAGATTTTATTTTAAATACACACCATCATAATGATCATACTGATGGAAATATTAATCTTAAAAAAAAATATAATGCAAAAATTATTTGCTCACGCTATGAGAGTGAAAAAATCCCAGGGGCAGATATAAAAAAAAGTGATAGTGAACAATTCAGTTTGGGGGAAACAGATTTTAAAATTATTCATATTCCTGGACACACCCTTGGACATATTGCATTCTATTCTGAAAAAGCTGGTGCTATTTTTACCGGAGATACCCTTTTCTCTCTTGGCTGTGGTAGAATTTTTGAGGGTACATTTAAACAAATGTTTACGTCTTTAGAAAAATTAAAAAAATTAGCAAAGAAAACAATGATTTATTGTGGCCACGAATATACGTACAGTAACGGAAGATTCTGTATTAGTATTGATAAAGATAACAAAAAACTAAAAAATAGAATTCAGGATGTGAAAAATAAAATAGAAAAAAAACTTCCAACTCTACCTGTGTCTTTAAGTGATGAATTAGAGACAAATATATTCTTGAGATGTGATAATAAAATAATTAAAAATAACCTTAAAATGAGCAATAGCTCAAATTTAGAAGTTTTTACAAAGTTAAGGAATTTAAAAGATCAATTTTAACATCATTAATCTTGACTTGATAAAGTACCAGGTTATATTGCCTTAAATTTTAACAGAAATTATATTATGTCTTTTGCAATAATTGAAACAGGTGGTAAGCAATATAAAGTATCAGCCAGTAATATTCTAAAAGTTGAAAGATTAAATATTACTAAAGGAAATAAAGTTGAGTTTAAAAAAGTATTACTTGTTAATGATGATAAAACCACTGAGGTTGGTAACCCTACAATAAATGGAGCTATGGTAGAAGGACTTCTGCTTGAAAATATTAAAGATAAAAAAATAATTGTATTTAAGAAAAGAAGAAGACAAAACTCTAGAAAAAAATATGGGCATAGACAACTTCTCTCAAAAATCCAAATAACTAAAATATTAAAAGGTGGGAAAATAGTATCCGAAATAAAAGAAAATCAAATTAAATTGTCAAATGAATTAAAATCAGATAAAAAATCAATTGTTAAAAATGAAAAAGAAACGAAAAAAACAGTTAAGAAAAAAACAGTAATTAAAACTAAAAACAAAAAGTAAAAACTATGGCAACAAAAAAAGCAGGCGGGTCATCGAAAAATGGACGAGATAGTGCAGGTCGCCGTCTAGGAGTAAAGAGATATGGTGAACAAATAGTTAAACCTGGCAATATAATTGTTCGTCAAAGAGGAACGAAAATTCATCCCGGAAGTAATGTGGGTATGGGTAAGGATCATTCAATTTTTTCATTAATAAGTGGGAAAGTAAAATTTAAAAAATCAAAATCAAACAGAACCCTAGTATCTGTTGTTCCTAAATAAGTTTAAGTAGCAACTGTAACTACTTTTAAAAAATGAAATTTCTCGATCAGGCAAAAATTTATATTAAAGCTGGAAACGGTGGATCAGGATCCTCTAGTTTTAGAAGAGAAAAATACATTGAGTTTGGTGGACCAGATGGCGGTGATGGAGGAGATGGTGGGTCCATTATTTTAGAGTCCGAGAGAAATCTTAATACTCTTATAGATTATAGATTTAGGCAACATTTTAAGGCTGAAGCAGGAAAATCGGGAAGTAAAAAAAATAAAACAGGAGGAAATGGGAAAGATTTAATATTAAAAGTTCCTGTTGGTACTCAAATATACGAAGAAGATAATAATACTTTAATTTATGACTTTACAAAAAATAATGAAAAGTTTCTAGTTGCTAACGGTGGTAAAGGCGGCCTGGGTAATACCAGATTTAAAAGTTCAACAAATCGAGCACCTAGAAAAAAAACATCGGGACGAAAAGGAGAAGAATTCTGGGTTTGGTTACAATTAAAAGTAATAGCTGATGTAGGAATCATTGGTTTACCAAACGCTGGCAAGTCTAGTTTTTTGTCAAAATGTACAAGAGCTAAACCAAAGATTGCTAACTATCCTTTTACAACTATAAATCCAAACTTGGGAGTATTGAATATTCACCACAAAGAAATAGTTTTGGCAGATATTCCTGGACTGATAGAGGGTTCACATAAGGGGATTGGTCTTGGAGACAAATTTTTGAGACACATTGAAAGATGTAAAACTTTAATACATTTGATCGATATATCTGAAAAAGATATCTTGGGTAATTATGAAAAAATAAGAAACGAATTGTCCAAATATGATAAAAAGATTTTAAAAAAGAAAGAAATAGTTATTTTCAATAAACTAGATTTGGTTAATATGAATTCTATTAGCGATAAATTAAAAGATTTCAAAAATAAATTTAAAAAAAACTATGAAATTATATCTTTAATTTCAAATAAGAATTTTGAAAAAATTAAAAAAATAATTTATAAAAAATGTACATAAATAAAGCTTCTACGATAGTAATCAAAATAGGTTCCTCAAATATTGTTGACGGAAGAGGAAATCTTAAGGAGAAATGGTTAAATAGTTTGGTAAAAGATTTAAAAACTTTTGTAAATAAAAAAAAGAATATAGTCATAGTTTCTTCTGGTGCAATTGCATTGGGTTTAAGTTATCTAAAGATTAATAAAAAAAAAATTAAATTAGAGATGAGCCAAGCAGTAGCTTCTATTGGCCAAATACATTTAACAAATGTATACAGAAAAATTTTTGAAAAGAATAAAATTAAAATTGGGCAAATTTTAATTTCTTTAGATGATACTGAACAAAGAAGAAGAGCAATTAATGCAAAAAGAACATTTGAGAACTTATTTAAGCTTAAAGCAATACCAATAGTTAATGAGAATGATACTACCGCTACCTCTGAGATAAAGTATGGTGACAATGATCGTTTAGCTGCACGAGTTGCTCAAATAATAAGTGCTGATGTACTAATAAATTTTTCAGATGTAGATGGTCTTTATGACCCCGCGGAAAGAAAAAAAATAATTAAAGAAGTTAATAATATTGATGAAAAAACATACTCATTAGTTGAGAATAAAAAAAATAATTTTGGTTCAGGTGGTATGAAGACGAAATTACAAGCAGCAAAAATATGCATAAGTTCTGGATGTTATATGGCGATTGCAAATGGAAATTTTCTTAATCCTATAAAAGAACTTTTAAGAAAAAATAAATGTACTTGGTTTATTCCAAGGGTATCTACATTGCATGCAAGAGAAAAATGGATTGTAAGTTCTATTGGAAGTAATGGAAAAATCTTAATTGATGATGGAGCTGTTAAGGCACTTAAAAATGGTAAAAGTCTCCTGCCAGCAGGAATTATAGAAATTCAAGGAAACTTTGCAAAGGGAGATAATGTTTTAATAGTTGACAAAGAAGGAGTGGATTGTGCTAGAGGATTGACATCTTTTTCCTCAGAAGAAATTAGAAAAATTAAAGGTTTAAAAACTGATCAAATAGAAAAAGTACTCGGATACGCAAGTAAATCAGAAATAATTCACAGAGATGATATGGTAAAATTATAAAATGAAATATTTAAAAAAAATTGGCAATAAATCTAAGAAAGCTTTTGAAAAATTAAAAAAAGTGGAACATAAAAAAATTAAGTCTGTTTTAAAAGATTATAGTAAAAATATTTTTAAAAATAAAAAATTAATTATTAAGGCTAACCTTCAAGACATTAAAAACGCAAAGAAAAAAAATTTAATAGATAGACTCGTTTTAGATGAAAACAGAATTAATGATTTAAGAAGATCAATTATATCAATTGCGAATTATAAAAATCCAATTGGAAAAGTTTTAGAAAAATGGAAAAGACCGAATAAATTAAATATTAAAAAAATATCAACGCCTATAGGTGTAATAGGAGTAATTTATGAAAGTAGACCCAATGTAACTTCGGATGTTGCATCCTTATGTCTTAAGTCCAAAAACTGTGTAATTCTTCGTGGTGGTTCAGAAGCATTTCACACTAACAAAATTTTATCAGATTTATTCAGAAAATCTCTTTCAAAAAACAATTTGGACAAAAACTGCGTTCAGTTTATTGATAGAAAAGACAGGAAAATTGTAAACTATTTGCTTTCAGGAATGAGTAATTTTATTGATGTTATTGTTCCTAGGGGTGGAAAAAATTTAGTTAAAAAAGTTCAAAAATTTTCTAAAGTACACACAATTGGTCATCTAGAAGGTATTTGTCATATTTATTTGGATAGTAACTCCAGTTTTGTTATGGCGAATAAAATAATACTCAATGCTAAAATGAGAAGAACAAGTATATGTGGGGCTTTGGAAACATTACTAATTCACGAAAAACTTTTTAAAAAACCTATGGGCAAACTTCTTATTAATTCTCTTATTAATTCTGGTTGTGAGGTAAGAGTAGATAAGAAAATAAACAAACTTTACGATAATAAACTTAAAATGGCTAAAGAAAAAGATTGGGGAACAGAATATTTAGATTCAATATTATCGATTAAAACTGTAAGAAATGTTCATGAAGCGATATCGCATATTTTAAAATATGGAACAATGCATACTGATAGTATTATAACGAATAATAAAAAAACTGCAGAAATATTTTTTAATGAAGTCAATAGTGCAATAGCAATGCAAAATGTATCCACTCAATTCGCAGACGGAGGAGAATTTGGATTTGGAGGAGAAATTGGTATTTCAACAAATAAACTTCCACCTAGGGGACCAGTGGGAATCAATCAGCTTACGTCTTATAAATATATTGTTACTGGAGAAGGAATTATTAGAAAATAATTGATGAAAATCTCAAAAAAAAGATCGTATAAAATTGGGATTTTAGGAGGAACTTTTGATCCTCCACATATCGGGCACTTAAAAATTTCAAAATTGGCCATAAAAAAAATTAAACTTTCAAAATTATTTTGGGCAGTTACAAAAAAGAATCCATTTAAAAAATCACCTCACTTTCCTTTGAAAAAAAGAGTTATTATGTCCAGAATGAAAACTAACAAGATTAAGAAAATTAAGGTTCAAAGTTTTGATAATTTAATAAAATCTACAAAAACGATTAAACTTATTAAGCACATAAGCAACAAATATAGCCACTCAAAAATTTTCTTCTTAATGGGTTCGGACAACTTAATAAAATTTCATAAATGGGAAAAGTGGAAAGAAATTGCGAAATTATGTACAATTGTGGTTTTTCCAAGATCAGGATATGATAAGGAAACTTTAACTAGTAAAGCTTTAAAAACTTTGGGAAGAAAAAAAATACTATTTATTAAATTGAAAAAAATTGATATTTCTTCTTCAAAATTGAGAGAAAATTATTTAAGATACAAAAATTAATGGAAGTTTCAAAAACAAAAAAAATAATTGAAAAAACTTTAAATCAAAATAAAGCAAAAAATATAATATCTATCAGCTTAAAAGGAAAGTCCTCAATTGCAGACTATATGATTATTGCGTCAGGCAATTCGTCCAAACATATTCAATCTTTATCAGAAAATTTATTAAAAAAACTTGAAGAAAAAGGCATAGGTCAATGTAAAATTGAAGGAAAGACAAGTAAAGATTGGAAATTGATTGATGCTATTGACATAATTGTGCATATATTTCATCCTGAAAAAAGAAAATTTTATGATTTAGAAAAAATGTGGGGAGATCCTTCAGATAAGAAAGAGGTAATGGTATGAAAAATATTTTAAGAATTTTGAATATTTCATTTTTTTTATTAATTTCTACAAACCTACATAGCAATACAGATGAAAATATTTATAAAAAAATTGATTTATTTGGAGAAGTTCTTGAAAAAATTAAAAAAGAATATGTGGAAGACGTCGACCAATCAGAAATGATAGACTCAGCTATTAATGGCGCGCTACAATATTTAGATCCTTATTCTGCTTATATGAGTCCAGAAATTTTTAAGAGTATGGAGGTAGATACCAAGGGTGAATTTGGAGGTTTAGGAATTGAAGTTGGAATGGAAGCTGGAGTCATTAAGGTTATTTCGCCAATTGACGATACACCTGCTTCAAGAGCAGGTATCAAAGCTGGAGACTATATTATTAAAATAGACGGTACACAGGTGCAGGGAAAAAGCTTAATGGAGGCTGTAAAATTAATGAGGGGGCCAGTAGGTTCAAAAATTGATTTAACAATTCGAAGAAAAGGAGAAAAAAAAGCATTACAAAAAACTATAGTAAGAGAAATAATTCAAGTAAAATCAGTTGAAGCAAAAATAATTAAAAAAGATATTGCTTATTTAAGATTGAAAGCGTTTAACAGTAACAGTAGTAAGCAATTAGTTGAAAAAATAAATAAATTTGAAATAAATGACAAACCTGTAGGTTACATCCTTGATCTTAGAAATAATCCTGGCGGACTATTAACCCAAGCAATAAATGTAACTGATTTCTTCCTGGAAGATGGAGAAATAGTTTCAACAAAAGGTAGGAGAGCTATTGAGAATAGAAGGTTCTTTGCAAGAAAAGGTGATAAATTAAACGGCAAGCCTCTAATTGTCTTGATTAATAATGGTTCCGCTTCTGCATCTGAAATAGTTGCTGGAGCTTTAAAGGATCATAAAAGAGCGATAATTCTTGGTGAGGAAACTTACGGCAAAGGATCTGTTCAATCAATAATGCCATTAAGTGATGGGGGTGGAATAAGATTAACTGTTTCAAAGTATTACTTGCCGTCAGGAAACTCAATTTCAGAAGTTGGAGTCAAACCAGATATTTTTATTGAAGAAGAGGGTGAAAAATTTTTACTTAATAGTCCATCGGACAATCAATTAAATTATGCTGTAAGTCTTCTTACCATATGAATAATTTAAAAAAACTTCCTCTTAGAATAGGGGTTGGTGCAATAGTTTTAAATGCAAAAAATAAGGTTTTTGTAGGAAAAAGAATAGACAATCCGATTGATAAATGGCAAATGCCTCAAGGTGGAGTCAATGATGGAGAACAGCTAATTGACGCTATGAAAAGAGAATTGGAAGAAGAAACTGGAATAAAAAATATCAAAATTATCAGAGAAATCAAAGGATGGTCTGAGTATGAACTTCCGAGACACCTTTTGGGAAAAATTTGGAAAGGAAAATACAGAGGTCAAAAGCAAAAATGGTTTATTGTGCGGTTTTTAGGAAACGATAACGAAGTAAATCTCAATAAAAACAAACCTGAATTTATTGAATGGAAATGGTTAGATATTGAAAAACTAACAAATGTAATTGTTGACTTTAAAAAAAAGGTTTACGAAAATCTTTTGCCAGAAATAAAAGAGACTATAAATTAGTTAATTCTTTGCAAACAGTCAATTTTGTGTGAGAGGATGTAACGTTTTTTATCATCTAATGTGTCTCGGTTAAGAAAACTTTTGCTTTCTTCTATGATCTTATCAATTTTGTCTTTTGTGAGATTAATTGTCTCAATAATTGTAGAAGACAATATTACTAAGTTATTATTTGAAAATTCAACAGTTCCATCCTCAATAAAATATTTAACTTTTTTGCTTCCGTTAATTTCAATAATTCCAGGTCTTAAAAATGTTATTAACGAAATATGATTTGCTAAAATTGTCATTTCACCCTCAAATGAAGGTATTGTGACAGACTCGGTTTTATCTCTTAGTAAAACTTTTTCCGGAGAAATAATTTCTGTATTAAAATTTTCACTCATTTAAGCCGCAGCTTCTTTAGCCATTTTTTCTGCTTTAGATATCGCTTCCTCAATAGTTCCAACCATATAAAATGCGGCTTCAGGTAAATGGTCATAATCACCTTTGCAAATTGCATCAAAACCTTTAATTGTTGAGTCTAAATTAACTAATTTTCCAGGTGTTCCAGTAAATACTTCTGCTACAAAAAAAGGTTGAGATAAAAATCTCTGTATTTTTCTTGCTCTAGCCACAGTTAATTTGTCTTCTTCGGACAATTCATCCATACCAAGAATTGCAATAATATCTTGTAAAGATTTATAAGTTTGTAAAATTTTCTGAACTTGTCTTGCAACTCTATAGTGTTCTTCGCCGACAATTCTTGGATCCAAAATTCTTGATGTAGAGTCTAATGGATCAACAGCTGGATAAATTCCAAGTTCAGCTATTTGTCTAGAAAGAACTGTTGTAGCATCCAAATGTGAAAAAGATGTTGCGGGTGCTGGGTCTGTAAGGTCGTCCGCTGGGACGTAAATTGCTTGAACTGATGTAATTGAACCCTTACCAGTTGTCGTTATTCTTTCTTGTAAATTTCCCATATCAGTAGCCAGGGTGGGTTGATAACCAACTGCAGAAGGTATCCTGCCTAATAAGGCCGAAACTTCTGAGCCAGCTTGTGTAAATCTAAAAATATTGTCAACAAAAAATAAAACATCTTGGCCTTCTTTATCTCTGAAATATTCTGCAACAGTCAATCCTGTTAATCCTACTCTAGCTCTTGCACCTGGGGGTTCGTTCATTTGCCCGTAAACAAGTGCTGCTTTTGATCCTTTACCATCAGGTTTAATAACTCCTGACTCTATCATTTCATGGTATAGATCATTACCTTCTCGTGTTCTTTCTCCTACTCCTGCAAAAACAGAGAAACCACCGTGAGCTTTAGCAATATTATTAATTAGTTCCATAATAATAACTGTTTTTCCAACTCCTGCACCACCGAACAAACCTATTTTACCTCCTTTTGAATACGGGGCTAGCAGATCAATAACTTTTATTCCTGTTTCTAAAATTTCTGTTTCGGTTGATTGATCTGTAAATTTTGGTGCCTCTCTATGTATAGGCCATCTTTCTTTAGTTTTAACTTCACCTTTTTGATCAATTGGTTGTCCTATTACATTTATAATTCTTCCCAAAGTTTCCGGGCCAACAGGAACACTAATAGGGGCGCCAGTATTTTGAACTGGATCACCTCTTTTTAACCCTTCTGTGCTATCCATAGCAATGGTTCTCACACTATTTTCTCCTAAGTGTTGAGCAACTTCTAATATTAGTTTGTTGCCGCTATTATCTACCTCTAAAGCTGTTAATATTTCTGGCAGATCGCCATCAAATTGTACATCTACTACGGCACCAATTACTTGAATGATTTTACCATTTTTACTCATTATAAACTTTCAGCTCCTGATATTATTTCAATAAGTTCTTTTGTAATAGCAGCTTGTCTGCTTCTATTATAATTTATAGTAAGTTTTTCCACCAAATCCCCTGCATTTCTTGTCGCATTATCCATTGCAGTCATTCTTGAACCCTGTTCGCTTGCAGAATTTTCAAGGAAACCTTTGTATATTTGAGTGGAAATATTTTTGGGAAGAAGATCTTCTAAAATCTCATCCTCCTCTGGTTCAAATTCATAGGATGTGTGTTCCTCTTGTTCTGATTGTTCTTCTTTTTTAGCAGGAATTACTTGTTGAGTTTGAGGTACTTGCGTCATTACGTTTTTAAATTTATTAAAAAAAATTATACATTTATCAAATTCCTTATTTTTAAATAATTTTACTATTTCATTGCCAATAGTCTCCGCATCTTTGAAAGATAGTTTTTTCTTATCTTTAAAGTTTATTTTTTTAATAATATATTTTCCATAGTCTCTTTTAAGCTGATCAAGGCCTTTTGTGCCAACAGTAATGATTTTTAAAGTTTTAGATCCTTTTAAAATTTTATTAAAATAATTCTTCGCTTGTTTAACTATATTAGTATTAAATCCTCCACATAGACCTCTGTCTGCTGTCATTACAATGCATAAATGGACTTTGTCTTCTCCGGTTCCCACTAAAAGTCTTGGTGCATTTAAAGGATCATTTATTGCCTTGCTCAAGTTTTGAATAATGACATCCATTTTATCGCTAAAAGGCCTACCTTTTTCAGCCATTTCTTGTGCTTTACGTAACTTAGCAGCTGCCACCATTTTCATAGCTTTTGTAATTTTTTGTGTAGATTTCACACTAGCAATTCTTTTCCTTAGATCGTCAAGACTTGGCATTATTTTTTCTCAAAATTTGTTTGTTTATAATTAGTAATAATCTCCGACAAAGTTTTATCTATGTCTTCTTCTATTTTTCCGCTTTTTTGAATAGACTCTAAAATCTCTGGTTTTTCACTTTTTACCAACTCTAACAGGCCTTTTTCGAAAGAACCAATTGCGCTTGTATCAATAGTATCCAAATAACCTTTTACTCCTGCATATATTACAACTACCTGTTCAGCTACTGTCATAGGACTGTACTGATTTTGCTTTAATAATTCAGTTAATTTAGACCCTCGATTTAAAAGTTTTTGTGTTGAGGCATCTAGGTCAGAACCAAATTGTGCAAAAGCCGCCATTTCACGATACTGAGCTAATTCAAGTTTAATTGAGCCTGCAACTTTTTTCATAGCTTTTGTTTGGGCAGCAGACCCTACTCGTGAAACAGAAAGCCCAACATTAACTGCTGGTCTAATTCCTTGATTAAATAATTCAGTTCCTAAAAATATTTGACCATCTGTTATTGATATAACATTAGTTGGAATGTATGCCGAAACATCTCCAGCTTGTGTTTCAATAATTGGTAAAGCTGTAAGCGAACCTCCCCCATTATCATCATTAAGTTTTGCAGCTCTTTCAAGTAATCTACTATGTAAATAAAAAACATCTCCAGGATATGCTTCTCTGCCAGGGGGTCTTCTTAATAATAGTGACATTTGTCTATAAGCAACTGCTTGTTTGGATAAATCATCATAAATAATTAATGCGTGCATACCGTTATCTCTAAAAAATTCTCCAAATGTGCAACCAGTATAAGGTGCTAGAAATTGTAGAGGAGCAGGGTCAGATGCTGTTGCTGAAACAATGATTGTATACTCCATTGCTCCCGCATCTTGCAATGTCTTAAGAATTTGTGCAACTGTTGATCTTTTTTGACCTATAGCAACATAAATACAATAAAGTTTCTTTTTTTCATCATTAGACTCATTAATTTTTTTTTGATTTATTATTGTATCAATAGCAACAGCTGTTTTTCCTGTTTGCCTATCGCCAATAATAAGTTCACGCTGGCCTCTTCCAATTGGGATAAGACTATCAATAGCTTTTAATCCGGTTTGCATTGGTTCATTAACTGACTTTCTTGGAATTATTCCTGGAGCTTTTACCTCGACTCTTTTTCTTTTAATATCTTTTTTAAGTCCTTCTTTACCATCAATTGGATTTCCAAGAGCATCGACAACTCTTCCAAGTAATTCTTTTCCAACTGGAACGTCAACAATTGCTCCGGTTCTTTTTACTGTATCGCCCTCTTTAATAGACTTGTCATCACCAAAAATTACAATTCCTACATTGTCACTTTCTAAATTTAATGCCATCCCTTTTGATCCATCGTTGAATTCTACCATTTCACCTGCTTGGACATTGTCTAGACCATAAACTCTTGCGATACCGTCACCAACTGATAGAACCTTTCCGATCTCAGAAACTTCTGTCTTGTCTCCTAAATTTTTAATTTGCTCTTTTAATATTTTTGTAATTTCTGAAGGGTTTATGTCCATTTTAAGCCTCTATCATCAACTTTTTATATTTCTGTAACTTGTTTTTAATTGAAGTATCGATCATCAAACTGCCAATTTGCAACACAATTCCTTCGATTAAACTTTCATCTACTTTGGATTTTAGTTTGATAGTTCCTTTTATATTTTCAGAAATCTCTTTTTCAATTTCTGAAATGGTTCTGTCGTCTAACTTTCTTGATGAAAATAAATTTGCACTTATTTCACCTTTTTTGGATGAAACCAATCTTATAAATTCTTCTATAATTTCGCCTACAAAAAATATTCTTTTTTTCATTATTAAAATAAAGAAAAAGTTTTTAATAATTTTGTTAGCATTAATAACATTTAATATTTTCTCAAATACTTCTTTTTGATTTTGGTTTGTATTGGTTGGATTTTTTATATAGTTTTTTAAATTATCATCTGAATTATAAATTTTCATAAAGGAGCTTAAAGTAGAAACGTTCTCCTCGGTTTTGTTTGTTTCATTAGAAAGTTCTAATAAAGCCAAAGCGTATCTTTGTGATATACCGCCTGAAAATGATCTATTTTTACTCAAAGTAGTTCCTTAATGAATTGTGTTTGATTTAATGAGATTTGTTATCATAGGAAAATGCTCTGTTCAAGTGTGATTGAAAGGCATATTAGCTAAAATTTATAGGGTCAACATCAACTGCAAGTTTAATTTTTTTCGATAAATTAATTTTTTTAAGTATTTTAGCAATATTTTTTTGTATTAAAAGATTGTTTCTAGATCTTAAAAGCAACCTAGTTCTATACTTATTTTTAATTTTAAATATTGGAGAACTAACTGGGCCCATAATCTCTACAGATTTAAGGATGGATAAATTTTTTTTAATTTTTTGTGCCTCAATAATTCCATCTTTTTCATTTTTTGACGATATTATTAAAGCTATTAATCTTTTAAATGGAGGAAGGTTTTTTTCTTTTCTCAAACTAATTTCGTCCTCTAAAAACTGGACAGGATCATTTTCTAATATGTTCTTTAAAGTCTCATCTGACGGATTAAAAGTTTGATATATAACGAGAGAGTCTTTGCTAAATCTACCTGCCCTACCACTTAATTGATTATATAATTGAATATTTTTTTCAGTTGATCTTAGATCAAAACCCATTCCTGAAAAATCGGCATCTACAACCACAATGCAGTTAAGATTAGGAAAATTAAATCCTTTTGATATTAATTGAGTTCCAACAAGAATATCAACCTTATTATTTTCTATATCGGAAAGTAAGTTTTTAGTTTCTTTTTTTTTATTTAGAAAATCGCTCGATAATATTTTGATTTTCTTCTCAGAAAAAATTTGTTTTAGTTCAGCATAAATTTTTTCAACACCTGGTCCATACATTTGATAATCACAACTTTTGTCTGTGTTTTTGCACCTAGAATTTGGACTAGATTTGTAACCACAATGGTGACACATAGCTTTATTTATATGTTTATGAAAAGTTAAAAAGATTGAGCAATTTGGACAATTAAGTTTTGAACCACAAGCTTTGCAAATCATAAATGGTGCATAGCCTCTTCTATTTAAAAAGAAAAGAACTTGATCTTTTTTTTGAAGATATTTTTTTACTAAGTTTATTGTTTTTGGATCAAGCCAAATATTTTTTTTCTTTCGGTCTAATTTAAGATCAATCACTTCAGCTTTTGGAAGAGAAAAGTTTTTGTATCTTTTTTCTAACTTGGTAAAATTATATTTTTTATTCTTAACATTATTAAATGTCTCCAAGGAAGGGATAGAGGTGGAAAGTAAAACTGGAATATTCTCTATAGAGGCTCTTGAGATTGCCATATCTCTTGCATTATATCTGATGCCTTCATCTTGTTTATAGGAGGAGTCATGTTCTTCATCAACAACTATTAATCCCAAATTTTTAAATGGCAAAAATAATGACGATCGTGCTCCAACTACTAGTTTAATTTCTCCGTTAATAATATTTTTCCAAATAATTCTTTTATTTTTTTTGGTTATTTTTGAGTGCCAAACAGCTGGCTTGAAACCAAAGTAATCTTCAAATCTTTGATTAAATTGATTTGTTAAAAAAATTTCAGGTAGTAAAACTAAACATTGTTTACCTTTCAAAATATTTTCTTTTATCTTTTCAAAATAAACAATTGTTTTACCTGATCCAGTAATACCTTGTAACAAAGTAGCACTAAATTTATTGCCAAAATTATTTATTTCTTTTAGGCATTTTTTTTGTTCCTGATTTAATATATATTTTTTTTTAATTTTTTGACTATCATTAAATTTTTCCTTTTTATTTGAAAAAAATGTTTCATCACCTAAACACATCTTTAGCACCATACCCTTTGGTGCTAAATTATATAAAGAAAACCAATTAATAAATTTTACTAAGTTATCATTTAATGAGACAGGTTTTTTTTCTTTAATACTTTTTAATTTAAAATTTTTATTTGTAATCTCTTCTTTGTCCCATACAACTCCAATTTCTTCTTCTTTTCCAAATGGAACTAAAACGATAGATCCTATTTTCAATTTTCCAAATTTTTCAGACGAATAAGTATGTGGATGATCAAAAATTCTCGGTATAAGAACTGGCACTTTCATTATTTTTAAAAATAAATTTACTTAAAAATGAATCGGTCTCTTTTCAACTGCTAAAGCTGCTTCTTTAATAGCTTCTGTATGCGTTGGATGAGCGTGGCATGTTCTAGCAATATCTTCGGAGCTTGCACCAAATTCCATAGCAATTGCCATTTCGGCAATCATATCTCCGCTATGTGGTCCTATTATATGTACTCCTAAAACCTTATCGGTTTTAGAGTCAGCTAGTATTTTAACAAACCCTTCCGTTTCATTGTTAACTTTGGCTCTTGAGTTCGCCATAAAAGGAAATTTCCCAATTTTATAATTTATGTTTAAATTTTTTAATTCTTCCTCAGTTTTTCCAACAGCAGCAACTTCGGGTGAGGTATAAATTACCCCTGGAATCACATCATAATTTACATGACCAGATTGACCTGCAAGAATTTCTGCAACGGCTATTCCTTCTTCTTCAGCTTTGTGTGCTAACATTGGTCCTTTTATAACATCGCCAATTGCAAATATATTTTTTACTGATGTCCTAAACTCTTTATCAATGTCTATTCTACCTTTTTTATCTTTATTAATACCAATCTTTGACAGATTTAAACCATCTGTATAAGGCTTCCTTCCTACAGAAACTAGAACTTTCTCACATTCAATTTTACTTTTCGCTTTAGTAGTATTGTTATTAAATTCAACGATAACTTTATTATTTTGATCTTCTACTTTTGTAACTTTGTTATCTAATAAAAATTTTATACCTTGCTTGGTCAAAATCTTTTGAAACTCTTTTGAAATTTCTCTATCCATTCCTGGCGTAATATGATCTAAATATTCGATTACTGTAACTTCAGAGCCTAATCTGGACCACACAGATCCCATCTCAAGACCTATATATCCTCCTCCTATAACAACCATACTTTTTGGAACTTTTTCTAAAGATATAGCGCCCGTTGAAGAAATTATATTTTTTTCATTGATTTCAATACCAGGAACAGAGCTTGATGATGAACCAGTGGCTATAACGATATTTTTTGAGCTATATGATGTTTTTTTTCCATTTTCATAAACCACTACATTATTTTTTGAAAATAAAACTCCTTTACCTTTGATGTATGTAACTTTGTTTTTTTTAAATAAAAATTCTACACCTTTTGTTAAAACTTGAACTGACTTACTTTTGTTCATCATTATTTTTTTTAAATTTAATTTTACTTCACCTACTTCTATGCCGAGATTATTATAGTCTTTTTGTGCTTTTCTATACATATCCGATAAATTGAGAAGACTTTTGGATGGAATACATCCCACATTTAAGCAAGTGCCGCCAAGAGTTCCTCTTGACTCGATACAGCCAGTTTTTAAACCGAGTTGTGCTGCCCTTATAGCACAAACATAACCTCCAGGCCCTCCACCGATAACTAATAGATCAAAATTTTCTTCCATTGCTTTAAACGTTTAAAAAAAGTCTTCTTGGTTCTTCTAAAGAATCTTTTATATTTTTTAAAAATGAAACAGCTTCTTTACCATCTACAATTCTGTGATCGTAAGATAAAGCCAAATACATCATTGGACGTATTACTATAGAACCATTTACAACTACTGGTCTTTCAATTATGTTGTGCATACCCAAAACGCCTGACTGAGGTGGATTTAATATAGGAGTTGAAAGCATCGAACCATAAATCCCTCCATTGGTGATAGTAAATGTTCCGCCTTGTAAATCATTAATTGTAATTTTTCCATTTTTCGCTTTCTCCCCCAGGCTTCCAATATTTTTTTCTATATCTGCGAACGACATTTCATCTGGATTTACTAATACCGGTACTACCAAGCCTTTATCTGTTCCAACTGCAAAACTTATATTATAGTAATTTTTGTAAACTATTTCCTCATCTTGTATTTCTGCATTAATTGCTGGATAATTTTTGAGTGCTACTATTGATGCTTTGACGAAAAAAGACATAAAGCCTAATTTTACAGAATATTTTTTTTGAAACTCTTCTTGATAATTTTTTCGTATTTCAATTATATTATGCATATCAACTTCATTAAATGTTGTAAGCATAGCTGCATTATTTTGCGCTTCCTTCAATCTTTTTGCTATGGTTAATCTTAACCTTGTCATTTTAATTCTTTCTTCGGGGCCGTCTTTCGCTTTTTTTAGATTTGGACCAGGTTTAGAGCCCATAAGATCTATCAAATCACCTTTTAGAATTACCCCATGTTTTCCACTGCCTTTTATTTCTTCTAAGTTTATATTTTTTTCGGCAGCTATTTTTCTAGCAGATGGAGATAGTGTTTGTTTTTTTTGAGGCTGTTTAAATTTTTCAGGAATATGTTCGTCCTCTAGAATTAATGCTGGTTCGGATTTTTCCTCATTTAAAATCATTGGTTTTACTCCGTTAGTCACTTTCTTCTTCTCTTCTTTAATTTTTTTTGGTTTTTTTATTTCCTCATTGAGAGAAATTTCTTTTTCATCTGATTTTGGAGGAGTATATTTTTTTTCCTGTATTTCTTTGTTCTTATTTAAATTATTTTCTCCTACGCTTCCTAAAAGGGCGCCTACCTCTACTACCGACCCTGCTTTAACAGATATTTTTTCTAAAACTCCACTTGATGGTGATGGTACTTCAACATTAACTTTATCCGTTTCAAGTTCGACAAGTGGCTCGTCTGAGTTCACCTCTTCCCCAACAGATTTTAACCATTTGGAAACTGTAGCCTCTGTAATTGACTCACCTAGTGCTGGAACTACTATTTTTTCTGACATTTACTTATTTATAACCTTTTCTAATATTTCTTTTTGTTCTGCAAGATGTTTATTTAAATTTCCGGTAGCTGGTGACGCAGCTGCATTTCTACCAACATATTTAACCTTTTCGCCTTTTACTTGAATGATTTCTAAAGTTCTATCGATATAATGTCGCGCAGTATTCCACGCGCCCATATTCTTTGGTTCTTCCTGACACCAGTAGAATTTTGCGTTTTCATATCTTTTTAATTGTTTGCCTAACTGTTTTACTGGAAATGGATATAATTGTTCTATCCTTAGAAAAACAGTTTTATCATCTTTGGCTTTTTCTCTAGCTTCAATTAAATCAAAATAAATTTTTCCTGAACACATTATTACTTTTTTTACTTTATTATCTTTTTTTAATTTAATCAGATTATTATTTTCCAAATAAGCATCGTCCTCGAGAATTCTATGAAATGAACTTTTTTTTGTAAAATTACTTATATTAGAAATACATCTTTTGTGTCTTAACAAAGATTTTGGTGTCATAACTATTAGTGGTTTTCTGAAATCTCTATGCATTTGTCTCCTAAGAGCGTGAAAATAATTCGCTGGAGTTGTACAATTTACTACTTGCAAATTATCCTGGGCACACAATTGTAAAAATCTTTCTAATCTTGCTGAAGAATGCTCTGGACCTTGTCCTTCGTAACCATGGGGTAAAAGCATTACTAATCCACTGGCTCTTGACCACTTAGACTCTCCTGAAGCAATGAATTGATCTATAACTACTTGTGCTCCATTTACAAAATCTCCAAACTGAGCTTCCCAAAGAACCAGGGTTTCAGGCTCTGATAAAGAATAACCAAATTCAAAACCTAAAACTCCTAACTCTGACAAAAGGCTGTCGATTACCTCAAAATTCTTTTGTTCTTTTGATATGTTATTTAATGGAACATATCTTTCGTGACTGTCTTGATTTCTTAAAACGGAATGTCTTTGGCTAAAAGTTCCTCTGCCTGAGTCTTGACCTGATAATCGAACGGAAAAACCCTCTGTTAAAAGTGTTGCAAAAGCCAGTGTTTCTGCAGTTGACCAATCAATTGGCTTGTCCTCTGTGAACATTTTTCTTTTATTTTCAAATATCTTTATTAAAGTTTTATGAAAGTTAGAATTATCAGGCAAATGAGTAATTTTTTTTCCTATCAATTTTAATTTCTCTTTATCTACTCCAGTTGCTCCTCTTCTGTCTTTTCCTATCTCTGGTTTAAATCTTGACCATACGCCGTCAAACCATTTCATTTTAACTTTATAATCTTTAGCTCCAATAAATTCTTTGTTTAAAAAATCTTTAAATTCTTTTTTTGTTTTTTCGTATACTTCTGATGAAATTAATCCTTCTCTAATTAATTTTTGTCCATATATTTGTAATGTTGTTGGATGTTTTCTAATTTTTTTATACATTAATGGTTGTGTAAATGACGGTTCGTCACCCTCATTGTGGCCGTATCTTCTATAGCAAACCATATCAATCACCACATCTCTGTTGAAGCTTTGTCTAAACTCTGTAGCAATCTTTGCGCAGTGGACCACAGCTTCCGGATCGTCACCATTCACATGAAAAATTGGAGCCTGTACCATTTTAGCTAAATCAGATGGATAAGGTGAAGATCTTGCAAATCTGGGCGCTGTTGTAAATCCTATTTGATTGTTTACAATAATATGAATAGTTCCACCGGTATTGTGTCCGGGCAAACCTGACATAGCAAAACATTCCGCTACAACACCTTGTCCGGCAAATGCTGCGTCCCCGTGAATTAGTACTGGGACTACTTTTTTTCTACTTTTGTCTTTATGAAAAAATTGTTTTGCTCTGACCTGTCCTAATACTACTGGATTTACTGCCTCTAGATGTGAAGGGTTATCCGTAAGACTTATGTGCACAAGATTTCCATCGAACTCTCTATTTGCTGATGCACCTAAATGATATTTAACATCTCCTTCAAAATCTTTTTTTGATGTTATACTTTGTCCAAAAAATTCTTTAAAGATGGCTTTAAATGGTTTTTGCATCATATTTGCAAGCACATTTAGTCTTCCTCTATGAGGCATTCCAATTTTTACCTCTTTTACACCAAGGTGTCCGCCTCTCTTAATAATTTGTTCTAAGGCTGGAATGAGAGACTCTCCTCCGTCTAAACCAAATCTTTTTGTTCCCACAAATTTTACTTGCAAAAATTTTTCAAACCCTTCAGCTTCAACTAATTTGTTGAAGATCGCTTTTCTTCCATTTTCTGTAAATTTGATCTCCTTTTCTCTTCCCTCAATTCTATCTCTAATCCATTTTCTTTCTTCCGGATCAGACATATGCATAAATTCAAAACCAATATTTTGACAATAAGTTTTTTTTGCTATTGATAAAATTTCCTCAAGAGATGCTGTTTGGATTCCGAGAACACCATCTAAAAATATTTTTTTAGATAAATCTTTTTTTGTAAAACCATAAGTTTCATATTTCAATTCAGAATGTTTTTCAATTTTTTGAAGTCCTAAGGGGTCCAAATTTGATATCAAGTGTCCTCTAATTCTATATGCCCTAACCAACATATTAGCTCTCACAGAATCTTTTGCAGCTTCTAATACATCTCTACTATCTAAGGTTTCTATTAAATTACTATTTTTATTATTTTCAGTTTTATAGATATTTTCTTGAACAAGATTAAATTTTTTTTTAGGTGACCAACTAGGACCGTTTGCATTATTTAAAATTTTCTCTTTTTTTTCATTAAGGCCTTGAAAAAATTCCCTCCATTGTTCAGGAATTTTATTTGGATTTTTCAAATACTCTGCATACAATGTCTCAACGAACTCAGAGCTATTGTTGCCTAAAAACGAAGTTTTTTCAAAAATATTATTATTTTTATTTATAGACATTATTTATACTTCTATATTAACATAAAAATTAAATTTTCAACTTTTAAGTTTTGAATAAAGTGTCTCTCCAATGTCTGCTGGTGATTTTGATATAGTTATACCTGCAGATTTCATAACCTCAATTTTGTCTTTTGCACCGCCTTTTCCTCCAGATATTATCGCGCCAGCATGCCCCATTCTTCTACCAGGTGGTGCGGTTAGTCCCGCAATAAAACCAACCATAGGTTTTTTTATTTTTGAACTTTTTAAAAACTCAGCTGCTTCTTCTTCGGCAGTTCCGCCAATTTCACCTATCATAATTATTGAATGAGTATCTTCATCTTTAAGAAAAAGATCTAAGCAATCAATAAAATTTGTGCCGTTGATAGGATCTCCTCCAATTCCTATACAAGTTGATTGTCCTAAACCGTTTTTTGATGTTTGAGCAACCGCCTCATATGTAAGAGTTCCTGATCTTGATACAATTCCTACAGAACCTTTTTTGTGTATATTGCCAGGCATTATTCCAATTTTACATTCTTCTGGAGTAATTATTCCGGGACAATTGGGTCCAATCAATCTACTTTTACTTTTTGATAAAACCTTTTTAACTCTCATCATATCTAAAATAGGTATTCCTTCTGTTATACAAACTATTAAATCTAAATTTGCATCTAGAGCCTCTAATATTGCTAAAGCCGCAAATTTTGGTGGAACATAAATCATTGATGCATTTGCTCCAGTTTTGTCTTTTGCTTCTTTAACAGTGTTAAATACTGGTAAGCCAAGATGTTTTTGTCCACCTTTTTTTGGTGTAACACCTCCTACTAATTGTGTTCCATATTTTATTGCTTGCTCAGAATGAAATGTTCCGTGTGTTCCGGTAAATCCTTGGCATATTACTTTCGTTTTTTTATTTACTAAAATGGACATTTATTTTATTGCATCTACAATTTTTTTAGCTGCATCATTGAGATCAATAGCAGATAATATTTTTAATCCCGATTTGTCTAAAATTTCTTTACCTTTTTCGAAATTGGTACCAGCAAGTCTTACAACTAAAGGTACTTTAATATTAATTTCTTTAGCAGCTTCAACAACTCCTTGAGCAAGTACATCGCAACGCATTATTCCACCAAAAATATTTATTAAAATTCCTTTGACCTTCTTGTCTGACAAAATTAATTTAAAAGCTGCTGAAACTTGTTCTTTTGAAGCTCCACCACCTACATCGAGAAAATTGGCTGGCTCTTTCCCGTATAATTTTATTATATCCATAGTCGCCATTGCTAATCCTGCTCCATTAACCATACAACCTATTGAGCCATTTAGTTTAATATATGCTAATCCAAATTTACTAGCTTCGGTTTCTACTTGTTCTTCCTCGTTTAAATCTCTAAGTTTAAAAATTTCTGGTCTTCTAAACAATGCATTATCATCAAAGTTCATTTTAGCATCTAAACAAATAATTTTTTTTTGTTTGGTAATAATCAATGGATTAATCTCGATCAAAGTAGCATCTTTATCAATTAAAATATTGTATAATGCATTTAATAAATTTTTTGCTTCTTTTTTTTGAACATTGTCAAATGAAAATATCTTTATAACCTTCTCTATATCTTCGTCTGTAAGAGATTTTTTTAATTCAATTTTGGTAGTTATAATTTTTTCAGGATTTTTTTTTGAAACAGTCTCTATATCTACTCCCCCTTCAGTACTAGAAATAAATGCTATTTTTGAACTTTCTCTATCGACTAAACAAGATAAGTAAAATTCTTTATCTATGTCATATGCTTCCTGAATATAAATTCTTTTTACTTCTTTGCCTTCTGGTCCAGTTTGGTGAGTTATAAGAATTTTACCAAACATATTCTTTACTTCCTCTTGGATTTTAGATCTATCAATAAGCTTTACTCCTCCAGCTTTTCCTCGTCCTCCTGCGTGAATTTGAGCCTTTAAAACTAGTTTATCTGATTTAAGATTTTTTATTTTTTCCGATAGGTCTTGAGGTTTTAAAATTACAACTCCATTTGTAACTGGCGCACCGAACTCTTTCAGAAGTTTTTTTGCTTGATGTTCGTGTATATTCATTGTTATGAATTATAATAGATAATTAATCGCATTTTTCTATATTAGCTCTTAAGGTAATCGGGTTTATTTGTGTATAACCAATACAATTACTATTTTGATAAATATTATCTAAGTATTTTTGCTCTTTGTCGATCAAATATATAATTTTTATATTCTGTTTTTTAATACTTTTTGTAAAAAATTTTTTATAATTCTTTTTGAGGATTTTCATCATATTTAGGAGATATCCACTTTAATCCTTTAAGAATATTACCAAGTGAATAAGCATCAATAGCGAGATCTAGGTTACTATTTGAAAGTTCCATAAATTTTTTTTCTACATTGAATCTCAAATGAAATTTTGTTGTTGAAAAAAATAAAAGCAAGACTAAAAAAATTGACAAGTTAATATTTTTAAAAAATTTTACGTTATAGATATGAGAAACAGCAAGGTAAAAAGGTATTGTAAAAAAAATTAACACCTGATTCAAAGTAATAAGCTGTGCGTATATAAAAATTACAAAAGTACCTGCAATAAGTGTTAAAAAAATAAGCTCTTTATATTTTTCCTTATGTTTATTTATTTTTTTAAAATTAAAAGAAAATACAATAATGTAAGGTAATATTGCAAAGTATAGGTATTTAAATTGAAATATAGTATTTTTTAAATCAAAATTTAAAAGTTCACTTCTTTCCTGACCTATTCCAATTGGATATAGAAAGTATTGATTTAAAACATTGCTCATTGGAATTTTACCAATAAAAATACCTAATAAAAATATTAAGAATAATACGATCAGGGTATACATAAAAAAAAGTAGGTTGCTTGAATATTTTTTTTTAAAATAAGAAAAAAATGAAAAAAAAATTAAAATTAAAAAAATTGCCAAGTAACTTGAAGGAATTTGTTTGGAAAAAAAAGAAATAAATAAAAAAAATGCTGAGAAAAACCAATATATATTTTTTTTAAATTGCAATCCTAATAGCAAAAATATTATTGAAATAAATGAAAAGATAAATGCGTGATAATCCATAAATGGAGTACCTGTTTGTGAATAAGCTAAGATCCCGATTGAAAGAGAGTATAAAAATGAGAGCTCTTCTTTTAATTTCATTTTGTAAAAAAAATAAAAAGAAATTACAACTAATAATGAATTGATTACCGAAGCATGTAAAATATAACTCAACCAATTTATGCCAAATATTAAAAAGAAAATTGATTGAAAATAGTCTAGTATAGGTCCAGTTATTGACCAATAATCTTTAAATGGATGGTATCCATTAAAAACATTATATCCTCCATTAAAAATTAAGAAACTATCGATTGGAAAGACCCCAATATTTCCATAATAAATAGGGAATGATATTGATAAAAAAATTAAAAAAAAATAATAAATTTGAATTTTATATTTTAAAAACACTCTTAATCTTTACCTAAAGTAGGATCTATTTTTACTGCAGCCGAATAAAGATCTTTTACGGCTTGAATAGATTTATTAAAGTTTACTTTTTCTTCGTCTGATAAACTAACTTCAATTATTTTTTCAACTCCATTTTTTCCAATTATTACTGGAACACCTGCATAAAGATTATTAACTCCATATTCTCCTTTTAGGAAGGCCGCGCAGGGTAAAGTTTTTTTTTGATCTTTTAGATAACTCTCAGCCATTTGAACTCCGGATGCAGCAGGAGCATAAAAAGCTGATCCTTTCTCTAAAAATTTTACTATTTCCGCCCCACCATTTTTTGTTCTCAAAATAATTTCATTTAATCTTTTTTTAGATATTTTTCCAGAATTAATTAAATCTTCTAGCGACTTTCCGTCAACCTCTGTACTTTTAATCATTGCAACCATTGTGTCTCCATGCCCACCTAAGACTAAAGATTTTATTTTATTTGTTGAAATGTTTAATTCTTTTGACAAAAAATAAGTAAATCTAGACGTGTCCAATATTCCAGCCATTCCAACAACTTTGTTTTTTTTCAGACCAGAATATCTTTGTAATGCCATTACAATAACATCGAGTGGATTTGTTATACAAATAACAAAAGCATTTGGTGAAGTTTTACAAATACCGTCAGCCACTTGTTTAATAATTTTCAAATTTATACCTAGAAGATCATCTCTAGTCATACCTGGTTTTCTAGGTACTCCAGCTGTAATTATTATAACATCAGAATTTTTTGTATCTTCATAATTGCTTGTGCCTTGTAAACTCACATTGAAACCATCAACCGACGAGGATTGGGCAATGTCAAGTGCTTTCCCTTTTGCAATTCCCTCTGCAACATCAAATAGCACTACATTACCAAGCTCCTTTAATGCAATTAAGTGAGCTAAAGTACCGCCAATTTGTCCTGCTCCAATTAAAGATATTTTTTTTTTCATTTTTATTTCATTGTTGGCATCACAAACTCTGGATCTGTTTTGATACCCGATGGCCACCTAGATGTAATTGTTTTTAATTTTGTATAGAACCTAACACCTTCAGGCCCATGTATGCTTTGATCTCCAAATAAAGATCTTTTCCATCCACCAAAACTATGAAACGCCATCGGAACTGGAATTGGTATGTTTATGCCAACCATTCCAATTTTTACCTTGCTTGCGAACGATCTCCCCGTATCTCCATCTCTTGTAAATATACTAGTACCATTTCCAAATTCATGATCATTTACCAAAGATAAAGCTTCATTATAATCTTTTGCTCTTACAACTGAAAGGACTGGACCAAATATTTCCTCTTTATAAATTCTCATATTTTTTTTAACATAATCAAATAAACATCCTCCCATATAAAAACCATTTTCATAACCTTGAAGCTTCAAATTTCTCCCGTCTACTACAAGTTTTGCACCTTCCTTGACTCCTATATCAACGTAACCTTTAACTTTTTCTAGATGTTCTTTAGTAACTAATGGACCCATTTGCGATTTCTTATCTAAACCTGGGCCTACTTTTAAAGACTCTACTTTTTTTGATAAATTTTTGACAAGGGGCTCTGCAATTTTACCAACTGCAACAGCTACTGATTGTGCCATACATCTCTCACCTGCTGATCCATATGCTGCACCCATCAAACCGTTAACTGCTTGGTCTAAATCACAATCTGGCATTACTACACAGTGATTTTTTGCGCCTCCCAAGGCTTGGACTCTTTTTTCATTTTTTGCACAATTTTCATATATATATTTTGCAATCGGTGTTGAACCAACAAAACTTACAGCAGCAATATCCTTATTTTTAATTATTGCATCAACAGCTTCTTTGTCCCCATTAACAACATTAAAGACACCTGGAGGAAGACCGGCTTCTAAAAATAATTCTGCTAGTTTCATAGAACAAGATGGATCCTTCTCGGATGGTTTTAAAACAAATGTATTCCCACAAGCAATTGCAACAGGAAACATCCACATAGGGACCATCGCTGGAAAGTTAAAAGGGGTAATGCCTGCACAAACTCCGAGTGGTTGTCTCATAGACCAGCTGTCAACATTTGTGCCAACATTTTCTGTAAATTCTCCTTTGAGCAACTGTGGTATTCCACAAGCAAATTCTACGACCTCCAATCCTCTAGTCAAAGAACCTTTGGCATCTTCATAGACTTTTCCATGTTCAGAAACAATAATCTTTGTAAGTTCGTCATAGTTTTTTTCAATCAATTCTTTAAATTTAAAAAGAACTCTGGCTCTAAATAACGGAGTTTTTTCTGACCAACTAGGAAAGGCTTTTTTTGCAGCTTCAACAGCTTTATTTAAATCAGCAGTGTTTGCAAGATTTACATTGGAGCTTACCTCACCGGTGGCAGGGTTAAATACCTTTGCTGTTCTTTTAGACGAACCTTTAACAATTTTACCGTCAATAAAATGCTCTATTGAATTCATTTTGTTATTAATGATTAATTAAGCTTTTAACTCGATGCAAGCATTTTTTTAATAGATCCAATTGCTTTTGCGGGATTTAAACCTTTTGGGCAAGAATTAGTACAATTCATAATCGTATGACATCTATACAGCTTAAGTTCATCTGCAACTTTTTTTAATCTTTCTTTTCTCTCCTCGTCTCTACTGTCAGTAATCCAACGGTATGCTTGTAATAAAACTGCAGGTCCTAAGTATTTATCTCCATTCCACCAATAACTTGGGCAAGAAGTTGAGCAACATGCACAAAGTATACATTCGTAATAACCGTCAAGTTTTGCTCTGTCCTCTTGTGACTGTTTTATTTCTGTAGATGTTTTTTCTCCAACTTTAGATTTAAGCCAAGGTTCCACTGATTCATATTGTTTATAAAGTGTAGTTAAATCACCAACTAAATCCTTAATTACTTTCAAATGAGGTAATGGATAAATATTTAATTCACCTTTAATATCAGAGTGAGATTTAATACAAGACAATGTATTTACTCCATCGACATTCATAGCGCACGAACCACAAACGCCGTGTGCACATGATCTTCTAAAAGTTAAAGTAGGATCAATTTCATTTTTAATTTTAAATAGAATATCTAATACTTTGGGTCCACACTCATTCAAATCTACCTCAAATGTATCAATTCTCGGGTTTTCATTGCTGGAGGGGTTCCACCTATAAACATTAATTTTTTTTAAATTATTTGATCCGGTTTTATCTTTGTAATAATTGCCTTTTAAAATTTTAGAATTTTGTGGAAGGCTAAATTGAACCATTAATACACTCTTTCTCTTGGTGGAAAGTATTGTACATCGTTTGTTAAAGTTTTTGCATGAACGGGTCTATAGGAAACCTTAACATTATTTCCATTTTGCCAGGCTAACGTATGTGTCATATATTTCTTGTCGTCTCTATTTTTAAAGTCTTCTCTTGCATGAGCTCCTCTGCTTTCTTTTCTATGATAAGCTGAGTCTATTGTTGTCATTGCCTGTCTTATAAGATTATCAAATTCTAAAGTTTCAACAAGGTCAGTATTAAATAGTAAAGACTTATCTGAAACTGAAATATCAGACATTCCCTCAAAAGGTTTTCTGATTTGATCCATTCCTTCTTTTAAAGTTTTTTCAGTCCTGAAAACTGCACATTTAGATTGCATAGTTCTTTGCATAGATAATCTTAGTTCGGAAGTTTTTGTTGACCCAGATGCATTACGAAGTTTATCAAATCTATCTAAACATTTATCTGTTTCACTTTGTGGTATTTCTTCATGAGGCGTTCCTGGCTTGATGAGTTCTGCGGCCCTATTTGCAGCCGATTTTCCGAATACTACTAAATCTATTAATGAGTTTGACCCTAGTCTATTAGCACCATGAACAGAAACACAAGCAGCTTCCCCTATAGCCATTAATCCACGCACAGTAGATTCTTTCCCATTCAGAGTTAAAACCTCAGCTTTATAATTAGTTGGTATTCCACCCATATTGTAATGCACAGTAGGAACTACTGGTATTGGATCTTTTCTTACGTCAACTTCACAGAATGTTTTTGCCGACTCTGCAATCCCAGGCAGTCGTTCTTCTATTACTTTTGGATCAAGATGATCTAAATGTAAATTAACGTAATCTTTATTTTTACCAACTCCTCTTCCTTCATTTATTTCTACTGCAATTGATCTGCTCACTACATCTCTTGAAGCTAAGTCTTTAGCCTTTGGAGCATATCTTTCCATAAATCTTTCACCTTTTGAGTTTAAAAGATAACCACCTTCACCTCTAACGCCTTCTGAGATTAAGGTTCCTACTCCGTAAATCCCTGTTGGGTGAAACTGAACAAACTCCATATCTTGTAGAGGTAAACCAGCACGCAATGCCATTCCGTTTCCATCTCCTGTACACGTATGGGCAGATGTTGCCGTGTAATAAACTTTACCGTAACCACCTGTGGCTAGAATTGTTATATGTGATCTAAATCTATGTATTGTTCCATCATTTAAGTTCCAAGCAATTAGCCCCTTGCACTCTCCATCCTTCATTAACAGGTCTAAAGCAAAATATTCAATAAAAAACTCAGTATTATGTTTCAAAGCTTGCCCATATAAAGTATGCAGGATTGCGTGACCAGTTCTATCAGCTGCAGCACAAGTTCTTTGAACAGATTCATTGCCGTAATTTTTAGTCATCCCACCAAAGGCTCTTTGATAAATTTTTCCTTCTTTAGTTCTACTAAATGGAACACCATATTTTTCCAATTCAATTACTGCTTTTGGTGCTTCCTTGCACAAATGTTCAATTGCATCTTGATCACCCAACCAATCAGAGCCTTTAACTGTATCATACATATGCCATCTCCAGTCATCTTCTCCCATATTTCCTAGGGCAGCAGAAATTCCTCCTTGAGCAGCAGATGTATGACTTCTAGTTGGAAATACTTTTGATATGCAAGCTGTCTTAAGACCAGCTTCTGAAAGTCCTACAGCGGCTCTCAAGCCAGAACCACCTGCACCCAAGACAACAACGTCATACTCATGATCTACGATTTTATATGTACTCATAAAATTAAGTTTTAATTAAAAATAAAATTAATATTAATGTGATTATTATACTAAATAAAACAAGGAATCTGTTTGCGGCATTTTTGATTTTTGGATTGCTAATATAATCTTCAAAAACCTCGCTTATAGTGAGGGTATAAAAGGTAAAAGCTAATACTATAAATAAAGAAAATATTATTTTGGTTGATATATCGGAAAAGAATGATGTTATTTGAGAATTGTTAGCATCAAATAATGATACGAAATTAATGATAAACCATATCATAAAGGGAATTAATAATCCTGAAGAAATCTTAGTCGTTAACCATTTTTTTGTAGCTTTAATCATTTTAAAAAACATTCCTTCCGATAAGGTAAAATAAAATTGTCAAAATAAAAGATCCAACTATCGCAATAATACCAGTTATCTGTGATACCTTTAAGTCAAAACCGTATCCCATATCCCAAAACAAATGTCTAATTTCATTTACAATTTGAAAACTAAACGACCAGCATAACGATATAATTATAAACTTGCCAAAAAAAGATTGAGATATTATTTGAAAAAATTGAAAATTGAATATTAAAATTGAAGAAATAAAAATAATACCGAAAAAATTTATTATTCCAACAATTCTATGAGTAATCGATAGAAGTGATGATATATGCCACCGGTAAACTTGTAGATGCGGTGACAAAGGTTTATTTTTATTTTCCATAATACTTTTCTATTAGTTTTTCAGCTATTTGAACTGTATTCAATGCAGCTCCTTTCAGTAAATTATCACAAACTACCCACATATTTATTGCTTTATTATTAGAACTATCTTTACGAATTCTAGAAATGAATGTTAAGTAACTATTTTCCGCTTCTAATGGGGTTATATAACCCCCATCTTTTCTTTCATCAATAACTTTACAGCCTTTTGATTTGATTAAAATCTCTTTGACTTTTTTAATATCAAATGGTTTTTCAAATTCTACATTTATTGACTCTGAGTGAGATACCATTACAGGAACCCTAACACAAGTAGCTGATACTTGTATTTGTGGATCAAGAATTTTTTTTGTTTCATTGATCATTTTCAACTCCTCTTTTGTATAACCTTGGTCAACAAATTCGTCGATATGAGGTATCAAATTAAATGCAATTTGTTTTGTAAAATTTTTTGAATAAATTTTTTTTCCATCTAAATAATCTTTTGATTGATTTAATAACTCATCCATTGGCGCTCTGCCTGCGCCAGATACTGATTGATATGTAGAAACAATAACTCTTTTTATATTAAAGTGATCATGTAAAGGTTTTAAAGCAACAACCATTTGTATTGTAGAACAGTTAGCATTAGCTATGATATTTTTTTTTTTATAATTTGCTAACTGCTCCAAATTTACCTCTGGAACAATCAATGGTACATTAGCATCCATTCTAAAAAATTTAGAATTATCTATTACGATAGTTTTTTTGCTTGCTTTTAATGCCCACTCTTCTGCGATTTTACTTCCTGCGGCAAAAAAAGTTATTTTTGCATTTGAAAAGTCATATTTTTCAAGACTTTGTATCTCTATTTCTTTTCCTTTAAATTTTATTTTTTTTCCTTCACTTTTTGAAGAAGCAACTAAAAATAAATTTGATATTTGAATTTTAGATTTTTCTAAAATCTCAATAGTTTTTCTTCCAACGTTGCCGGTGGCACCAATTATAGCTAAGTTCATTTGAAACTATTTTAATTTAAATTTGATATAATTGCATCACCCATATCTGTGGTTGATACCTTTTTCTTGCCTTTTGACATTATATCTGGGGTTCTTAAACCGTCTTCTAAGGTTTTTTCAACAGCCTTGTCTAGCATTGCAGATTCTTTTTGTAGACCCAAAGAATATTTTAATGCCATTGAAAAACTTAATATTGTCGCGATTGGGTTCGATATATTTTTACCTGCAATATCTGGTGCTGATCCGTGAACAGGTTCATATAAAGATCTAGTTCTGCCATTTTTATCTTTATCACCCAATGAAGCTGAAGGTAATAAACCTAAAGACCCTGTCAGCATTGCTGCTTCGTCCGATAACATATCACCGAATAAATTGTCAGCTAATATAACATCAAACTGTTTTGGATTTTTTAACAATTGCATAGCACAGTTATCTGCCAGCATATGATTTAGTTCAATTTTTTTATAATCTTTATCCTTAAGCGACTGAACTTCTTCTCTCCACAAAACACCAGCCTCCATAACATTTGATTTTTCACACGATGTTACTTTATTATTTCGTTTCGAAGCTAATTCAAAAGCTACTTTTGCAATTCTTTTAATTTCTTTTGTAGTGTAAACGTGCGTATTTACACCTCTTCTTTCACCGTTTTCTATAGGCTTTATTCCTCTTGGTTCACCAAAATAAATTCCACCTGTTAATTCCCTCACAATTAAAATGTCAAGACCTGAAACTATTTCTGATTTTAAAGTAGATGAATCTACAAGTTGTTTAAAACAAATTGCTGGTCTCAAATTTGCAAATAATTTTAACTCTTTTCTCAATTTCAAAAGAGCTCTTTCGGGTTTTTTTGAGAACTCTAATTTGTCATATTGTGGTCCGCCACAAGCACCAACAATTACTGCATCGCTTTCTAAAGCTCTATAAAATACTTCGTCAGTTATAGGCACTCCATGTTTGTCTATTGCTGCGCCTCCAATAAGATCTTGGTCTATTTTAAAATCTAAAGATTTTTTTTTGTTAAACCAATCAATTACTTTTTTTGTTTCTCCAACAACCTCGGGGCCAATACCATCGCCTGGTAGAAGTAATATTTTTTTTTGATTAGCTGTCATATTATAACCACGGTTTATTTTGAGACATTTGACTCTCAAAATTTGTTATATTTTTTACTTTTTTGAGTGATAGAGCAATATCATCCAAGCCCTCCAACAAACACTTTTTTTTGAAAGAGTCTAATTCAAATTTAAAACTTTTGTTTCCATAAATAATTTCTTGTTCTTCAAGCTTAACTTCGATATTTTCTTTCCTTGAAGAGTAATCTTTGAGTTCATTAATAGTTTCGTCTTTGACAACAATTGGAAGTATTCCATTTTTAAAACAGTTATTGTAGAAAATGTCCGCAAAACTTTCACTTATGATTACCTTAATGCCAAAATCAAGCAAAGCCCAAGGTGCGTGCTCTCTTGACGATCCACAACCAAAATTTTTTCCTGTTATTAATATTTTTGAATTCTTAAATGGTTCTTGGTCCAATATGAAACCTTTAATTGGATTTCCTTTTTCATCAAATCTCATTTCATAAAATAAACTTTTGCCTAGTCCAGATCTTTTAATAGTTTTTAAAAATTGTTTTGGAATAATTTTATCTGTATCAATATTCATTAAAGGAATATAGGCAGGTATACTTCTTATAAGTTTAAATTTATCCATATTATCTATTAAACTTTCTAACATCTGACAAATGTCCTTCGATAGCTGCGACAGCTGCCATTGCTGGACTAACTAAATGTGTTCTTCCTCCACGGCCTTGTCTACCTTCAAAATTTCTGTTTGAAGTTGATGCGCATCTTTCTCTCGGCTTCAGCTGATCTTCATTCATTCCTAGACACATTGAGCAGCCTGGTTCTCTCCATTCAAAACCTGAATCTTTGAAAACTTTATCTAAACCTTCTTGTTCAGCCTGAATTTTTACAAGTCCAGATCCTGGGACAACCATAGCATTAACGTGTTCAGCTATTTTTTTATCTTTCAAAAGTTTTGCTGCTTCTCTTAAATCCTGGATTCTTCCGTTTGTACAACTTCCTATAAAAACTTTATCAATTTTAATATCTGTCATTTTAGTATTTGGTTTTAATCCCATATAGTCTAGTGATCTTTCCATTGCTACACGTCTATCGTTATTTTTTTCTTTTTTTGGATCTGGTACTAATCCATTAACAGGAACTACATCCTGTGGTGATGTCCCCCAAGTAACTTGTGGAACTACATCCTGCCCGTTTAGAACTATTTCTTTATCAAAAGTGCAATCTATGTCAGATTTTAATTTGCTCCAATAATCTAAAGCTTTTTTCCAATTATCTTTTTTGGGTGACAAAGGTCTATTTTCTAAATATTCAAAAGTCTTCTCATCGGGCTGGATTAATCCCGCTCGTGCTCCTGCTTCTATAGTCATATTACATATGGTCATTCTTTCCTCCATACTGAAGTTTCTTATAACGTCTCCTGAATATTCAATTACAAATCCGGTTCCTCCTGCAGTACCAATAGTTCCTATAATTTTCAAAATGACATCTTTGGCTGTTACACCTACAGGAATTCTTCCATCAACTTTAAGTAAAAAGTTTTTAGATTTTTTTTGAATAAGAGTTTGAGTAGCTAAAACATGTTCAACTTCTGAAGTTCCTATTCCAAAAGCAAGTGCACCAAATGCCCCGTGAGTTGCTGTGTGGCTATCGCCACAAACAATTATAGTCCCTGGTTGAGTAAAACCTTGTTCTGGTCCAATAATATGAACTATTCCTTGCCTTTTATCGTTCATATCAAATAAAGGAACTCCAAATTCTTTACAATTTTTTCTTAGTGTATCCACTTGGATTTTTGATTGTTGATCATTAATACCTTTTGTACGATCAGTGGTAGGTACATTGTGATCTGCTACAGCTAAAGTGAAATTAGGTTTTCTAACTTTTCTTTTATTTAATCTCAGGCCTTCAAAAGCTTGGGGACTTGTAACTTCGTGTACTAGATGTCTATCTACATACAAAAGTGAAGTGCCATCATCCTGTTGATGTACTAAATGTTCATCCCAAATTTTATCGTATAAGGTTTTTGACATAAAAAAATTACTTTAAGTTATCAGATTTTTTAACTTCTTTTTTTTCTGTAATTTTTTTTTCTTGGTCTGCATTTGTCTCCTCTTTATTTTCAGAAACTAATGCTTTTTGATCTTCCATTGGTTCAGTAGTTTTTACCTCAACTTCAATACCAATATTTTTTTTCAATTTTTCAGCTATTCTAGCTGATTTCCCTTTTCGATCTCTTAAGTAATATAATTTAGCTCTCTTGACTTTTCCTGATCTAATTACCTTTATTGATCCAACTACTGGACTATAAAGTGCAAAGGTTCTTTCTACACCTTCTCCAAATGAAATCTTCCTCACAGTAAACGAAGAGTTAATATCTCTATTTTTTTTTGCTATACATACGCCCTCGAAATTCTGAATTCTCTCTCTTTTTCCTTCAACAATTCTTACACCAACACGAATAGTATCACCTGGAAAAAAATCAGGAATTTTTCTTTTCGATACAATTTTTTGAACGTAAGCTTTATTTATTTCTTCTATATTTTTCATTTTTTTTCTTTATCTAAATATTTTTTCCATAAATCAGGTCTTCGGCGTCGTGTTATATCCTTTGATTGTGATAAACGCCAGTCCTTAATTTTGCTGTGATCTCCTGATAATAGCACTTCTGGAACACTTTTTTTTTCCCAAATTTGAGGTTTTGTGTATTGCGGATACTCTAATAATCCGTTTTCAAAGCTTTCATCAGACTTCGATTTTTCATTACCTAGAACATTAGGCAACAATCTTAATACAGCATCAATAACCACAAAAGAAGCTGACTCCCCGCCTGATAAAATATAATCCCCAATACTAATTTCCTCTATATTTCTTGTATCCAAAATACGTTGATCAACTCCTTCGAAGTTCCCGCAAACCAAATTAATAGTTTTTTCATTCGACAAATCTTTTGCAATTTGTTGATCAAATTTTTTTCCTTTTGGAGAAAGATAAAAAATTCTTTCACCCTTTTTTATATTATTATCTATTGATTTTCCTAAAACATCTGGTTTAAGCAACATTCCACTCCCACCACCGAATGGAGTATCATCTACTGTTTTATGTTTATCTTCTGCAGAGTCCCTGATGTTTATAACTTCTAAATTCCACAATTTTTTTTCTAATGCTTTTCCATATAAACCTTTGTTTAAAGGTCCTGGAAAAATTTCTGGATACAAAGTAAATACTCGAGCCTTCCACATTATTTTTTATTTTGGTAATTTAGTAGCGCCTGTTTCTTGGTGTACTATTTTTCCATCTTTAAACTTGTAATAAGACATAACCGCTTCTTTATTACCGTCCTTAAAACTTGCAATAGCGTGCATAAATCCAACTTCGTTGTTTTCAAAAAGAATTCTTTCTTTGTCTAGTTTAACATCTTTCATTCCAACCCATTTTACTACATCATCCTTGAATAATGTTTTTCCAGATGCATGCATCAGAAATTTAAAATCGTTATGCATAATTTCTTTTGCACCATTTGAATCTCCCTCATTTATTACTTTC